>CASFDW010000002.1 GCA_949293595.1 uncultured Spirochaetales bacterium | reverse complement strand
GATCAAACTCTCCGTCATCGAATCCCGCGGCCGTAGCCGCGGACATCTTCCACTTCAAGTGTCCTGCCTTTTTCTCGCCGAACATTGGCTAAATCTTTTTCTCAATCTACCCTAATGTTGTTCGTGAATTGACAGAAGCACCACGCTTCTGCGCCTTGAGGCAATCATCCATGAAGGACATCCTCAAGGTTCCTTCTCTCTTCCCTTCTCTGATATATCTGTCAAAAACCAAACGCCGCTTGCTCGCGACGCTAAGACAATCTACCGCAAAACGCGGTGATTTGTCAACAATAAAAAATAAAAAATTATGAAAAAAATATCTTTCTTCCTATCCCTTTATAATGCAGAAAATTAACTTTTCCCACACAGCAATCCCGCAACAAGGGCGAAAGAACGTCCCCCATATTCCATGGTATGGTACTCCGGCAGGCAGGCGAAGGACGAGCTGAAGTCATGGACCCTCTTGTTGCCGATGGAATGCGGGAACATTCTGAAAAGCGCCTCGTCATTCCCGCTGTCCCCCAGAGCGACCGAGGATGAAAGGAAATCCTGCCAATCCTCCCCGATTCCGAGTATTTCCCTCATTCTCGGGAAAAAGGTCTCAACCCCGCCGGCCTTTGAATAACATGAGAGGAGGACGTTCACATGTATGCTGCTGACAAGGGCATGGCAACCGTTGTCACGTACGATCGACAACAGCGATTCAAGAGAGGCATCGTCAAGACAGGATCTCTCATACGCTATATCATATATCCTGGCATATTGATCCGAGGATAGCCTGTACGCTCCCTTCGTGCGTTCAAGCACGGATTCACGACGAGACATAGCCTCCGGATCGTTCGTTATCAGCGGATTGGTCTCATAGCATATCGGGCCGTCAGACGAACGATATATCAGGAGAGCCCCGCTTTCGGACACGACGCAATCGACAGGCCATTGCCTGACATACCCGTCCGACCAGCCGGCAGACCCACCTGTGACGAGAATTATCCGTTTCCCTGACTCCTTCAACCGATACATGGCGTCCAAGGCCTCGGGCAGAAGGCGGCCGTCGGTGGTTATCGTATCATCCACATCGCTCACAACGAATTTGATCCGCCCCGCCAAGGACGGATCGAACCGGGAGATATCCATGAACCTTTTTTCCATGGCCTACATCGTCATGCCCTTGAGGGCCTTCGTTCTGATGATGTTGCTCAGGTAAGTCACAAAACTCATAAGCGATGCGACGGCGCTCAGAGCAAAGAAGACATGAAGAGCCATATACCAGGCATCCATGGAAGACGAAATATCGAAGAACGTCTCCAAAACGATGAACAGTATGGACAGAATGCTGGTGAAAGCGTATAGGCATGTCTTGCTCTTGCCCCAGATGTTCGCAGGCATGGCTTTTCCGCCCTGCTTTATGAGCAGCATTCTCAAAAAAAGGATGGCGAACTCCCTCCACATGATGATTATGAAACACCATGCAGGCATGATTCCCTTGTCCATGAAGCAGACAAAGAACGTCAGATGGCTCAAGGTATCAGCGAACGGATCCATGACCTTGCCGAGATCCGTTACAAGATGATATCTCCTCGCAATCTTACCATCGACGAGATCGGTTATCTCGGCAGTGGCATAGCACAGCAGCATCAGCACCGTGCTCACGGCCGCCATGGCGGGGCCGAACCAACCGGTCAGTGAATATGCAATAAAAAACACCGGAACCAAAATAAGACGGAGAACCGTCAATCTGTTAGGTATGTTCATCAGACCACTCCATCAAAACAGGGATTTGAACTTTCTCGCCAGATAGTCCACATAAGGACCGGCATCCAACGCAGACCCCGTCACCTGTAATAATAAATCCTTTGGAAGATATATTCCACCTTTCTGCCATATATTCCTGTCCAGCCAGGAAAGAATGGCGCTGTAATCACATTTTTCAAGCATGGCACCGAGTTCGGACTCCCCTCCAAGGTCGGCAACCATCCTTTCATGGAACTGCGCTGCGTATATGTTGCCAAGAGCATAGGATGGGAAATACCCGAAGAGGCATCCGGACCAATGCGAATCCTGCAGGCATCCCTCGGCATCGGATTCCGGCACATACCTTATTATGTCCCGGCTCATCACGTTCCACGCCTCAGGCACGGAGGACACGGGAAGACTTCCGTCCATGAGCATCTTCTCGATCCTGTAACGGAGTATGATGTGAAGGGAATATGTGAGCTCGTCGGCATTGACACGTATGGCGGACGGACGGGCCTTGTTCACCGCCCTGTGGAAATCAATGAGCGTAACCTCGGAAAGGGAAGGCACATGAGAGACGAGACGCGGATACCAGTACTTCCAGAATTCCAGGCTAC
Organism: uncultured Spirochaetales bacterium; assembly: GCA_949293595.1. Classification (GTDB taxonomy): domain Bacteria; phylum Spirochaetota; class Spirochaetia; order Sphaerochaetales; family Sphaerochaetaceae; genus Ornithospirochaeta. The sequence goes on along the minus strand of CASFDW010000002.1, from coordinate 433,071 downwards.
GGCCCAGGAAATTTTCCCAGAATCTGGACTGGCTCTCGTGGATGCCCATTGAAACCCCTCCGGAAAGGCTTGTGCCCCTTATATCCGGGTTGAGGGACGATCTCTGCTCGTAAAGTGCATGGCCCGTCTCATGGATCTGGCTGCCGACAGGGTCGAACAGACCGGCATCCGTGAACCTGTTCGTGATCCTCACATCATCAGGCCCCAGAGTGGTAGTGAAAGGATGCGCGGAGATTCCGAACGCCCCCCGATCGGGATCGAAGCCCATTGCAAAGGAAACCTCCCGGCAGAAGGCCTCAAGCCCGGTCCTGTCATATCCCTTGAAAAGAAACGAGTCATCGACGGGGATGGATTCCGGCACAACTTCGTCCATCAGCAGATGGATGTCCTTTTCCATACGGTCGAAAAGAGGATCCAGCACATCAATCCCGATATCCGGTTCATATGAATCCAAAAGAACGTCGTACGGTCTTTTCGAACTATCGCAGGCGCAAGCAATCTCCTTCTCGACGGATACGACATCCTCAAGGCTGGATGCGAATATGGAAAAATCCGAGGATCTCCTCGCCTCCATCCATTTATCATGGGCCCGTCCGCACACCTCGCTCCTGCGCAATACGAGGGACGATGGTATGCGCAGCTCGCGCTCCACATTCTTCTTATGGTTCCGGATGAGGGCGTTTGCCCAAGGAGAAAACCCGTCATTCTCGTCGAGAGAGGAAACAAGCTCCACGAACTCCGGGGATGTCGTCCTTTCATGCATCAGGAGGGAAAGGGCGGACATCTGCCCTATCCTTCCCTCCGTCGCACCGGATGGCATCCCGGTCTCCAGATCCCATTCGAGAACAGCCAAGGCGCAGGAAAGGACCTGCAAGGCCCTGTCTTCCTTCACAAGACGTTCCAGCAGGCCCGCTTCATCCATCAAAGCTGCTCCTTGGAATCGATCTTGGCCTTGAGCGCTGAAGCGAACTCCTCGTAAGTCAGGCCGTTGTCCTGTTTACCGTTCCTGTAACGCACGGAGACCGTTCCGTTCTCCATCTCCTTCTCCCCGATGATAAGCATGTACGGTATCTTCATCTGCTGTGCCTTGCGGATCTTTGCATTCATCCTGTCGCTTGAAAGATCGCTCTTTGCCCTGAATCCATCCAGGCGCAGCCTCTTTTCAATACCGCACGCATAATCGTTGGCGCTTTCGGCGACGGGTATCACAGCAACCTGGTCAGGACTGAGCCATGGCGGGAAAGCTCCTGCATAATGTTCGATGAGCACTCCGAAGAACCGCTCTATGGAACCGAGGAGGGCCCTATGTATCATGTACGGCCTCTTCTCTGAACCGTCCTTGTCCACGAATGTGAGCTTGAACCTCTCTGGAAGGTTGAAATCAAACTGGACGGTTGAAAGCTGCCATTCGCGGCCGATCGCATCCTTGATCTTAAGATCGATCTTCGGACCATAGAAGGCACCACCGCCCTCGTCGACATCGTAGGAAATTCCTTCCTTCTCCACAGCCCTCTTCAATGCTTCGGTCGCCGCATCCCACTTCTCCTGCTCGCCAACGCTCTTTTCCGGCTTTGTGGAGATATAGGCGTGGATGTCGTCGAATCCGAAGGAATGGAGCATGTACAGGGAGAACCTGAGGACCTCCATGATTTCCGCGTCCATCTGATCCGGCGTGCAGAAGATATGGGCATCATCCTGGGTGAATCCCCTTACCCTCATCAGACCATGGAGGGCACCAGCCTTCTCATACCTGTAGACGGTTCCGAGCTCGGCCCAGCGGCATGGAAGGTCGCGGTAGCTCTTCTTGCTGTTCTGATAGATCATGATATGGAACGGACAATTCATGGGTTTGACATAGTAGTCCATGTTGTCCATCTCCATCTTCGGATACATAGATTCCTTATAAAATCCGAGATGTCCGCTGGTCTCCCAAAGCCATGATTTTCCGACATGCGGGGTGTAGATCATCTCGTAACCGTTCTTGTAATGTTCCTCCCTCCAGAAATTCTCTATCGCCTGGCGGATGCGCGCCCCCCTCGGATGCCAATATACGAGACCGGGGCCGGCCTCCTCATGCAACGAAAAGAGATCCAGCTCCTTGCCCAGCTTTCTGTGGTCCCTCTTCTCTATGTCGGCAAGATGATCAAGGTAAAGCCTCAGGTCCTTCGGATTGAGCCAGGCGGTACCGTAGATCCTCTGGAGCATCGGGTTTGTCTCCTTTCCCCTCCAATATGCACCGGCAACTGAAAGCAGCTTGAACGCGTCGGCGTTAAGCTCCTTCGTGGATTCGACATGAGGTCCGCGGCAGAGATCGGTGAAACCTCCCTGGTTGTATATCGATATCTCGCTGCCCTCGTCGATGGCATCGATGAGTTCAAGCTTGTATTTCTGATCCTTGAACATCTCCTTTGCCTCATCGCGGGAGATGACGGACCTCTTGAATTCCTTGTTGCTCCTGATGATGGCCTTCATGCGTGCCGTGATATCTTCCAGATCCTGCTCGTTGAGGCTCCTGGGCAGGTCGAAATCATAATAGAACCCATTGTCGATCGCAGGTCCGATCGCAATCTGTGCATCGGGGAAGATCTCCAAAACGGCTTCGGCCATGACATGGGCCATGGAGTGCCTGATCTTCTCCAGCTTTGCTTCATCAGCCATGATATCCCTCCTACAAATGGAAAAAGCCTTTCCAGCTTCATCCATGCATTATTGCAAGGACGAAACTGCAAAGGCTTTTTTTGCAATTCCGCGGTCCCACCTTGCTTCCTTCCCGAAAGGAAAGACGCTCTGAACGCTTACGTGGTTGTACGGCAGGATATACTCGTCGCCTTTCCACCCTGCAGCTCGGGAGTGGTTTTCATATCCTAGCTCCGGACGTCTTGCTTCCATGGACATCCTCTCAGGGGCAGCATCAGATATTACTCGTCTCCGTCAATGCCGTTAGCTAAAGAATAACCATAAACTGGATTTTGTGCAACAATGAGTTTGGCGAGAGCCTCGGCAACAGACAAATCATCCTGGGAGAAGCCATGGGTACGGGGACTATCGACATCAATCAGGCCGAAAAGCCTCCCGTCCCGCAGTATGATCGGGACCACCATCTCGCTTTTGCTCGAGGAGGAACAGGCGATATGACCCTCGAAAGCGGATACATCGTCCACAACGACCGACCTCCTTCCGGCAGCGGCAAAACCACATACACCCCGGCCGGGTCTTATGCGCTCGCAGGCAGGCTCCCCCATGAACGGTCCGAGCACCAGATCACCGCTGCTTTCATCAAACAGATAAAAACCGGCCCAGTTGACATCGCCGAGATACCACCAAAGAAGGGCGGCCATGTTCGCCAGGATGCCAGGCGTGGAGAATGGGGACGACATGTCATGCAGATAAAAGGATGCAAGCTCCAAAAAGAGTCTTGCATCCTCTTTCGCATCACCGGTGCGCTCAAACGGCTGGAACATCAGGCCTTCTTCGCCGCAGCCGCCTTGTTGGCAGCCCTGAGCCTAAGCGCGACCTGCGGCTTGACGATAGTTCCAGGACCTGCGATACATCCACCCTGGCAGCACATGACCTCGACCAGATCGGCATCGGGTGCCTTCTTCTGCCATGTATTCATGAGCCTGACGGTCTTTTTGTCGAGTCCGTCGATCGGAAGTATCCTTATGGACGAGGCGTCGTCAAGACGGGAGAGCACACAGGAGGCAACCCCGCCGGAAACCGCATATTCCCTGCAATCCTCGAATGATGAGGTATCTCCGAGATCGTCGGCCTCCATTTTCATGACATCGATATCCTTGGCCATGAAGATCGCTGCGAGTTCTGCAAACGTTATCACACCGTCGATTAGCTCTGGATACTTGGCAGCCTCGACTCTCTTGGAAAGACAAGGTCCTATGAACACGGTCTTCACGGAGCTGTCCGCCTTCTTGCAGATCTCCGCAGAATAAGCCATCGGAGAATACGCATCGCTGTACCTGTCCTTCAGGAACGGCAGATGCTTCTGGATCAGATCCATGTAGCTGGAGCAGCAGGATGTCGTCATGTATCCCTTCTTCTCCTTGATCTTCTCGACAAGCTCCTCGCCTTCACGCACGCTCGTGACCTCGGCACCCTTCGCGACCTCGAAGACATCCGCGAATCCCGCCTTCTTCAAAGCAGCCTTGATCTGGGAAAGCGTTCCGGGGAACTGTCCCTCTATTGCAGGTGCGATCATCGCGACCACCTTGTCCCCGGCCTTGAGCATCTTCAGGACCTTGAAAAGCTCGCTGCGCTCGGCAATGGCACCGAACGGACAGGAACGCACGCATTTTCCACATCCTATGCATTTGGAATGGTCGACCTCGACAAATCCCTGCTCGTTCTTCTTTATCGCCCCCACGGGACATGCCTCCTCGCAAGGTACAGGGATATGGACCACGGCATGGAACGGGCAGACTTCCATGCACTTGCCGCATCTGATGCATCTTTCCTCATCGATATGGGCCTGTCCGTTGATGAACACTATGGCGTTCTTCGGGCAGTTGGCCATGCAAGGACGGGCAAAACATCCGCGGCAGGCATCCGAAACCCTGTACTGATCCTTCGGACATCCGTAGCAGCCGCTCTTGATGGTGGTGAGGAGAGGAAGGTTCGGCTCATCCTTCTCCATCACATCTTTGACATAATCGGCAAGCGGCTTGAACTCGTCATCATCCTTTTCCAGATCGACGCCGAGCAGGCTGAGGATCCTATAGCGGACAAGAGCCCTTTCCTTGTAGATACAACAACGCGAAGGTACTCTATCTTTGGGAATGATGCGGATAGGAAGCTTGTCCACTTCGCTTATAAGTGTGTCGTTGAAAAACTGGCGGACCACTTCCATATCGATCTTTCTCTTCATCAGAGTATATTGGTTGTTTATATCGATCATTCTTTCACTGCCTCCGCAAGAAGCTTACAGAATTTCTCCTGTGTCACACCGTCGTGGATGACACCGTTGATCTCAACGAACGGAGCGGCACCACCTCCGACCTTGCACTGTTCAAGGCAGGAACATCCCTCGATCTCGCAATCGGCGAGGATGGCCGGATCGAGGAAATCATTGTAGAGCAGGAGGTCCGCCCCACCCTGTACGAAACAGGCCGTACCCAAACAGATTCTCACTTTCACTTTCGACTTCTTCATACTTATCCTCCTACAGATATTCTAACGAAGTTTCTTTAATATAATTATCTTCGAGCGCCTTCCTCAGACGCGCGATTATTGTTCTGCGGATTCCGATCTCAACCGGGATGTTCGGATCCTGGTGGGCCTCGTTGATCTTTGTCCCGACTATGAAATGGACCTGGTCCGAATCCAGAAGGATCTCGACGAACTTCTTGGCGGGATCGTTCGGAAGCTCGGCTATGTTCTGCTTCTTCTCAAGAATGGACACGACGCGGCTCAAAGTGAGCATACCCTCCGTGACAAGGTCGATCCCCTCCATCTTCGAGGACGGGGGTACATCGGGCGACCAGCATGAGAGATCGACGCTTATCTTCTTTCCGAACAGCCTGGACACAATCTGAGCAGTGGTGCCCCCACTGACGATCTTCTTTCCGTCGAAGGAACGTATCTTCTCGCCAAGGACCTCGTCCGCCTCTTTTGTGAACGGCGGCCCGGTAACGATGAGCGTGCGTCTCGGGCGCCTTATGTAGACAACCACACAGGTGATGTCATCCTTGCTCGAAAGTCCATCGAGCGACCATGCCTTATGCACTATGGCATGGGAAAGCTCCCTGGAGGAGATGTCCGGATTGGCCTTGATCTCATCCTGCACGAATTTCCTCACACCTTCGAGCCTCCATCCGAGAGGAAGGGATTTTCCAAGTCCTGACTGCGTCACACCGTCGGAAAACATTATCAGGCGCTCGCCTATGTCCATCCTGAAGGAGGAATGCATGACATTCTCCTTTTTGAACGCCCCCTGGCGCTGCAGCTCGGTCTTCGTCCTGTCCCATTTTATTACTTCATCGGCGGAGAACCTAAGCGACTGCGGATTGTCGTACTCGACGAGATTGACATCGATGCTGGACATGTTCTCCTTGTACCGGATATCCGCAATCGTGAAGGTGGAATAGCTTATCTTCCTTTCCTTGCAAACGGGAAGCGTATTCATTATGATCTCGGCAGAATGGTTCAGGTCTATCGGGGAAAAGGACAGCTTGTGGGCCATGTGCGCAGTCAGGGAGGCAAGAACATTTGCCTTGACACCGCTTCCGAGACCGTCGGACAGCGTCGCGACAATCTGGTTGTTGTCAGGGTTCCTGGAAAGGAGGAACACGTCACCCCCTATCTTCTGCCCATGTTTGTAAATCTGTGCATAATCCACGTCGATGAAGATATTGTTCATGTCAGATCCCTGTCGTCCTCCAAGGTGAAATCCTTGTCCTGATCGGACGAGGAATGAACGCTGAAGGCATCAATGAGGGAGTTGAGCATGATCTCCGTCTCTGCCGCATTCTCTCCGAGCAGCGATGCGATCTGCTGGACCGTCTCGAGGGATTTCTGGATGACATCCTCCGCTTTCTTCACAACGGTCTCCCTCTTTATCGTCGGATTCGTGATATCGTCGAACATCGCTCCGAGCAGCCTCTTTTTCTCGACCAGGAAGAACGTGACCCGGATGAACTTGTCCTTATAATGCATCCTGTACGAGCCTGGATGTGAAAGGAAGAACTGATCGCGGAACTTGTCGGAAAACGGGACGAACCGCTCGACAGGAAGGCCCCTGACCAGGGACAGCATGCTCTGATCGATGAACCCCTCCTCCATGTCGCCGAAAAGATCCAGGAACTGGATATTGCAATCGGCTATCTTCAGATCGCTGTCGACAATCACGACACCCATCGGTATGGTCCTGAGCAGGACATCGACCTTGCTCTGGGCCTCCTTGCGCATCTTTGTGACGCACATCTCGATCTCGGCCATGCCGTCAAGATAAGCCATGGCCATCTCACGGCATGTGGAATATCCGCAGCCGCCGCAATTGAGCTCGTCCGCCTTCGTCAGCTTTCCAAGCTCGACCAAGGCCCTCTTTATATCATCCTCCGAATATGACTTGTGGAACGAGTCCTCCCTGCCCGGCTGGGATGCACCTATGATTCCGTAGCCCTGCTCGAGGATTAGGGAGGCGAACTCATCGTCCCCGGTGAAAAGATTGTCGTTGGAAAGTCTTCTGACGGTATAGTCGCTGCTGGCCTTCTTTCTGAAAGCTATCGAATAATCGCGGTCGGTTCCCGGCCCGTTCACGCAGCCTCCGTCGCAACCGAGAAGCTCAAGGAACGCAGTAGGCTCATGCAGATCTCCAAGTGCGGAAAGGACCTGGTCCATACCGGAGAGCGCGACTGCGCGCGGATGTATCGGATCCTTCGACCAGTGCCTGCTGGTGTTTATCTGTCCGCCCTCTATCGGATACAGGCTGGACATTCCCGCCTTGGCCGGCACGAACTCCACCTTCTCCTTTACCTCGAGCGTATCAAGATCGATATCGGCGCCCGCAAGCCATCTCTTGAGCTCCGTGAACGTCAGGGCGAAGTCGGGATATCCCGGGTTGGAGTCCGCCTCATGCTTCTTCGCCACGCACGGGCCTATGAACACAATGATGATATCCTGCCCATAGAGCTTGCGCAGATAAGCGCTGTGGACCTGCAAAGGGCTTGGAACCGGTGCCAGACGGCCGACGCTTCCGGGATAGTATTTCTTGACAAGCTCCACCACCGACGGGCATGCCGTTCCTATCCATGAGCACTCACCGTCATGGCTGTCGATATACTTGTCGATTGCCTGGGAGACCAGATGAGCCCCGATGGCAGTCTCGCTCACCGCATCGAACCCAAGGAGCTTCAATGCATACAGAAGCTTCTCCTCCTGCCCTCTGAACTCCGAGGAAAAACTCGGAGCGATCGAACAGATCGCCTTCTTGCCGGAGCTCAACGCCAGTTTCACCCTGGATACATCGTCCCTTATCTTCTTTGCATTGTTCGGGCAGACATGCACGCATTTGCCACAGAACGTGCACCTGTCCTTGATTATCATCGCATGTCCGTCCTTGATCTGGATGGACTTGGTAGGACATGCCCTCACGCATTTGTAACAGTCCCTGCAGCTGGTGACTTCCGTATAAATCGGGTACTGCATAACCTACTCCAACTCCTTTTTGATCAAATCGATTATGCAATCCTCGTCCAGGCAGGAAAACTCCTTTCCGTTGATGGCGATATGCGGACCTGAGTTGCATTTGCCCAAACAAAGGTGGCCTTCAAGCTCCAGTCTGTCCTCCAGCCCGTTTTCAGACGCGAACGCCTCGATCGCAGAAAGCACGCTGCTGTTGCCTCTTGCGAAACAGCTGGAGCCCATGCAGAGCTCGATCTTAATCTTATCATCAGCCATTACTGATATCTCCCTCTTGTCTATTTAAGGTTAAAGCATGATAGGAAATAAGTCAATAAATCTCTTGTACATCAATAAATAACTCCTGTTTTTGTGGTTATTGTTTCAAAAACAAACCAAAACAGGAGTTTTATGTGAAAGCTGTAACATGAAACTGCATTCAAACGATTTTAAACAAGTTCATCGTCCGATTCAGAACCTTCCTGTTCCGCTATTTTCCTTCCAAGCTTTACAGACAAAACAGCAAAGCTGGTGGCCAGGTCTGTCCTCTGGACGACGACGGAAGGCGGCACCTTGATATCCTTGGGTGCGAAATTCCATATTCCACGTATGCCGCAGCCTACAAGGAGGTCCGCGACCGCCTGTGCGCTTACAGCGGGAACTGTTATTACCGCAATGCTGATCCGCTTCTCGGCTATGAACGCGTTGATGGAGTCTATGGGAAGCACCTCGAAACGCCCTATCCTGCTCCCGATCTTTGCAGGATCCTTGTCGAACAACGCAACTATCTTCAGCCCATAGGCCTCGAAGCCGTCATACCTGGCGATAGCCGAACCAAGACTCCCGGCCCCCACTATCAGGGCGTCGGACGTATTGTCCCATCCCAGCACATGCACGATGAGATGTATCAGGTCGTCTATGCAGAAGCCCACCTTGGGTTTTCCTTCGATGCCCGTGGACGATATGTCCTTCCTCACCTGGATCGGATTCAGATCAAGCTCCTCTGCGAGTGTCGTGGCGCTTATGTATTTCTTTCCGCCGTCCTTTGCCTGCTTCAGGATCCTGAGATACGAGGGAAATCTCTTCACCGTTGGTATTGGAATGGTCATAGCTGCAAAAGCCTCCTCTCAACTTCTTCAATGACGGCATCCGATGTGCTGGACCCGGCGCTCAGGCCGACCGTCTTGAATCCTTTCAACATATTCTCATCCAAATCCAAAGGATTTTCAACCAAAATGGCATCCTTGCCATAACGGCGGGCCTCTGCGACCAAGGCATTGGAATTGGCGCTCATCCTGTCACCGACGACGACGATGAAATCCACATCGAGGCAAAGCCTCCTTATGGCCTCACGCCTGAGCTCGCTGGCACGGCAGATGCTGTTTCCACGCACATATCTTATGCCTAGCTCGTCAAGACGGGCAACAATCGCTTCGAGCGCCGAGGTCTCGAAGGTGGTCTGGACTATCAGCTTGTAGCATACTCCCGGATCGATACCATCGAGATCCTCCGGTGATTCAACGATGATGTACGGTCCTTTCGCCACGCCTTCGACCGCGATTGTCTCGCTGTGGCCTTTTATGCCGGCAAGGATGACAGGGAGGGAGCTCTCCCTCATGTCCTTCTGATTCCTCAGGACAAGAGGACAGGTGGCGTCCACGATATGGACGCCCTTTTCCTCGAACCCACTCCTCTCCCGGTCGGAAATGCCATGGGCCCTTATCAGTACAACATCTCCAGGACGGCAATCGGACGCGTTGAAGATGGTTTCCATCCCGAGGCCCGCAATATGCTCCATCACGATCTTGTTATGGGCGAGATTGCCATAAACGCACATTCTTCGCCCCTTGTTTCCCGCAGCAACCTGCTCCGCAAGCCTGATGGCGTTCCTGACTCCGGAGCAGAGCCCCATGTCTCCCGCTTTGACAACTTTCATCAGTCGACCAAGGAATACTCTTCCTCTTTCTCCTTCTCGATATTGATAGGCCAAACCTTGTGCAGATAGTGCAGAAGCGCAGGCGCTATGAAATTAGACGAATAGCCACCTACAAGGATACCCCATGTAAGATTGATTGCAAACAACTTGATATCACCGGTGGCGAAGAACGCAAGAGGAACGATCGCAAAGAGGGTTGTAAGGCTCGTGATCACCGTCCTTGTAAGGCTGAGCCGCACGCTCTCCTCGATGATGTCGTCGACATCGGCATTCTTTTCAAGCCTGACCCTCTCCCTGATACGGTCGAATATGACAATCGTGTTGTTGAGCGAATAGCCGATGATTGTCAGCACCGCCGCAATCGTCGTCGTCGACACCTCCAGCCTGAATATCAGCATCAGCGAAAGCATGCACAGAACATCATGGAACAGGGCAATGATGCTTGATACGGCATAGGCTACACGGAATCGGACTGTGATGTATATGAGGATCAGGACTATGGCGATCAGTATCGCCTTGATCGAGGACACGAGAAGCTGGGAGGAGAATTTCGGCCCGACGAAATCGGACTGCATCACAACCACCTCATCCTCACCGAACGCTCCTGAAAGGGCCGAGGACACACGGGCCTCCATATCCTTCTGCGTATCCCCCTCCTCCGTTGCAAGCCTGATCTGGAATATGCCGTCGGAAGGGTTTCCGACAATCTGGACGTTCACGTTGCCCAGATCTGCGAGGGCCTCACGGAGCATCTCTATGGTCACATCCTTGGTCTCGGTTGCGAAGTTGATGCTTTTCGGAGTCCCGTCCAAAGTTTTCGGAAATGAGAATCCGGATACGAGCTTCGCGGTGGAAAGACCGGAATCGACCACCTCGACGGACAGTCCCTCAGCTGACATGGCTCCGGCCAGGGATGCCACATCAGGATAGGATGAGGACGGGAATGAAACGGAATGGACTCCGTTGGAATCCCTTTTTTCCAATTCCAGCGTCCCGGAAGATACGTTGAGGACATAATTGTCCGTCCCCTGATACGAGACGTAGAGCCCCACTGGAGCCACCTGTATCTTCTCCGAGTATCCGGAACCGAAATCTATTCCGGCGTTGAATCCCTTGAAGACAAAGGCGGCAACAATCCCGGCCACGATGAAAAGCATTGATGCCCCGAAGGAGACAAACCTATATTTTATTACCGGTATCTTTTTCATTTCTTCCTCCTCCAGCCGAGCCTTATGCCCTTGGAATCCTCGTTGCGTACAAACAGGTCGAATATGAGATGGCTAACAAAAAGGGATGTGAAGAGCGAGCAAGCTATGCCTATTGCAAGCGTGTTCGCAAAGCCTTTCACAGAAGACGATCCAAGAATCGAAAGGATGATTGCGGCTATGATGGTCGTGACATTGGAGTCCATGATCGTCCAGAATGCCCTGCCGAAACCAAGGGATACTGCCTCATAGGCTGTCTTATGCTCCTTCAGCTCATCCTTCATCCTTTCATAAATGATCACATTGGCGTCGATCGCCATTCCAAGCGTCAGAACGAGACCTGCGATGCTAGTGAGAGTCAGCGTGAACGACATGGCGCTGAGGACGCTTATCATCATGTAGAAGTTCATCAGCAGCGCAACATCGGCCACGAAACCGGCAGGGCCGTAATAAGCGACCATGAACACCAGCACGAGAACAAGGCCCACGATGATCGCCTTGAGGGCGATATGGACCGCATCATCCCCGAGGCTCGCGCCCACTGCCTGCTGAGAGACGACCTCCAGTTCCAGAGGAAGGGATGCGGTCTTGAGGATGACCGCCAGGTTCTCTGCCTCCTCCCTGGTGAATCCTCCTGACAGCTGCACGCTGTCGCTGATCGCAGAATTGATCGTCGCAACGCTCTTGGCCCTGCCATCCATGACGACGGCAAGCGGTTCCCCGACATGGGAGGAGGTGAACGAGTAGAATATGTCCCCGCCTTCCGCATCCAGACGGAAATCGACCACGGGCCTGTTTGTCTGCGCATCGGTACTCGTATTCGCACTCACGAGGTGGATGCCGTCAAGCACCACATCATTGTGGATGACCACGAAATCCTTGAGCGTGTCCAACCCGTACTCGTCCTCCTCGTAATAACCGACAAGGCTGCGGTCGTCAGGTATGAAATCCGGTGGATTCAGGGTTCCATCATCGTTGAAGGCAAGACTCGGATGAAGGGAGAAATATTCCTTCACACGTCCGGTCATCGACGAATCAACAAGGTGGAATGTCAAAGATCCCTTGCCCTGCAGAAAGGAATTGACCCTTTCGGGATCCGCCTCGCCAGGAATTTCTATCAGTATCTGGCTGTCACCCTGGAGCCTTATGTCCGGCTCTGTGACACCGAACTGGTCGATACGAGCGGTAAGGATTGAGATATCCTCGTTCAAAAGCGCCGTGAGCTCGCCGGACGAAGGGATTTCGTCGTGCTTCGCAGCATATGCATCGAGATCGGCCTCAAGCAGGACCGACATGCCTCCGCGCAGATCGAGTCCCAACTGGAGGACCTTCGTCGAAAGCTTCTTCACATCCAGAAGATGATCCCTGTAATGGGCTTCGACGACATCCAGCAGGTCCTGCTCGCTTTTGAAAGCGGAAAGCACCTGGTACGCACTGCCCTTCACCCCGGAAACCTTTTCCAAATAGGCATATTCCTCAGGAAGTCCGGCATTCCTGTCATCCGCCACAAGGGCCCTCAGCATCCTTACATCCCTGGAGGCCTGCCCAAGCGAATACTCCTTGATCTGGATATTCTGCGTCAAGGCCAGCTCCTTGTCCGCCTCCGGCGTGAACAGATACCATTTTATCGTGGGATAGAAAAGCATCGTCGAAACCACGAGGACAAGAAGGACCAGCAAAATCCGTCCTGTATATTTCATATCGTCTCCAATCAAATCAAAAGGCCCGTCGGGGCCCATGTTCATAAAAAGAAGGGACAGACATCCCAAACAACATGAAAAGGGGCTTTCCCAAGCCCCCGGTCAATAAAAACGACAGCTTATTTGGTCTCGTCCTTTCCGGCTTCAGCCTTCACTTCCTCTTCAACCGCGTCATCGGCCTTGACCTCATCGGCCTTCACTTCCTCGGCCTTGGCCTCCTCGGACTCGGAGGCTCCACCCTTCACAAGTTCCATGTTAGGCTTCTCCTTTTTCGCAGGAGCGCTCTTTTCCTTGCTTACGACGGAAGAAATTGCGGCTTTGGAAAACTCAATCCTTGCGGAATCATCGACCTTGATGACGACGGTCTGCTCCTTGACGGTCACGACCGTACCGTGGATGCCGCCGATTGTGACGACCTTGTCACCCTTCTTCATTGCCTCGAGCATCTTTTTCGCTTCCTTGTCCTTTTTCTTCTGAGGACGGATGATGAGGAAATAGAAAATAAGTATGATGAGTGCAAAAGTAATGAAAGTGGTCATCATTGACCCCTGTGCGGCAGGATCGGCCGACATCAAAGAAAATACGTTCATTTGTTACCTCGATAAAGAATCTAAAAGAAAAGTAACATGTTTAACATAGTACAGTCAAGGAAAAGCCGGACAGGCCGCAGAAGCAAAAGAAGTGCCGAGGCATGAAAAAAGCGGCTCTTGCGAACCGCTTTCTGCCAGCTTCAAGGCATCACATCATTCCACCCATTCCCGGATTGGGAGCCGGTGCCGGCTCCGGTGCGGGGATGTCGGTCACGGCACATTCGGTCGTGAGGATGAGGGCAGCGATGCTTGCAGCATTCTGCAACGCACTCCTGGTCACCTTGACAGGATCGATGATTCCAGCTTCGACCATGTCGACCCAGACCATCTTGTTGGCATCGAAACCGAAGCCATGCTTTGCATTCCTGCACTTGTCTGCGACGATGGAACCGTCCACACCTGCGTTCTCCGCAATCTGCCTGATAGGCTCCTCGAGGGCTCTCTTGACGATCTTGTAACCGACCTTCTCCTCCTCGGTGAGGGCGGAAAGATCCTTCTTGTCAAGAACGTTGACAGCCTGGACGAGAGCAACTCCACCGCCGGGGATGACACCCTCCTCGATGGCTGCCCTTGTGGCGCTGAGAGCATCCTCTACCCTGTGCTTCTTCTCCTTGAGTTCGACCTCGGTCGCAGCACCGACATTGACAACGGCCACACCACCGGCAAGCTTTGCAAGCCTTTCCTGGAGCTTCTCCCTGTCATAGTCGCTTGTGCAATCCTGGATCTGGACCTTTATCTGGGCGATCCTGTCGCGGATGGCCTGCTGTGATCCGGCTCCGTTGATGATTGTCGTATTCTCCTTCTCGACCTTCACGCTCTTGGCTCTTCCGAGCATGGAGAGGTCGGCATTCTCAAGCTTGAAGCCGAGCTCCTCGGTGATAACCTGACCACCTGTGAGGATTGCGATGTCCTCGAGCATGGCCTTCCTTCTGTCACCGAAGCCTGGTGCCTTGACGGCAACAACGTTAAGAGCACCGCGGACCGCGTTCACAACGAGGGTCGGAAGTGCTTCACCGTCGACATCCTCGGCGATGATCAGAAGCGGCTTGTTGGTCTGAACGACCTTCTCAAGAATAGGAAGAAGATCCTTCATGTTGCTGATTTTCTTGTCATAGATGAGGATGTATGGATCATCGAGCACCGAGACCATCGTATCCTTGTTCGTGCAGAAATATGCGCTCAGATATCCCCTGTCGAACTGCATTCCCTCAACGAAATCGACCGTTGTCTCAATCGTCTTGGATTCCTCGACGGTGATGACACCGTCCTTGCCGACCTTGTCCATGGCGTTCGCAATCTCGTCGCCGATTGTCCTGTCGTTGTTTGCGCTTATGGATGCGACATTTGCGATCTCTTCCTTGTCCTGGATCATCTTGGCCTCGTTCTTGATTGCCTCGACAGTATCCTTGACCGCAAGGTCGATACCACGGCGGATACCCATCGGGTTCACACCAGCGGCGACACTCTTCATGCCTTCCTTCGTGATGGACCAGGCGAGAACGGTAGCGGTTGTCGTTCCGTCACCTGCGACATCGTTCGTCTTGCTCGCAACTTCCTTGAGAAGCTGTGCACCCATGTTTTCAAACGGGTTTTCGAGCTCAATCTCGCGTGCGACGGAAACACCGTCCTTCGTCACCGTAGGGGCGCCGTACTTCTTATCAAGCAAAACAAGTCTTCCCTTCGGGCCGAGAGTGGTCATGACAGCCTTGGAAATCTTCTCCACACCGTCAACAAGGGACCTTCTGGCCTCTTCATTGAACTGCAGTTGTTTAGCCATATCAATATGCCTCCAAATTCATTCTAAAATGTAAAATATACATAAATTTGAAAATTGGCAAGTTACAATGCAAAAGATAGGCAGAAGGCGATGGCGCAGGCAAAGAGACCCGATAGGAAATTCACCATGTCGTTCGTGATGAACGGTATGCCCCTGGCCCTTGCGTTCTCCTGATCCCCATCCATCCTGTGTTCGGTGAGCGTCCCGTCCTTTCTCCTGTAGTGAACCTGCACGGTGGCTCCGAGCACAGAGTCGAAAAGCGCCCCGAGGATACCGGAAACGGTAACGATCCCGAGAAATGCGGGGGCCGTTTCATAAAACCCCACGAAGAGACAGGCCATCAGGAAGGAAGCGGCAAGTCCGGAAAGCGTTCCGGCGAGGCTCACACCACCGGAAAGCCCCTTCGGAACCTTTGTGAATGTTATTATCGAGACAGGATCGCTCTTTGAGAGCATCCCAAGCTCCCCGCTCCACGTATCGGCCACAGCCTCGGCCAGCCCGGCGGCGAAAACGCACATTCCGGCATCCTTGTACGGGGAAAATCTGAAAACCAGCAGTCCGATGACTGCGGGGACGCTGTTGGCGAACACCTGCACGCAATCCCTGCGCCCTCCCTTTTTCTGAATCTTCATGATACCCGGATGCTTGAAAAGTTTTCCAATGACCGCAGAGGAAAGGAAGAAAAACAGCATCATCAATATGCCGGATATCCCACCTATGTAGATTATTATGGCCCCGATCACCACGGCAGAGGCTATTCCTCCGGACGTAAGCTGCTTCTTCCTCCATGCGAACACGGCTATAGCCGCAAGCACGGCGGCCATGACAAGAAGACGGACCGAAAGCGGCGCTCCGAAAAAAAGCGAATCCAGATATCTCATCTGACAAGCCCCATTATGACGGCACTGACAAGCGGGACGGTTATGTTGTCGAATCCAAGCGGGGTGAAGCTCTCAAGAACCGTTGCGATGGATGCGACAGCAACAACCCAGTACCACGGGCAAGGTGTCGCGATGGCCATGACGGCCAAGGACACAACGAACATCGCGATGCTGCCCTCAAGGCTCTTGCTTCCTCCAAACGATACATACCTGTGACGTCCCCAGCAGGTCCCGACCAACGCGGCAAAACCGTCTCCGAAGCCCATCATGAGGGTTGAGGCGATGACCGCATACGGAGGCAGGAAGCCCTTGTACATCAAAGTCACCATGACCGCGAGGCTGAACGGATAATAGATCAGACCGTTGTCACGTTTGCGGTTGCCCATTCCCAGATGGCTGGCAAGCCCCCCGTAGACGGCGATGAAATTTATTATCATGAAGGCCACCGGACCCACCATGGCCCAGACATAGCTGTCGTACATGTTGACGAGTATGAAAACCCAGAGCGATACAAGTATGTGTATGAACTTGCGCGCGCCCTCGGCTCCGAGATGGAAAAACCTGTAGGCGACAAAGGCCAGGCCTATCACTGCAAGAATATATGCGAATGACCAAACCGTGGCCATCACGTTCACATCATTCACCAGCTTCTACCTCCTCCACCGGAAAAACCACCTCCGGCAAATCCGGAAAAACCGCTTCCCCCGAACGAACCGCCCCTGAACCCTCCGCCACCCGGACGGCCTGATGGATGGATCGAGGAATAAACGCGACCATAATCCGAACGCCAGGACGAAGCGAACATGTGCCAGAACATATAGTCCATGACAAGATTTGTTCCAGAATACCACTTGGGGACGGAAACGGTCAAACCGCTGAATTTCCTGATATACGAATCCTCCAGTCCGAAAGCCACTGCATAGGCAAGGTTGTGGTAGAAATACTCGGGATCCTGTCCGATCAGCACCTTGAGCTTATCAACCTCCACCTCCTTCAAAAACTCCTTGTATCCAAGGACCCTGCAGAGAATGGAATATCCGTAGCCGCTCCTTCTGCGGACGGCGTTCGCAACAAAGGACGCGGCAAAAGCAGTCAGCGAAGAAGACAAGCCGGCCATGAGGCAAAGAGGGATGTTCCGTGTCAGGACATGCCCGGCAATGGCGGACGTGGAGAAAGTCAGGCACAGCAGGAACAGGGTCGCAACAGCCCTGGCCGCACCTTTGAAATAGGAAAGGATACCTTTCTCATGCCTTATCTTCCTGTGGATGGCCATCATGGCAAAGACGGCTATCATCTGTGGCACGAGCACGAGCAATGTCGCTTCCCCCACTTCCTTGAGGGAGACAAGAACCGAAAGACCTACGGAAAGGATGATGCCCGTTACGGAAATAAGGGATGCCCTCATGCGGCTCGTCCTGTCTTCAAGCGGATGGTTCTTCTCATAATACCTTTCCATGTCGGGGACGATCTTTCCTTCAAGCTTCTCCCGGAAACCGCTTCTTACCACATCCTCCACGGAGACCTCTGCGCCTTTTTCGAAAAACACATCGAACAGGCTTTTCTCATAAGGTGGTCTGTCCTCGGGCAAATCCGCCAGGCGTATGAATCGGTAATCCTCCTTGCCTTCCTCCTCTATGCGCATGTACCCTTTGTCGGCCCAGTAGAAAATCATGCTCAGGGCATCGGAATCGGCATCGACCCCGTCATCGGCTATATACCCGCAGTCGAGGCTGGAAAGATCATCGGGAGGAGAGAACTGCACCGGGCACACAAGCTCCTCGTCCCTGCCGTATTTCCCATATGATACGATGGCGAAAATGAAAAACAGCACGGCGATGACGAAACCGGCCACGATGCCGTATGTCGAAAGATTCATCTCCCGGGCCAACAGATTGAAGTATCCCTCCTCGAATTCGGCAAGCACCGTTACTGCGGAATACGGCGGGAGCGAGGAGAGCCTCCCGGAAACAGTCCTTCCGTCGGAAGAGAGGTCGTAGCCTGCAGACCTTGTTTCGCCATATGATCCATATGTGACATTGATCTTGGATGCATCGACGGGATAAGGAAAGGTTACGGAGAACGTGAAATCCCTTATCTCCGTATCCCACGCCGCGGACAGAACATTGTAATACCATCGTTCAAAACCACGCTGCCGCACCTCGGGAATCATGTAATCATAGCTTATGAGGTACTCGACAGGCCCACGGACCAGCTTGTCCGCCTCTCCGAGCCGGAGGACAAGATATCCATCCTCATATGTTCCCTCAGTCTCGACATTGGTACGGACATTGCTGATTTCCGCCTTCATGCCTATGCCGAAATCATATTGGATGTCACGGAACAGACCATGGCCAGGAGATGTGAAGTCGACATCTAGCCTCTCATCCACGCGGCTTGAAGCGGCAGCATCCACAAAAATGGAGACATCGTAGCTGTCCACCACGAACGACTCGCGTGCAAAAGAAGGAAATATTGAGAATACGAGAAGCAGCGGGACAAGTATCCTTTTCATCCGCACCCCTGTTCAGAAGCTTACGCGCACGCTTTGCCTGGCCTCGTCGGAAACCTCCACGTATTCAAGCTTTTTGAACCCGAACATGCCGGAAAGCATGTTCGCAGGGAACACCATGATCTTGTCGTTGAACGCCCTTGCCACGGCATTGTAGTACTTTCTGGCATTCAATATCTCCGTTTCCACGGCATCAAGCTGCCTCTGCAGATCCATGAAGTTGGCATTGGCCTTCAGATCCGGATAGCTCTCGCTGAGCGCGAACAGGTTTTTCAGCGCGCCTGTAAGCATGTCGTCGGCCTTCTGCCTGTCCCCAACCCCGTGGGCGTCGATGCATGCGTTGCGGGCTTTTATCACGTTCTCAAGCGTTGCCTTCTCATGCCCGGCATACCCTTTGACCGTCTCCACCAGATTCGGTATCAGGTCGTACCTCTTGTTGAGATGGGCATCTATTCCGCTTTCGGCCTCCTCGGCCTTGTTCTTCGCCCTGACCATCGAGTTATATAGGGAAACGACCCAGACGAGAATGACGATGATTATCGCCACAATGATTGCAAATACCACCATATCGATCTCCTTAGCACAATATAGCACAATATTGCATAGGTCGGCCACCGATACCGGTCATCTTCCCTGCACCCATGTTTTTCTGATACGATCGTACTGATACGCAGCAATCATTTACGGAGGACAGAATGGACTTCGACACAGTAATTGAAAAAAGAAGAAGCATAAGGATGTACAAGGATGCCGTGGTATCCGACGATCTTGTTGAAAAGGTTCTGGAAGCCGGGAGGCTCGCTCCGAGCGCTAAGAACGGACAACCATGGACATTCGCGGTTTTGTCGAAAGAAAAGAAGGACAAGGTGGCCGCAATAATGAAAAGCTACTTTCCGGAAAAAGGCATGGAGGATTTCACACCGCGCCATGCGGTCACATCGAAATATACCGCGAGGACAATCCAGCACGCACCGGTGCTCATACTGATATTGAGGAAATACGGGGAATTCGGGGAGCTGTTGAAATACACCGATCTGCTTGGCATCGGTGCGGCGATCGAGAACATGTGCCTCAAGGCCGCGGACCTCGGCCTCGGCTCCCTGTGGATAAGGGACACCTGCTACACGGAGGAAATCATTACGAACTATCTGGGATTGCAGGGATACGAACTCGTATCCGCGCTCGCACTCGGATACGCGGCAAACGATCCTTCCCCTGTACCGAGGAAGACGCTCGATGAGATAACCCTGAGGCTCTGACATGGAAGATCTGACGATAAGGAAAGCCACGGAGGAGGATTTCCAGGATTTCAACAAGCTGATGCATCAGGTACACATAATCCATACCGCAGCCCGTCCGGACATATACAGGGAGAACAGCACGGTCTTTTCAAAGGAAAGATTCTCCGAGCTCGCGAACGAAGGTTCCGTCCTGCTTGCAACATCCGGCGGGAAAACAATCGGGACGGCCGTATGCCTCATCAGGCACATGTCGTCTCCGAACCATGTCGGAAGAACGGTCATGGTTCTGGATTCGATAGCCGTGGACGAGGAATACAGGCACATGGGTGTCGGACGGCTGCTGGTCAAAAGCGTGGAGGCAAAAGGAAGGTCGGCGGGCTGCGTCGCAACGGAACTGCACGTATGCGCCTTCAACAAGCAGGCGATAGAGGCCTACAGGCATATGGGGTACGGCGACAAATCGATCATAATGGAGAAAAAACTCTGAAACGGGTCAGGGCAGCCCCGGTAGCCCGCCCCATTATTGATACAACTTGCCGTAGCGGGTTCTTATCCGGATATCCATATTCCGGAATCATCCTTCTATTGATCCAAAATTTACTTTCAGATTTTTTCCATACCTGCTTGATAATCAGATACTATTAGATATAATATAATAGTGAACCAAATATAGAACATCCGCCATGGGAGGTTGACCCGATGAGCATACAATACAAGAAAGGGGTGCTGGAACTCTGTGTGATGGCTCTGCTGAGAAAGCAGGACTGCTATGGTTATGAGATTTCCGAAACCCTTGCGAAGCAGATCGATATCGCCGATGGCACGGTCTATCCGATCTTGCGTAAGCTGAAGGCGGACGGACTGCTCGCCACCTATCTGCAGGAAGAAAGCGGCGGACCTCCCCGGAAATATTATTCCTTGACAAATCTCGGTAGAAAAACCTTTGAAAAGGATCGGAACGAATATCTGATGTTCGCGGACTCGGTCAAGAAAATGTTGGAGGACGATTGAAATGACCAAACATGAATTCTTGGAAAGCCTTTCGCAGGAATTAAGGCGTAACAACGTGGCGGATGCCACCGATATCATCGAAGAATACGAGCAGCATTTTTCATTCAAACTCGCAGACGGATGTTCCGAAGAAGAGATTTCCGCAAAACTCGGAGATCCAAAGATGGTGGCGGAACAATATTATACCCCGTCCACGGAGCCAAAAGGCGGCAAGAGGATGGTTTCGATGCTAGGCTTGGGTACGGCGGATTTCTTTTTCGGGATTCTGTGGATGATTCTTTGTGCCTGGGAAATCGTGATGATCGCCTTTACCGTGGCTTCCGGTGCGCTTTCCGCATGCCTGGTCTGCCAGGTCGATCTTCCACCGGTTCCAGACCTGCCACTTCATTGTGCGCTGCTTCTTGGAGCAGCATCTGCAGCCTTGGCGGTGCTATCCGCCGCCGGGACCATTTGTTTCTGCGGATTCATACGCATGGCGACCCATCGTTTCAGCCATTTCCACAAGAGCACCATCGCCTCCGCAATGGGCCGTGCAAACATCGAGTCATCGCCATCCTGTCCTCAGTTCACGGAAAAGACAGGACGGACGATACGCAAGATTGCCGAGGTTTCCGCCATCATTTTCGCGATATGTCTCATCGCAGGATTCACGGCATGCGTCGTTTCCGCCGGTGCCTTTGAATTCTGGCACGTCTGGGGATGGTTCGGCTATGGGAAATAAAGCGGTTGTCGTCACCGGGGCAACATCGGGAATAGGATTTGAAACGGCAAGGAAACTGGCGGCGGAAGGCTTTACAGTGATAGGTGTCGGAAGAAAAGAAGAGCGATGCATGGATGCAATGGGAAAAATCCTTTTGGAAACACCAAATGCCGATGTCCGTTTCATAACAGCAGATCTCCTCCATCAGGACGAGGTCGTACGCATCGCATCGCAAATCGGGAAAGTGATCGAAACCGAATACGATGGAAAGCTTTCAGCGCTCATCAACAATGCCGGAAGCGTATACAGTCATTACGCAACCACGGAGGACGGCATCGAAAGGCAGTTCGCACTGAACTATCTTTCAGCATTCCTGCTGACAAACAAGCTTCTGCCATACCTTGTGGAAGCAAGCGGCAGGGTCATCATCACAGGAAGCGGATCGCACAAGGGTACAAGGATACGGTGGAATGACGTGATGCTGACAAAAGGATACAATCCCCTTTCGGCATACAAGCAATCCAAGCTATGCGACATGCTTCTGGCAAAGGGATTGAACGACCGGCATGCAGGCAAAGGCATCCGCGCATACGTGGTGGATCCAGGACTCGTGAAAACGGACATAGGCACAAAGGCCGGAGGCATGGTCAAACTTGTCTGGGCCTTTAGAAAACCTTTCGGGGTCTCCCCTGCCGCACCGGCGGAAACCTATGTCTGGATCTGCAGGCAGGAAGATCATCCCGGACATCTGTGCTACCATGACTGCATGCCACGGAAATTCAGCCGTGAAGTTACGTCGCTGAATGCGGAACGGCTGTTCGAATTGAGCCACAGATTATGTGGAACGGAAGAATTCGGGCTGAAAACATGAATGTGCTGATCACAGGAGCCGCCGGAGGACTGGGACGGGCGATGGCCGTCGAATGCGCAAAGCGCGGATACAATCTTTTTTTGACGGATATCAACGCCCACGGGCTGCAATCGATAAGACTGGGTCTGGAGAGGCAGTATGGAATCACGGTGGCAACAAAATGCTGCGATCTGACGAGCAGCAACAGCGTGGACGGGCTCACATCCGTTCTGGACAGACACGCCATCCGTTTCGACATGCTGCTGAACGTTGCGGGAATTGATTTTGAAGGTGGCTTTCAAAGTATCGGAAGAGAACAAATCGTAAGCATCGTGAATCTCAACGATGCCGCCACACTGCGTATCACACACGCCATTTTGGAGAGAAGGCGCGGGAACAAACCATTTTATGCGGTATTCGTATCAAGCCTTGCCTCGATGTTTCCGATGCCGTTGAAAGCCACTTATGCGGCATCAAAGCGTTTTTTGCTCGATTTTGCCCTGGCACTCCGTCAGGAATTGAAGCATGAGAACGCGAACGTGCTGGTGCTGTGCCCGGGCGGGATGGTGACAACGGAGGATGTTGCCGCAGCCATAGATGCACAGGGCTTTTGGGGAAGCATCACAACCAACCCATTGGAAAAAGTGGCAAAGAAAACAATCGACAGGGTGCTTGCCGGAGAAGCACAGTATGTTCCCGGAGCCTTCAACCGTCTTCTTTCCGTGCTTGGAGGGATCATTCCACGTCGTATTGTTGCCGCGGCAATCCATCGACGCTGGAACAGCACCCAAAAGAAATGGCTGCAAAAACAGGAATGAGCATCTTGGCGGCGGCCCGGTCCTGCGGGAAGCTTTTCCCTTTCCACACGGCTTGTGCCATTTTCCTGCATCAACAGCCCTACCCTTATTCATCGGAACAAGGTTTTTCAGTCTCGGCGCCATTTGAACAAATTTTGATTTAGATGGTTCACGAAAGGTCCATATTGATGTAAACTGTATAAATATTCATATAATATACAAAACAGGAGGATCGGATGCGTGAAAGGCACAACAGGTTGTCCGTGATCAAGGAACTGATAAAGAACAACCGCATCGACAACCAGGATACCCTTCTCGAAATGCTGAAAAAGGAAGGGTTCTCCGTGACCCAGGCGACATTGTCCAGGGACCTGAAGATGCTCAAGGTCGGGAAGATATCGGACGGATGGTCCGGTTATTACTACAGCCTGCCGGAAAATGATTTTGTAAGCGAATCGGAAAAAAGCTATATCCAGGATGTGAGACGTGGTATCATATCGATAGAGTTTTCCGGAAACATGGGAGTCATCAAGACCCGTCCGGGACATGCCAACAGCGTGTGCTTCGCGCTCGACGTGCTGGCACTTCCCGAAATACTCGGCTCGATCGCAGGCGATGATACCATATTCATCATACTGCGCGAGGGAATGACGAAGGAAGACCTGCTTGAAAGCTTCCAGACAAGAATTCCGGATGTAAAGGACTGAGGCTATGGAATACAAGGATTTGAACAGCACAAAAGCCTACAGGGAGCTTCTCGAGGCTCCCAAGGCGGGCGTGAAGGCCCTCCTGGACAAGGAGAGGATTGAAAAGAATGAAACAAGGCTTGGTGGAGGTCTTGCATACAACTGGGCGGCGATGCCGGTTGACGACGGCCTGGTTTCCAAGCTCCAGGACCTTGCCGACGAAATGGAGGTCGTTGAGAAATATAAGAAGATCCTTTCGGGAGAGATGATGAACGTCGGGGAAAAGAGGCTTGTGCTCCATCATCTCACCAGGGGGAACGTACTCGGGGTGAAGGTTGAGGCCGACGGAGAGGACAAGCAGGCCTTTTACGAAGGAGAGCTTGCCAAGATAAGGGATTTTGCAGAGAAAGTCCATTCCGGTGAGATAAAAGGCTCCACAGGCAAGAAATTCACCACGGTCTGCCAGATTGGAATCGGAGGAAGCGACCTGGGTCCGAGAGCCCTCTATCTGGCGCTCAAGGGATTTGGAAGGAAGATGAACGCGGAGTTCATATCCAATGTTGATCCGGACGACGCGGCGGACGTGATCTCCCGCCTTGACTTCGAAACCACCCTGTTCATCCTTGTATCGAAGAGCGGCACCACGCAGGAGACGCTCACAAACAGGGACCTCGTGCTTGAGACGTTGAAAAAGAGTCCGGTAAAGGGACTGGACAGCAGCAGGCACATGGTTGCGGTCACGAGCAAAACAAGCCCGCTCGCAAAGAGCAGCAGCGTTCTCGCATCCTTCTTCATCGATGACTACATCGGAGGAAGATATTCGTCGACGAGTGCAGTCGGAGGAGTGGTGCTGTCCTTGGCCTATGGTTACGAGGTGTTTGAAAAAATACTTAAGGGAGCCCATGAGGAGGATTGCCTGAGCCTCGGAAAGGATATCTTGGGCAACGGTGCGCTTTTGGATGCTCTCATCGGTGTCTATCTCAGGAATATCAAGGGATATCCGGCTACCGCCATCCTTCCCTATTCCCAGGCACTCTCGCGCTTCCCCGCCCACCTTCAGCAGCTGGATATGGAATCAAACGGCAAGAGCGTCAACCGCCACGGGGAGAAGGTCGGATATCCAACGGGACCGGTCATCTTCGGAGAGCCGGGCACCAACGGACAGCATTCTTTCTACCAGCTCCTGCACCAGGGCACGGACATAGTACCGCTGCAGTTCATCGGCTTCAAAAACAGCCAGTACGGATTCGACATCATGACGGACGGCTCATACAGCCAGACGAAGCTCAATGCGAACCTTGCCGCACAGATCGTTGCCTTTGCACTTGGAAAAGACGACGGGAATCCCAACAAGAGGTTCGAGGGAGAGAGATGCTCCTCCCTGATCTACGGCGACAGGCTGACCCCCGAATCGTTGGGAGCGCTTCTCGCACACTTCGAGAACAAGGTGATGTTCCAGGGTTTCCTGTGGAACCTAAATTCGTTCGACCAGGAAGGAGTACAGCTTGGAAAGGTGCTTGCGAAGAAGGTGCTGAAGGGCGAAGGAGACGACGTGCTGAAGGCTTTTGCGGCAAAGCTCATCTGACGCATGCCTGACAGGCTCCGTCATTTCCGACGGACCGCACCACCGTAAGGAAGGCCACGGAATCCGCATATCGGGTACCGCGGCCTTTTTCACGTATATTTCATGCCAACGGTCCCGCATGCATCTTTTTTCCATCACCGGACAAATGAAAAATTATGAAAAAATCTTAACATGAACCTTCCAATTACTTTATCAACAAAGACTATTTCTATAAAATTAGGTCCATTATTATGGGAGGAAAAATTATGCACAGTCAAACCGAACAAGTGTATCAGATGGTTTGCAGGAGGGATCCCAACGAGAGGGAATTCCAGCAGGCCGTATACACATTCCTGCTCTCAATCGACAAAATCATCGACGAGCTTCCCGACGTGACCTATCACAAGATCCTGGAGAGGATGACCGAACCTGAAAGGGTTGTCATGTTCCGCGTGCCATGGATGGACGATGAGGGCACCTGCCAGATCAACAGGGGCTTCAGGGTCCAGATGTCCTCGGCCATCGGACCATACAAAGGAGGACTCCGCCTCCATCCGTCGGTAAACCTCTCGATCATGAAGTTCCTTGCGTTCGAACAGGTTTTCAAGAACAGCCTCACAGGACTTCCGATGGGAGGAGGAAAAGGTGGCTCCGACTTCAATCCGAAAGGAAAGAGCGATCAGGAGGTCATGCGCTTCTGCCAGTCTTTCATGACAGAGCTCTACAGGCACATCGGCGCCGACACGGACGTTCCTGCCGGTGACATCGGCGTTGGAGGAAGAGAGATCGGATATCTCTACGGCCAGTACAAGAGGATCACAAACCAGTTCACCGGAGTGCTCACAGGGAAAGGACCGGACTTTGGAGGCTCGTTCATCCGTCCCGAGGCGACGGGTTACGGCCTGGTGTATCTCTCACAGGCCATCCTTGCCGACAAGAAGATGGATTTCAAAGGTGCGACATGCCTTGTCTCCGGAAGCGGAAACGTGGCACAGTTCACCGTTGAGAAGATCAACGCCCTCGGAGGAAAGGTGATCACGCTTTCAGACTCCTCAGGAATGATCATCGACGAAGCGGGAATCAACGATGAGAAGCTCGCTTTCGTCAAGATGCTCAAGAACGTCAAGAGGGGCAGGATCAAGGAATACGCGGACAAGTACCACGTGCCCTACATAGAAAGGACCAGCGAGGTAGCAAACCCGATATGGGACATCAAGGCCGACTACGCATTCCCCTGTGCGACGCAGAATGAAATCGTCAAGGAAGACGCCCTCAACCTTGTGAAGAACAAGATCAAGCTGATCGGCGAAGGTGCGAACATGCCCTGCTCCATCGAGGCAGAGGAGATACTCACCTCCTCCGGAGTCCTTCTGGCTCCCGCAAAGGCTGCCAACGCCGGAGGCGTGGCGGTTTCCGGTCTTGAGATGGCCCAGAACTCACAGAGGATGAAATGGACGCCCGAGCAGGTTGACAAGGAATTGCAGAACATCATGAAGAACATCTACAAGAACATCTCCGAAGCGGCTGAGACCTATTCAAGGAAGGACAACTTCATCGACGGCGCCAACATCGCCGGATTCATGAAGGTCAGCCGTGCAATGCTTGCCCAGGGTTACGTATGATGCATAAGATCGGTTTTGACAGCAAAAAATACATAGAGGAGCAGACGCGCTACATCCTTGAGCGTGTCAAAACCTCCTCGGGACGCCTTTATATCGAATGCGGGGGCAAGCTTCTCCATGACAAGCATGCCGCCCGCGTGCTCCCCGGCTTCGACGAGAACAACAAGATGAAAGTGTTCGAGGCCCTCAAGGAGCATCTGGACATAATCATCTGCATTTATGCCGGGGATATCGAGCAAAGGAAGATCAGGGGGGATTTCGGCATCAGCTACGATGCCGACGTGCTCAAGATGATCCACGATTTCGCGGACTACGGGCTCACCTGCAACAAAGTTGTCATCACCCGATATGAAAACCAGGTTGCCGCGGTACAGTTCATGCGCAAGCTTGAACAGCGCGGCATCCGTGTCTACACCCATTCGGCCACTCCTGGATACCCCTCCGACATAGACGTGGTGGTATCCGACGAGGGATATGGGAAAAACCCGTACATCGAGGTCGAGGCCCCGGTCGTCATAGTTACGGCTCCGGGCCCCGGAAGCGGGAAACTGGCCACCTGTCTGAACCAGATGTACCATGAGGCCAAGAAGGGGCTGAAGCCGAACTACGCCAAGCTGGAGACCTTTCCTATCTGGAACCTGCCCCTCAACCACCCGGTCAATCTGGCATACGAGGCGGCAACGGTCGACATAGGCGACGTCAACATGATCGACCACTTCCACCATGACGCCTACAACCAGATCACGGTGAACTACTCCCGCGATCTCGAGGCATACCCGCTTCTTAAAAGGATTTTGGAAAGGATCACCGGAGAGCCGTGCGTATACAAGAGCCCGACCGACATGGGTGTCAACAGATGCGGGTTCGGCATATTCGACGACGAGGTATGCAGGAAGGCTGCGCAACAGGAAATCATCAGGCGGGTATTCCATACGAAGACAGATTACCTGCAGGGAGTATGTTCCAGGGAGGTGTGCAACCGGGCACTGGCCCTTTTGGACAAGGCCGGGCTCAAGGAGGAGGACCGTGCTACAGTCATTCCCGCCCGCATCGCACTGGAGGAGGCCATCGCAAAAAAGAAAGGAAAGGATGATGGAACGGTTTGCGCGGCCGCAATCGAGCTCGACGACGGCAGGATAATAACGGCGCACAACTCGAACCTGCTCCATGCCGGAGCGGCACTCATACTCAACGCATGCAAGGCGCTTTTGGACATCGATCCTTCGGTGGACCTCATACATAAGAAGGTCGTGCAGTCCATAACCCTTGTCAAAAGGGACATACTTGCAAGCAAGGGTGTTTCCCTGAATGTCGACGAGATCCTCATCGCAATGGCAATGTCGAGCATATACAACCCGTATACGGCACAGGCCTGCCATGCGCTTGAAAGACTGAAGAACTGCGACGTCCACTTCACGCACATACCGTCCGCCGGAGATATAGACGGGCTTAGGAAGCTTGGTATAAACTACACTTCGGAGCCTCACTATCCTGGCAGAAACATATAAGAAAACAAGGTGGAAAAAATGAAGGAAAGGGAAAAACTGTCCTCGCGTCTCGGGTTCATACTGCTGAGCGCGGGATGCGCCATCGGACTTGGCAATGTATGGAGATTCCCGTACATCACCGGAAAATACGGTGGAGCGACATTCGTACTGATCTATCTGATATTCCTTCTTCTCATCGGTGTACCGGTGATGACGATGGAATTCGCAATCGGAAGAGGAGGAAAGAAAAACATCGTAGGCGCGTACAGGGCGCTGGAACCGGAAGGCAGCAAATGGCACATTGCCGGACCGTTTGCAATATTCGGCAACTACATGCTCCTGTTCTTCTATCTTCCGATAACGGGCTGGCTGCTCTACTATTTCATATCCAATATGACGGGAAGCTTTGCCGGGGCGGATACGAGCGCGGTCGCCGGCTACTTCAACTCCATGCTTGCCAATCCCCCGTTGCAGATAGGCTGGATGCTGCTCGCGCTTGCGATAACAGCATTCGTGGCTGTGATAGGTCTTGCAAAAGGGGTCGAGAGAGTATCCAAGATCATGATGGGGCTGCTGTTCCTGCTGATGATCGCCCTTGCAATAAACTCATTGACGCTTGAGAACTCGATGGAGGGACTCATGTTCTTCATCAAGCCAGACTTCGGAAAGATGGTCGAGTCAGGCTTGTCGGAAGTGATATTCGCCGCAATGGGACAGGCCTTCTTCACGCTTTCCCTCGGAATCGGAGCCATGACGATAATGGGATCCTACTTCGGTGAGGAGAGGACGCTCACAGGAGAAACGGAAAGGATCATAGTGCTCGACACATCCATCGCCCTACTCTCCGGTCTCATCATCTTCCCCGCATGCTCCTCGTTCGGGATAGAGGCGGGAAGCGGACCGTCGCTCATCTTCATCACATTGCCGAACGTGTTTGCAAAGATGCACGGAGGGATACTCTGGGGATCGCTGTTCTTCCTCGCGATGAGCTTTGCCGCGCTCACGACGCTGATAGCGGTTTTCGAGAACATATTGTCTTACTGGATCGACGTGAGAGGATACACAAGGAAGAAGGCGACGCTGGTGAACATAGTGATTTTCGCCATTTTCTGCCTGCCCTGCATATTCGGTTTCAACATCTGGTCTGCATTCCAGCCGCTCGGAGCCGGAACAGGCATCATGGATCTGGAGGATTTCATCGTGTCCAACCTGCTCCTTCCGCTCGGATCGCTCGTCATGATCATATTCTGCACATCGCGCTACGGATGGGGATGGGACAGGTTCATCGAAACCGCAGACAAGGGTGAAGGTGCGAAATTCCCGAAATGGATCAGGTATTACGCCGCCTACATCCTTCCTCTCATCATTTTGTATGTGACAGTCAAGGGAATAC
The DNA here is from genome assembly GCA_949293595.1 of uncultured Spirochaetales bacterium. Classification (GTDB taxonomy): domain Bacteria; phylum Spirochaetota; class Spirochaetia; order Sphaerochaetales; family Sphaerochaetaceae; genus Ornithospirochaeta. Next base: position 402,992 of record CASFDW010000002.1, on the reverse strand, counting down.
TGGATATTCTCATAAAGTAAGAGATATGAACATCAAATTTATCGCAGAAGAAATCGGATTGGATTACGAACAGGCCCTCGAATATGTCGGGGGCGACATCGGGGAACTCAAGGGCAAGCTGATGTCCCTGGACAAGGATTCGGACTTTGCCAAGCTCGAGGAGGCGGTGGAGAAGGAAGACCCGGAGGAAATCGCAACGTATGCGCATAAGGCACGCAAGGCATTCGAACGGGTCAGTCTCGGCAAGCTTGCAATACTTGCAGGCAGGGTCGAGGAAGCCAGAACAGGAAACGGCTCATACAAGGAGCTGAAAGCCGAATATGCAAAGGTTTCCAAAATCCTCAACGAACGCAACTGACAACAAAGCACTGCAGTTCACCGATGCACAAGCCCCCGGATGTCGGAGACAACACCGGGGGTTTTTCAATGCCGGGAACGCATTAAAAAAAGGCCGTCGGATTCCTGCCAACGACCTTTGATAAATTTTTCAGTCCAGCACCTCGTCGAGTATTTGCAGGGCCTGTCCGATATCTTCCTCGGTTATCACCAGTGGTGGCACGAATCTGAGCACATCGTATCCGGCACTGCAGACAAGCAGACCTTTCCTGAAACAGGCTGAAACCACATCCTTCGGTGGAACCTTGAGCACCAGACCGGCCATGAGCCCCAAACCGCGGACGGCCGAGCACTTGTCCGGATGTCTGGCCGCAATCTCCTCGAGGCCTTTCATGAGGATCCTCCCCTTCCGTGCAGCCTCTTCGGCAAGGCCGTTCTCAAGCTCCTCCAGCACGACAAGGCACAATGCGGCCGAAAGTGCGTTTCCTCCGAACGTGGAGGCATGTTCTCCCGGGCAGAGCACGTCCGCCGCTTTTTCGAAGCCTACGCAGGCTGCGAACGGAAGCCCTCCCCCAAGAGCCTTCGCAAGGCTCATCACATCAGGCTTCACATCGTAATGCTGGAAGGCGAAAATCCTGCCTGTCCTTCCAAGTCCGGTCTGCACGCAATCGAAAACGAGAAGCATGTCCTTCTCGTCGCACAGCTTCCTGAGTCCTTCAAGAAATTCCTTGTCCGCAGGAACGATGCCACCCTCGCCCTGGACCGGCTCAACAAACACCGCACACACATCGTCGCCGGCAAGGGCCTTCACGCTCTCAAGGTCGTTGTATACCGCATAGGAGATTTCGGGAACCACGGGGAAGAATCCCTTCTGGTATTTCTCCTGCCCTGTCAGGGTCATGGCTCCGTATGTGCGTCCATGGAAGCTGTGGGAAAAGGAAATGATCCGGCTGCGCCCTGTACGGCTGCCGTATTTCCTTGCGATCTTGAGAGCAGCCTCGTTGGCCTCCGCTCCGCTGTTGCAGAAAAAAACCTTCCGGGAACCGGCAAGTGCATTGAGCTTCGCGGCCGCTTTCGGCGCCCATTTGTTGTAATAAAGGTTGGAGACATGGAAAATCCCGTCGTCGAGCACATCCATGACCGCCTTGCGGATCTTCTCATCACCATACCCAAGGGCGTTGACGGCGATTCCTGCCACGCAGTCTATGTAACATCTGCCATCCACGCTGTAAAGATGCGCACCCTTTCCATGGTCGAAGACCACCGGATTCTGCGCATACGTGTTCATCAGGTTGCCCTTGCCGAGCTCAATGATCCCTTCCATCTTTTCCATAACAGCCTCCTATTCGATCATCGTTCCGATGCCTTCGCTTGTGAATACTTCCAAAAGAATCGAATGCGGGACACGGCCATCCAGCACGTGCACGCTGGAAACCCCCTTGGCTATGGCCTCGAGACAGCACTCTGTCTTTGGGATCATGCCGCCGTTTATCACTCCGGAGGCTATGTATTCACCGGCCTCCTTCACGCTCAGCCTTCGTATGAGCGATCCTGGATCGTCCTTGTCCTTGAGGATACCCTCGACATCGGTCAGGAACATCAGCTTCTGTGCTCCCAGCGCCCCGGCAACAGAGGATGCGGCATAATCCGCGTTTATGTTGTACGTATGCCCGTCACGACCTACACCCACAGGTGACAGGATAGGTATGAAATCCGCATCCATGAGCGTTTCCAAAAGCGTCACGTCTATCTTGTCTATCTCCCCGACGAATCCCAGGTCCCTGCCCTTCGGGTCAAGCTTCTTCTTGGCGATGATCGTATGCCCGTCCTTGCCGTTGATCGAGCAGGCATGCAGCCCGACGGCCTCAAAATCCTCGACAAGGCTCTTGGCGATACTGCCGGAAAGGACCATTTCGGCAACCGAGGCCGTTTCCGCATCTGTCACCCGCAAACCGTCAAGAAACTCGCTCTTCTTGCCAAGCCGTGCCAGAAGAGCCGATATCTCCTTTCCACCTCCATGCACCACAACAGGCTTCAATCCGAGATATTTGAGCATCGCGATATCCGTTATGACGGCCTTCTTGAGCTTCTCGTCCAGCATTGCGGAACCGCCGTATTTCACAACGACAGTGGAACCGCGGAACTTCCTTGCATAAGGTATGGCCTCTATAAGCGTCTCGGCTTTTCTGATGTAGGTCTCCATATCCATCCTCAGCTCCTGTAATCACCATTGATCCTCACATAGTCATATGTGAGGTCGCACCCCCAGGCGGTCGCCTTCGCATTCCCGTCGCCCAACACCGCCAGGACGGACACACTCGGCTCAAGAAGTATGGCCTTGGCCTTGTCCTCGTCGAATCCTACAGGCTCGCCGTCCTCCAGGACAACCACGGAGCCCTTCTCGGAGGAAAACAGCAGCTTCACCCTTCCAGGGTCGAACGATGCCCCGCTGTAGCCCATGGCACACAATATCCTGCCCCAGTTCGCATCCGATCCGAAGAAGGCGGCCTTGACAAGGTTGGATGAGACCACCGACCTGGCAAGAATGCGGGCGTCCTTCTTGCTTCTCGCACCCTCGACCTTGACCTCGATGAACCTGCCGGCACCCTCTCCGTCCTTTGCAATCATGCAGGCAAGACGGCCAAGCACATAGGTGAGAGCTTCCTTGAAAGCATCATATTCACGCCCCTTTCCTGTTATCTCCCGGTTTCCGGCCTCGCCGTTGGCCAGGACGATACACGTATCGTTTGTGGACGTGTCCCCGTCGACACTGATCATGTTGAAGGTGTCCTCGACGGAGCTTCCGAGCATCTGCTGGAGCGCTTCATGGCTGATGGCGCAGTCTGTTGTCACAAAGCATAGCATCGTGGCCATGTTCGGATGAATCATGCCGGACCCCTTTGCGAACCCGGATACGACGACATCACGGCCATCTATCCTCACTGTCACCGAACATTCCTTCCTCATCGTGTCGGTGGTGAGTATGGCCTCCGACGCATCCTTTGCGCTCTCATCGCTTTCGGAAAGGTTCCTGACAAGCTCCTTGATACCGTTTCTGATCTTTTCCATATCAAGATGCACGCCTATGACACCGGTGGAACAGACGAAGAAATCCTCCTTCGCGGCATCGAGGTACCCGGCGGCCTCGAATGCCATCCGGGCCGCATCCTCAAGCCCTTTTGCTCCGGTCACGGCATTCGCATTCCCGCTGTTTGCGATGATCCCGTGCTTCGGAAGGTCCTTCACTGAAATGTCGTACTGCACCGGGGCGGCCTTGACCTTGTTGGTGGTATAGGTCGATGCGCTGGTGCAGACACCAGGACTGTATATCAGGGCCATGTCCTTCTTATACTTCTTTATACCCGCATGTATGCCAGAGGCCTTGAACCCCTTGGGCAGCTTGAATCCTTCGGAAACTATCATCCCTTTCTCCTAAATAAGCCCTGTCCTCTCATCGAGACCGAACAGGATGTTCATGTTCTGCACGGCCTGGCCGGCAGCTCCTTTCACAAGATTGTCTATCGCCGTCACAACCACCACGCGACCGGTCCTTCCGTCGATGCGCATGGAGATATCCACAAAATTCGTACCCTGCACATTCCTCGTCTCGCTGAGCGCACCGGACAGCCTGATGAACGGCTCGCCTCCATAGCACTCCGCATAGGCCGATGCCACCTCGTCCTCTCCGATTCCCGGCAGGAGCTTCGCATAGCACGTGGCCAGTATACCCCGGTTGATCGGAACAAGATGGGGGGTGAACGAAAGAACGACCTCACGACCTGCGGCAAGGGAGAGCTCCTGCTCTATCTCAGGCGTGTGCCGGTGGGTCGCCACCCCGTACGCCTTCACGGATTCATTGACCTCGCAGAACAGGTTTGCGACCTTGGCCCCCCTCCCGGCACCGCTCACGCCGCTCAGGGCATCGACCACCAGGGTCAACGGATCCACGAGATGCCTCTTCAAAAGAGGATAAAGCGAAAGGATCGAACAGGTCGTGTAGCAGCCGGGGTTCGCCACAAGCCTGGCTTTCTTTATCTCGTCGCGATGTATCTCGCAGAGCCCATATACTGCCTCGGGAAGAAGAGCCCTGCCCTTGTGTACGACCTTGTACCAGCTTTCATACACATCGGCATCCTTGAGCCTGAAATCCGCACCCAGGTCGATGATCCTGGTCTTCTCCAGGATATCGGAAGTGACCGATCCGCTTGCGATCCCGTGAGGGAGGGCCAAAAACACAACGTCGCAGACCTTTGCCGCATCCTCCAAAACGCTGTCGGAAAGTACGAGATCGCACTGGTTCAGGTAACGCGGATATATGTCGGAAAACCTGGTTCCTGCCTGTGAGGACGATCCCAGGAAAACCACTTCGGCTCCGGGATGTTTCAAGAGAAGCCCCACGAGTTCGCTTCCTGCATACCCCGTGGCGCCAATGATGCCGGCTTTGATCATATCATTTCTCCACTTTTTGGATAATTATACAGATATTTAAAATAAATTCCATACTTTTATACATAAATATGTATTAGTAATGCCAAACCTCTGAATAAAAATGTATATCAAGAATAAAAAAAGGGCCTGCAGCCCTTTTTCATCCGTTGTCAACCACGACTTCCTCCGGTTTTTCCAAAAGCAACTCCGGATTGGTCAGGCATTTCTTCAGCACCTTGACGGCAGAGGCATAATAATAGCCGTCGCAAATCCTCTCATCGAGATTGAACACGATATCGATCACCCTCCGCTTGTTCACGCTCCCATCCTCGTTCAGCTCCATCACCCATCTCTTCGCTCCGAAGGCGATGAAGATCGGGACGTTTCCGAAATTGTAGAGATGGTGGGTCACCGGAGGAAGGTTCAAAGACGCGATGTTTGTGATGTACATCGAGCCATGGAAAGGAGAGACATTTATGAGAGCCTTCGGCAGAAGCCCGAAATAATCCATGGTCTTGAAACAGGAAATTGTGAACTTCTTTATCAGGCCTGGAATGTAGTTGATGAGATCGGCGGTCTTGTCCAGGGAATTTGAATTATCCGCATACACGGCCTCAAGCTCCTTGTTCACCTTGCTGTACACATCGTAGAGGGAGTCGGAAGGATCGAAAAACATCTTTATAGAGGTATCCCTCTCCTCCAGCCTCATGTGACGCTTTACGACCATGTTCACCACGATGCCGTTTCTCGCATATATCTTCTGTCCACGGATGAACCTGTTTATCTTGGGCCTCTGCGCAACAGTCCTCACATACGCGGCAAGGATGATGTGCAATATTCCAATCGATTCATAGCCATCGTTGCGCAACTTTCTTATCAGCGCCTCTGCGGCCTGACAATCGAAGGACATCGTGAAATGGTTTGCAGCATCGCAGCGCTCCACCATGATATATGGTATGATAGCTGTGAAAGCATCCAGCTTCAAACGCCGGCCTTCTTTCATTTTTTTAGCCATAACCATATTATATACCGAAAAAAAATATTTTTCCTACCTGCTCTTCAGAATAATCTTCAACAAAAATGACTGTTCTGTTCAAGAACTCAGAAAGAGGCAACCGATGACAGGAACATCGATGATGCTTGCACTCGTGATGTTTACAATATATAATCTGCGCCTGTATGTTGGACTTCAGAAAATTCGGAGATGACGACATCCCCCTGCTAAAAGAGTATTCGGCGAAGATATCCACCCTATGCTACGAGTACAAACCCAGTTACGCGTCGATATGGAACGATGCGGAAGACATCCATATTGCAACAGGCAGATACGGATTGTATCTGAGGCACGACAGGAGCGGCAGTTTCCTGTTTCCGTTTTCTGACGAGCCGGGGAAAGCCATTGACGAGCTTGTCGGAAGCGAGGGCCGCGTACGGCTGACATCCGTTCCGGCAGAGTATCTGGAATACATCCCGCCATCGTTCTCCACAAGGAGGGAAAGGGATCTCGACGACTATATCTATTCCTCCCACAAGCTAATAACACTGGAGGGAAAGAAACTGTCCGCGAAGAGGAACCACATACATCAGTTCGAGAAGACCTACAGCTATTCCTTCTGTCCCCTTCGGAAGGAGGATTTCGACGAATGCCTGAACATAGACAGCGACTGGGAGAAGATCCACGACCCTTCGATGCTTGAGAGCATCGAGGAGGAGAGGAAGGGAATCGAGAACTGCTTCAACTGCTGGGACAGCTACGATTTCTCAGGGGCTATAATAAGGATCGAAGGAAAGGCGGTGGCATTCACCATAGGCGAAAGGATCTCGGACGAGCTTGCAATAATCCATTTCGAGAAATGCGACACATCCTATCTCGGGATATACGCCGCGATAAACCAGCACTACATCTCAACTCATTTTGAAAATGTCAAATGGATAAACAGGCAGGAGGACATCGGGCTCGAAGGCCTGAGAAGGGCGAAGGAGAGCTACCATCCGGACATGATGGGAGAGAAATGGATGGCGGACAATGAGAGCTGAACTGGCAGGGCTCTGGCACGATGTCTTTGGCGATGCTTACGAATGGATCGAAAGGCTCGACCATGACAGGAAGCTGGAGACATACGAATACAGAACCGGGGGACGGACAGTCAGCGCACTGCACCTGTTCGATGTCCGGTACATGACAGGCGAAAGCATCCATGAGGCGAAATACCTGGTAGGGGCCGCCACGCTCGAGGAGCATAGGAAGAAAGGATACATGTCAAATCTCATCGGCAAGGCCGTGGAGGAACACCGAGAGGGTGTTTTCCTCTACCCCGCGGTACGCCGGTTCTACGAAGGTCTCGGATTCAAATCCCCATCGTTCGGCATCATGCGGCAGAAACCGGGAAAAACTATGGATTTTGAAAACGATGCGGACATCGAACGGCTAGACAGCATCTACATATCATGCTTCTCAAAGACAGGATGTATCCTGAAAGACGAACGTGCATGGAAAGAGAGTCTGGCTGAAAACAACCTTCTGATGCTTGGCAGCGCCTATGCGCTGGTATCGAAGGAGGACGGCAGGACGGTGGAATGTGCTTTTTGCGACCAGCACGGTCTGGATGAGCTCAAGGCATACCTCCAGGAATTCTTCATCCCGGATACGGATGCCGCCATGCCTGGAGGCCGCGCACTGGCGGGAATGTCCACATTGGATGTAGGGAACGGTTTCTTCATACCTGAAATATACTGACCGGCATAAGACACGGGGGAAAAGGCCTCCGGCACGACCGCCCTGCACAGCAGACCTGGAACATGAGCATGTTTTTTTTGACAACAGGAGACACCGTATACACTTAGCACTTGCTAGGAAAAGGACAATAATCTAACATTACCATATGGATGAGTACAATCTTTCCCGCCGCATGAGGAAGATCGTCGAGCTGTCGGACGAGTTCTGGCAGAGACACGTCGAGAAGCCCGGCGCGGATTTAATATACAGAATAAACAACCAGGAGATCGACAAGCGTCTGAAACGGATCCTGATGAAGTATCCGAAGCAGATCATCACCTCCTCCTTCATAATCCCGGTATCCGAAGGTGCCGTGACAGCATACTATTTCAACAACCCGCACACGTCGGCGTTGGGGCTATGCCCGCTGATCATCTTCTATCACGGAGGAGGATGGACATTCGGCAACATGGATTTCTACGAGCTGTTTTTATCACATCTCGCATTCGTGACCGGATCCTGCATCCTCTCGATAGACTACAGACTGGCGCCACAGTATAAATTCCCCACCCCGGTGGAGGACTGCTATGACGCACTGCTGTGGGCCGCAGAGGGAGCAAAATACTGGAAGATAGATCCGGACAGGATTTTTGTCGCCGGGGACAGCGCCGGAGCCAACCTCGCCGCGGTTGTGGCGCATCTTGCAAGAGACCGGAAAGGTCCGCAGCTGGCCGGGCAGATACTCCTCTACCCCATCACCGACGGCAGGTTGAGAACCCTGTCCATCGAGGAGCACAAGAACACCCCGATGCTCACCACACGGATCCTGCAGTACTACATCGACACATATGCAAGGGAACCAAAAGACATACTCTCCCCGATGTTCAGCCCGCTTCTGGCCCAGGACAAGTCCCGGCTTGCTCCGGCGTTGATAATCACGGCGGAAAACGATCCTCTGAAGGATGACGGAATACTGTACGCCCAGGAGCTTGAGAAGGCAGGCACGTCGGTGAAGGTGTTCACAGCCCCGAATTCCTACCACGGCTTCATCCTATACAAGGGAGCCGAGGGCCGCGAAGAGGCGGAATGCGCGATAAGGCAGTTTGTTTCCGGACGAAGTCTGAAGAACGTGCAGTTCATAAAGGAAAGCGTCCTCAAAAGAGAAGGAAAGATCCATTCCTTCGAAGGCGGGGCGGACGACACACTGGGCTGACATCCATAATGACCTGAAATATATTTTTGGTCATGATTCACCCCTCATACCATATGCTTGAAAGGATGGGACATGTTTTCAGCCGATTTCCTCGACAACATACAGTCTGGAGCCGAAATCCCCGAGAACCCTGGTCCCGTCACAAAACCCGTTGCCTGCAAACTGCGGGCCGAGGCACAGACCGTAGTCGCACAGAAGGCTTCCGCTTATCGTGACGGAGAATTCCTCGCTCACCGTCTTCCCGTAAGCTTTGGAAAGATCTCCCAGATCCTCAGCCCGTATGATCTGCCGTCTTGCCTCCACCCTGTACACCCCGCTTCTGTTCAAGAACGGAAGCCGAAGCCTGTCCTGTACTCCTGTGTTCGGTCTGTTGAGAATCTGATATTCAAGAACAATTGTGGTTTTTCCGAGAGTGCTAGCCCAGAACACGAGGTTGTCATCCGACGAGACCACCTTCCTGAAAATCCCGGACTGCAGCACCGGCCGGTATTTCTTATAGAACCTGATCTGGCCGCGCACGGCCTCAAGATCCTCCGCACACAGCTTCGCAAGATCCAGCTCATATCCGAAGGCTCCCCAACAGGCTACATTGAACCTTGACTCGATGCTGCTTTTCCTGAGGCTCTGATGACCGGGACTGGCGGATACATGGGCCCCCATCGAAGACTGCGGATACCCCATGAGTGTCCCTTCCTGTATGCCTATCCTGTGATGGAGATCCGTATTGTCGCTGGTCCATATCTGCTGCATGAAGCAGAGCATGCCCAGGTCGAATCTGTTGCCTCCCGCGGCACAGGCCTCGAAGAGTATGTCGGGAAAACGTTCGGTGATTCTCTGCAGCAGGCTGTAGAGCCCCAGCATGTAGCGATGGAAGAACCCGCCCATGCCGGACGACCGGCCCGAGGCGCTGTAATAGTCGCTCATCGTCCGGTTCATGTCCCATTTGACATAATCGACGCATCCGGACTCGAAAACAGAGGAAAGCGATGAGAAAAGGTGATCGACAACATCCTTCCTGGACAGGTCGAGAACATACTGGTGCCTGCACACGGCTGGTTTCCTTCCGGGTATGGAGACCCTCCAATCAGGATGCTTCTCAAAAAGCTCCGAATCCTCGTTCACCATCTCCGGCTCAACCCAGATGCCGAACATCAGCCCCATGTCATGCAGCCTGCGGCCCAGACCCTCAAGCCCCCCGGGGAGCCTTTTCCTGTTGCATACCCAGTCGCCGAGTCCCGACCTGTCGTCGGCCCTGCGCCCGAACCATCCGTCATCAAGGACGAAGAGCTCGATTCCAAGGTCTTTTGCCCTCGCCGCCAGGTCCATGAGCTTTTCCTCGGTGAAATCAAAATAGGTGGCCTCCCAGTTGTTTATGAGTATCGGGCGCTCCCTGTCCCTCCATTTGCCGCGCACTATGTACTTTCTGATGAACGAATGGAAATTTGCAGATGCTCTGTTCCATCCAGAGGAGGAATATGTCACCACAGCCTCCGGGCTGGTGAAGGACTCCCCGTCCGCCAATGTCCAGGAAAATCCGAAAGGATTTATTCCTGTGACGAGCCTCAGCTTTGAGAACGGTCCCACATCGATGCGCTCCGAATGGTTGCCACTGTATATCAGATTGGTTGCGACCACCTCACCGTAATCGGGACCGCTGTCACTTCTGACAAGATATACAAGGCTGTTGTGTTCATTGGAGGAACACCCAAGCTTGCTGTCGATGACGGTAATTCCAGGATGTAATTTCCTACGTGTGATGTTCCTCTCCCTTGCCCAGGCTCCGTCAAATGAAAGAAGCTCCCAGTTGCAGTCGGAGAAATCCAGCATCAAGGATGCAACATTCTCCAAAACCACATCACTCCCCGTCCTGTTGACGATCCTCGTGGACCGGAGGATCACATCCTCATCTTCGTACGAGCTGTAGAAGAGGTGTATGAACAAATCGACCACCTTGTCCTTCAGTACCAGCTCCAATGTCTCCACATTGTCCTCATCGGCAGATGCACATGGAACCGCTCCAAGGTCCTTTCCCTTGAAAATCCTATGCTCATAATAAACCGGATCAAGTGTTGAGAGCCCTTCCGAATAGCGTACATCGACAGCCGGTTCCCTCGTATCCCCCTTTCCAACCGTGGCATACTCCATTGAGAGATTGTTCATAAACATGCGGGGATGCTCTTCGTCATAGTACGTGCAGCAACCGACATTCACATCGAAACCGTCATGGATGTATTCAAGCCCTTCGGCATCATGTCCGATGCATGCACCATATGAGAAATGCATGACATGCCCGGTATCGAGAATCCTCATCACATATGATGTGTTTTTCGTGGAAATAAAAAACCAATCGCCGCTTTTATGTATCATCCAAGACCTCCGACATGATGCAAAGATTATACAACGAAAACGTGACGGACAACTATCTTATTTCCAGGAAGCCATCCGGCTTACCAATATGCTCTCCATCCAGGGGAAATGATCCTCTTCAAAGCTTCAACATAAAAGTAATCTCCCCAGGTATTGCATTCATCCACTCCTCTGTTTCTTGCATCGTTCGTGGGGGTCTTTCTGCAATACACACCATGCAGAAGCTGTCCGTTTGATATGGAAGGATCTTTTACGGCACACTTCTTGAAAAGTGTTTCACAAAGACTGACTGCCGTCGCCCTCAGGCCGGCATCGTTCAAATCATCGGCCATTTCAAGCATGCCACAAACGGCGATCGCAAGAGCGGAGGAATCCCTAGGCTCGGAAGAGCCATCGGAGAAATCGAAATCCCAATACGGAATCACGGAGGCAGGCAGATGACGGAGGAAAAAATCCAAAGTACGGTTGAAAACCTCCAAAGCCCTTGCAGAACCGGTATACCTATATGCCAGAGCCGAACCATAAATACCCCAGGCCTGTCCCCTGCTCCAAGCGGAATCGTTTCTATTCCCCTGATGAGTCACCCCATACAGGGGCATTCCAGTATCGGGATCGAAATAATATGTATGGAAAGTGGAATCGTCATCTCTGAGAACACAGTTTATCGAAGTATCGAAATGTGCCATTGCAACACGACCGTACCTGGGATCCCCTGTTATCGATGAGGCCCAGAACAACAAGGGGATATTCATGAGACAATCTATGATAAGCCTGTAATTATTCCTATCACCAACAGGTCCCCAAGCCTGTATGAACCGGCCCTTTTCCTGAAACCGGGACATAAGATATCCGGCTGCCGCAACCGCCGCCTCTTTTCCTGTCCCGCTGTTGTAAAGCTTATATGCGGCAACGCACGATGGAGAATACAAAAAACCCATGTCATGGTTGTTTATGCAATAAAGACTGTCTATTCGTTTTTTGAATGAACACACATGCTCCAAAGCCTTTTGTTTGAAGAAATCATCTCCTGTGAGTTCATACATTATGTTGATTTCTCCGGTCCACATGCCATTCGTCCATTCATCGTTACCGGATGGCTGATAGAAATTATCAGTACTATGGGAAGGCTTGAATCCGTTCCCAAGATCATCGATTGCCTTCCTAGTCTGTACGCGGGCACATGTCAGTGCCTCGTCAAGCCATCCAATACATCCGCTATCCATAATGATCCTCCTTAAACAATGCACACAGAAATCCGTCAACATACTCTGTATGTTTTCCCCTCAACAGAGTATCAAGTTAAATGCAATGGCTTTTTGAAATCTTCCTGGCGTCAAATACAACCCCGACAAACACAGACAACCCGGGCACCCGCCCGTAAATCCCCTTGCCTTTCAAAGATTCCTCAAAAACTTTGCAATCCTTTCCGTCATCCTTGCCGCTTTTCGATCACATGTATGGAACAGCACGCCGATCCATTGATGTCCAAACATATAGGAACTGCGGCAAATCCGGGAACCAGGTTGAAGATGGTATCCCATCCGTTGTAAAAATAAGGCTGGCCTCCATCTTCAACCTCAAAAACAACGTTGTGCCCTCCTCTATCGATTCCAATGGACTTTTCCGTTTCCAATACAATATCCCTGGTCTTATCATAGACCACCGGACAGACAAAACAGCCTGACCCGCATGAAACCTTTATCAATAGTCCGTCGGACTGCAACGTATAGCAAATCTCATAACCAATATTGCAATGCACATGCTCGATATCGGAAAGAAAACCGTGGACAACCACCGAGTCATCCTTTTTTTCCATTGAAGCGGAAAAATCATACATACTGCTATAGACACGACCATTCAAAACCGTCTCCAGCCGAGGAGACAGGCATGCATGTGGAATACTTCCAACCGGTATCTGCTGGTTATTCTTTTCCTTGATGGAATACTCACACATGCCGGCACAAAGCAGGACACCAGCTTCCTCATGGAAAAGCATGGAGAGCGTTCCACCGCTCGCATGCCCGGCTCTCATATATTCCCAATCATATCCTGTCACTGTTGCGGTAAGACTGTTTTTCGTCATGATGAAAGTATCAATTTCAGGATACCTTCTTATTCCTTGTTTTTGCATACGTGGAAGAGGCTGCTTTTTCTCTGGAACAACAACTCCCCTGCAGAGCCGGTCATCCAGGATTGATGCAAGAACCTTTGAATGGGTAAACGTATGATGTATGCACACGGGTTGTCCTGTGATGCCATAATGCAAACCTCCGGACAAAAGTCCGCCTATGGTACATTTCCGCATCAATTCAAGATTCCTGACAGCAGCTTCAACAAAAACAGGATTTTCTTCACCAAAAGCAAGATAACCGGCGGCACACCCGTCAGATGTCCTGCTACCCCAGTATGTCCACTTGAAATTCCTTGTACCAAAACTATTATCCCAGCCTCCATCATCGAGCATGAAATCCAGATGGGCATACAAGGATTTCCCAACAACATCCGTCAGGGTCTTATTATCTGTAAGCAATGCAAACCGGGCAAGAGACGGCAACGATTCCTCAACATTGTATCCGATGTCCACGGATGGACACTTCTTTGCAGTTCTGGACGATCTGGGTATGCCTTCGCCGAAAAGCAGGCCGTTGGACGTAAAACAATCCATCACGATATTTCCAAACTCTTCCGCCCTGGAAAAATATTTCTTCTCATTGAAATATCTTCCGCAAAGATACATCGCCAATGCATTGGAAACCGGATAATTTATATTATTATCCTTCAATCCTGTATATCCATACAGAAAATCGGCAGCTTTCCGCACTCTTGAAGACAACCTGTCAACAAAACTTCCGGGCAGGACCTTCCCATGGAAAGAAAGACAATCAACCATTTGGATCACATTGAAGACCGTAGTACCCTTCCATGGGGAATCGATATCGTTCAGAAACGATCCATCAGGTTGGGAGACGACAGCTTCCGCCCAGTCGAAAAGAGCGATCGAAGCCTCGACCCACATGTCGTCTCCTGTCGCGGATGCCATATGCAAAAATGGATACATGGCTTCAAAACATCTTCCATGAATCTTTCCGCAAGCCGGACAAACAAGAGCTCCGTCGATACGGGGATCTCCCGTATTTCTTATTTGCAACCTAAAAAGAGCTGATGTCCAAACATCCAACAACGATGCACATAATTCCTCGATGGTCTCAGGTTCCCGGGTTTTCATACGAATCCACCTCCGTCTCCAGTCTGGTAAAACCCTTTTTTATTGTATACTCGATACAAGGCAATACCGTATTCTTGAACAGAACATTGGTATTGGGATCGCATTTGATAAGCCTGGGATGCCCGTATGCTCCGATTGACGAGACCGAACATCCAAGTTCTTTGCCTTCTACGGCAACACAGGTATCCGACATCTCGATTTTACCGCCGGAAGGAAAGGAAAAGCCACAATCATAGGCACAACACTCGATATCGCTTCTGATCAAATGAATGCGCACATGCCCATTGTCCACATGCATGATACGTGTCTCCACCTCAATTCCGTCAGTTGGTGACCATTTGGATACAAGACCATCACCATCATAAAAAAACTCAGTACTGCCCTTACGGACGAGGACTCCCTTTCCAGGAATCAAAAAAGCAAGCATGCTGTCAGGTGCTGCCTCTTCAAGGCTGTCGTTACCATGCGAGACAGAAAAACAAAAGCGGGAGGAATATACAAACTTATCATATTTCTCAGTAAAATGTCCGAGGGATGTCATTCCGTTCATCCCGGGAACAACAACGGAAGTTTCCCATCCCCTATGCTTGATAAGCATAAAGGCCTCGGGGATATACCGTTGTACTCCATTCCCATCGACGGGCGCACATTCCGAACTCCAGAACGGGTGCCTTTCGTCCAGTGCAAGGACAAGGAAATGCTTCAATCCCCAATAGGGGCTGCCCGGAGCATTATAGCGTTCCGCCATTGTCAGATTCGGATACCCATACCCCACACTCAGAATACCTGCATTATCATAGATTCCCTGTTCCAGCCACCAAGACAGATTCCTTGTCATGATCCCCTTTATCACAGATACATCCACACCCGAGCATCCTGCAAACAGATAAGCACCCCAAAACGCAGATTGTGCAAAACGGTACGTCAACGATCTCCCATATGCCAATGCCGAACCTTTTTCGTCAAACCACAGCTTGAAATCATGAGCAAAAATCTCAGCACGTTCACGAAAGGTCCTGGAACAAGGTTCCTCTGGTTCGAAGCGGGCATAAAGAAGGCCGTAGAAGTGCATTGCAAATGCGACATAGTAATCCCTCCTATGCGAGATACCATCTTCATACCATCCGTTTCCAACATAACAACTGTTGATGAAATCAAGATCCGATTCAAGTTTTTCCCTGTCAAAAGGCATCCCAAGACTCTTTAGGGAACAATTCACTAGAATACGGAAAAAAAACCAATTACATCTAGGAAGATTGAATTTGTTGATGCTGTAAAGCCAATTGGAAAGATTCTGCTTGGATTGATTGTCCAAAGGTTCCCATATTTTTTGTGGAACAAGCAGCAAGGCAAAAGCGATAGGGGCCATTTCCACAAAACGCTGATCGGAATCCGAGCAATCCCCCCAATAGGATCCAGCAAGATCCGGATTACTGCCAGCAGACAGTCCTTTGAGATATTCGTTCATAAAAAGCATTCCGCCGCCGTCGGACCAATATGGCACAAGTCCCCACAGCGGCCTGGCAAAGGCTTCCATCCCAACGGTCTTTTCCGGATAAACAGCACCAGCTCCAGCAAGGTTTATAAACGAACAATCGGCAGAGAACCTGCCAGCCAAGGGGACAAGCAAATCCTCCAAACATTTTTTATAGTCTTTTTTCGAATTCAATTTAACCATGATCATTTCACCGGAAAGGCCGAATGTGTCCTTCTGAAATCCTCCATGTCGGCAAAAGGTAGAGAAATCATATCCCCTGTATCCGCCATGTGCCTCGACAATCTCCCATACAAGTCACGTATGATCTCATCATGAACACAATGGAACACAAGATTATCCGTCTCTTCAGGATCGGAAACCACATCATACAATTCAAAAAAATACTCATCCTTGAACAAATCAACTATGAGCTTGTATCTGCCAGAAATCACACAACGCTGGAAATTCGAACGGGATCCGTTTCCATCGTATTGGATGAAAATATCTTTCTCCTCAATCGTCCTCCCTTCAAATACACAGCCAAGAAGGGAACGGCCTTCAAAAGCATTGCCGCTTTTTAATCCATAGTAATCACATAGCGTCGGCAAGACATCCAGATGTGATACAGGATTCGGAATCGCACATGGAGATATCCGGTCACAAACAGGGAACTTCATGAAGAGCGGAACCCGCACAGATTCCTCATACATGCACATCTTTTGAAAGAGTGCATGGGAACCGAGCATTTCCCCGTGATCCGATGTAAAAACAATCAGACTGTCATCATATATTCCCTGTCTTTTAATCTCCGCAACAACCTGGCCTACGCAATCATCGAGAAGGCGCACCAGTCCCAGATAGGCACACCATGCCTTTTGCCAATGCCCTCGTGTGTAATGAGAACCGACGATTCCGGTGAGATTGTACATCTGCAACACCGACTGATGCGGATAAAACCGCCCGACATTCCCAGGCAGCTCAAAGTCTTCCGGTTTCACGCTTTGATACCATGGCATCGGTATCTCCAGAGGTGGATGAGGAGCGAGAAGCATCAGATTGAGGAGAAGGGGCTTTGAAGTATCACGTCTTTTGAGAGCCTCAACAGCCTTATCCGCGAAAAATCTGTCAAAATAGTATTTCTGATCCTCATCATAGCATCCGACTTCCGCATTGGAATACCTGGAAACCTTAGTCACCTTTCCATCGACCATCTCGGGGACATATGTCTTGAAACGCGGGCCTCCGGGCATCCGTATGCCATTTTCCCTCAAAAAATCCTTGTAGCTTTTTTCCGTTGAAGCCCAAATGGTTTTTGATTCCATCCTGTCCTCGAGCTTGCCGCCTTTTGTGAAAAGGTGTTGCTTGCCGCTATGGATGGAACACCAACCCTCCTCCATCATGGAGTAAAGATTGTCCACACCATCACGCACATCCCCATAATGGGCATCAACGGGCTCCCAAGGATTGATCAGTGAACCGTTGCTGTTCGGACACAGCCCGGTAAAGAAAGCACCTCTTGCAGGAACACAGAGAGGACAGGCACAATAGGTTCTGGAAAAATCCACACCTTCATTTCGTATTGCATCGATATTAGGTGTGAATCCCTTGCCTAGAACATCATTTCTCAATTGATCGGCCATTATCACAATAAGATGGGGTTTCATCGGAAAATCTCCACAAACAGGGCCGTAGATACGGCCCTGTCATAATCCAAATTACTGGGCAGCATAATATCTGTCGCAGGCATCCTGATAAATCTGAATATACCTTTCAACACCCATATCCCTGAGTTTCTGCTGGAAGGCATCCCATTCGGCATCAATGCCGCCATCGACAATCCAGGAAGCATATTTCTGCAGCACATAAGAATCGATATCGGTCTGCAATATGCTGATCTCCTCTATCTCATCCTCAGTAAAGAAAACATTTGGATACATCTCGGTCGAAGGAACATTATACGGTGCATAGAACTCATCAAGTTCCTTACGCTCCTGAAGATTTACGTTGAGATCGAGCTTGTCGATTATCTCCTGCATCACTGCGAATGTTCCGTCATTGCCAGGACCGAAATCGTGAATGATCGTGTCAAGATTGGTTCCTGCCGGGACTTCCATGAAGCGGTATCTGCCTTCGGGGGTCTTTTCAAGCGCATGTCCGATGAGTCCCTGACAGATTTCAAGAGAGGTTTCCGGTTCGTAGGAAAGGTCTATCCATCTCATCAGGACTTCCGGATGCTCGGCCTTGTTTGTTATGGCGAAGGAGCCCTTGGAGATGATATTCGAGTCAACTGTTCTCCAAATTCTTTCGCCGTTCACATTCACAAGCGGAGCCATTGCGATATAATTGTCCTTGTTCGCAGCCGCCGTGGCACTGGAGCTCCAGCCAAGGAAAACACCTACGATATTGTTGGGATCCTGTATTTTGGATACATAAACATTCTTATCGTGTGTGAACACCTCCTTATCTATCAGACCTTTGGAATAAAGATCATGGAACCATTTGATGGCCTGCCTGTAAGGTTCGGTGGTTGGAGTATATATGACCTTTCCGTCATCGACAACGAAATGATATATGTCGTCCAGTTGGCCGAACGTCCCGAACATTGATTGTATACCCTGCTGCCTGTTGTACAAATCGGTCGAGCTGTAGCGGAACGTGAACGGTATTTCATCATTTGGATTTCCGTTGCCGTTGGCATCCTGTTCCTTGAATGCGGTGAGCACGGCTTCGAACTCCTCCATCGTGGACGGCACCTCGAGGCCGAGATTGTCCAACCATGTCTTATTTATGAACAGTTTGTCATGTGTCGTCGGAGTAAGTTCGTTTATCGTCGGGATGGCATATATGTTACCATCGGGGGCCGTAACCTGTGATTTGTATTCAGGATGCTGTTCGAAAATCCTGCTGATATTCGGAGCATATTTCTCAATCAGGTCGTTCAATGGAATCAAAAGACCTTGCGAACCATACTTCATGATATCGACGTCTGTAAGAATATTTTCACCATAAAAAGCATCCGGCAGCATGTTGCTTGCGAAAAGGAGGCTCTTCTTCTCATTCCAGCCATCATCAGATGACATGTTCCATTCTATGATGACATTTGTGTCCTTTTCCAAATCGACAAAAAATTCAAGTTCCTTGAAATTCTTGTTCTTCTGCGTGGCTGCGGCAATCTCATATGTTATGGGCTCGTTTACAATCGGAAGTCCTTCCATATTCATGGAAAACTGCTCATCGGACACAGCCGAGGCACCTTTGTCCTTCGAACATCCTGCAAACAGCAGCAACACTGCAATCGCGCAGACAAGAAAAACCGACAAATTCTTTTTCTTCATACGAATCTCCTTTTTTTTATTTGAATCAGCCCTTTATAGAACCGACCATTACACCTTTCGAGAAATGCTTCTGCATGAATGGATAAATAACCATGACCGGTAATGTCGATACAATGATCAATCCATATTTGATGAGTTCCGCCGCCTTCTGCTGTTCAAGCATGCTGTCCACATCTCCAAGTCCTGAAGCCTGGTTCTGGAGCAGGATGGCCCTAAGCGTCAGTTGCAACGGGTACAGGGCTTCGTCCCTAAGGTATATCAGCCCGTTCATGAACTCGTTCCAGTGCGCCACACCATAATAAAGAATGAGCACGACTTCTATCGTCTGGGACAAAGGTAGGACAATCTTCAAAAAATATGGTATATGCCCATATCCATCTATCGAAGCCGCCTCAAACAACTCTTCAGGAATATTATTCTTTATATAGTTCATGGCGATTATGAGGTTGAACACGTTGATTGCAGGAAGCAACAGGATAACCAGCCTCGTATTATACAGATGCAGATCAGACATCCAAAGGAAAGTCGGTATCATCCCTCCTTGGAAGTACATCGTGAACATGACCAGGAAAAGGATAATGTTCTTGAGACAGAATTTCCTGCGGCTGAGAGGATATGCAAGCATCATGGTCAGCACAAGGTTTATCATTGTTCCCACGACCGTATAAAAAATCGTATTCGCATAAGATGTCCAGATTTTTGTGTTTTCAAAAATCTTCTGATACCCGGTGATATTGAACCCTACGGGAAAAACCGTCACTTTTCCATTGTTTATCGCAACAGGATCCGAAAAGGACGCAATAATGATGAAGTACAACGGATAGATGACCAGGAAGGCTATTATGGCCAGCAAGGTGTAATTCACAATATCGAAAAGCTTGTCGGACAACGACTGCGAGTTGAATTTTATGAAACGGGATTTGAACGACATATACGGAAACCTCCTCACCACAGACTGTTCTTAGTAACTTTCTTAGCCAGATAATTACAGCTGACGAGAAGAATTATATTCACAATGTTATTAAATAGATTGATTGCAGCCGAATAACTGTACTGGGCATTTATCAAGCCGACCTTGTATATGTACGTCGAAATGATTTCACTTGATGCGAGGTTCTGTGCATTCTGCATCAAGTATGCCTTTTGGAATCCGAGGTTCATGACCTTTCCAACCTCAAGTATGAACATCATGACCATCGTAGGAAGAATTCCAGGTATGTCGATATGCCATATCCTCTGCCATTTGTTGGCTCCGTCGACAGCTGCAGCCTCATAAAGATCGGGGCTGATGCCGGCCAATGCGGCAATATAGATTATCGCGCTCCATCCTGCATTCTGCCAAACGCCGGAAATGACGAATGTGAGTTTGAAATATTTTGCCTCTCCGAGGAAGAAGATTGGATCTATTCCAAACACACCGAGGACAGAATTGATGATTCCGTTCCTGGGGGAAAGGAAAATGTACAACATGCTGGTCAAGACAACAATCGAAATGAAATGGGGACAGTAAACAACCGACTGCACAAACTTCCTGAATTTCATATTCTTCGCCTGATTGAGCATGATTGCCAATAAAACAGGGATGGGAAAGCCGATAAGAAGCTGCATGAAACTCAACCCGAGAGTATTTTTTATCAACGGAACGAACTGGGATGAGGCAAAAAACCTTTTAAAATGCTTGAAGCCAACCCAAGGGCTTCCCCATATGCCATCGACAGCGCGGAAATCCTTGAAAGCAATCTGCACACCATACATGGGCACATAATGGAATATTATGAAGTAAGCGACCGGCAGAAGACACAACAACATCAATTGCCAATCCCTGATAAAAATTTTTCTTGATGATTTAAGAAGCCGCGGTACAGCCTGTCCCTTTCCCTTCGACATCCACAATTCCTCCTTTACAACGACAAGGCTAAATCAAAAAAACAGGCTGTCAATTTACATTTTTTAGATCAACGTATCATGCTGTTTTACATTTTTTTCAGGTTTGACATTTTTTATTTTAATATTTTCAAGATACAATGGATTGGAATACAAATAATTAGATTGCAAAATCTTCGAATCGGCTTAATACTGATTTACGGAACTCTGATTGGAAAAAATGTAAAGGCTTGTTAATGGAAAAAGCAAAAAAACAAAAGGGGAAACATTATTTTCTATATCTGGTATCATACATGATTGTCCTGTTCATTCCCCTATCCATTATTTCGCTCGCATTCTCTGCAAGGTTCATCACAAAATTCTATGACGAAGTATTTGAAACCGTCGATATGGAATTGCAGCAGATAGGATATCAGATTGATGCGGAAACAAACCAAATGAAAGCAACAGTAGCAAGACTCTCAATTGATGGAACAATGGGTAATGCATTGAGATCGAGCACACCTTTGGCATATCTTCCGGTGATCAATTATCTTTCCATCATCGTGTCAGCCAATTCCTTTTATGATGATATCATCCTCTTTTTAAACTCCAATGATTACATAGCAACATCCTCAACCACTTGGCAGAAGGATTATTTTTATTCGCATAATTTCAGTAACACAGAACTGGCAAAATCACTGTTCGAGCAGGATTTGTCAAAATCGCAAGGCCCCAGATACGCAACTTCCGATCAAATGGGGATGAAGAATGGGAAAAAAACCGTATTTTTCATTTTGCCTGTTTTCACAGATTATCTGGAATATCGTGGTAATATTGTCTTTTCTGTGGATCTGAACTCCATCCAAAGCATACTCAGTACAAAACTGCAAAGCTACGATGCAAGAATATTCCTGTTCGATTCCTTCCAAAACCTTATCTTCTCTTCTGGAAAAGGAGAAATTCCAGATTATCTGGATTCCGGCAAAGAAGTCAAAACAGATTCAGGCACATATATCATCCGAAGATACAAGTCCACTGAAAATGGTTGGTCCTATTATGCAGTCATTTCCAAAAACCAATCGTCTTTCTCCCAAGTGGCATCCATATCCAACGAGTTCTCAATGACAATCATAATCACATTGCTGATCGCATGCCTTGTAATACTTGTTATTCAAAAGATGAACTACACCCCTATCCTGAGACTCAGTGAAAAAGCAAAACTATTATCTCCTCAACAATTAACGAATAATGAATTCACAAATATTGCAAATGCCATCGATTATCTCACAAACAAAAGTGACAGTTTGAGAACGAAACTCGAAGCAAATATGTCCGCAATCAAGAATGAAAGGCTTAGCCGGTTGATAAGTGGGAACTATCAGGATTTTGAGGAATTCAACACGGATTGCGCCGATTTGGACCTGCTACTCCCGTTTGATCATGTGACCATAGTTGTAATAATGCTGCACGGACAGACAGATGACATGGAAAGCATAGCATACGGATTAAAAACAAGAGCATCATCCATGCGGTTTTATTACTGCCTGAACAACTATACACCAAATCAAATGGTCTTGCTTGTCAACAGTACTGACAAGGAAGATATTCCGGAAAACATGCGCAGTATCCAGGAATACATACAAAATGAGTACGGGCTCAAATCCACAATCGGCATAGGCTCCATGACAAACAATACGGAAAAAATATCCCAATCGTACATGGAAGCCATCAGCGCATTGGATTACAGGTTCATAAAAGGCAACGGCACAATCATCGGTTTCAAGGAAGCGATAGGAAACAACAATCCGGAGCTTCTATATCCAAAACGTGAATTCGAGCTTTTAGGAAATGCACTGCTTTCAAAAAATGAAGAAAAGATCCAGGAGGCGATCGACTCGATAATAAAGATACTGGACACCCAGAAGCCTCCTTTGTATCTTGCAAGAAGCATATGCTTCGACCTCATGCACATAGTAGGGAAAAACTATGCGGGTCAGGACAAATCAAGATATCCTTTCGAGCTATCAGGACTTGAAACCGCACAGGAAATCATCTCGATGCTGGAGGATTGGAGAAAAAAGCTGAAACCGAAAGCAAGCAGCAACACTGCATCGTCAATGAAAGAGATAATGAAATATCTCGACGAGAACTGTCTCAAATGCAGCTTTTCCGTATTCGAGGCTGCAGAGAACTTCAACATGACCCTACCCGCTTTCAGCAAGTTTTTCAAAGACAATACCGGCAAGAATGTCATTGATTACACAACTTCGATAAGAATACAGAAAGCAAAAGATCTGCTTGAGAATACTGATATACCTATTTCGGAAATTGCAGAGCAGATCGGCTATTACAACCTTTCAAGCTTTACAAGAAGATTCAAGATAAACCAGGGCATAAGCCCAACTGAATACAGAAACAATTCAAGAACACAACACTGAGTTTTTTTCTCGCTTCGTATGTTTTATAATCAATACCATGGAAAAGGAAAAATTCAACATCGGCATACTCGGAGCAGGCAAAATCTGCCGGAAAATGGCAAAAACAATAAACATGATGGAAGGATGCACCCTTCATGCTGTCGCGGCGCGCGACGTGGAAAGGGCCAGGACTTTCGCAAGGGAATTCGGAATTCCGAATGCATATGGCTCATACAGGGAATTCCTTCAGGACCCGGAGATCGATCTTGTATATATCGGTACAATCACAAGCCTCCACAAGGAGCACATGATCATGTGTCTTGAAAACGGCAAGAATGTCCTATGCGAGAAATCCTTCACCGTAAACAGAAAGGAGGCCGAGGAGGTTTTCTCATTGGCAAGGGACAGACACCTCCTTGTGGCGGAAGCAATATGGACAAGATACATGCCGTACAGGAAGAAGATCGATGAAATGGTTGCTTCAGGCGCCATCGGCAGGATCACAAGCATCACGGCAAATCTGGCCTACAGGATTTCGGATGTACCGAGGATATGGGATCCATCGATGGGAGGAGGCGTCATGCTGGACCTTTCCGTATATCCGATCAATTTCGCCCTGATGGTGCTGGGAGACAGGAAAATAAAGGAATACTCTGGTTGCTGTGTCAAAAACGAGCTTGGCGCAGACATGAAGGAGACCCTGAATTTTGTGACCGAAGACGACATACAGGTATCGATGTTCACGGACAGCCACACAGACAGCGACCGCAGGGGGATGATCTACGGGGAAACCGGATATATCGAGATAGACAACATAAACGATCCGTCCCTTCTCAGCCTCCATCAGTTCGACAGCGGCCCTGCCCCTGTTGAAACAATACATTTCACACATTCCGCAACAGGGTTCGAATACCAGGTGGAGTCCTGCATGAAGGCCATCAGTGAAAAAAAGACCGAAGTGGACGACATGCCCTGGAGCGAGACATTGAGGGTGATGTCCATAATGGACCATTACAGGAGCATGTTCGGAGTGAGGCTTTCGGACGAATCCTGATCCTTATGCATGGGACGTGCGGGTCGCACCATGCGCGCGGCTGCGTCCGAACAACGAGAGGATCCTGCAAAGGGGCAGCACGATCAGAAAGAATGCGAACGGTATGGACAGCAGTGGCGCCCCTATCGAGGATATAGGTGTCGATACGGCTATCGACCAAGGGATCAAGGCCGGCACCAGTGCCGCCGAATCTCCAAGATCGACGGCAAGCTCGCCGCCGTCGTCGTACATATGGGCGCACAATTCCTTCGTCAGTATGATGGTCAGCGTCTGATTGCATGCGGCCGTGGCCGTGATAAGCGATGAGACGAGAGTGACAATGAAACGGGGAAGATGCCTCTCCATTCTCGAGACCGCCTTCTCTACGGGTTCCAGCATGTCGGTAAGTCTGAAAATACCGACATAGCAGGAGGAAATGAGAACTATCCAGAATACGCCTGCCATCGAAAGGACACCGCCGGAGGATTCAAAGCCGGATATCGCACATCGGATTATCTGCAGGACATCCATACCCTGGAGAAAAAAAGCCAGCACTGCCGCCGAGAGTATGCTTGCAAACAACGTCGGAAGCATCGGAACGGAAAAGAACGACAGAAGAAGTATGAGTACCGCAGGGATGGACGCAACAGGCGAATAGACCATCCAGGAAGGAAACAAGGCCGAAGCATCCACCACCCCATCCCCTGTGGCGGGATAAAGCAGGCCAGCTATGAAATATATCAATGCCGTCACGACGACGGGAACAAACGACTCACGCCAAAGCCGTCTGAGGTTCCTATGCAGGTTTGAGCCTGTGATCCCGGCAATCAGCATCGCCGTAGTTGATACAGGCGAAGCCCTGTCTCCGAAGAAAATCCCTGAAATTATGGCTCCTCCCGAGAGAACGGGATTTATTCCCATCGAATCCGATATGACCATCGCAAGCACCCCCATGGTGGCGGCTGTTCCGAACGAGGTCCCGGTAAGGAACGAGGCAAACACGCAGAGAAGGAAATCCAAGGGCAGCATCACAAGGGGGTTTATCAGTCTTGACGCCACCATCACCAGAAACGGAAGCGTTCCGGAGGCCCTCCACAAGGAAGAGACGGCCCCGGCAAGAACGAACAGAATAAGTATCTTTCTCACCGTCAGTATTCCGGAAAAGGCGCTTTTGAAAACAAGCGACGGATCATGGGTCTGCATCAACGCGATGCCAAGGAAAAGGAAAAGGCCGAAAACGAGTCCGACTATGAGGGAGACGCCGGAAAAGGTGCACAAAATCAAGACCGCCATGAAAGACGCAAGCACAAAGGTTTTCATCACTCGAACATCCCCATCAACATGGCAATCTATCAGCCTTGGCCGAACAGGTCAAGCGGACAGAACGCAATCATCGGAAAAATGTTGTCATCAGGCTTTGCCGATGGAGATGTATGCACCCACTCCAGGGGCCCATATGATGATCCATAAGATTGATGACGGCCGCTTCGGCTTATCACAAGTCAGAGGCGGCGGAGAGATATTCAGCATCGGACGGCAAGCACGGATTAAAAAGGGAACCCACAGCAGGATGGACGAATACTGTCGTACAGGCATTCAATCACCATAACGCAAAACAACAGCCCTCCGGCCATTACGGAGGGAAAGCGGATTTTCATGTGGAACCTGCCAGACAAAGCCAGCAGACGGCTTCAGGCATGGTGCCATGGCGTAGGAACCGGATGCAGAAGGGATAAAAACATGTACGGCAAAAGTCATATGAAATAAAAAAACCCCACTGCGGACAAAAGGAGGTAAACCGCTACGTGGGGAACAAAAGGAGGTTTGGAAGTTAGGTTCATTTCCTAATTCCACTAGCTAATATATACATATCAAAACCATTTGTAAATAGGTTTTGGAAAAAAATTAAAAAATTTTTTATCTGATATTTTCTTAATATTCTTTAAATTATTGTTATTAATTCACTATTTTTCACATTAAAAATACGTTTTTCGAATTAAATTTCCAAATAAAAAGAAGATTGATATATTAAATTAATAAACACAACACAATGAATATAAAAAATGAATTTGTATACAAATATATCAGGTAATTACGGACACTCCCGTTTTTCCTGAATGAAGCACAAAAAAAACCATCGGGACATCAATCCCGATGGCATGCTTGCCCGCGGCAAAGCCTAATCGTTCTTCATGCTGACCGGCTGACGGGTGTTCTCAATGACATCCCTCCAGAGGGACCCCTCTACATCCACATGGCTGCGTTTGGACACGGCGACCTTTATTGGCAGATAGACGAACTGGTTGTTCACACGGCTGGCGATGCATTTCGTCTTACCGGCCATGGCGGCATGTACGGCATGGGCACCGAGGCGTGCGCAGTAGATCGAGTCATAGCTGTTGGCCGGTGCGGATCTTATGATGTACGACGGATCGATGTATTTTATTGATGTCGGGATTCCCTGTTCCGCGAAATACTTGCCTATCTCGCGCTTCAGGAAAAGACCTATGTCCTGATACTTCTTGTTACCGCTGGCGTCGGTCTCCCCTGTGGGCGGCACGAGGTCCTGGCCCGCCCCTTCTGCGACGAGGATCACCGCATGACCCCTTGAAAGTATGCGCCTCTTGAGGTTCTCGAGCAACCCGTTGGGACCTTCCAGGTCGAACGGTGATTCTGGAATCAGGCAGAAGTTCACGTCGGACTGGGCAAGGGAGGTATGGGCGGCGATGAAGCCCGACTCCCTTCCCATGACCTTGACCAGGCCGATGCCGTTGATGCTGTTCTTCGCCTCGACGTGGGCTCCGCGCACGGAAGGTACGGCGGATGTGACCGCAGTATCGAAGCCGAATGACGAATCGATGAACGACAGGTCGTTGTCAATCGTCTTGGGAACTCCGACGACGGCGATCTTCAATCCCCTCTTCTCTATCTCCTGCCCGATGTCGTATGCACCTCGGAGGGTTCCGTCCCCGCCGATGGAGATCAGTATGTTGATGTTCATCCTTTCCAGGGAGTCGACGATTTCCTCAACCTGTTTTCCGCCACCTCTGGCGGAACCAAGGATCGTACCCCCCTTCTCCTGTATGTCGTCGACCACGTCCGGATCAAGCGGGATGAGCGGCCACGGGGAATTCTCGAGAAGCCCCAGATATCCGTACTGTATTCCGGAAATCCTCCTGACCCCGTAGCGGTACCAGAAACAACGGACGACCGCCCTGATGACGTTGTTCAGTCCGGGACATATGCCTCCGCATGTGCAGATGGCCGCATGCACATGGCTGGGGTTGAAATAAATCTTCTTCCTGGGACCTGCGAGCTCCACCGCATCGGAATGCACGGGAACCGTTTTCCCGTCGACGATCTTGGTGTCTATGTCGTAGAGGATCTTGTTTTCATCGGATACATAGTCCGTGATTCCATCACCCTGCCTGCTGCTCATCCTTATGGGACTGTTCAGCTTCGGCTCGCCAAGGTTCTCAATGGTGAAATCATACTGCATCTTCAAATCTCCTTTTCAAATCATCCAGATCTTTCTCGAAAACGGCGAATTCCCTGCCGACCTCGTCCTTTGCCCTTTTCTGGAAATCCCAATAAAGGGAAACGAACTCCCTTGCGAAATCAGTCAGGGTGGCGCCTTCATGGGAGGCCCCGCCCTTCTTCCTGTCGATAAGCTCGCGGCCCAGGTTCTCCTCCGCCCTTTTTACCATGTTGTAGCATTTGGTGTACGAGATGCCGAGATTGATCGAGGCCTTCCTGAGGCTTCCGGCCCTGCCGACCTCCTCAAGCAGCCAGATCACTCCGATCCCCATGAACTTCTCCCCGCCGTCGTCGGAGAGATAGATCTTCACCTTCAGCTCCATAGCTCCTCCGCCGCCTTGTAGATCAAGGCGACAAGATCCCTTATCTTATCGTTCTCAACGGAACAGTATGCGACACGGAAGGTCTTATCCATGATGTTTATCGCACCGACCTGGTACTTCTCCAAAAGATAAGTCCTGAGCTCCTCCGCGCTCCTGCCGAAGGTATCGAAAGCCATGAAGTATCCGCTGTTGAACGGATAGGGCCTCAACACCTTGCTTCCCGCATACGGTTCAAGGGCCTTCTTGAATGTATTATAACGCATTTTCATCTCGTTATAGAGGATTTCTTTGTCCCTGCCCACCGATTTGCCTTCCTTGAGAGCCTTCACAAGCAGGCTCTGTCCGGGGCGGTCGCAATTGGAGACCGTGCATCTGATAGCACCAAGCGTCTTCTTCGTGAGAGCATCGAGGGCCTTGTCGTCCAAAGACCTTGAGGCATAGGAAACGAATCCGATACGGAATCCCCAAACCATGTCCTCCTTCGTCGCGGCATCGCCCTTGATCGCAAAGATGTTGTCATCGGCATCCGCAAGGCTTGCAAAAAGCGATTCCTTCCCGGTCTCCTCCTCGTAGAAGAGGCCGAAGTAAGCATCGTCCAGGATGGCCAGGACCTTCTTTGTTGCCGCGACCTCCTTGAGCGCCCCGACTATTCTTACGGCCTCTTCCTTCGACGGGGAATACCCCGTGGGATTGTTGGGGAAGTTAAGGATGATCCTTGCGGAGTCCCCCTTGCAGGAAAGAAGGGCCTTCTTCATCCCTTCGATATTGAAACGACCATCCTCGGTGAAGAAATCGAATGGAACCAGGACCCCTCCGGCAAGATCGGAGAAGATGAGCTCGTAATTGTCCCAGAAAAGGTTCGGACATACGATCTCGTCGCCGGGATCGACGAAGAGTGTGGCTACGAGGCTGATAACATGGGTAAGCCCGGAGCAGACCAGCGGCTCGGAGAACTTTTTGCCGGCAAGCGTCGGATTCTTCCTGAGCATGAAATCCTTCCAAAGTGCGCGGAGTTCCTTGTCCCCGCCGCCGGGAGCGTAATTGAAGATATCCCTGGGTCTGAAGGTGCCGGGGACGAACTTGTCGAAAATGTCGCTCATATGCATGGGCTCGCCGTCCTTCGTGGCAAGTCCGACCGTGGCATTGTACTTCTTGGCCTTCTCTCCCGCCTCTGCAGACTGTGCGACTATCCCTTTTGGAAAATACATCCTTCTTCCTGTGGAAGAAAGGAACCGGGACACAACCGTCTTATCCAACACGCTGTTAAGTTCTTCCGCCAAAACATTCATATCAGGAACCTCCGTAATATAGCGTTGATAACCATTATTTTTCCCGAAAGATACACCAAGGATTAAAAAAGCTCAAGTTGGCCGCCTTTTTCTTCCTCCGCCTTTCCGATAAGGACGAGAAATTCCCTTTCGTCGACGATCCTGACACCGAGCCTCTCGGCATCCGCCCTTTTGGATCCGCCGCCGGAACCTGCCAGCAGGTGCGTGGTCTTTCCCGTGACACTGGAAACGGTCCGTCCCCCGCGTCTCTCGATCTCCTCGAGCGCTTTGGAACGCGGATTGAAATTCTCAAAGCTGCCGGTCACGCACCACACCGTACCCTGCAGGGTCTGTTCGAGGACCTCATCCTCGCCATCGTCCGCCTGGGACATGTGCAGTCCGTGCGAGGCCAGGCTGTCCAACGTACGGAGAAGATCGGCATCCGCAAAGGCCTCGACGATGATATGCGCCGTCCTTTCACCTATGCCGGGTATCCTCACGAGGTCATCCTCGTCCGCCGCCTTCAGCTTGTCAATGGAATCAAAACCTCCGGATACCAGGATCTCTGCGCTCTTCTTCCCTATTTCACTTATCCCCAACGAGGAAAGAACCACCTTGAACGGCCTGCTCTTGGATTCCTCAACCGATTTCACAATCTGCCGGATGGTCTTTTCCCCTATCCCTGGCATTCCTACAAGGCTGGAATAATCGGCCCCGTATATGTCCTCTATCCGGCGCAGGACACCCTTCTCATAAAACAGCTCGATCGTCTTCGGCCCCAGGGTCTCTATGTCCATCTGATTGCGCGAGGCGAAGAACGACAGAAGTCCCTTGACCTGTTCGGGACACCCGCGGTTGGGACAATACATGTGGGCACCATCCTTCTCCAGCGGACTTCCGCATGAAGGACACGACAAAGGAATCTCATAGGTGGTGTTGCCTTCCCCGTTCTTCTCGATCACATCCTCAACGGCCGGAATCACATCCCCCCTCTTCACAATCGACACCGTATCACCCACCGCAAGCTCCAGAGAATCTATGTATTCCTGGTTGTGGAGAGTGGCCCTCCTTATCACAGACCCTCCGAGAGACACCGGCATGAGCTCAGCCACGGGAGTGATCCTTCCGGTCCTCCCGACCTGCACCGTTATTCCGAGCAGTCTCGACACGGCCTGCGGGGATTCGAACTTGTAGGCAACCGCCCAGCGCGGATGATGCTCGGTATAGCCGAACCTCTCCCTTGTCTCAAGCTCGTTGATCTTGAAGACAAGACCGTCTATCTCCCACTCCAGATTCTTCCGTTCATTTGTCTTGAAGGCTATGTAATCCTCCATTTCTGCGAATGCGTAGGCCTTTCCTTCCAATCCGGCTTCCGCAAGCGCAGCCTCCGCATCCTTCCTGTCATGGGCGAAAAACGACATGTGGCTGTTTATCTTGAACCCCAGGTCCTTGAGCTTCCTCAATATGTGCAGATGATCCTTCGGGGTCTGCCCCCTGTCTCTCCAGAAGCCTTCGTAGATGAACATGTCCAGGGGGACCCGCGCAGCCTCCTCGCTTTTCTGCCTGCGCACGGTGCCCGCGGCGAGATTGCGCGGGTTTGCAGCCTTTTTATCCTCGTCCTCCTCCCTGCTGTTGATTATCTCGAAATCCTTTTTCCTCAGGAAGACCTCCCCCCTGACCGCAAGGTCGATTTTCTCCGGGAGGGAAAGGGGGATGCTCTTTATTGTCCTGATGTTTGCCGTCACATCGTTGCCGACCAAGCCGTTGCCCCTTGTGACGGCGCGCGAAAGGATGCCTTCCTCATAATACAGCACCATTGATATGCCATCTATCTTCTCCTCCGCGACGAAAGTGAGAGACGAGGATTCCTTTCTTATGCATTTGTCAATGAAAGACAGGACCTCGTCGCGGGAATACGCCTTGTCAAGACTGAGCACGGGAATGGTATGTTCAATTTCCGGGAAATCGTTGCTCAGATCCGACCCCACCCTGAGGGTCGGGCTGTCAGGGCGGACAAGGGAAGGATTGGCCTTCTCGAGTCTTGCAAGCTCGTCGAAAAGCCTGTCGTACTCCAAATCGCTGACAAGCGGTCTGCCGTCGACGTAATAAGCTTTCTGATAATTGATCAGCTTTTCAGTAAGGCCGTCGATTTTTTCTTTGATGTCCATGACCAGAATATAGCATTTTTCCAGCTTTTTTTGGAACATCGCATCCTCCGTATGTCTGTGACATTGTTTCAAGAGGCCCCACACACCTGCATCGGATAAAACTCTGTTTTATTGAGAACCGGAGGCATTTGTGGTATCTTCAAGATATGGCAGACAAGACAGCCGTTCCAAGATTGAACATGAGGTATGGTATCGTTTACCATGCCCCCCAGAGGGAAGTGACGCTTTCAGACATCAGGCTACCTGAGCTTGATTCGAAATTCTACATACTCACGAAGGAAGGGGTTCCGGGAGAAAACGAGATGGATTTCCTGGGAACGACGCTGCCTTTGCTCTTTTCCGATGAAAAATCCTACGATGGCAATCCGCTATGCGCGGTGTTCGCGCCGGATTATGAATCTGCAACCCTCGCCGGCAGGATGATCGGGGTGGAAAGCAAGGAGAAGGAGGAATTCGAAAAGGAGGATCTTCCCGTTGACGAATACGGATGGGGAAGACTGCAGGACTTCCAGGAGGACATCATCGGAGACGAGGAAAAGGAATCAGAAGGTCAGGCACCAGCGGCAAAGGAAGAATACAGGAAGATAGAGACGGATTTCTATCTCGATCCGATAATCAGTTCCCCATTCGAACTCTTCACCGCCTCCGCATGGCTCGAAGGCGGTCTCATGCACATCAAGGTTCCAACGCAGTATCCCGTATTCGTCAGGAAGACCGTGGCGCGGGCCACAGCCCTCGACGAGAGGAAAATCATGATCCATGCACTCGAGGGAGGACCGACGAACGACGAGTACCTCATCGAGCCTGCCAGACTCTCCGCCCTCGCGGCGATAGCCTGCATAGAGACGAAAGGCCCGATAGAGATAAGGGACAGGGCCCGCAACCGCAGAGGTGCGATACATACAAAGCGTACCACCTGGCTGAACCAGGAAGCCAAGCCGATCGCAGAGGAGGTCGAGCATACGGTGGACATGGGTTCCTACCCCATACTTTTCAAAGAGTACCAGCGGCAGGCGATAACGGGACTCGTCCCATCCTATCCCTTGCAGGCCTTCAGGGCAAAGGTCAGGATCCGGCGCACAGGACATTACCCGTCATTTCTCTTCTCATCCCTCGGATACAGCGAGGCGCTGGCCTCCACGGAGTATCACGAGAACGAAATCGCAAGAATACTTGACATCACCCCGCTGCAATTCAGGATGATGGCATACAAGGACAAGAAGAAGTTCACCGATTACCTGCCTGCAGTGGAAATGGGAGAGATAAAGAAGCTCCTGCTTTCGGTCGGGGGCAAATCATCCTTCGACAGGAAATGGAGTTCCTACTCGCTGCAGAAGGGGGACCCGTCGCTCATCGGATATTCCAGAGGAATCGCGATCTCCTCGGGAATAGGCATAGCGGGATTCTCCACCTCGTTCATAAGCGAGAACGAATTCCAGGCAAAGCTGACATATACGCAGAAGAACACAGTGGTGATCAACACCTCGGCCCCTCCTGCCGGACCTCTTGCGAAATTCTGGAAGAAGCTGGTGAAGGAGGCAATGGGTCTGGTGAGGGAGGACGACGTCGTTTTCGCCCCTGCAAGCCCTGACACCATGGACTCGGGTCCCAAGATACTTGCCCGGTTGATCTGCAACTTCTCCAAGCAGCTGGTGCTTGCGGCGAAGAAGCTCAAACAGCTGAAGGAGACGGAGAAGCCGCCGTTCTCCCTCGTGGTCGACGTCGAGAACCGTTATTTCCCATGCGAGTTCGACGAAGGTTCGTTTGCTGCGATGGCTATCGAGGTCAGCATCTCCGAATACGACTACCATCCCACAGTGGAGGAGATCTGGGCGGAATACAGCGTCGGCATGATCATCGATGAAAGCTCCCTGGTGAACTCGATAAAGCAGAACATACTCAAGCTTCTGAATTTCAACGGGATAACCATCGGCGACAAATTCAGGATGCACATATCCCTCAGGAAAAGGGACACCGACAGCATCGCTGCAATCGAATCGGTGACAAAGGCGATGCTTTTGAGCGGCATCACAAGCGCATTCAAGCAGGCGATGGGCAACCGCAACATGCATCTGCCCACCAATTCTGCGGAAATACTGGCGGCAAGGAGGACGAAGGATGAAGGTTGATTGCATAATCGACGGGAAAACGCTGTCGCTTTCCCTGAATTCCAACAAACCCCTTTCCCTCATACTCATGGAGAACATACACAATGAGTCCATAAGAAGCGCCTGCAACGGACGCTTCTGCGGCAAATGCGTGGTACTTCTCGAAGGAAAGGCCGTTCTGTCCTGTCTGGTCCCTGCTTTTGAGATAAGGGGGAAAAGCATCACGACATTCGAAAGTTTCCAGACGACGAAGGACTATCAGGACATAGAAAAAGCGTATTCCATCGTCAAGGCGAAGCCCTGCTCTTCCTGCTTTGCGGCACGAACACTCCTCATCCAGTCCCTGATTGCAATGAACGAAAACGACGAGGGGGACATCAAGAAGGAAATGGAGATCATGGAATGCGGCTGCATGGATGAGGAAGACATAGTGAAGGTGGTCCAGGTGGCCATAGAAATCAGGAGGCGCAGACGTGCACGAAGGTCTTAGGTCACCAAACATACACACACCGTCCAATCTCGGCGAATATGCCGCGATAGTCCAGCACTACCCATCATCCACGCTGTGGGCGATGGGCTCCTACCTGATGTCACGTCCAGACTCCTACCCGAGCCACGCAACCAACGAGGAGATAATCTCCCTTGCCGGCATAGACGAGCTCCACAGGTTCCAGAGGAACGACAGGATTGCAGAATTCGGATCCATGGTCACCATGAACGAGATCCTCCAGACAGGAAGGACGATTCTGCCGAAGGTGCTTGTGGACAACATCAGGAGTCTGGGAGGAGTGATGATCACGGACAGGATCACGGTCGGAGGCGCCTTGGCGACAAAAGGGTTCAGGTCATCCCTTGCCGGCACGCTCACGATCCTGGACTCGTCATGCGAGATAAGGTACATGAAGAAGAAAAGAATGAGGGCGAAATGGTTCCCACTCTACAGCATTTTCGACAAGAGCGGAAACATAGACATCGACGGTCTTTTCCTTATTTCAAGGGTAAGGATATTGTTCAGCACGAAGACATATCAGAGATTCATAAGCTCAGGTCCGTTCATGAAGAACATGGACGAAATGGTCTCCGTCGCCTTTGTGGGAAACCCCGAACAGGATATTGTCAACGATGCCAGGATTGCGATAACCTATCCGAACCTCGGCTTCGCATGCTCCAGGGATCTGGACAACCTTGTCTCCAGTGTACGGTTCCCACTTGACCGGGCGGAAAGCGCAAGCCTGGAGAATGCGATTTTGGAAATGACGGAGAACCTGATCTCCGGGATATCCCCCCTGCAGAGGATAAGGACCAAGGGGATGATCCACGACATCATCAACGACCTGAACATCAACGCGCTGACAAGCCCGTTGACGAACGACAAGAAGAAGGATTATCTGGACTGGCTTTAATGAGTAGATTCGTACACCTGCACAACCATACCGATTTTTCACTTTTGGATGGAGCCGCGACCATTTCGAAATATGTGGAGAAGGCAAAGGCATGCGGCATGACAAGCCTTGCCATCACCGATCATGGAAACATGTATGGTGCCCTGTATTTCTACAAGGAATGCAAGGCCGCAGGCATAAATCCGATAATCGGATGTGAATTCTATGTCAATCCCCCCGACAGAAGGTCGAAGGATCCGAACAACAAATACTACCATCTCATTCTCCTGGCGATGAGCGACAAGGGCTATCACAATCTCATGGAACTTAACGCGATCGCGTTCAAGGAAGGCTTTTATTACAAGCCGAGGATCGACGACGAGGTGCTCCGGAGCCACAGCGAAGACCTCATCTGCACATCGGCCTGTCTCGCGGGAGAGATATTGCAGATACTGATGCAGCCACAGGCCCGAGGCTCGAAGGAATTCATCAGACCGTCCGAGGACCAGGAGAAGAAGAACTACCAGAAGGCGCTTGAAAGGATCCTTTGGTTCAAGGAACTTTTCGGTGACAGATACTACATAGAGCTCCAGGACCACGGGCTTGCGGAGCAGAAATACACGAACCCCATACTTGTCCGCCTTGCGAAGGAAGCGGATGTCCCTGTCATATGCACGAACGACATCCATTACATAGACAAAAGCGATGCGAACGCCCAGGACACCCTGCTCTGCATAGGCACGAACGCAAAGAAGATGGAAGAGAACCGGATGAGGTTCCCGAACGAGGAGTTCTATTTCAAGACACCCGAGGAAATGGAGAGCCTGTTCTCCTGGTGTCCAGAGGCCGTCGAGAACACGGCAAGGCTTTCCGAACGCTGCGACATCAATATAAGATTCCCCGGCCCCATCCTGCCGAAATGCGACATCCCCGCACCGTTCACAACAGAGGCGGAGTACCTCGTATACCTTGCCAACGAGGGACTCAGGAAAC
Source organism: uncultured Spirochaetales bacterium (assembly GCA_949293595.1). GTDB lineage: Bacteria > Spirochaetota > Spirochaetia > Sphaerochaetales > Sphaerochaetaceae > Ornithospirochaeta. Next base: position 366,799 of record CASFDW010000002.1, on the reverse strand, counting down.
GCTACGACGTGATCACCGAGGAGCTGCAGGAAAGGCTTGACTACGAACTCGGAGTCATCATCAAGATGGATTTCCCCGGCTACTTCCTGATCGTGCGCGACTATATCGCATGGGCAAAGGCCCACGACATCCCGGTAGGACCTGGCAGAGGTTCCGGCGCAGGATCGCTGGTGGCCTACTCGATCACGATCACGGATGTCGAACCGATGAAATACAACCTGCTGTTCGAAAGGTTCCTGAACATCGAAAGGGTCAGCATGCCGGATTTCGACATAGACTTCTGCTTCGAACGCCGCGGGGAGGTCATAGACTATGTGACGGAACACTACGGGAAAGACCGTGTCGGACAGATAGTCACATTCGGCACGCTCAAGGCAAAGGCTGTCGTGAAGGATGTGGCAAGGGTTCTCGACATACCATTCGACGAGGCGACGAAGATCTGCTCGTACATACCGGACGACCCCAAGATGAAGATCGAACGGGCCCTGGCCGAGGAGGAGAAGCTGCGGGAATACCAGCAGAGGGGCGGGGTCTATGCCGAACTCTTCGAGACCGCCATGAAGCTCGAGGGGCTTCACCGTCATACCTCGCTGCATGCGGCAGGCGTCGTCATAGGCAGGGACACGCTCGAACATTACGTGCCGCTCTGCTGCGATGCAAAGACAGGCGGTATCGCAACGCAGTACACGATGAAGCAGATAGAGGACTGCGGCCTGGTCAAGATGGACTTCCTCGGGCTCAAGACCCTCACGCTGATCAAGCATACCGTCGACCTGATAAAGATGAGCGAACCGGATTTCGACATCAACAAGATAGATGAACAGGATGAGAAGACGTTCAAAATGCTCGGCGAGGGTGACTCAGCCTGCGTGTTCCAGTTTGAAAGCCAGGGAATGAGGAGGATACTCAAGAGGGCGCAGCCTTCTAACATAGAGGACCTCGTCGCCCTCAACGCCCTATACCGTCCGGGACCGATGCAGTTCATCGACCAGTTCATCGACTCGAAACACGGGATAATACCGATAAAGTATCCTGACCCGTCGCTCGAGGGAATCCTCAAGACGACCTACGGGGTCATCGTCTATCAGGAACAGGTCATGCAGGTGGCGCAGATCATCGCGGGATACTCTCTCGGACAGGCTGACATCCTGAGAAGGATCATGGGCAAGAAACAGGCTGACAAACTTGCCGAGGAGCTTGTGAAATTCAGGGAAGGCGCCGTCAAGCGCGGTTATACCGCGGACCATGCGGAGGAGATATTCCACATACTCGAGCCCTTTGCGGGATACGGCTTCAACAAAAGCCATGCCGTGGCCTACTCCATCGTCGCATACCAGACGGCATATCTCAAGGCGAACTATCCGACGGAATTCCTCGCGGCGAACCTTACGAACGAAATGAACAACCCCGACAAGTTCAAGGAATATCTCAACCTCGCCCCGCAGATCAACATAAAGATACTTCCTCCGTCGATCAACAAATCGCTTACCTATTTCGGCGTGTCGGACGGTAACATCGTATACGGACTGGCCGGAATAAAGAACGTCGGGGCAAGCGTAGTGGAGACGATAGTCAGGGAAAGGGAGGAGAACGGACCGTTCACATCGTTCATGGATTTCATTTCGAGAATGCCGGAGGCCCCGAACACCAGGCTTCTCGAATCCCTCATAAAGGCCGGGACCTTCGACGAGCTGGGGGAAAACAGGGCGACGCTGATTGCGAATCTCGACGAGGCTCTGAATTACGACAAGGCCACAAGGGAGATCACTGCCGGGGGACAGATGTCGCTGTTCGGCGACGAGGAGCCGGTCATGAACAGTTTCACAATGCGCCCGGTCGAGGACTGGTCAAAGGAGGAGAAGCTCAAGAACGAAAAGGAAATGCTGGGATTCTACATATCAGGTCATCCCCTCGACGCATATGAGGACAAGATAAGGGAATGCGTGCGGGTCCGTCTGGACCACCTCGAGGATATCCCGCTGTTCAAATCGACACCGCTGATCGCGCTTGTCACATCGGTCCGCATGATAAAGTTCGGGGACAACAAGAGGATGGGTGTGTACAACCTGCAGACAAAGGACGGAGAGATAGAGGCCACCGCATTCCAAAAGGTCTACGAACAGATTTCATCACGCGTGGAGGTCGACGGCATATACGCCTTCAAGGGAAGCTTCAAATACAGGAACGACATGCTGGGCTTCATCATCGAGGACGTGGTGGATCCGGCATCCCTCGTCCCGGAGAACATCAACAGCATCTCCATCGTCCTGAAGGAATCCAAGATCCTGGAGGACGGATATCTTGCGGAACTAAGGAACACCTTGGAGAACCAAAGCGGGGAGATACCGGTGCATCTGATACTCGAGGAGCAGAAAAAGGACATAAAGCTCGGCTTCGACATGAGGATGGGCTACTCCACGGACAACATAAAGGAGCTCAAGGAGCTCGGGATTGTCGAAAGCGTGAGAATTTATTAGTTTTATTTCTGGAGACGAATCACAATGGCGACGATCGCACTGTTCATAGCAAGACTGCTGGAAATATATTCCTTCATAATCTGGATAAGGATAATGCTGAGCTGGATAAACCCCTTCCCCGCTGTGGGAAGCTTCACGTATTATCTCGCGTCCATCGTGGATCCGTATCTGAACATGTTCAGAAGCAGCCGGTTCAGGGCTGGAATGCTGGATTTCTCACCTCTTATCGGAATCGGGCTGCTGACCGTGGTCCAATCGGTCTTCCAAATCTACGGAACCTACGGGATGATGACGCTCAGCCTCATTGTGATGCTTTTCCTGAACGCATTCTGGAGCTACGGGATACAGATATTCTTCACCATAGGCTTCATCATCCTGATACTGAAGACGATCGCATCCTTCATGAGCGGATCCCAGTTCAGCTATGCGATGAACAGGCTGCAGGGATTCTTCACCCCCCTTGAGAACAGCATAAGAAGAACATTCTTCAAAAGAAGCATACCAAAACAGACTACGATGAACATCATCATGCTCGTCATGACGGCGGCATTGTACTTCATTCTGAAAACCGCCTTCTCCTATCTGATGGTGGCGGCATCCAGGATACCGTTCTGATGCCGATGAACCGTCTTACGGACATTCCCTCGGTCGGAAAAGCCGTCGAAAAGGATCTGAGGGCGTTGGGGGCGACCTCCGCCAAAGACATCCTCGACATTGCACCCAGGGCCTACGAGGACCGCAGGACGGAAAGGCGACTTTCGGACGCGGACGCAGAAAATCCGGTCATATACTGCAGGATCGAGGTAACGGGGAAATCGTTCTTTCCCTCCAGAAACGGACGTACGCTGCGTGTCGAATGTACCGATGAGAACGGCGACCGCCTGTCCCTTCTGTGTTTTTCCAGAGATTATCTCGACAAGATGCTTCCGATCGGCAGCCTTTGGTACATCACGGCCAAGGTGCAGAGGTTCAAAGGGGTCTACAGCACCGCATCCTTCGAGATCAAGAGGAACCCGGCGGAGCTCCTTCTCGGTGCGATAATCCCCATATATCCGTTGTGCGGGAATCTCAAACAGAACCAGATGAGGCATATCGTCAGGGCGGTACTGGACGGTTTCTCACCGATTCCGGACGAACTGCCTGCCGACATGTATGACAGGAACGGACTCCTTCACCACGACAGGGCCTACCACCTGCTCCATTTTCCAAAGGAAACGGAGGATGTGGAGAACGCACGAAGGACATTGGCTTTCACTGAGCTTTTCATGCTCGAGCTCGGAATATCGAGAAAAAAGACCCCACAGAAGGAAACACGATCCATGATGACGGAAAAGGAGAAGGCCCTGGTGGCAAGCCTTCCCTTCAATCTGACTGCGGACCAGCTGAAGGTGCTGGATGAAATCAGGGCCGACCTCGATTCCTCCAGACCGATGACCCGTCTCCTGCAGGGTGATGTCGGCTCCGGGAAGACCCTCGTAGCATGGATAAGCGCCCTGCACGAGATATCAAAAGGAGGACAGGTGGCCTTCATGGCACCCACCGAGCTGCTGGCCAGACAGCATGCGGACGGGGCTGCCGAGCTGATGGGGAGGATGGGAATAAGGATATGCTTCCTCACCGGAGAGGTGAAGAACAGGCACCGGACGCTTTTGGAACAGGCTCTGGAGAACGGAGACGCCGACCTTGCAATCGGAACGCATGCCCTGTTTTCCGGGAAGATCAGATTCAAGAACCTGAGGTATGTGATAATCGACGAGCAGCACCGTTTCGGGGTCGGACAGAGGGATGCGCTCAAGCAGAAGGGCAGAAACCCGCACATACTCATGATGAGCGCCACCCCGATCCCGCGCACGCTGGCCCTGACATATTATGCGGATCAGGAGATATCCACGATACGGACAATGCCCGCAGGCAGGATTCCGGTCAGGACCTATCTGGTCTCCGAGAAAAAGCGCGGGGATATGTTCCGTGCGATAGATGTGGAATTCAAGCGCTCACACCAGGCGTACTTCGTGTATCCCAGGATCGAGGAGGACGGTGACAGCGACCTTAGGCCCGTGACAAAGATGTTCGAGGAGCTGAAGACCATATACCCTGGCGTGCCGTCGGCCATGATCCACTCAAGGCTGGATGAGGACGAAAAGACAAGGATACTGGACGATTTCAAGCATGGAAGGATAAAATACCTTGTATCCACAAGCGTGGTCGAGGTCGGCATAGACGTCCCGCAGGCCACATGCATGGTGATAGAGCATTCGGAGCGGTTCGGACTTGCAGCCCTCCACCAGCTCAGGGGGAGGGTCGGAAGATCGACGCTTCCATCCTACTGCTTCCTGGTGTTCTCCGACAACCTCACGGAAGAGGGAAAGGAAAGGCTGGGAGTGATGAGGATGACGACGGACGGCTTTTTGATAGCGGAAAAGGATCTTGCCATCAGGGGGCCGGGGGACATCACGGGAATACGGCAGTCTGGGTTCATGAAGCTGAAGCATGCCTCGCTTGTGACAGACCAGGAGCTCATCGGGCTTGCAAAGGCGGAAGCCGACAGGATCGCCTCCGAGGACAGAGGGCTTCTGAAGGCGGAGAACGCCGTATTGAGGAAACCGGAGAAGGAAGGAAAATGAGGATAACAGGTGGCAAATACGTAAGACGGAACGTCGCATGTCCCCCGGGTGAGATCCGCCCGGCGATGGACAGGATGAGGGAATCCCTCTTTTCGATCCTGGGGGATCTCGAAGGCTGTTCCTTCCTGGATCTTTTCTCAGGAAGCGGATGTGTCGCGATAGAGGCTGCCAGCAGGGGTGCGGAGCCAATACATCTGGTCGAGATGGACCGGCAGAAAAAACCGGTGATCGAGAAGAACCTCTCGTTCGTGAGCGAGGACAAGAAGCTGTTCATGATGGATGTCGGAAGATTCATCCTCACCTCGGCCCTCTCCTACTCCATCGTATATGCGGACCCTCCGTTCAACATGGAGGACAAGGTGGGGCTCGCACGGAAGATAGAAGACAGACACCTGGTGGAGCCGGGAGGCCTTTTCATCATCCATTATCCAGAGGAGGAAAGGAAGCTCTGGCCGGAAAGGATCGGATCACTTCTTTTCAAGGACGAGAGGAAATACGGGCGCAGCATGCTCAGGTTCTACAGGTGCACGGAGGAAGAAGATGCTGAGGATTGAGGAAGACAATACGGCGCACGACGTCATAGAGGTGCGTGCAAGCGATACGGACAGGTTCTACAGGGCCGCGGTGCCTTTTTTCTTTTCGGTATGCCAGGAGGTCGGAGGACTGCACGCCGCACAGCGTGGTGTATCAATAGTGGACCTCATGAACAACGAAAAGAAGACATGGGTGATCGTACGTAACAGGATCACATTTGGAGACATTCCGGGATGGGGGGACGAAATCGAGGTCACAACCTGGCCTCAGGCCGGCTTCCACCTCTACTGTCCCAGGGTCGTGGAGGCACGGACAAGGGACGGAAGGAAGGTTTTCGAGGCGATGACACACTGGGTGGTGATGGATCTGGAAAGAAAACGTCCTGTGCGTCCCGGCGAGATCGACAAGAGGATAGGACTACCCGACAAGGATAAATTCTTCGTCGATCCGGACATCGGCAAGATTGCGCGGTTCGGAAGCACGGACATCATCGAAAAACTTCCGGACTCATATCCCAGGCCCGAATACTACGACATAGACTACAACAGACATATCAACAACGTCGTATACATACGCTGGATGATTTCCGGAATGCCGGAGGATTTTCTGAATTCCTTCAGACCCGAGATGGTGGATGTGGCGTGGCTCAGTCAGACATTCGCCCATGACAGCATCTATGTGGAGACGGCGTTCACGGAAAAGACCGGCAGCAGGGCCTCTCTGGCTCACAGGATCATGCGCAGGGAGGAAGGAAAGGAGGACACGCCCATTTTCGAGGCATGCTCGTCCTGGATAAGGAAATGATCAATAGTGCGGGGGCTTCCGGCTCGGCCTGTCGCTCCCGCTTTCCTCTATCAGATCCTCGAGCTTCTTTTCAAGCAGCTCGATTTTCTTTTCAAGCAGGGCCATATCCCTGGCCTGGGAAACGACTACTTCGTTCAATTCCGCATTCTGCGCCTCCAGATAGCTGATCTTGATCTCCAGCCTGTCCAATTCTTCATTCATGGTTTGGATTATCCGCCAATGTCCGGCGTTTATCAACCTCAATATCGAAAGAGTTGTGCGGAGAATCTCATGATTGTTGCAAAAACGATTTTTCAACCGGTTCATGAAACAAAATGCAACAAATTTTCTATACGGTTGCAATTTTATCTGTTATTCTTTTAACAGGAGTATAGCAATGAAAGGAGAAAGGGTCGCACAGCTGGAACTGCTTCTTAGAAGCCACCCGGAAGGCTTAAGAAGGGCTGAAATCGCCCGGAGGCTGGGAGTCCACAGATCCACCATCTCAAGATATGTGGAAGACCTGTCGAAAAAGATCGATCTCTACGAGGACAACAATCTCATAAAGATCAAGGTGAAGGAGGACGAGGAGGCCGAGGCGCTGAGCGTCTACGAATCCCTTGCGTTCAACATGAGTGCGGAGATGCTTGCCTCGTCAATGGACATACAGAATCCCCATCTGGCTTCCGGCCTCAGGAAGCTGGCAATGAACATGCGCTCCTATGCTCCCAAGGTGAGCGAAAACATATTCGAGCTTGCAGACAAGATCGACGAAAGGCTTCAGAAGAACCGTGGCATGAGCAGCAAATACAACAAGATCCTGGAGGTGCTGATAGACTGCTGGGTCAGCGGACACATAGCAAGGATAACCACTACGGGACAGGGCGTCGAGGAAATCGAGATAGCCCCCTACTTCATCGGATTCAAGGATGATGCGACGGAAAGGAAGCCCATCACGGTGACTGGAAGGCTGAGGCACACGATGGACATAGTGACCATAGACATCTCCACGATCACCGACGCAATGATGCTCGACGAGACCTACACCATACCTGACAACCTGAAACCATTCCGGAAAAGTCCGGAGAAAGACAGCTATGATGCGATAGACATGATACCGCTCACGCTCAAGCTGAAGGAGAAGTCGGCACTCAACAGCTTCTCCACGATCATACACGGCAAGCCCGAGCTCAAGAAGAACGGCAACGGAGAGCTGATATGCTCTTTTGAGGCTGAGAACTCCATAGAGCTCATGCTCAGGATAATCCAATCCGGGACAAGCGTGCAGATCATCAGCCCGGAAAGTTATAAGAAGAAAATGCTGAAATACCTGGAATCAATAATATCGATGTACAGATGATGATATATATTGCCAGAAAATTATGTTCTTTGGGAAAAACCCCGAATCACGTTCTGTTTCGGGGTTTTTCATATCAAATAAACTAGTAATAATTTTTTTCAAATAGACTGTTTTGCCATGCTATTTGATTACACTGAAAAGATTTTTTTTAACAATTTGAAAAAATTTATTTGTATTATTCTATATTTACTGATATCCTGTAGTTGTGGTTGAAGTTCCAATCACACCCCCTTTGCTGAGCTACCCCTAAAACAGGTAGCTCTTTTTTTCACCTCAGAAAACCGTAGCATGCCTCCGCATCGTGATAGCCTTTCCAGTACAGCCTGTCCACATCCCTTGCTCCATGCTTCAACGTCGTCACGCCGCAGGTGTCGTCCGGAGCAAGGACGAACAGGGCTCCCTCCTTCTCGTACTTCTTCATTCCTTCAAGCTGGCTGTTGTATGTGGCAGCCCTCATTCCAAGGGCCTTGCCGGCCATGGGGTACTTTCTTGAAAGCATCTTCGAGAATCTTCTGTCCTTCTCCGGCTTGCGGAGATAATCCTTTGGACGGGTGAGGATCACCAAAACCTTGTCGAACCCCATTGCAAACGCCTTCTCATAAGGAATGGGATCCGAAAACCCTCCATCATAATATGCGGTGCCTCCGATGAATGTCGGACGGTTTATGACAGGAAGGCTGGAAGATGCCGCGAGCACGGATCCGAAAGGGAGTGAGAGGAGATCGTGCTTGTCGAAATAAACCGGACATCCGGTCATGGCGTCGGTAGCGACACAAGAGAATCCACACCGGCTGGCCTCGAACGCCGCCAGATCGAAAGGATCCTCACCGTCTGCGGAAGGAAGCGTTCTGAAGATGTATTCCATGTTCATGAAACTTCCTTTTCTCAAATACTGCATCAGGCCCATGTATTCCTTCCTGTTGGGATACACTGAATAAAAACGCAGCATCCTCCTCTTCTGTCCGGCAAGAAACGTGGCGATGTTGGAGGCACCGGCTGAAACACCAAGACCATGGTCAAAGGAGATTCCATCCTCCAGAAAACGGTCGAAGATACCTGCACCGTAGCATGAACGCATCCCTCCTCCGACGTCGATAACGCATGTCCCCATATTGTCTCCTTACCCACATGTTAGCAGAATAATGCTTTTCCGGCATGAGGCATGCCCCTGTCCAATCACAAAAAAAATGGAGGACGTTTCCGTCCCCCATCGTTTTCCGGATGTGCCGGTCAGAGAATCTCTCCCATGACCTGTCCACATCTCTCGTAGAATGCAAGGCGCTCCTTCGCATCTTCCGCAGCCTTCGCAAAGAGCTCGTCCGCATGCTCGGGGTTGGTCTTGTAAAGGGATGAGTACCTGACTTCTCCCTTGATGAACGTCTCGTAATCGGCTGTGGCCGGCTTGGTCTCCCAAGTGAACTTCTTGCCTTCCTCTCCGTTCGGATTGAAGCGGTAGAGCGGCCAGTAGCCCGCTTCGACAGCCTTCTTGGCCTCAACCTGCGAGTATCTCATATTGATACCATGGTTGATACACGGTGCATAGCAGAACACGATCGACGGTCCCTTGTATGCAACAGCTTCCTGGAGGCACTTCTGAGCCTGCTGCCTGTTGTAACCGAGGGCACAGGATGCGACATAAACATGACCGTAGCTCATGCACATGAAGCCCATGTTCTTCTTTCCAACCTGCTTTCCGGCATTGGCGAATTTGGCGACCGCCGCAATCGGGGTCGACTTGGAAGCCTGTCCACCGGTGTTGGAGTAGACCTCGGTATCAAGTACGAGGATCGTCACATTCTTGCCGGAGGCAACAACATGGTCGACACCGCCGTATCCGATATCATATGCCCATCCGTCACCACCGATGATGATGACCGCCTTGTCGGTGAAGTAATCCTGGAGCTCCTTGACCTTTGCGAGGGAAGCGGCGTTCTCAGCTGTTTCCTTTTCCTTCGCAAGAACGGCCTGGACTTCCTTCTGGGCCTGTATTGCATCCTCGCCATCGCTGTCCCAGAGACCGTAGCACTTCTCTATGGCAGCCTTGAGCTCTGCAGAGCATCCCTTGGCGATGAGATCGTCGGCCTTGATCTTGAGAAGGTTCCTGTTGGAATCGACTGCAAGCCTCATTCCAAGACCATACTCGGCGTTATCCTCGAAGAGCGAGTTGCCCCATGCCGGACCTCTTCCGTCGGCCCTCTTCGTGTACGGGATCGTCGGGAAGGTTCCGCTGTATATGGAGGAACATCCGGTTGCGTTCGCGATGACCGCCCTTTCTCCACAGATCTGGCTGAGCATCTTGACATACGGTGTCTCACCACAGCCGGCGCATGCGCCGCTGAATTCGAACAGAGGCTGCTTGAACTGGAGGCCCTTGACGGTGGACATGTTGAGCCCGTCGAGATTGTCGTATGTGAGTGCTTCGAAGAATTCGGAGTTCACCGTCTCCCCAAGATCCCTTTCCGTCTGGATCGGGCTCAGAGAAAGCGCCTTTTCCTTTGCAGGACAAGCTTCAATACATACTCCGCATCCCTGGCAGTCCTCGGGATAGACCTGGATCTTGAACTGGAGATCCCTGTCGTTCTTGGTGTTGCTCTTGATCACGTGGAATGTGCTCGGAGCATCCTTGAGGTCGGCAGGAAGGATCTGCTTTGCCCTGATGGCGGCATGAGGACAGGACTGTACGCACTGGTTGCACTGGATGCACTTGGAGCTGTCCCAATGTGGAACGAATGCGGCAACACCCCTCTTCTCGAGCTTTGCCGTTCCGGTCGGGAGGGTTCCGTCGAAGGACATGTGGGATACGGGGATTCCGTTGCCCTGCTGATGCATGATCGGCTCGATGATGTTCTTTGTGAAATCGTCGGCATCCTCGGGAATGAGCCTCTTCGGTTCGTAGCTCTTGGTGATCTTTTCGGGAACCTTGACCTCGACGAGAGCCGCAGAAGCGCCGTCGACGGCCGCCCAGTTCTTGTTGACGACATCCTCGCCCTTCTTGAGGAATGTCTTCTTGATGTACTTCTTGATCAAGGCGATGGCCTCATCCTCGGGCAGGATGGCACTGATCTTGAAGAAAGCGGCCTGCATGACGGTGTTGATCCTGTTGCCGAGTCCTGCCTTCTGTGCGATCTCGAGTGCGTTGATGTTGTAGAAGCGGATATGCTTGTTGATGATCTGCTCCTGTTCCTTCTTGGTAAGGTGCTCGAAAACCTGGTCGGAAGGAATCTGGGAGTTGAGAAGGAACACACCGTTCGGCTTGAGGGCCGAGAGCATGTCGTATCTTCCGATGTATGCCGGGTTATGGCATGCGACAAAGTCGGCATGGTCGATGAGCCAAGGCATGTCGAGCTTGCCCTTTCCAAACCTGAGGTGGCTGATCGTGATTCCGCCGCTCTTCTTGGAGTCGTATGCGAAATATGCCTGTGCGTTCTGGTCCGTGTTGTCTCCGATGATCTTGATGGAGTTCTTGTTCGCGCCTACCGTTCCGTCGGAACCGAGTCCCCAGAACATGCAGGAAACAACCCCCTTCGGAGTAACGTCGATCGGTGCCCCGACAGGAATGCTCCTGTGCGTCACATCGTCGTTGATGCCGACAGTGAAGTTGTGGAACGCATCCTTGGATGCGAGGAAGTCGTAAACGGCCTTGGCATGTGTCGGTGTGAAATCCTTCGAGGAAAGACCATAGCGTCCGCCAATGACCTTGATTCCCCTCCTTCCTTCGAGATCGAGGGCTGCAACGACATCGAGATAGAGCGGATCTCCGATGGCTCCGGGCTCCTTGGTCCTGTCGAGGACCGCAATCTTCTCAACGGTCTTCGGGAGGGCTGCGACGAGATCCTTTGCGCTGAACGGCCTGTAAAGCCTTACCTTGACAAGACCGACCTTTCCGCCCTTGGCGTTGATATAGTCGACAACCCATTCGAATGTGTCGGCCGCAGACCCCATGACCACCACGACGTCAGTCGCATCGGGAGCTCCGACATAGTCGAAGAGATGATACTGCCTTCCGGTGAGGGCGGCAACCTTGTCCATGTACTTCTGGACAATCGCGGGAACCGCATCATAATACTTGTTGACGGTCTCCCTGCCCTGGAAGTAAACGTCCTCGTTCTGGGCGGCAACCTTTGTCTTCGGATGCTCGGGGCGCTGGGCCCTGTTCCTGAAGCGCTCGATATACTTCTCGTCGACGAGGGTCTTTATGTCGTCGTAGGAAATCTCCTCCACCTTCTGGATCTCATGCGATGTTCTGAAACCGTCGAAGAAATTGAGGAAAGGAACCTGGGACTCGAGTGTTGCAAGATGTGCAACAAGAGCGATGTCCATCGTTTCCTGGATGCTGGAGGCACATGTCATGGCGAAACCGGTGTTCCTACATGCCATGACGTCGGAGTGGTCTCCGAAAATTGAAAGGGACTGGGCCGCGAGGCTTCTTGCGGAAACATGGAAGACCGTGGGAATCATCTCTCCGGCAATCTTGTACATGTTCGGAATCATGAGCAAAAGGCCCTGGGAAGCTGTGAACGTGGTTGTGAGTGCACCGGCCGCAAGAGCTCCGTGCACCGCACCTGCCGCACCTGCCTCGGACTGCATCTCCATGATGTCCACCTTCTTTCCCCAGAGGTTCTCACGTCCGGTCGAGGACCACTGCTCCGCATACTCTCCCATCGGGGAAGACGGAGTGATCGGGTAGATGGCGGCAACGTCGCTGAAAGCATATGCTATATGCGCCGCAGCGGTGTTCCCGTCGATTGTAACCATTTTCTTGTCTGCCATTTTTAGTTACGCTCCAATAATATGATTTGTCATGGCACAAAAAGCCACGCTGATGTCATTATTCAGCATAAAACAAGTTCCAACTCTTTACAACAAGTTTTTGCCCGAAAGCTTAAAAATGAAACTCTGTTTCAGGGCTTGTGGAACGCAAGGCCAGAGCCATCGCTATGCCGGTGAATTTCCTGGTGTCGACTGAAAATCCGCTTTCTATCCAGTCCTTTACAAGCCCCACTATCCCGTTGGCGCAGAAAATATAGCTCATTCGGGATACGCTTTCATCCTTTATCGTTGAAAGTCCCTCGTATTTCTCCAATATCACATCCATCAATGTCTTGCAGAACGCAGACCCGTTGCTGTTGAACATCACAACATAGAAAATCCGGCTGTTCATCCTTATATACTCGAAAAGCGAGTATATCTTCGAATTGAACTCGTCTATATCCGCCGATTCGAGATCGGGCAGCTGCCTTAGGATGTCGTCCTCGATCTCCCTTATGACCGACGCCGTATCCCTGTAATAGGCGTAGAACGTGGATCTGTTCACATCCGCCCGGGCACACAGCTCCTTCACCGTTATCTTCGGATACTCCTTCTCGCACATGAGTGCGGTGAGGGCTTCCTTGATCATCTTCTTTGTCAGTCTCACCCTTCTGTTCTCATCCATTGAAAACCTCCTTCAAGAAAAAAACACAATATGGATGTTTTGAATCCGACACGATCCGAATCCATTGTATGATACACGACGTTTGATTAAAAACTGATTGTTTATAATCCAACACCATGTTGATATCATAAGATCGGAAATGGTCATGGGGCAAGGAGAAAACGATGGAAAAGCTTTTTCTTATCACAGGAGCGGCCGGACATCTGGGATCGGCGATAACGGCAGAGCTGATGAAAACCGGATGCCGTACAAGAGGGCTTGTGGAAAGGGAGGAAGACGGAAGCCCGTCCAAAAACATCGAATACTTCACAGGAGATGTGACCAGGATCGAAAGCCTGGAGCCCTTTTTCGAGGAATCGGAGAGATTCGAGACATACTGCATCCATGCGGCCGGGCTGATCAGCATACAGGACAAGGGAGACGGGACGGTACGCAAGGTCAACGTCGGCGGCACCAAAAACATCATCACCATGTGCATCAGGCACAAGGTCCGGAGACTGCTTTACATCAGCAGCGTGCATGCGATCAAGGAAAGGAAGGACATCTCGGTGCAGGTCGAGACGGAAGAATTCTCACCGGACGACGTACGCGGCGAATACGCCAAGACGAAGGCTGAGGCCACGGCACTGGTGCTCGAGGCGGGACGAAACGGCCTGGATGCTCTTTGCGTGCATCCATCCGGTATCATGGGGCCGGGGGACGACGGAAGAAACCATCTGGTGCAGGTTGCGAAGCTGTTCCTCCAAGGAAGGCTCCCGCTCTGGCTCAAGGGAGGCTATGACATGGTGGATGTAAGGGATGTCGCAAACGGATGCCTCCTCGCACTGGAAAAGGGAAGGTCCGGCGAATGCTACATACTTTCCAACAGGTATGTCACGATACGCGAATACCTGTCATATCTTGCCCAGGCATCGGGGAGGCACAGCAGGCCGTGCCTTCCTGTCCGGATCGCCAGGATCCTTTACCCTTTGCTGTTGCTCCATTCGAAGGTGACAAAACGCCGTCCACTTTACACGAGATACAGTCTTTCCACCATCGGAGGGACCGTACTGTTCTCGCATGACAAGGCCACCAGGGAGCTTGGATACACGCCCAGGGACATCAGGAACACCGTCGGGGACATGTACGGATACCTTGTGAAAAGGGCGTGCAGTGGAAAAGAAAAGAAGACCGGCAGGAGGAAAATACAGGCCTTCGTCTGATTTTCCTTGTTTTCCAGCCTTACGGATAATAACCTTTGAAATCAGGAGGCACATCATGGACAAAGTAAGGCTGAAGGACTTTCTGAATTACAGATTCCTATCCTCCCCCGCCTTCGTCGGGGACCGCGTAGCTTTCATATGCAAAACCGCGGACGAGGAAAGCAACCGCTACAAAAGCGACATCATGCTGATGGACAAGGACGGAACGACAACCAGGCTGACAACCTGCACAAAGGTTTCCGCATTCACTGTACGGGGCATCAGGATCCTTTTCTCCTCCTCCAGGGAAAAGAAGGACGGAGACGGGCGGCACGTGGACTTCTTCCGACTGGACATAGGTGCGGGAGAGGCTGAAAAAGCCTTTTCCCTGGAGGAAAAGGTTAAAAGCTTCCGTCTGATCGACGACAACAGGGTGCTTGTGCACTATGTCGACAACGTCCCGGAGGAAAACACAGGCTGGCACGAGCTCGAAGCATACCCGTTCTGCGAGAACGGAGGAGGATTCATAAGCAAGGAAGTACCCCGTCTCGCCGTATACGACATCGCAGCGGCGACATTCACACCGGTTTCACCGAAGGGCTTCAAGGTTGCCTCCTTCTTCGTATCCGATGACGGAAAGAGGATACTGGCCACAGGTTCAAAATGGAGGGACCATGTGGTGTTCTCCGACATGGTCTATGAAATAGATCTGGAAAACAAAAAGGCGGTTCCGGTTTTCAAAAAAAGGGGCTGGCAGATAGAAAGGGCGGTATATTTCGGCACATCGATACTTGCCGCGGCAACGGACATGAAAGCCCACGGACTCAACCAGAATCCGGATTTCCATAAGATAGAGAACGGTGAGATGGTCCTGTTCAGGAAATGGGGTGAGGCCCTGAGATCCTCCGTCGGTTCGGACTGCAGGCTCGGAGGAGGCGGGACCGACTGCGTCCATGACGGAACGTATTTCTTCACGACAACCCTTCTGAACCACAGTGCGATCTGCTCGCTTGACAGGAACGGGAAGATATTCATACCGGAACAGAGGGAAGGTTCCGTCGACTCGTTCGCAATGCAGGACGGGCATATCGCCTCGGTAGAGATGCGGGACGGGCTGCTCCAGGAAATATATCTGGACGGCAGGAGGACATCGAGGATCAACACCCCGTTTCTGGAGACGAGAAGGATTGCACCGTTCGAACGCATCAGGTTCGAAAACGAAGGGACGTCACTTTACGGCTGGGTGCTCAGGCCGGTGGGATTTGAAAACGGAAGGACCTACCCCGCCATCCTCGACATACACGGGGGACCGAAGACAGTATACGGCGAGACATATTTCCACGAGATGCAGTACTGGGCCGCACACGGCTATTTCGTCATGTTCATGAATCCAAGGGGTTCGGACGGACGCGGTGACGATTTCGCCGACATCCGCGGCAGGTACGGGACCGTGGACTTCTCCGACATAATGGCTTTTGTGGACCACGTGCTTGGAAGGTATCCGGAGATAGACCCCGGGAGGCTCGGGGCCACGGGAGGTTCGTACGGAGGCTTCATGAGCAACTGGATACTGGGCCATACGGACAGATTCAAGGCCATCGCGACGCAGAGAAGCATATCGAACTGGATGAGCATGTGGGGGACAAGCGACATCGGATCGTTCTTCGTGGACGACGAATGCGGCGCAGGTCTGCTTCAGGGAAGGTTCGGACCTCTTCTTGAGCAGAGCCCTTTGCCCGGCGTGATAGCGGCAGGAAGGACCCCCACCCTCATACTCCACTCCGACGAAGACTACAGATGCCCGGTCGAACAGGCATACCAGCTGTTTGCAGTGCTCAAGGAAAAACGTGTTCCGTCCAAGCTTGTCGTCTTCCATGGGGAGAACCACGAGCTCAGCAGGTCGGGCAAGCCCCGGAACAGGATCAAGCGGCTCGAGGAGATAACCTCGTGGATGGACAGATATCTGGGGAACTAGAAAAAGAATCGGGGATGCCAAGCATCCCCTTTTTGTTTGTCCGGTTGGAAAAATGAAGTCGGAACCGTGATTCTCAAATCCAATCAATGTGGAAAAAACGCATATGCCTATTTGGAATTATAGATATCCTTGTTCCAAGGTCTGCCGACCTTGCCCTTCCGTGCCTTGAGCCATTCATATGTCTCATCATCGATCCTGTAAAGTCCCGCGGTTTTCTTCAACCCCTTTTTCTTCAACTTTGCAGAAATCGAAGCAACCGATACATTGAATTCTTCGGCGACTTCTCTGACCGTTCGATACATCAATGCCCTCCCCTGAGCTTTTCTTCAAAGCCTTATTTCTTTTTTGAATATTAACCTAACTTTGACAGTAATTCAACTTTTAAATCAATCCTAACTCTTAAAAAGCAAGGAATTACAACAAAAATGAGAAGCTGGGCCGACACATGTCGTCCATGGCTTGCAACCTGTTCAAAGCAGTAGTCATAACCATTGTTTGAAATATTTAAACCTTGAAAGGCAAAAGAGAGGATGCCGAAATGCTATTTTTTTCAACACAAACAAAAAAGCGTTAAATTTAAATAATTACTGTAACATATGACATATCTGGTTGAAAACAAACAGGTGGATCTTGAAAAAAACACATCCGAATTCATCTTCAGACACATCGTTTTCATTAAATATGCAAATATACGTTTCCCAAATTTTTTTTATCTTACTTCAAAAAAACCATCCCGGAACCCACCCGGATGCCGGATCCGGGACAAAAAAAAGACCGGAAATCCTTTTCCGGTCCTCGCCTGCGGTTGTTCAATATCCCAGCTGGCACATCGCGTCCGCGACTTTCTTGAATCCTGCGATATTGGCGCCCTTGACATAATTCACATATCCGTCATCCTCCACGCCCTCTGCGATGCAGGCGGCATGTATGGAGTGCATTATATGCTTGAGCTTGTCATCGACCTCGGCCTCGGTCCACCTGAGATGCATCGCGTTCTGGCTCATCTCCAATCCGGAGACCGCGACGCCTCCCGCATTTGCAGCCTTGCCCGGTACGAACGGGATCCGGTGCTCGATGAAATACTCCATGGCCTCCCTTCTGGCACCCATGTTCGAGGTTTCCACGACATACTTCACGCCGTTCTCATGGAGCTTCACCGCATCCTCCAGGCCAAGCTCGTTCTGGATTGCGCACGGGAACGCCATATCGACCGGCACCTCCCAGGGTTTGCGCCCTGGAACGAACCTGGCTCCGAACCGCTTTGCATAAGGCTCCACGACATCGTTGTTGCTCGCCCTGAGCTGGAGCATGTATGCCCACTTTTCAGGAGTGGAGATTCCATCCTCGTCGATAACGTATCCATCCGGACCGCTTATCGTCACGACCTTTGCCCCAAGCTGGCTTGCCTTCATCACCGCGCCCCAGGCCACATTGCCGAACCCGGAGATTGCAATCCTCTTGCCCTCCATGGTGTCATTATGCGCCTTGAGCATCTCGGAAGCGAAATACATTGTTCCGTAGCCTGTCGCCTCCGGCCTTATCAATGAACCACCGTAGTCCAGACCCTTGCCTGTGAGCACTCCGGTATTCTCGCTTCTGAGCCTCTTATATTGTCCATAAAGGAAACCGATCTCCCTTGCTCCCACACCTATGTCGCCGGCAGGGACATCGGTGTCCGGACCGATGTATTTCTGCAACTCGGTCATGAACGACCTGCAGAAGCGCAGAATCTCGGCATCGCTCTTACCTTTCGGGGAAAAATCGGAACCACCCTTTCCGCCGCCCATCGGAAGCGTTGTAAGGCTGTTTTTGAAAGTCTGCTCGAAACCTAGGAACTTCAGGGACCCGAGCGTTACGGAGGAATGGAAGCGCAGTCCGCCCTTGTATGGGCCGAGAGCGTTGTTGAACTGCACACGGTAACCGCGGTTGACCTGTATATTCCCCTCGTCGTCCTCCCATTCGACCTTGAAGGAGAAGACCCTGTCGGGTTCGGTTATCCTTTCAAGGATCTTGTTCTTGAGATACAGTGGATTCTCATTGACGACATCCAGGACCGATTCGACAACTTCCCGCACCGCCTGCAGGAATTCCGGTTCACAAGGATTCCTTCTTTCAAGGTCCTTCATGAAACTATCGAGATTATACATAAGTCCTCCTAGCAGATTCAGATTAAGTCCGAATATCGAAACCGTCAAGAAAATATTTGATAACTCAATCTTTACCTATCTTTTTTGGCTATATGTAATTTTTATTTACTTAAAATTAGCGATATCTTTAATTTATCAAATACAGGATGTTCCATTCCATTCATTTGTCAACCTCACGTCTTCCTGTTAGAATCAAAGCTATGTATCTACTTGATCAAACCTGGCTGCCTTTCAGCAACCTCATGCTGAAACACATCTACAACGTACTGCTCATATGCTCGGATTACGACCGTTTCATGCTCGAGGAGGACGGAAGGGTCGAGGAGGAACTCTATCAGGAATACACCGCGCTGGGGCTTTCCAATCCTCCAAAGATCACCCACACCAATGACGAGGATGAGGCGCTCAAGCTCCTTTCCACATTGAATTTCGACCTGGTGATCACGATGCTGGATCTGCAGACCGGGCGTGTCGAGCTGCTTGCCGAGAACATCAAGAAGATCCGTCCGGGAATGCCGGTCATAGCCCTCTCCCCCTCTCCCGACCACAGGAAGGCGAAGGTGCTGAAGGGCGAGAACTGCCCTTACATAGACTATCTATTCTATTGGCAGGGAAACGCATCGCTTTTTTTGGCGATGATCAAGCTGATAGAGGACAGGATAAACATAGACCATGACACCGACGAGGCGGATGTGCAGGTGATAATCCTCGTCGAGGACTCCGTAAGATTCATCTCCTCATACCTGCCGCAGATGTATACCTGCCTGATACACCAGAACAGGATAAGCATCCTGGAGGCGTTGAACGAATGGGGCAAGACGCTGAGGATGAGGGGAAGGCCAAAGATTGTTCTCGCCAGAAACTATGACGAGGCCTGGAACCTTTTCACAAAATACAGGCAGAACGTCCTCGGCGTGATTTCCGACGTCTCTTTTCCGATGCATGACGGCAGGAGGGAGACAGCAGGCCTGGAGCTGTGCCGGAACATAAAGGAAATCGATCCTGAGATACCGGTCCTGATACAGTCGAGGGAGGAGAAGAACAGGGAGGACGCGGTAAGGCTGGGTGCGGATTTCATCTGGAAGCTGTCCCCCACACTCCTTCAGGATCTTGAAGAGCACTTTTTGAAGCACTACAATTTCGGTCCGTTCATTTTCATCAATCCGGCAACGGGAAAGGAGATCGGGAAGGCGGAGACGATGAAGGACCTTCAGAGCATGATAAAGACCATACCGATCGAATCCTTTGTCTACCATTCCAGGAAGAATGATTTCTCGAGATGGCTGAGGGCACAGTCCCTCTATCAGCTGGCATCGATGATAAAACCTATCAATCTATCCGAACACAACGATGCGGAGGATGTCAGGAAGCTCCTGTATGAGACGATAAAGGAATACCGTTCGGACCGCACGAGGGGCGTCATCGCGGAATTTTCCTCCGCACATTACGACGAGACCCTTCATTTTTCAAGAATCGGGAAAGGCAGCATGGGAGGCAAAGGACGCGGACTGGCGTTTCTCGCGATGGAGATGCATGCGATGGGCATCAGGAAGGAATATCCGGACCTATACCTCTCCACACCCAGGACCGTCGTCATCACCACCGAGATATTCGACATGTTCATGTCCGAGAACAAGCTTCAGAACCTTTATTTCGTGGATCAAAGCGACGAGGACATCCTCAAGCTGTTCCTGTCGAAACCGATTCCGAAATGTCTGGAGGATTCACTTGCACAGATCATCCAGGTCATCCGGGTGCCAATCTCCGTACGCTCGTCATCACTGCTCGAGGATTCGCATTTCCAGCCATTTGCTGGCGTCTACCAGACATGCATGATCCCTAACCAGGGGGATGACTTCCACCGATACGAGGAACTCAAGGATGCAGTGCGCACGGTATGGGCCAGCACCTACTTCCACTGTGCAAAGGAATACCTGAAGAACACCGACCACACACTCGAGGATGAGAAGATGGCCGTGATCATACAACAGATCACGGGAAGCGCACACGACAACTACTGGTATCCGAACATATCCGGTGTCGCCAGGAGCCTGAACTACTACCCTGCCCCCGGGCAGAGCCAGGAGGACGGGATAGGCATGCTGTCGTTCGGCTTTGGGAAGACGGTCGTCGACGAAGGGACAAGCTTCCGGTTCTGCCCCGCCAAACCGAAAAGACCAAACCAGGCCCTGACCGGAAGCGAATCGAGCAACCAGGATACGTTCTACGCCCTCGACCTCAACAAACCCTTCCGCCCGCTAGAGGACAGCGACAACCTTGAAAAGCTGCCAATTTCAAAGGCCTCGTCATGGCCCAAAAGCATGAAAAGCATCTTTTCCAGCCTCGACATGAAGACAGGTATGGTGAGCGAGAGGATCGATAAAAACGGTGTGAACCTTCTCACATTCAACGGAATCTTGAAATACGACACGCTTCCTGTGGCGAAAATCGTCGATCAGATACTCAAGATGGGCACACGGAGCATGGCAGAACCGGTCGAGATAGAGTTTGCTGTCAACACCGAACGGGAGAAGCCGGATTTCTCGATACTCCAGATCAGACCGATAAGCAACCAGGTCACCGAATCCGACATCGTGGTGGAGGAAAAAGACAAGACGGATGCGCTGATCTATGCGGAGAAGGTAATGGGCAACGGGATTGTTGACGACATCCGGGACATCGTCACCATCAAGGAGGAGGCATTCAAGGCTTCCGAAATGGTCGAGATGGCATCCGAGCTGAGCGAGCTGAACAGCGGGATGGACGGAGGATACGTACTCATTGCCTGCGGACGTCTCGGCTCCTCCGACCGATGGTTGGGAATCCCCTGCACATGGTCGGACATATCGAAGGCGCACGTCATCGTCGAGACCGGACTCAGGGAACTGGACGTCGAGCCGAGCCAGGGCACACATTTCTTCCAGAACATGACCAGCCTCGGTTGCATATATCTCACCGTCAACCCGCTCCACGGGGACGGGATTGTCGATTTCCGCCATATGGAGCAAATGGACAGAGTCAAGGAAACAAAGCACTTCCTGCATGTAAGGAGCAGGAAAAACCTGATAATAAAGGTCAACGGCAGGATCAGCAGGGCCGTGATCAAGGAGGATGAAGAATGACAAGCCGGTACTACACGCCCACAAGGGTCACATTCGGACAAGACGCGGAGATGAAGACCGCCGAGGAGCTTGCCGCGGACGGCGCCACAAAGGTCCTGATCCACTATGGCGGAGCAAGCGCTGAAAAATCAGGTCTGCTGTCAAGGATAAGAAAACAGCTGGACGATGCGTCGATCGCATATGTCGAGCTGGGAGGTGTCAAACCCAATCCCAGGCTGTCGCTGATCAGAAAGGCCATAGAACTCGGAAGGAAGGAAAAAGTCGACCACATCCTCGCAGTAGGAGGCGGATCGGTCATAGACAGCGCAAAAGCAATCGGATACGGACTTTATCATGAGGGCGACGTCTGGGACTTCTACTGCGGCAGGAGAACACCCGAAGGAACAATCAAGGTCGGAGTGGTCCTCACATTGAGCGCAACAGGCAGCGAGATGAGCGACAGCTCGGTCATTACAAACGATGAGCAGGGTTGGCTGAAAAGAGGTTGCAACAGCAATGTCTGCCGACCTGCATTCGCCCTTCTCAACCCATGCCTCACCTATACCCTCCCCGATTATCAGATAGAAGTCGGAACAGTCGACATAATGATGCACACGATAGAACGCTGGTTCCATGCTGGCAAAGGAATAGACATCACGGACGAGCTTGCCGCAGCGCTGATAAGGAATGTAAAGGAAAAGGGTCCGGCCTGTCTCAGGGACAAACAGGACTACGAGGCTCATGCAAGCCTCATGTGGGCCTCATCCCTCTCCCACAACGGGCTTATGGCTCTTGGCAACGACCAGAGGGGAGACTGGGCCTGCCACCAGCTGGAACACGAGCTCTCAGGAATGTTCGACATCGCCCACGGAGCAGGTCTTGCCATAATCTTCCCGGCTTGGTCGAAATACGTCTATAAGACAGATCCGGAGAGGTTTGCAAAGCTTGGACGCCTGGTGTTCGGCATCAGGGAAAGCGGAGAAAAGGGAGCAGAAAAGACGATAATGGAATTCATATCGTTCTTCAAGGAGCTCGACATGCCCACAAGCCTTGCCGAGGCGGACATCATCCTTTCAGACGCACAGATGGAAGAGCTGCTCGACAAAGCCACCTTCTACGGGAAACGTACGCTCGGAGCATTCAAGGTTCTGCAAAGGGAGGACATGAGAGCTATCTACGAGCTGGCGAAATGAAACAAACAGGCCTCCCCGGGAGGCCTTGTCCTTGCAAGCCCGGACAGATTCACATCGCTACCACGGCCTTAATCAATGAAGACAAATAAAACCGTATTGCATGAGAGAGCTTCCGGGATTGGAAAAGCTAAAACGGAATCCTCACGGTCATATCCATCACCTCACATTTCCCGGGTCCTCCCAATGAATTTTTAGGAAGATGAAGCCACCTAAGAATCACGCCTTTGATATCCCGCTATCCCATATGCTATGATTCTGATATGAAAAAGTTTCTTCTGCCTCTGATTGTCCTGCTCGTCATGACATCATGCACCACGGTCAAGGAAAATGACCGGATATATCCTGACACCCCGTACAAAAAGGATGTCGCATACCTGTACTCCTTTCTCGAGAATAACCATCCGGACTTCCTGAACCACCTCAACAATGAAGAAGCGGAAGGCATATTGATGGAAAACCTTGAAAGAAAAGAGGAGGATCCGGGAACCTTTTACTACTCCCTTGCAAGCATAGCAGCCATCGCACATGACAGCCACACCCTGGTTGGCATGGATGCATCGATCCTCTCCGCCATCGACATACTGCCCGTAGGATTCGACCTGTTCGGAGAGGATCTTTATGTGATCATGGCCGCAGACGGATATGAAAATCTTTTAGGGGAAAAAGTTGTTTCCATAAACGGATGTTCATTTGCCCGGATAATGGATATGGCACGTGACACAATACCGAACGACAACGACGTATATCTTGCAAAGAGCCTTTGTGACAACCATCTCAGGATACTCCAATTCTATATCAACCTGGGGATTGCAGAAGGAAAAACGATAACGGTCATGACCGAAGACGGGAAGGAGACAGAAGTGCGTTCCCTGCCTTACAGCCAGGCCTCGGGAATGAAATATGAGTACATGCAGAAAGCGGTTCCACCAACACTGAACCCAAACTCCGCCTACAGCGCCATGCTTCTGGACGACCCGTCCGCACTGCTTGTCAACTACCACGCATGCATGGAGATGGAAGGTTTTCCTTTCCAATACTTTGCAGAACAAGTTGTTTCCATGCTTTCCGCCGGTCCATACAAAACCCTCGTGATCGATTTAAGATATAACGGCGGAGGAAACAGCGAAATAATAAAACCCCTTGTCAAAGGACTGAAAGAACTTGAAACCAGGAAGGAGATTAAAATCTACGTACTCATCGGAGAGGACACATTCTCCTCCGCGGTCATGAATGCGGAAGAACTGAAAAGGGAACTGGATGCGACGTTTGTCGGCAGACCCACGGGAGGAAGCTCGACACATTACGGGGAAATCGGAATCGGAACCCTTCCTGAAACAGGAGTCATGTTCCAATACTCGACAAAGTTTTTCCAAGGTTCGGCAGAAGGACCGCTCCTTCCGGATATCCCGGTTAAAAGGAACACTCATGACTATGCAAACGGAATCGACACGGATTTGAAAGCTCTCGGTCTGGTTCAATGATGGCACAAGGTGGCATCATGTCTGCAACGGACAGGAAGGCAGCCAGTGGAAACAAAACAAAAAACCATCATGAACTCCTCCATGATGGTTCCGTATGACATATCTCAGAATTTGTTGAACTGTGCCACGTCAACGACAAAAACCGTGCAGCCTCCTACCTCCGAAGGAACGGAAACAAACGGAATTCCTGTCACATGGGTACCGCTCTCAACAGCCGAAGGCGGCATGTACGGGACATTCTCGGTCCTCTTGCCCGCCTGCTTCCTTATGATCTCGAGCGCATGATTGACCTTTTCATCCTCGCATCCGATGAGGATAGTCGAATTGGTCTTTCTCAGAAATCCACCCATTGTGGCGAGTTTGGTAACATAATAACCCTCTTCGTTCAGGCTGTGGACGGTGTTATCCTCGTCAAGCTGTCCTATGATCGCGATTATCATCTTCATAACCCTCACCTCCGTTAGGAAAATTATAACAACTACGTGCGCATATGAAAAGAAAGAATGTTTTTCAATGGGAAAAATATTGCCACAAAGGATCCGCGGGCACAGGAGCGACAATCTCCAGCAACTCCTTCCTGACAGGATGGAGAAAAACCACCTTACGGGAATGCAGACATATCCCGCCGTCGGGATTGCTTCTCTCCGCTCCGTATTTCAGATCACCCTTTATGTGAAGGCCGATTGCGGCCAGCTGGCTCCGTATCTGGTGGTGACGTCCGGTATGGAGGTCGATTTCAAGAAGATAGTACCTATCGCTCTTTCCTATAAGCCGGTAATCGAGACATGCGGATTTGGCACCCTTCCTCTCATCCTTGTATGCATAGCTTTTGTTCTGGCTGCTGTTGCGGAGTATGTAATGCACCAGCGTCCCTTCCTCGGGATCCGGATGCCCGTCGACAATGGCCCAATAGGTCTTTTGCACGCCGTCCTCGGTCCTGAAAGCCTCGTTCATGCGCTTCAGTGCTTTCTCCGTCTTTGTGTAGACGACGATTCCGGAGGTGGGTCGGTCAAGACGGTGCGGGGACCCCAGGAAAACGTTCCCCGGTTTCCCGTACGTCACCTTAAGATACTCCTTGACATCATCCTGCAGCGTCCTGTCTCCGGTCTCATCCCCCTGGCAGAGCTCGCCCACCCTCTTGTTGATGACAATCAGATGATTGTCCTCATAAAGGATCCTTTCCTTGGAGAGCATCATCAATCCTCTTCCTCCTCGAAAAGATCGGGGGAGGCCTCCTCCGTGGTGGAAGTATCCTTTGTCTGCCTGATCGCTATCTTCTCGATCTCCTTGGCCGTCAGGCGCACACCGCCTCCGGTAGGACTCTTCTGCACGCGGAAATCCGCAAAGCGCATCTTCTCCTCGAGCATCTTATACCCCTTGCCCTTCTTGTACTGCAGGAATATGACAGCAGACGGATACAGGGAGAACTTCTTTATCTTGGCATTCGGGTTCTTGAGCACCGAATAAAGCTTTCCTGTCGTGAACGACGGAATCTGGAACCTCTTGATATAACAGATCTTCTTCTGATCGAGCTTCGACTTCTCCGTATAGATTATGGTGAAGACCTCCTTTGCTATGATGTCCTTCTCTCCATAATTGAAATAGGCAAGCCCGTCCGTTCCGATGAACTCCCTGTCACATACGTTGGCCACCCTGTACTCACCGTTGTTCTTCATATAGAACACCTTGTCGAAAGGACTGACCTTCATCAGGACCTCTCCAGTCTTGAGATTCGTTCCCATGTATCCGGTCTCCTTGTCGTATCTGAGGTCCATGTTCCTGACAGCGACCTGCTTTGCAGACAGGGATTCGAAAGACGAGACGGTGGTCTTCCTTTCATGGGCTTCCTTGTCGACCATGTCGAGCAGTTCGTCCACATAAGAGACGGCATAATCGACGATATGTGCAAGATGGTCGTCGACTGCGCTTATGCGTGCGTTGATCTCGTTGATCTCCTCGCGGTTCTTGTCGATATCGAAAAGGGAGATCCTGCGGATGGGAATCTTAAGCAGCCTCTCGATGTCCTCTGCATCGAGCGGGACATCCCCTACTTCGTGCATGAACGGCTGCATCCCGGCTATCACGGCCTTTTCGACGGCTTCCTGCGTCGTCTTGTTCTCTATTTTCTTGTATACGCGTTCCTCAATGAAAATACGTTCGAGGGTACGCATCCTCAGCTTGTCCTCGAGATGCCCCCGCTCGATGTTCAGCTCGGCGGTGAGGACCTTCACGAGATGGTCGGCATGGTATCTTATCTGGTCGGAGATCGGAACGACATGAGGCAGGCCATCCTTTATCACAAGCGGATTGAGGCTTATCTTCACCTGGCAGTCGGTGGTTGCATAAAGCACGTCGACCATGTCTTTTGAATAGGTGTTCCTCTGCCACTTGATCTCAATGCAGGCCTTTTCCGCAGTATAATCCTCGATCTTGTCTATCTTGAGCTGCCCGTTCTTGTTGGCC
This sequence comes from uncultured Spirochaetales bacterium, assembly GCA_949293595.1. Taxonomy (GTDB): domain Bacteria; phylum Spirochaetota; class Spirochaetia; order Sphaerochaetales; family Sphaerochaetaceae; genus Ornithospirochaeta. The sequence goes on along the minus strand of CASFDW010000002.1, from coordinate 340,046 downwards.
TCCTCGATGCTTGCGATCATCCGTTCGGATGTGACACCATAGGGAAGTTCCTCTATGATGAGCTTCTTCGGATCGCTGGCGTTGAGCTTCGCCCTTATCACGACCTTTCCTGTGCCATCCGCATAATCCGATACATCCAGTATTCCTCCGCCGGGGAAATCGGGATAAATCTCGAAATCCTCACCCCGCAGGGCCGCTTTCTGGGCCTCGAGGACCTCGACGAGATTATGCGGGAGGATCTGTGTGGACATGCCGACGGCGATGCCCTGCGTGCCCTGGACCACGACGACGGGGATTTTTGCCGGAAAAACCACGGTCTCCTTGTTCCTTCCGTCGTACGAGTCTATGTATTCGGTTATCTCCGGAGAATAGAGCACCTTGCGGGCAAACGGAAGAAGACGGCATTCGATATATCTGGCCGCGGCCGCACCATCGCCAGTAAGGAAGTTGCCGTAGTTGCCCTGACGGTCGATGAACAGGTCGCAGTTTGCGAGATTGACGAGCGCCTCGTATATGGAGCTATCGCCATGCGGATGATACTTCATCGTCGCACCCACGACGTTGGCGACCTTCATGAACCGGCCGTCATCCATCTCGAAAAGGGTATGGAGTATCCTTCTCTGGACAGGCTTCAGACCATCCTCGATATCAGGAATCGCCCTCTCCCTGATAACATAGCTCGCATATTCCAAAAAATTTATCTTATACAGTTCGTCCGCATGTGCCATCAGATAAGATTCTCCATTATGTATTCCCTTCTCTTGGGTGTGTTGTCACCCATGCAGAAATCCATGACCTCCCTGGTTTCCTTGATGGAGGAGATGGATACGGGGATGAGTTTTATATCCTCGCCGATGAACTGCCCGAATTCCTTCGGGTCTATTTCCCCGAGGCCTTTGAACCTGGTGATCTCGGCCCCTTTCATCTTGCTCACGGCCTCATCCCTCTCCTTCTCGTTGTAACAGTAGATGACCTTCTGCTTGTTCCGCACCCGGAAAAGCGGTGTCTCGAGTATATAGAGGTGTCCCTGTGTCACAAGCTCCTCGAAATAAGTGAGGAAATAGGTCATTATCAGATTCCTGATATGGTATCCGTCGTTGTCGGCATCGGTTGCGATTACGACCTTCGCATATCTGAGGTTTTCCAGGTCCTCCTCGATGCCGAGGGCTGCCATTATGTTGTAAAGCTCGTCATGCTTGTAGATGATGCTCCTTTTCTGGCCCTCGACATTGTAGAGCTTTCCGCGGAGGGAGAATACAGCCTGATACTCCGGCTTCCTGGTCTTCGTGATCGTTCCGGAGGCGGAGTCACCCTCTGTCAGGAAGATCATCGATTTCTCAGCCTCCTCCCTATGGGCGTTCGAACGGTCGGAGAGATGGTATTTGCAGTCTTTCAGCTTCTGTATGTTGATGCTTGTCTTCTTCGCCTTCTCCCTTGCTCCGTTCCTTACTGTCTGCTCCTCCTTGTGGACCTGCTCGTTGGAAACGATCTTGGCCTGCATCGCCTGTGCCGTCTTCGTGTTCTTCATCAGCGCATCGACGACGGCCTCCTTGACCTCGGGCACGATCCAGCTCTTTACATCGGTATTGCCGAGCTTGTTCTTGGTCTGGCTTTCAAAAATCGGGTCCTTGAGCTTTATGGCTATGGCCCCCACGATGCCGTCCCGTATCTCGGGTGCGGCCCAGTTCTTCTTGAAATATTCGTTTATACCTTTCAGAAATCCTTCCTTGAAGGCTGCAAGATGTGTTCCGCCATCAGACGTATGCTGGCCGTTCACATACGAGAAATAATTCTCCCCGTAGCTGGAGGTATGTGTGAATGCGATCTCCAGCCTCTGGCTCTTGTAGTGGATGACATCATAGAGCGCCACATCCCCGAGCTCCTTTGCAAGGAGGTCCATCAATCCGTTCTGGCTTTTTATGATCTCCCTGTTGAAGGAAAGGACCAGGCCCGTATTGAGATAGGCATAGTTGTTCAGCCTGCTTCTGATGTAATCGTCGTTGAACTGGTAATCCCCGAATATCTCCTTGTCCGGGACAAACTCGAAATATGTGCCGTTCGGCTCCTCCGTCCTTGCCTCCTTCTTGCTTTTCAGGACACCGCGCTCGAAGGACGCGGTCATCGATTTGCCGTCTCGGTAGGAGGTGACGAGGAAATAGGAGCTCAGCGCATTCACGGCCTTGGTTCCGACACCGTTCAGCCCTACCGAATACTGGAATGCGTCCCCGGTGTATTTGGCACCGGTGTTGATCTTGCTCACACAGTCGACAACGGAGCCGAGGGGGATGCCCCTGCCGTAGTCGCGGACAGTGACCTTGTTGTCCAAAACGGTGATGATGATCTTGTTGCCATAGCCCATCACGAATTCATCTATCGAGTTGTCTATGACTTCCTTCAAAAGTATGTAGATGCCATCGTCGATATGGGATCCGTTGCCCAAACGTCCGATGTACATTCCCGGCCGCCGCCTGATATGCTCGAGCGGCGACAGGGACAATACGTCCGCCTCTGTATATTTTGCTGTGCCCATATTCATCAACTATACCCTAATTTTCAACATAAATGCAAACAACGCTTATATATTTTATATACCTGCACACATGCGGCAAGTTACCGGTTGTCCATTAAATTCCCAGCTGTTGCCTCAAACTGCGGAAGAAGGCAGAATATCGGTATGGACATTTCCCTCATCAAGGACGGGGAGACAGAAGAGACCAGGAACCTGATGGCCTCCTGTTTCAGCCCGTCGTACCACAGCATCTTCTTCCTGCATAAGGAACATACCATAGTGGCCAGGGAGGACGGAAGGATCACGGGAGGCTGCAACGCGGATGTTTTCACGATACCTGGAGGAAAAAGAATCGGCTACATAGGCTGGCTGTATACGGGAGACGAGGCACGGGGCCGAGGGATTGCATCCGCCCTCAGGGATGCGATGTACGCCCATCTTGAGAAGGAGGGCTGCAACGAGATCCTGCTGCTAATCGAGGGGGACAACCCCTCCTCTTTCAAGCTGTTCTACCAGGACATGCGGATAATGGATCTTTTTGCACAGATAAGGACATTCGGCATCGGCCTTTTCAAGGTTTGGATGCGCATGAGCCATTTTTTCGACTTCGGATACTTCTTATGGCACCGTGGACAAGGCAGGGACATCCGACATGAAAGCATGTATGGATGGGCCTGTCTGGCCGTTTTCTCCATTTTGACCTCCATGATCTTCGCTTTGAGACTCAATGCCCCGGTGATGGAAAGCCTTTGCCTTATGCTCGCCCTGTCTCTTGGCAGGTGCATCATGATGAAGCTTGTCCTGGGCTGGAGGCATTCCATCCTGCTCGGCTGGGACACAAGCCTGGCATACAGCCTGTTATCCGCACTTGCCATGCCTTTTTTCATCCCACCGATTGCGGGTGTGTATGTGAAAGGAGGGGACTGGAGGATCGCTGAAAAACGTTCCCGCCTCGCCCTTGCGGCGGTGCTGTGCATTGCCTTTGAAACCATCCTGGCCCTGACAACCGGCTGTCCTCGGATGACACTCCCGCTGCTCGTGATGGACGCACTCCTGCCCTTCTACCCGTTCTCCGGATTCAACGCCTCCAGGATCAAGCGGCACATCGGAGCCGCAAGGAAGAAATGAACCAGCCTCAAGGCGGCGTTTATTGAACAAAAAAGAGTAAGACATTATCATTAGCCGTATGAGCAAGTATCCTTTCAACGAAATTGAGAAAAAGTGGCAGAAATACTGGGAGGAAAACAAAACTTTCAGGACCATCGAAGATGAATCGGTGCCGGAGGAAAAAAGAAAATACGTCCTCGACATGTTCCCCTACCCATCCGGGGCAGGTCTGCATGTGGGACATCCTGAAGGCTATACGGCCACCGACATCTATTCCAGGTACCTCAGGATGAACGGCTACAACGTGCTGCATCCTATGGGATTCGATGCGTTCGGCCTGCCCGCGGAGAACTATGCCATCAAGACCGGCACACATCCGTATACGACCACAAAAAAGAACATGGAGAATTTCACCCGCCAGCTCAAGAGCCTCGGGTTCTCATACGACTGGGACAGGGAGATTGCGACCTGCGACCCAGAGTACTACCACTGGACACAGTGGATTTTCAAGAAGCTCTTCGAAAAGGGTCTGGCCTACGAAGCCAGCACCCCGATAAACTGGTGCCCCAGCTGCAAGACAGGGCTTGCAAACGAGGAAGTGAAGGAAGGACACTGCGAAAGATGCGGAACAAAGGTCGAAAAAAAGAACATCAGGCAGTGGATATTGAAGATCACGGCCTATGCCGACCGTCTGCTCGAGGATCTCGACACCCTCGACTGGCCGGAAAGCGTGAAAACGATGCAGCGCAACTGGATCGGCAAGAGCGAGGGTGCCGCCGTATTCTTCAAGCTTGAAAACTTCGACGATACCCTCGAGGTATACACCACCCGTTGCGATACTCTCTTCGGCGCCACCTACATGGTCATCGCCCCGGAGCATCCTCTTGTCTCGAAGCTCACGACAGAGGAACAGAAAGCCGCGGTTGAAAAATATCTTGAGGATACGAAACATAAGAGCGATTTGGAAAGAACGGACCTTGCAAAGGATAAGACAGGAGTATTCTCAGGCTCCTACGCCATCAACCCTGTCAACGGGGAGAGGATCCCCATCTGGATAGCCGACTATGTGCTGATAAGCTACGGCACCGGTGCGATCATGGCGGTTCCGGCCCATGACGACAGGGACTGGGAATTCGCAAAGAAATTCGGCCTTCCGATCATCGAGGTGCTCAAGAGCGACGTGGATGTGCAGACCCAGGCCTGGACCGAGGACGGGATACACGTCAATTCCCAATGGCTCGACGGCCTCAACAAGGAAGATGCCATCAACAAGATGATTTCATGGCTCGAGGAGCACAAGTGCGGGCACAAGGCCGTCAACTACAAGCTCCGCGACTGGATCTTCAGCCGCCAGAGATACTGGGGAGAACCGATTCCCCTCGTGCATTGTCCGAAGTGCGGAACGGTGGCTGTCCCGGACGAAGAGCTGCCGCTCACACTGCCCGAGGTCACGAAATACGAACCCTCGGGAACAGGAGAGAGCCCTCTTGTCAATGTTCCGGAATGGGTGGACACCAAGTGTCCCGTATGTGGGGCCGCCGCAAAAAGGGAGACCAACACCATGCCGCAGTGGGCGGGATCCTGCTGGTATTATCTCAGATACATCGACCCGAAGAACAAGGACAGGTTCATAGACCCGGAGAAGGAAAAATACTGGATGCCGGTGGATCTCTATGTCGGAGGTACCGAGCATGCCGTGCTGCACCTGCTCTATTCCAGGTTCTGGCACAAGGTGCTCTATGATCTGGGGCTTGTCAGCACGAAGGAGCCGTTCCAGAGGCTTGTCAACCAGGGCATGATAACAAGCTTCGCATATCAGAAGAAGAACAAGTCCCTCGTGCCTGTTGACAAGGTAAGCGAGGTTGCGCCTGGAAAATTTGTCGAGACCGAAACAGGCGAAGAGGTGACCCAGGTCACGGCAAAGATGAGCAAGAGCCTCAAGAACGTCATCAACCCGGACGATTTCATCCGCGACTATGGTGCCGATTCGGTAAGGATGTACGAGATGTTCATGGGACCGCTTACGGAGAGCAAGCCGTGGGCGACCGCAGGCTTCATGGGTGTATACCGCTTCCTGGACAGGGTATGGAGAATCGTTACCGAAAAGAATATCGAGGATATCGGCCTGGACAAGGAGCTTGACAAACTCATGAACAAGACCATAAAGAAGGTCAGCCAGGATACCGAAACCCTCAATTTCAATACGGCAATCAGCCAGATGATGGTATTCGTCAACGAGCTCAACAGACTTGAGATCGTACCGAAGAAAACCCTTGAGATCCTCGCACTTCTCATGAGTCCCTACACACCGCACATCGCGGAGGAGATGTGGGCCCTTCTCGGACATGAGCCCAGCATCTCGAAAGAGACATGGCCGGTCTGGGATGAGAAGAAATGCCTCGACGACGAGGTCGAGATCGTGGTTCAGATCAACGGAAAGCTCAGAAGCAGGATAATGATGCCGCACAATGCGGACAAAAAAGACGTGCTTGAAGCTGTCAGGAACGACGAAAAGACAAGGCAGTGGACCGAAGGAAAGACGATTGTCAAGGAAATCGTTGTTCCAAACAAGCTTGTGAACATCGTCGTGAAATAACCAGATTCATTAAAGACGCCCCGGATTGGAACACATCCGGGGTTTTTTCGTCATCCATGAAAACCGACATAATCGTGCCGGACATTTGTTCATGACATGTTTTCCTACCGTCTCCAGCATGGAAAGACATGCAAAAGGTACAAACTGTCGAAGAGGAAAGAATCACCTTTGTTTTTCCCCCCATTCCCCCGGCAGGGAAACAAGCATGGATTAAAACATGCTTTTCCGAACACAAAAACAAACAATCAAATCCAGAAAACAGGATTTTTTATACCGTTTCAATGATTGGCCCACCCTTTTTTAATAAGATTAAGTTATACTTATAAGGGGAGGCCAATGATGGATAATCTGATTGTCAGGCTGGAAGAAATCGAATTGGAGGATTTCAAAAACGTGAAACGAGGCGGATTCCAGATGCCTTCGGCACTGAAGAAGGAAACGCACACGGCGGACATACTGGGCATATACGGACAAAACGGCAGCGGGAAGACAGCCGTGATAGACGCATTCCACATGCTGAGGACCATCATGAGCGGAGAAAGTCTGGGAGATGATGCGGCCTCGTACATAAACGTCGACAGCTCGGAATCCACGATAAGGCTGACGCTCCGCCTGATGGACCAGGAGATGGAAAGCCTTGGCCTTTACACATACAGCCTGTCCATACTCAACAAGGAAGGGAGGGCGTCAATCGGTTCTGAAAGCCTGAGCGTCAGGAAGAAGCAGGACGGAGGCTACGGAAGGGAGAAGCTCCTGGTCCGCCATGATGCTGGAAGTCTTGGATTCAAACCGGAATCGACATTCAAAAAAATCACAAGATCGGACAAGAACACCTCGCTGGACCTTATGGTGGCATCCCGCATGGCAGAAAGGACAGGAAGCTCCTACATATTCGGAAAAGACGGCGGATACGAGGTGTTCTCAAAGCTTGCAGGTGAATTCCGGGATGAATACGCCATACCGGTCGCGGCCATAAGGAATTATGCAGGGACATCCCTTGTTGTCATAAGCACCAGGGAGGCGGGAATCGTGAAGGATGACAAGCTGAAGCTGTCCTTCCAGAAGAAGACGGTTGAAGGCGGGATATCGCTGGGCCAGATAATAATCGACCTGAAGCACAGCCAGGTGCTCGGCATGGACGAGGAGAGGCAGCTCAGGCGCATGATAAGGGAGATGAACACCGTACTCTCGGCCATAGTCCCGCATCTGGAGCTCGGACTATACACCGCGGGAGAGGAGCTCACGGACAGCGGAAAGAAGGGTGTCAGGGTCGAGATCGTCTCGTTGAAGAACGGAAAGGCGATCCCCCTGAGGTTCGAATCCGAGGGGATAATCAAGATAATCTCGATCCTCAACATACTGCTGTGCGTATACAACAACCCGTCCGTCTGCCTTGTGATAGACGAATTCGATGCAAGCATATTCGAATATCTTCTGGGAGAGCTCGTCTCCGTATTCAGCCACGGAGCTAAGGGGCAGATGATATTCACCAGCCACAACCTCAGGATCCTGGAGATGATCGACAAGGACTCGGTGGTTTTCAGCACGTCAAATCCTGAAAACAGATATATCAGGATGACGAACATCAAAAATACCAACAACCTCAGGGATGTCTATATAAGGAGCATCCTTCTGGGAGGCACGAAGGAGAACATCTACGAGGAGACGGACAGCCACGAGATAGGAATGGCTTTGAGAAAGGCATGGAGGGATGATGAGGAAGACTAGGAAGCTGGTACTGCTGATATGCGAGGGACAGACCGACGAGAACGCCCTCTATTACATCATGAAGGCTTTTTTCAACCACAACGAGATCAAGTTCCACATAGCGCACGGGGATCCGATCCTCACCCATGACAGGGAGAAGGGATCCGTCATGGACGATGTCCGCGACATAGTGAGAATGGAGATGAAACGCTATGCGCTCAAAAAGGGCGACATGCTTGCGGTATTCCAAATAACGGATACCGATGGGGTCTTCATCGACGACGGCCTCATATTGGAAAACAGGGATGCGCAGAGGATCGAATACCTCGAGGACCACATCGAGACGGCGTATGTCTCATCGATCAAGGCAAGAAACCGCAAGAAAAGAAAGAACATGAACATACTATCGGACGAAAGAATGATCAATGACGAGACGCCGTACCGGCTGTACTACATGTCGCATAATCTCGAGCATGCGCTATATGGCGAGGCTGGAAACATGAACGACAGCAGAAAGACCGGCCTCGCAGACACCTTCTCATCCCGTTTCAAAAAGGACTGGCAGTCGTTTCTTGCATACATTGAAAAAGAATGCTCCCCTCTCGGGAGCAATTTCCAGCAATCATGGGATGAGATAAGAAAGGATACGAAAAGCCTTGAAAGGCACACGAACATCAATCTTCTTTTCAAGGAGTTCTCATACCTTTCCGTTCCAGGGGACTAGATTCCGTACACCCTTGCCAAGCCGCCCATGCTGGTTTCCCTGTACAGCGACGGTAGCGCATGCCCGGTCTCCATCATAACCTCTACAACATCGTCGAAACTGATCTTGTGCCTTCCATCCCCGACAAGGGCGTACGAGGCATGGTCGACGGCCCTCATGCATGCAAAACCGTTGCGCTCGATGCACGGGATCTGGACAAGCCCCTTCAACGGGTCGCATGTGAGCCCCAGATGGTGTTCGAGACCCATTTCCGCAGCATACTCTATCTGGTGGATGGTACCACCGAGAAGCTGTGCGACGGCAGCACCGGCCATTGCACAGGCAACACCAACCTCACCCTGGCATCCTACCTCGGCGCCGCTTATCGATCCGTTGGTCTTGACTATGTTTCCGACAAGCCCTGCGGTCATCAGTGCGCGCAGAACCCTTTTTTCCGGAATGTTGTATTCCTGCATGATGTAATACAGCGCACCAGGAAGGACGCCGCAGGAGCCACAGGTGGGCGCCGTTACGATCCTGCCTCCACCGGCATTCTCCTCGCTCACGGCCAAGGCATAGGAATGGGCGACAAGGGTGTTTCCGAGGGCTCCTGTCATGGACATTGCCTGCTCATGCACAAGACAAGCCTTCCTGGCGAGCTTCAACCCTCCGGGCAGGACGCCTTCGTTATCAAGCCCGCGCTTGATCGCATCCTGCATCACCGACCATACCTCCCCTATGTAATCCACGATGCCGGAACCTTCGAAATCAAGGACGACCTCCCATAGCTGGAGCCCTTCGGTATCACAATACGCAAGAAGCTTCTTCATGCTGCCAAGCTTGTCGTCCGGATATACGTCCGCATCCTCTTTCTTCGCCTCGTTCTCACGGACGATCTTTCCGCCTCCGACGGAATAATATGTCTCATAAACGCTTCCATCGGCTGATGAGAGACCGAGGCAGTTAGGGTGAAAACTCTTGAAAACATCCGGATACCAGAAAATCTCCGTCTCGACACCCTTCTGCTGAAAAGCCTCGCGTATCGCCTTGTCGGTAAGGTGGCCTTTGCCCGTGGCGGCAAGGGAACCGAACAATTCGGCCTTGACCGATTTGATCTCCGGATATCTGGAAATGAAATCCTCCGCCGCCTTGCGCGGCCCCATCGTATGGCTGGACGACGGCCCATACCCTATCCTATAAAGCTCTCTCAAAGATTCCATATTACCATTATAGAAACGAAAACGGCCAAACCACAATATCACAATACAAAAATCCATCGGCAAAAAAGGTTTTAGCCAAAAATGCAAGCCGGATTGCTTTCACCCAAAGTTTTTTATACATTTCCTAATATGACGAAAAAGAAATTCCTGTCGCTGCTCGCCCTCGGCATCCTGCTGATATCCTTCTACCGGCTCATATCCGACTTCTCCTCGTTCCAGCCATATCTGAACACGATCAAAAACGGTGTCGTGATTCCGATTGCGACAGGAATATGCATAGCATTCGTCATCAACCTTGTGTCGACAAAATTCGACCACCTGCTGAGAAAAGCGGGGCTGGCACAAAGATTTGTGAGACCTCTTGCGATAGCGCTCGGACTGTTGTCAATCGCAGCCATACTCGCCATAGTCGTCGCGGTGGTCGTCCCGGAATTCATCAAGGCGATCTCCGTGCTGGCATCTTCGCTGAAAAAGTTCGTCGGGGAGTACGACGTACGGGTCGAGGAATACCTGGTGGCACACCCCGCACTGAGGCCCACAGCAACCGTGATACGGGAAAACATCGCGTTCTTTTTGCAGGACATGTCCGATTGGACGCGCGAACAATACGCATCACTGCTGTCGGATACATTTTCCGCCATGGTACTCACGATCAAATCCGTCGTGACATTCTTCGTATCACTCGTGTTCGGAATATATTTCACCGCGGGAAAGGAAAGGATTCTCGGACACCTCAACAAACTGATGGAAACTTTTCTGAGGAAGGACACGGCTGAAAGAATACTGCATGTCGGGCATGTCGCCGACGAGGTGTTCTCAAAATACATCTCGGCGCAATGTCTGGAGGCGGTGATACTTGGCGGACTATGCCTTGCAGGAATGCTCCTGTTCCGCTTCCCCTACGCCCCGATGATAAGCGCGCTGACCTGTCTCTCCGCTCTGATACCCATCTATGGAGCGCTGGTCAGTGCGGTCATCGGTGCCTTCATCATAGGTGTCACCTCACCCTTGAGCGGCCTTTTCTTCCTTATATTCATATTGATACTGCAACAGGTCGAAGGCAATCTGATATATCCCAGGGTCGTCGGTTCATCGCTGGGGCTGCCGTCGGTGTATGTCTTCATCGCCGTCACGGCTTCCGGCTCCGTATTCGGGCTGGTTGGAATGCTTTTCGCAGTCCCTGTATGCACGGTCGCCTACAGACTGCTACGGGAAAAGCATTCAAGGAAAACCGCCGGGAAAAACATCACAGCACCGGATGGCCCGGACGGACGGGAGGTCTCATAATTCCTTTCTCATGAATATGGAATCGCCCATGGGGCTGTTGTTGTAGGGCTCCGTCAGTTCAAAGCCAAGTCTTTCATACAAAGCGACCGCCTCCGTAAGGAAAGGCAGGGTATCGAGATACATGAACCTGAACCCCATTCCAACGGCATCCGCGATGATCCTTTCGCAAAGCCTGCGCGCATGGCCGCGCCCCCTGAAACGAGGACGGATATAAAGCCGCTTCATCTCGCACCCTTTTCCATCAAGCCTCTTGAGCCCTATGCATCCGGCGGACACGCCGTCATCAATTGCGACATAAAGCCTGCCGTCCGGAGGAGAGTACCATCTTCCGGGCGAAGCAAGCTCTTCCCCGTATGACTGCATGTCGAGGTATGAGGAAAACAAAGGATTGCGATCAACGAGCATGGCTGTATACTCGGAAAACAGCCTCGCAACCTCGTCATCCATATCGTATGCCGGCACGATCTCCATGATATCCTCCCACCCAGAGGATAACACGGGAAAAAAACAAAAACTACGGGGGAGGGAAATCCCCCGTGGCGCAGTCACACGTAGAACAGGATGTCGGAATAAGTTGGCATTGGCCAATACTTCTTACCGACCAAGGTCTCAAGCTTGTCGGAACATTTCCTGCAATCATCCATCCTGGGAAGAACAACATCCGCACACCATTTTGCCGCTTCATATATTCCGGAAGGAACGGAAGAAAGTGATTCCTCGAGCCTTTCAATACATTCTGAAAGCACATCGATCCGGGATGTTATTCCGGCACACAGCTTTCTCTCACCCTCGGCAGGGATGCCAACCGTTGTCTTTGCACCGATGGAGAGCGCGACATCCTTGGAAAAGGCCACCGCTGCGGGAACGACCTGCCTCCCAAGCATCTCCAGCATCACGGAAGCTTCGATCTGCACGGCCTTGCGGTATTCCTCAAGTCCTATCTCCATGCGCGATTCCATCTCCTGCCTGGTGTATATGCCGTGCCTGATGAAAAGGCTGACATTCTTCTCGTCACAATAGTGGATCAGTGCATCAGGGGTCCTCTTGTAGTTGGACAAACCCCTTCTCATTGCCTCGGTCTCCCATTCACGGCTGTACCCGTTGCCGTTGAACAGGATGCGGCGGTGTGCCCCGAGCTCCCGCTTGATCAGGATGTTCAGTGCGGAGTTGAAATCCGCGGCCGCCTCCAGCTCGCAGCAGAAACGTTCCAGAAAATCGGCGACAGCAGTGTTCAGCATCACATTGGTGCATGCGATGTTGAAAGAGGATCCGGGCATGCGGAACTCGAACTTGTTGCCGGTGAAGGCGAATGGGCTTGTCCTGTTCCTGTCAGAATTATCCTTTGACAGCTTCGGCAGCACGCTTGTTCCGATATCAATATGGCCCGAGGTGCTTCCGCCCCTCACGACCTTGTCGTCAACGATGGAGGAGATTACGCCGTCCAGCTCCTCCCCCACGAAAATCGACACGATAGCCGGAGGAGCTTCGTTCGCACCAAGACGGTGGTCGTTTCCTGCGCTTGCGACACTGATGCGGAGAAGATCCTGATACTCATCCACCGCAGCGATCACGGCAGTCAGGAAGAGAAGGAACTGTGCGTTCTCCCCGGGGGTGCTCCCCGGATCGAGAAGATTTTCCCCAGTATCGCTTGAAAGCGCCCAGTTGTTGTGCTTTCCCGAACCGTTTATCCCTGCAAACGGCTTCTCATGGAGCAGACATGCGAAACCATGCCTGTCCGCAACCTTCCTCATGACCTCCATCGTCAGCTGGTTTGCATCGGTCGCCTTGTTCGCAGTATCGAAGATCGGAGCCATCTCGTGCTGGCAGGGAGCAACCTCGTTGTGTTCTGTCTTCGCAGGTATTCCCAGCTGCCAAAGCTCGCGGTCCAGATCCTCCATGAAGGCCTTGACCCTCGGCCTTATCGAACCGAAGTAATGGTCCTCCTTTTCCTGCCCCTTCGCGGCGGGGGCCCCGATCACGGTCCTTCCTGCGAGTCTGAGATCGAGTCTTCCGGAATAATCCTTCTTGTCCACGAGGAAGTATTCCTGCTCGGCCCCTATCGTGGCGCTGACCCTCTTCACCTCCTTCCCGAAAAGGGCAAGCGCCCTCACTGCCTGGCGGCTTATGGCGTCCATGCTTCGCAAAAGAGGCGTCTTCTTATCCAATATCTGTCCGTTATATGAGCAGAAGGCCGTAGGAATGCACAATGTGTCATCCTTTATGAATGCGTAGCTGGTGGGATCCCACGCCGTGTATCCGCGGGCCTCGAAGGTGGCCCGTAGCCCACCGGAGGGGAAAGATGACGCATCCGGCTCTCCCTTTATCAGCTCCTTTCCGGAAAAATCCATTATCACGGATCCGTTCCTGTCTATCGAAAGGAAGCTGTCGTGCTTCTCTGCCGTGACACCCGTCATAGGCTGGAACCAATGGGTGAAATGGGTGGCCCCCTTGGACACAGCCCAATCCTTCATTGCGGCAGCGACGACATCCGCGACATCCTCGTCGAGTGCGCTGGCCTCGGACATTGTCCTCTTTAGTGAAAGATAGACACCTTTGGGCAACATCTGCCTCATCACATGGTCGTCGAAGACCATGCTTGCAAACAATCCAGGTACATTTTCCATGATCATTCCTCCAGATGGAATAGATTAGACTCCGTTTATGAAGAACCTCGCCGCATCAGAAAGGCTTATCCTCTCATCCATGGCCTTTTTCTCTATCATGCGGTGGGCCTGCTCCTCGTCCAGGCCCTTTTCCTTGGCAAGGATGCATTTCGCCCGGGAGAGCAACCTCTCGTCGGCAAGGCGGCCCATCAGCTTCATGTTTTTCTTCTCAAGGGCCTCGATCCTGCTCCGTCCGGTCCTTATAATCCTCATCAGCAGGCCGATCTCCCCTGCCCCGGCATTTTGGGGAATTGCATATATTCCATATTTCTCAAGACCCGGTGCGAGATGTGCGGCCTGCGCGGGCAAGGCCAGGAACACGACATCCGACCCCGAATCGGACGAGGCCTGCAACGCAAGCTCCCTGGCGGAGCCTCCTGAAACAGGGGGTTCCACCACCACAAGGGAAAAGGACATGTCGCACAAGAGCTTCCTGGCCTCGCACACATCATGGGAAATGAAAACAGGGACGCCCGCGGGGACAAAGAGCCGCTCAAGCTCGCACACCCTCCCTTCCGGGCATACCAACAAGACATTCTCCATACATTCCCTCCCGCATACGGAACTCAGACATAAGCGAAAAACCCGTCCATCGCATATTGATGGGCATCCTTTGCATTCCCATATTCCTCCGCCTCCTCCTTCTTTGCCGACAGGTAGGAGTCCAGGATGCGGCCAGGCAGGATGGAACTCACGAAGCGGCTGGTTCCGGCCGCATTGACGGCATCCAGAAGCGATCCGGGAAGCATCTCCATCTTCTTTTCGCACGGTTCGTAGGCGTTTCCCTCGAATGGAGGACATGGCTCCAGACCATCCGACATGCCCTCGAAGCCCGAGGCCAGAAGAAGGGATATGAGCAGATACGGGTTTGCGGACGGATCGGGACTTCTGACCTCCATCCTGCTGTCCATATCCTTGGCGGCAGGCACCCTGACAAGAGTGGAGCGGTTCTGGCAGCTCCAGCAGACAGAAGACGGTGCCTCGCTCTTTCCAAGCCTCTCATAGGAATTGGCGAGAGGATTCGCGAATACGGAGATTTCCCCGATCCTTCTGAGGATTCCGGCCAAAAACGACGAGGCCTTCCTGTCCGGAAAGGAAGAAAAGTTGTTGAAAAGATTCCTTTCCCCCTCAAAGACCGACAGATTGATATGAAGGCCGTTTCCGCTCTCCCCTTTCATCGGCTTGGGAAGAAAAGAGGCGTAGAGTCCGTTGGACTGCGCAATCGCCTTGACTGCTGTCTTGAACGTCATCAGGTCATCGGCGGCCTTGAGCGGGGAGGAGCATCTGAAGTCGATCTCATTCTGGCCCGGACCGTGCTCGTGATGGCTCCTCTCGGGTTTGATGCCCATGTTTTCAAGGGCGAAACATATCTCCCTCCTGACGTTCTCCCCCCTGTCGAGGGGCGCCATGTCGAAATAGCCGGCTCGGTCGAACGGAATCTGGGAAGGAAAGCCCTTCTCGTCCGTCTCGAAGAGATAGAATTCGCACTCGGGTCCGACAAGGAAGGAATACCCGGCCTCCCTCGACTTTTTCTCGATATCGGCCAGCAAGCGCCGCCCGTCACCTTCGAAAGGTCTTCCATCCGGATAGTTGATATAGCAGTAGAATCTGGCGACACCGGACTGCGACGGTCTCCAAGGAAGGATCGAGAAGGTGTCGAGATCGGGAAAAAGGAACAGATCCGATTCACTCACGTTCATGAATCCGTCTATGGCTGATGCATCGAAAGAAACACCGTAGCTGACCGCATGCTCCAACTGGTCCGCCATTATGGCTATGTTCTTCTGCCTCCCGAAGATATCACAGAAAGCGAGACGGATGAATTTTATCTCGTAATCCTCCAGAAGCCCTTTTATATCCGACAAAACCTTCGACATGGAAACCTCCAAAAAAAGAAAAGCGCCGCAGATAGCCGTATCATCTGCAGCGCCTTTGCTGTTTTCTTGTCCCGGATTATAAAACCGTATTTTTTTCTTGGTCAATACCCCAAAACAGGAATCGGTAAAAAATCCTTCTTGACAAAAATCCATGATTCCCAATAATCAAAAACAGGAACAAAGGCGTTCAAGGAGAATTCTCCCTGGACGCCTTTTTTGTTTCCACAGGGGGGAACCATGAGAAAGGAAGGAGAAATCAGGATACCGTCAGGGTGCGCGATATGCGGGATATTCTCAAAAGACGCATCGCCGGTTCCGGGAAGAAGAATCGCGGAAAGCATAAAGGTGATGCACAACAGGTCCAACGGCCTCGGAGGAGGTTTTGCAGGCTACGGCATATATCCACAGTACAAGGACCATTACGCAATACATGTCTTCTATGACAGCCAAAACCAAAGGGAGGAGGCAGAAAGGTTTCTGGACCGTCATTTCGACATCATAAACCTCTCCAAGATCCCGGTCAGGCAGACCTCCGGAATCATGGACGTCCCGCTCATCTGGCGCTATTTCGTCTCACCCCTTCCCCACCGCCTGCAGGACAGCATGCTTGACGAGGACGAGTATACGGCCAGATGCATGATCAGGATGAACAACACGATAAAAGGAGCCTATGTCTTCTCATGCGGCAAGGACATGGGCGTGTTCAAGGCAGTGGGTTATCCCGAGGATGTGGCCGCGTTCTACAGACTCGACGAGTATTCAGGCTATGCATGGACCGCACACGGCCGTTACCCGACAAACACCCCCGGATGGTGGGGAGGCGCGCATCCGTTCGCACTTCTGGACCTTTCAGTGGTCCACAACGGTGAGATTTCATCGTACGATGCCAACCGGAGGTCGGTTGAGATGTATGGCTATTCATGCAACCTGCTGACAGATACGGAGGTCATCACCTACATACTGGATTTCCTGTTGAGGAAGGAACATCTCACACTTGAGGAATGCGCATCCGTGATTGCCGCCCCATTCTGGTCGACAATAGGCATGAAGGACAAAAAAGAAGCGGAGAAACTGGCCTATCTGAGGAAGATGTATTCCTCATTCCTCATCACGGGTCCATTCTCGATCCTTGTCGGCTTCAAAGGAGGCATGATGGCCCTTAACGACCGTCTGAAGCTCAGAAGCCTTGTGGCGGCGGAAAAAGGTACCACCGTATATTTCAGTTCCGAAGAGGCCGCGATACGAGCGGTCGAACCCGAACCGGACCGCATCTGGTCCCCGAAGGGAGGGGAACCCGTGATCGTCAGACTCGGAAAGGAGGCAGGCCATGACCCATACCAAAGCCACTCCTGAATTCAGGATAAGGAAGGAGGACGGCTGCATCCTCTGCCTCAGGTGCACGAGGGAATGCTCGTTCAATGCAATAGACTACGACAGAGAAAGAAAGCTCCTCGTCTTCAACCATGCGCTCTGCACCGACTGCCAGAGATGCGTTGAGACCTGCCCTGCCGGGGCCCTCGTCATAACGGAAAACGTGAACAGGTTCAAAAGGAACAGGGTGTTCACAATGGAGTGCATAAGGGAAATAGGCATCCAGGCCGGAACGGGAGGGGTACTTCTATCCAGCATGGGAAGCGGGGAATCCCGCATACCGGTATACTTCGACCGTCTTCTGCTCAATGCAAGCCAGGTGACAAACCCGTCCATAGATCCGCTCAGGGAACCGATGGAGACCATGACATACATGGGAGGCAGGCCGAAGGGGATCAGGAGGGACGGACAGGGAAGGATTGTGGACAACCTGCCTCCACACCTCGAGATGGAGACTCCGATCATGTTCTCCGCCATGAGCTACGGAGCAGTAAGCCTGAATGTGCAGAAAGCCCTTGCGATGGCAGCCGAAAGACTCGGAACGTATTGGAATACAGGAGAAGGAGGCATGCACGAGGATCTCTGCCGTTTTGGGAAAAACACCATCGTCCAGGTGGCTTCCGGACGCTTCGGTGTCCATGAGACATACCTGAATTCTGGCGCCGCGGTTGAAATCAAGATCGGACAGGGAGCCAAGCCAGGCATAGGAGGTCATCTGACGGGCAGCAAGATCGTCGGCGATGTTTCGAGAACAAGGATGGTGCCCGAAGGGCTTGATGCGATCAGTCCCGCACCCCATCACGACATCTACTCCATAGAAGACCTGAGGCAGCTGGTATCCTCGATAAAAGAAGCCACCTCATACACGAAACCCGTGATCGTGAAGGTTGCGGCAGTACACAACATCGCGCCGATCGCATCGGGCATCGCCAGAAGCGGCGCCGACATCATATCGATCGACGGTTTCAGGGGAGGAACGGGAGCCGCACCCAAAAGGATCAGGGACAACGTTGGAATCCCGATAGAGCTTGCAGTCGCAGCCGTCGACCAGAGATTAAGGGAGGAGCGGATAAGGAACGAGGTCGGAATCATTGCAAGCGGAGGCATAAGGAATTCCGCCGATGTGGCGAAGCTGATCGCGCTCGGAGCCGATGCGGTCTCCATCGGGACAGCAGCCCTTTGCGCACTCGGTTGCCACATATGCGCAGCCTGCCACAGCGGGAAATGCGCATGGGGCATCGCCACCCAGGACCCGGACCTTGTAAGACGTCTTGATGTCGAGAAGGGAGCGGAAGCCCTGTACAACCTCGTCTCCGCCTGGACCAGGGAAATCAAGGAGATGATGGGAGGCATGGGGATCAACAGCATAGAGGCACTCAGGGGCAACAGGCTCGCATTGCGCGGCGTCGGATTGAACGCAAAGGAATTGGAGATACTTGGAATCAGGCATGCAGGAGAATGACTATGAGAATACTTGACGCAGAAAAGGAAACGGAAAAAACCCTCATGGAGGAAATCAGGAAGGAAACGGAGGACACGAGGATAATCAACTGTCTGGGACAGAGGTATCTCGGATGCGGCATGAAAAAGACATGCCTCACGATAGAAGGAACCCCGGGCAACGCCTTGGCCGCCTATCTGGACGGAGGTTCAATCATCGTCCATGGAAATGCCCAGGATGCGGTGGCGGACACCATGAACAATGGTTTCGTCGCCATCGGAGGATCGGCCGGCGACGTCCTCGGATATGCCATGCGCGGAGGAAGGATCTATGTGCTTGGAAATGCCGGATACAGGGCCGGAGTACACATGAAGGCTTACAAGAACAAATCCAGCATGATGGTCGTAGGAGGCGTCACAGGCTCGTTTTTGGGAGAATATCTTGCAGGAGGAACCATCATTGTCCTTGGAATGGGGAAAAAGAGAGAAATCCCGATAACAGGATACTTCTGTGGCAACGGAATGTATGCCGGCTGCATATACCTCAGAACGGACGAGGTCCCTGCAGGTCTTTCATCCCACCTGGTTGCGAGAAATGTCGGAGAAAAGGAGAAAAGTGAAAAACTCCAACCTGTCATCCGCTCGTTCGCGGAGACATTCTCCCTGGATCCGGATGACTGCCTCAAGGGGGAGTTCATAGCAATCGAGGCAAATCCGGAGAAGGCATACAGACAGCTGTATGCCGCAGTCTAGGCCGTCCCCGTCTGGAACGGCCAGCTTTTTCAGCGATGATGTTCGGCAGCAGCCCTTACAAAATGTGAGAACAACGGATGGGCTCGGTTCGGCCTGCTTTTGAACTCGGGATGGAACTGCACGGCAACAAAGAAGCCGCATGATGGATTCTCCATCGCCTCAACCAGTTTGCCGTCGGGGCTTGTGCCGGAAAAAACTATTCCTGCCTCCTCAATGCGGCCTCGGAAAACGTTGGACACCTCGTATCTGTGCCTGTGTCTCTCATGGATCAGCCGTTCATCGTATATCTTCCCCATCAGGCTGTCCTCCTTTATGAGACACGGGTAGGAGCCGAGACGCATCGTCCCACCCTTGGCCGAAATGTTTTTCTGATCGTCCATGAGATCTATCACACACTCATCGCCTGTGGGACAGAACTCCCTGGAGCATGCGTCCTTCAATCCGGCCATGTTCCTGGCCGCCTCAATGACCGCAACCTGCATCCCCAGGCAGATTCCGAGATACGGTATGTCGTTCTTCCTTGCATGGCAAGCGGCGGCTACCATGCCCTCCACCCCGCGTTCCCCGAACCCTCCGGGAACAAGTATCCCGTCGACGGACGCAAGCAGTGCGGACGGATCGTCCTTTTCGAGATCACCGCTGTCGATGAATACAAGCTCGACCTTGAGTGAATTCGCGAACCCGGCGTGCATAAGCGCCTCGTTTATGGACAGGTATGCATCATGGAGCCGCACATACTTTCCGCAGATTGCGATCCTCACACATTTGCGGGAGGACATCATCCTCTTCACACAACTGCTCCAGTCGGACAAATCCGGGCCGGAACCACCAAGCTCCAGCCTCGATGCCACGTAGTCGTCGAACCCCCTTTCATGCAATACAAGAGGAATCCTGTATATCGGGCTGATGTTCTCATTGCCTATCACAGCCCTTCTCTCCGTGTTGCAGAAAAGGGCAAGTTTGTCCAAAATCTTCGGCTCGAGCTTTTCATCGGACCTTGCGATTATGCAGTCCGGCATTATCCCCATTCCCTGCAGCTCATGCACCGAGTGCTGTGCGGGCTTGGTCTTGTATTCCCCCGAACAGGCAAGATACGGGACGAGAACCACATGGATGAACATGCAGTCATTTCTGTCCAGTTCTGCCCTCATCTGCCTTGCGGCCTCCAAAAACGGAAGGCTCTCGATATCACCTATCGTACCGCCTATCTCGGTTATGACGACATCTGCACCGGTCAGGTCCGCCACATCGTAGACAGCCCTCTTTATCTCGTCCGTGACATGGGGGATGATCTGTACAGTTCCGCCCAGATAGCCTCCGGAACGTTCACGATGGAGCACGTTCCAATAGACCCTGCCGCTTGTAAGGTTCGAAAGACGGTTGAGGTCCTCGTCCATGAACCTTTCGTAATGCCCCAGATCCAGATCCGTCTCGGCCCCGTCCTCGGTTACGAACACCTCGCCGTGCTGGTAGGGACTCATCGTTCCCGGATCCACATTCACATACGGATCCAGCTTCTGTGCCGCAACCTTCAGCCCACGCTGCTTCAACAGACGGCCGAGGCTGGCCGCCGCAACACCCTTTCCAAGACCAGAGACAACCCCTCCCGTGACGAAGACATGTTTGGCTCCCATTGCTTTCCTCCCTTGCGAAAAAAGAAAAGGACGCCTTCCAAACGGAAGACGTCCTTGTCCCAACTTTTGAAATTTATAATCTTAAAACATCCTCCTGTCAATCAGAAAAAGAAAAAACGAAAACCCCCTTTCCTAGTCCACATGTTTTGTTGTATCCTTGCACCAATTAAGGACAAAGGCGTCCTGCCTTTCCGTTGGAAACCGACGGGGAAGCAGGACGCCTTTCTCTTTTTCCGGGAGGGTGTTTATGTGTACTGTCTTTGCATATGAGGGAAGGCTTCTGACAATCGAGGATCTTGAAAAGCTTCTTGAGAAAACAAGGAGGAGGGGGCCGGACAGCCAAAGAATCGTCCGTTTCGGGGGATGCGGGCTCATGGCTTTCCAACGCCTTTCAATAATGGGACTGGACGAGAAAGGCATGCAACCCTTTGAAAAGGACGGGATAACAAGCTGCACAAACGGGGAGATCTACGGATTCAGAAAAATAAGAAGGGAACTGGAGGAAGAGGGTGTGTCTTTCTGCTCCGGATCGGACTGCGAGACAATCATACCACTTTATAAGAAATATTCGTGCGGCATGTTCAATCGTCTTGATGCCGAATATGCGACGGTCATGTATGATCCGGAAAAGGGACTAATTGCAGCCAGGGACCCCATCGGCATCCGTCCGCTTTTCTACGGATACGACAGGGAGGGAAGGATAGCCTTCGCCAGCGAGGCAAGACTTCTGTCCTTCCTGGATGGAGAAATACTGCCCTTCCCTCCGGGCTTCTACTACGAGGGTGGTGTTTTCCATGAATACAGGGATATAGGACATGTTGGAAAATTCGTGACCGACGATATTGAAACGGTCACAAAAAATATCAGGGAGAAACTGATTGCAGCTGTCGAAAAGCGTCTCGACTCCGATGCCCCTCTTGCGTTCCTTCTCTCAGGAGGCCTCGACAGCTCCTTGGTCTGCTCGATTGCTGCAAGAAAGACTGAAGGAAGAATCCGGACATTCTCCATAGGAATGGAAAAAGATGCCATAGATGCCAAGTATGCCCGCCTTGTGGCGGACCACCTCGGTGCGGAGCATACGGAAGTGCTGATAACCCCAGAAGATGTGACCAGCTGTCTTGATGAGGTCATATATAATCTGGCAACTTACGACATCACGACAATACGGGCCAGCATAGGAATGTACCTGCTCTGCAGACACATCCACGAGAACACCGACGTACGGGTCCTCCTCACCGGGGAGGTCTCCGACGAGCTGTTCGGATACAAGTACACGGACTTCGCCCCGGATGCAAAGGAATTCGAGAAGGAAAGCCAGAAAAGAGTACGTGAACTTCATGCCTACGACGTGCTCAGGGCGGACAGATGCATAGCCGACAACAGCATGGAGGCGAGAGTTCCGTTCGGAGACCTCGGATTCGTCTCATACGTGCTTTCGATAGACCCGGAGATGAAGATGAACCATACAGGTCACGGCAAATACCTTTTGAGAAAGGCGTTCGAGGACGGGGATTGGCTTCCTCAAAAAATACTCTGGAGGGACAAGGCGGCATTCAGCGATGCAGTCGGGCACAGTCTTGTTGAGGACCTGAAGAAATACGCGATGGACCTGTATGATGGCACCGACTGGAGAAAGGAATGCCTGAGATACCCTGAAAAAGGGAGGCCCTTCACACCGGAATCCCTACTCTACAGAACCATATTTGAAAGATACTATCCGGGCCAGGGTGGTATGATACCTGGGTTCTGGATGCCGAACCCCGGATGGGAGGGCTGCAAGGTGGACGACCCGTCCGCAAGGGTTCTTTCCAACTACGGCGGAAGCGGAATCTAATACCATGCGGGAATCCTGTCCATCTTCACTGTATGGGTACCGTCCTTCATCACAAGAAGTATGAGGAGCATGTTTTTCTCCACATTCAGGAAAAAATACGTTCCTTCCTCAAGAAAGAGACGGCAAGGATCACCGGAGGAAGCCACGCCGAGGTCGGATATCCAGGCCTTGTCGCTCATCCATGTTCCTGACGGAAGATTCTCCAACAGCACCTCGTGCCGTATTGCCTGGATATCGGAGCTTCCGGAAAGGCGGCCTGTCTCGAGGAGCGTCAGGAATTTTTCTTGATCAATGGAAAGAAGGTTTCCGCGTGCAGCCTTCAATGCTGAAAGGCTCAGATTGGAAACCACCGCGCCGTTGTATCCCGCAACATCCACGAGGAGGCGGCATACCCCTCCATCCTCCTGGCTGAATGCAACGGTTGCAGGACCTCCCGGTTCATGATATGCGCCGAACGGGCTGAAGTATCCCGCCGGCTGCAACGCGAAAACGGAAAGCGACGCCTTTCTGACGCGCATACGTACGTCGCGTCGTCCCAACGGGACATAAAGCGAGCCTGTCCGCCGCCCGTCGTAATAATGGAGTATTGCGTACGAGCTCTCCCCTGTTATCCCCTCCAATGGGGTTTCCGAAGGAAGGACCAGGACGATCTCGTCCTCAGTAAGGACGCTGCAGGAACAGAGGAAAACAAGAAAGAGAAGCAAAAAGACCTTGCACATGCATATGAAATGCGTCAGGCCGGCTTAACGGACAACCCTTTCCTCCTTCAAAAGCCCGAGGTACATTCTTCTCATGTCAAAAAGTATTTCCTGAACTTCCTTGCTACGATAATCTGCGTAGGTCCAGGAAAAGCTTTCAAACCCCTTATGATGGTATATCAGGGTTACTTCCGCATAAAGATCATCACCGATGGCAATCCTGTGCGCCCGGTTCTTCGTAGTGGCAAGAACGATGTTGGAGACACTCAGGGTTCCCGGATCGAGATTCACCCTCCTCGATCCCCCTTCGGCATACACGGACTCCAGCCTGTTTGTGAAGAGCTTGGCTTCACGCAGTCCGTCAGGAGACACCAGAGGGGAAAATGCGAGGAAAAACCTCTCGATCCCTCCTCCCATCTCCTCATCGTAATAGGATGTGAAATCAAACGGGATCGATTTGGATGTGTAGACAATCCGCCCGAATCTTTCCTCGAGCGAATTTCTCAGGGTTTCCGGAAAACCAATGGAGGAAAGAACCCCTGTGAAAAGGAGCACCTTCTCATATTCCCTGCTTGTCATCAATGGGCCGCCGTATACGTTCCAAGCACACGGAATGAAGTGGTGCTTTCCTTAAGCATCGGTATCAGGCACTCAAGCTCATCCTCATCCGCAAGCTCGGTCTCGACAAAGAAGGAATACTCCCAGGGCTTTCCGAGTATTGGACGGGATTCAAGCTTCTTCATGTTCATTCCATGCTTCTGCAGGATGTCCAGGACCTGGAAGAGCGAGCCCGGCCTGTCTGCCACGTTGAACGTGACAGCCGCCCTGTTGACATGGGCCCTGCTTTTGAATGTCGCCGCATTCTCCTCCCTGGAAATCACGAAGAACCTCGTGTAATTCCTGGCATTTGTCTCGATTCCCTGTCTTATTATCTCCATTCCATTGTACATGGCTGCAGGGCTTCCAGCTATTGCGGCCGCATCCCTGGCCCCTGTCTCTTTGAGATATGAGACGGCTCCGGCGGTATCGAAGAAAGGAATCCTCTCCGCATCCGGAAGCTCCTTGTCCAAAAACTCCCTGCACTGGGCGAGTCCCTGTGGATGAGAATACACCTTGCGCACATCCGCAAGCGCAACACCCGGATTGACAATGAGGTTATGGATGATCCTTACCTGAACCTCTCCCACAACCGTGATGTTCTCCTCCATCTTCAAAAGATCGTAATTATCGAAAACGGTGCCACCGAGGGTGTTCTCGATTGGAACAACCCCGTAAACGGCCTTACCCGAGGCAACGGCATCGAAAACATCCTTGAACTCCTTGCACGGGAGCACCTTCTCCTCCTCGCTGAACACCCTGCGGACCGCAAGCTCGCTGAACGCACCCCTTTCCCCCTGGAAAGCGATGGTGCGGGAGGCATCCTCATCGTTTTCTTCCGCACTGGCATCCATGATCGTCGATGGAACCAGCCTTGGCATCCTTTCCACGGCCTTGCCAACGACCGGGGCCAGGGCCTCAATATCCCTCATCAGGCGTTCGAACTGTTCCGGATAAAGTGACTGAGGGCCGTCGGAGAGGGCCAGCTCCGGATGATCGTGGACCTCGACCATGATTCCGGAGGCACCTCCGGCAACAAGGGCGAGAGCCATCGGGGAAACCATGTCGCGGATTCCCGTCGCATGCGACGGGTCTCCTATGACCGGAAGATGCGTGAGCTTCTGGACAACAGGTATGGCCGAGCAGTCCAAAGTGTTCCTGGTGGCCTTCTCGTAAGTCCTGATCCCCCTCTCGCACAGCACGACCTGGTCAGTACCCGAGGCCATGAGATATTCCGCAGCCATGAGCCATTCCTCTATGGTCGCAGAGAGGCCTCTTTTCAAAAGGACAGGCATTCCTGTCTTTCCGACCTCTTTCAACAGCTCGAAATTCTGCATGTTCCTGGCCCCTATCTGGAACATGTCGATATAATCCTTCATTATCTCCACATCCCTGGGGGATACGACTTCGGTTGTGACCGGCATGTCGAACGTATCGCCAGCTTTTCGGAGAAGCTTCAACCCTTCTTCTCCGAGACCTTGGAACGAATACGGACTGGTACGCGGCTTGTATGCCCCTCCGCGAAGCACCACAGCACCGGCCTCGCGCACCTTCTCGGCTATGCGCATTATCTGATCGCAGGATTCAACCGCGCACGGACCGGCAATGACGGCAATGCGGTTGCCGCCGATCTTCACCCGCCCCACGGACACTATCGTATCTTCCTTCTTTAATTCGCGGGAAGCCAGCTTGTAAGGCTTTGAGATTGGAACAACTGAGGATACTCCGGGCATGATCTCGATCATCCTGGGATCCATGCGGGCGACACCCACCGCACCAAGCACGGTGTCCTGTTCGCCCTTGATTTCCTTTACAATGAAACCGTTTTCCTTTAAAACAGACTTGACGTTGTTCTTTTCTTCAGGCGTTATGCCCTGTTTGAGGATTATTATCATGATTAACTAACTAAGCTTTTTGGTTGGTTTGGTCAACAAAGGATATGCTATGGACGAGAAGTTTTTCCAACAATTATTCGACTCTTTTTCAAAGACGCTGGAGCAGGTAGGACACCCGCTTCCATCCGTATCCACGGTTGCAGCCGAAAACAGCGACCCGTACAGGGTGCTCGTATCCACGCTGCTTTCCCTGCGTACCAGGGACAAGGTGACGCTTGAACGAAGCAAGGCATTGTTCGGGAGGGCGGAGAATTTCACAGAGCTTGAAGGCATGGATGAAAGCGAGATAGCTGATATTATAAAACCAGTGGCTTTCTACACAAGAAAGGCCGCGGACCTGAAAAAGATCGCCCATGTGATAAACACCGCATACGGTGGTAAGGTTCCATCCGAGATGGAGGCTCTGATGTCTCTACCCGGTGTCGGCCTGAAAACGGCCTCGCTGACGCTCAATCTTGGATTCGGGATCGATGCGATCTGTGTCGACTGCCATGTCCATCAGATACTCAACAGATTGGGGATAGTGGATACGAAAAATGCGGAGGAAACGGAGAATGAACTGAGGAACATCCTTCCTCGCAGGTTCTGGATTCCGCTCAACGAGGTCCTCGTCAGATATGGGCAGGCTGTCTGCACGCCGGTCTCACCTTTCTGTTCAAAATGCTCTGAAACTACCAGATGTCCCAAAAAGGGAGTGACCAGAAGCAGATAAAAAAACGGTATGAAAACAATCATACCGCTAAATAAACAATACATTCCTTATTTATCAAGCTATCATCAAGCTTATTTCACAACTCCCTTCAATGCACCCTTGGAAGCTTTGAGGATGGAGAATAGGATGAGCAGATGGTAGATGAAGGCCTCAAGCCATTCAAAGATTCCGAGTCCGTCGATGTTCCTGAATCCATAAACGAAATCGGAAAAGATTATGACGAGGATCCAGACAACGGAAACGATGATCAGCGAATACTTTGTGAACACGGGCTTGATACCCTTGATGAAAAGCGGGACCGCAATCAACAGGCCGCAGACAAGAAGCAGTATGCCAAGCAGGATGTTGACCGTATCATTGTCGATCGCCCTGTAAAGGTCGTTCGAATTCGTCGTGGCGATCCCCTGGATGCCTATGCAGATGAAGAGAAGCCCTACGAGAAGGCGGAGACCGAAATCCCCCACAATCTTGGCTTTTGCAGCCGTTGAAGCTTTTGTAGCCATAAAAAAACCTCCGAACTTGTATGTTGTTCCTGCCCTCCATTATAATACTTTTATGATAAAACTTATAGCTTTTCTGGGAAATCCGGGGCAGGAATATAAAAACACGAGACACAATGCTGGATACATGCTCTTCGAGCATCTGTACCATGGGGAGATGCTGCAGAGCAAGTTTCATTCCCTATTTCTGCAGAAGGACGGGAAAAAGCTCATCAAGCCTCTTACCTACATGAACCTGTCGGGAACTGCCGTAAGCGAGGCCTCCAGCTTTTTCAAGCTGGATCCCGGGGAGATACTGGTATGCCACGACGACATGGAGCTCCAGCCCGGGGAGGTTGTTCTCCAGCAGGGAGGCGGCTTGCAGGGGCACAAGGGACTCAAGAGCATAGCGGAACGGCTTGGCAGCAAGGAATTCCACAGATTGAGGATAGGAATCGGAAGACCGGCGCACGGAGATGTAAGGCTGTATGTGACAACCGCTTTCACAAAAGATGAGCGCATACTGCTGGAAACCGCCTTTTTAAAGGCCGAAGGTCTTCTAAAACATGTTTGACAGTTCATTTTTATCTATCTAAAAGCAAATTTTTCATGTTAGACTTATATAAGCATTAGGAGGGTATTGATGGACAAACGGGATTTCCGAATTTCTGACATGGTCAGGAATGAACTTCAACTCAAAGAACCTGTTTTCAAAACCGACGATGGTATTTCAGCTCTTTACAAGGAAGCTCTTGTAATTTCATACAGATACAATACGGAAGCA
This sequence comes from uncultured Spirochaetales bacterium, assembly GCA_949293595.1. Taxonomy (GTDB): domain Bacteria; phylum Spirochaetota; class Spirochaetia; order Sphaerochaetales; family Sphaerochaetaceae; genus Ornithospirochaeta. Next base: position 312,180 of record CASFDW010000002.1, on the reverse strand, counting down.
AAGAACAAGGGAAAATCGGATTTTGTCTCTGCTGCGAAACTGCATGCCACGGCCGTGCTTCACATGCTCTACCAGGTGGTCCTCACCTCCTGCATGAAGGCAGGACATACCGATTTCTTCTCCAGAAAGCTTCAGGCGATCAGGAACAACGGAGAACTCAAGGAATCGCTTGGATTCTACAACCAGCATTTCCCTTCCCCGCTCATGGACGAGGAGAAGAAAAGCGGCGAACCAAGGGAGGAGGAGAACGCAAGGTCGTTCTTCGTCCATCAGGTGATGATAAACAACCCTGCTCTCGTTTCCGCATCAAAACCGTTCGTGCATCCGGACGGACTGGTATATCCTCAGGGCTTCTCCGCTCTGGCCTCGCTTCTGAGCGCATACATAAAGGATGAGTCGCGGAACGGGAAGAGCCTGGAGGACGAGGACATATTCACCCTTCTTACAAAGCCGGCGAGAATATATCCGGATTCCCTTACCGATCAGATAAGATACATCCTCAAGGAATGGGCCTACCTTCTCCCATCCGAGCTGCTCAAGCTCCTGCAGCAGTCCCTTGATTATATCAGGGAAGAGGAAAAGGACAGGGGTATGCCAGGTCCTCCGGGACCGATGCCGGTTACGGATTTCTCGAGCGAAGCCTACGAGTATGAGGCGTTCAGCGATGATTCGAACTGGATGCCGCGCGTAGTGATGATCGCAAAATGCACCTTGGTCTGGCTCGACCAGCTATCCAAGCAGTACAAGAAGGAGATAACAAGACTCGACCAGATTCCCGACAAGGAGCTCGACCTGCTGCAGGAAAGAGGGTTCACCGCCCTATGGCTCATCGGATTGTGGGAAAGGAGCACGGCATCCAAAACGATAAAGAACCTATGCGGCAACCCGGATGCCGAAGCTTCCGCATATTCGCTGAAAGACTATGACATCTCATATCAGATCGGAGGATGGGAAGCTCTTGAAAACCTGCGCATACGATGCCAGAAAAGAGGGATCCGCCTGGCATCGGACATGGTTCCGAACCATACCGGAATAGACGGCAACTGGGTGTACGAACATCCGGACTACTACATAAGCCAGGACTGGCCTCCGTTCCCGTCATATACCTACAACGGACCGGATCTGTCCACAAATCCTGATTTCGAGGTCAAGATCGAAGATCATTATTACGACAGGACGGATGCCGCCGTGACATTCCGGCTCGTAGACAGGAGAAACGGACAGGTCAGATACATCTTCCATGGAAATGATGGAACAACGATGCCCTGGAACGATACTGCCCAGCTTGATTATCTCAATCCGACCACAAGGGAAGCCGTCATACAGAAAATCATCCATGTGGCAAAGAATTTCCCGATAATCCGTTTCGATGCAGCGATGACGTTGGCAAAACGTCATATACAGAGGCTATGGTATCCCAAGCCCGGACAGGCCGGAGACATAGCAGGACGGGCCGGACACGCACTGAGCGAGAGCGAATTCAACGCCCGCATACCGCAGGAATTCTGGAGGGAGGTCGTCGACAGGATCGCAACCGAGGTTCCGGACACGCTCCTGCTTGCCGAGGCCTTCTGGATGATGGAGGGTTACTTCGTAAGGACATTGGGCATGCACCGCGTGTACAACTCGGCGTTCATGAACATGCTCAAGAATCAGGAGAACGAAAAATACAGGCTGGGAATAAAGAACACGCTCGTGTTCGAACCCGAAATCCTCAAGAGGTATGTCAATTTCATGAACAACCCCGACGAGGAGACCGCGATAGCCCAGTTCGGCGATGGAGGAAGATATTTCGGCATCTGCACACTCCTTGCAACCCTTCCCGGACTCCCGATGATAGGCCACGGACAGATCGAAGGCTTCCATGAGAAATACGGAATGGAATACAAGAGGGCGTATTGGAACGAAATTCCGAACGAGGGACTGATCGCAGAGCACTACCGGAAGATATTCCCGCTTTTCAGACGGAGATATCTGTTCAGCAATGTTGAACATTTCAATCTCTACGACTGCTACAACAACGGATCAGTGCTCGAAAGCGTTTTCGCATTCGTAAACGGGCAAGGGAACGAAAGGACCCTCGTGCTGTTCAACAACCAGTATGAAAGGATATGGGGCAACATCAAGCAGTCGGTTCCAAAGCTCCGCAAGAAGGGAGATGAGAAAACGACGGTCACGACACAGCTGGCGGACAATCTCGGACTCTCTTTCAGGGCAAGGAGATACGTCATTCTCGAGTGCTTCAGCGACGGCCTGGTGTATCTTATGCCTTCGATGAAGCTTTTCGAGGAGGGATTCAATTTCGCCCTCGACGGATACGAGGCAAGGGTTTACTGGAACATAAGGGAGGTGGAGGACACCGACGGATCGTATGAAATCCTCTGGAACACCTACGGTACAAAAGGTGTCAGGAACCTCAAGGTCGCCGTCTCCCTCATAAGGCTGAAAGGGCTCTTCAAGCTGTACGAGGCATTCAAGGGACAGCCGTTCCTCAAGACTCTCGAGCTCATAACAAAAGGGGAATCGGACCCTGTGGCAGAAAGACAGATACTCCTTTCGATAGCTGAGATATATGCGAAGCTTCCGGAAGTTTATCCGTCGTTCGACGATGTCGTGAAGGCGATGCTCGGCCCAATGGACGAAATAGACCCGAAGAAGATGGTGGGAGAGGTCAAGATCCTTTCAACTCTTTTCAAAAAGAGGACGAGCGACGCATTCAACACATGGGGAGGAATGGAGAAGATCCTGCCTCTCATGCTGGCGGAAGCCACGGCGCTCAAGCCGTTCGTCTCCAACAGAAGCATAAAGGAAGCTATGGAATGTGCGGACGAGATGCTTCTTCCATATCTCTTCGAGGAGGAGGTGGTGAGGCTCGGGCTCGATGAGAACGAGGCAAGGCTCATAGCCCATGGTGCGGCATTGTTCCTGACCGCAGCGCAGGGCATCAAGGCGAAAGATGTGGGTGATCCGGTTGGAATCCTCGCGGAAATCCTCAAGGATGACGGAGCGAAGGATTTCGCAGGTCTGAACGCATACAACGGAAAGACCTGGTACAACAAGGAAAAGATGCAGCTTCTTATACTTGTTTCAGCGCTTTCGATCGCCGTGAGATACCATAAGAAAGGATTCGACGACGATGCCTTCATAAAAGAGCTTTTCGAAAGAGAGCTCAAGAGCGCATATCAGGTCGAGGCACTGCTCGAAGAAGAAAAAAACTGAGCAACAAGAAAACAAACGAAGGGGATGGCCGGACGGCCTCCCCTTTGCTTTTGTTGACTATATCAGACGGCTGAAGTAAAATTTTCTTATGAAAACGTGGATCACCTATACGACAGCGCTGCTGATGGGACTTGCCGTGGCATTGCTGTTCGGAAACATCGCAGGTGCATCGGCGGCGATCGACGCCATCACCTCTTATCTGATAAACCTCGGAATGTTCATCACTATTCCGATGATAGTTTTTTCCTTCCCGAGTGCAATAGCCTCGATAAGAAAGGACAGGATAGGAGGCAGATGTGCGAAGAACATCATTCTATGGACCATATTGACCACGTTGCTGCTTCCATTCGTATCAAGCCTGCTGTACATAGCATTCCCGTTCGTGTTTCCCGTCACGAGCAGCGCAGGATCCTCAGGTGACATTGTGGGATCGTACACATGGTACATGCTTCAGGATTCCCTGTCCGCATTCCATCCGATCAATCCGTTCTATACGATCATGATATCCTCGAGGATGATCGTTGCACTCACGATTGTCATGTGGCTGTTCGGATGCTTCCTGAAGCCCAGTTCGGACACGATACGGCCGGCTTACGCGGTGATGAACTCCTTTTCGGAGGTGATGTACAGAATCGCCAAATTCTATGCTGTGTTCGGATACATCATGGTATTCTTCTCGGCAAGCAGCTTTTTCATGAATCTTTACAAGGAGAAGACGGTCCTTGCCGCGCCTGTCTTTGCAATATGCATCTGCGCCACGGCCCTGATAATACTTCTGATACTTCTTCCGCTGCTGTTCTCGTTCATGACAGGCTTCAAGAGGAACCCGTACAAGAGCCTGCACCAGCAGACGGCATCCCTCATTTTGGCATTGACGAGCGCAGACGTCCTTTTCTGCTATCCGGCAATGCTTTCGCTGTCCAGGACCAACCAGGGGGTGCAGAAAAGGATATCCAGCAGCACGGGAACGTTCAGCCTGCTTGTTTCGAGAGGAGGCAGCGCCTCGATCATAACCACCATCACCCTTTCGATGATATATGCGATAACGGGAAGCATGGACGTCAACATAGCGCTTCTGACGGCATTCGCATCAAGTCTTGTCTCGTTCTCCCTTGCGTTCTTCCCGACGATGGAAACCGTGATAGGCACATTCCTGGTGCTCAAGCTTTTGAATGTCAACCTTTATGGTGCGGAAGCCGCGATAATATCGATAATTCCGCTTGTCGGAGGTCTTGCCTCGATGCTTGATGCAGCAATCGCATTCCTTTCGGGAAAGATTGCCGCAGCGAACATCAACATAGACACGGAAGCACCGTACAAGGATCTCATCTGATGGACAAGATCGTTTCAAGGATCATCCTGCTCATGCAGTGCATAGTGACATTCATCCTTGGTGCGTTGGTGATCCATACATTCTCCCTCGGTATTGGAAACGGCCGCGCAACAGACCTCGGGTTGTACCTTGAGACGGCTCCGGAAGCGATTGTACTGTTCTTTTCTCTCATTTCCAGCTTTCTTATAAAGATCCGGCACAGAAGCCATACTCCTGAAGGTGGCATACTGCCCCTGCTGTTTCTTTTCATGAGCCTGCAGTGCGTGGCGTTCATACCCGATTATTTCACAGAAACAGGGATACTGATATTCGCACCAACGACAATCAACGTGCTGATAAGGTTCTCATTCCTGTCATGTGCGGTCCTGTTCATTTTCACAAGCCTTCTTTATCTGGGATCCAACATAACACAGACAGGAACATACGTCCTCATAGCACTTGCCTGCTCGCTCGTGCTTTCAATAATGGCACCGAACACATCCGCAGCACACGAGAACATAAAATACTTCGGGTCTATCTACGATGTGTATTTCTCATTCGCAATCGGATTGATCAATCTTGCCTCCATAGCCACATATGTGATCGCAGCCATAAACGAAAAGACCGCCCACAACATAAAGCGGAGCATATCGTACATCCTGCTGATAATCGGCAACTATGGCATGTTCTCGGCCGAAAGCCCGATAATGATCCTCCTCGTCTGCCTTCTTTTCATCGTAGGATTCATTATGCTCATAATAACAAGCAAGGAAACCTTCTGAACCATCGTCTCAAAGGCAGAGTCCTTGCAAAATGTCATTAAACAGCCCATCCCGGTTCATCCAGGATGGGCATCATGATGATTTTCAAACCATCTTCAGGCCAAATTGATGACGCTCCTATCGTAATCGGCAGGTGCGTCGAAACCAAGGAAGTTCATCAGAGTCGCAGGAATGGATGAGATACCGAGACCTGTGTTGAGATCCTTCGAATACTCCCCAGCATAGCAGGGATCGAAGATGATGCAAGGAACCGGATTGAGCGAATGGCTTGTCTTAGCCTTCGGCTCGCCATCCTTCTTCAGCTTCACAGCCCCGGTCTTGTCATGCTCGTACATGTCGTCGGCATTTCCGTGGTCGGCTGTGACAATCATGACACCTCCGGCCTTCTCCACCGCATCCCTGATCCTTCCGATCTGCAGGTCCATGCCCTCCATCGAGCATACGACAGCCTCGAACACCCCGGTATGCCCGACCATGTCGCCGTTCGGGAAGTTCAGCTTTATAAGCTGCCACCTGCCGCTCTCAATCTCGCTGATGACACGGTCGGCGATCTCCGCGCACTTCATCCATGGCCGCTGTTCGAAAGGAACCTTGTCCGAAGGAATCTCGACATACTCCTCCAGCTTGTCGTCGAACTTGCCGCTCTTGTTGCCGTTGAAGAAATAGGTCACATGACCGAACTTCTGTGTCTCGGAGATGCTGAACTGCTTCACGCCAGAGGCACAGAGGTACTCCGCCATTGTCCTGTCGATTGCAGGAGGAGATACGAGATACTGCTGTGGGATATGGAGATCCCCATCATACTCCATCATTCCGGCATACTGCACGTTGGGATACCTCTTCCTGTCGAACTCGGAGAAATCCTTCTCGTCAAATGCCCTCGAAATCTCGATGGCCCTGTCTCCGCGGAAGTTGAAAAGGATGACGCTGTCACCATCCTCAATCGTTCCTACAGGCCTGCCATCCTCCGCAATCACGAACGCCGGAAGATCCTGGTCGATGGCACCCGTCTCCTTTCTAAGGGTCTCGATTGCCTCATGGGCGGAAGCGAACTTCCTTCCTTCTCCGAGAACATGGGTATACCATCCGTTCTTAACCATATCCCAGTTCGCGTTATAGCGGTCCATGGTTATTACCATCCTGCCGCCACCGCTTGCGATCCTCGCATCGAAGGTGCCGTCCTTGGAAAGATCCGCAAGGAAATCCGCGAACGGATCGAAATAATCGAGGGCTGACATCTCCCCGACATCCCTTCCGTCGAGAAGTGCATGTACCCTTACCTTCCTTACACCTTCCTTCTTGGCCTCAACAATCATCTTCTTGAGGTTGTCGATATGGGAATGGACGTTCCCATCGCTAAGAAGACCGATGAAATGAAGGGTGGAATTATTGTCGAGACAATTGCTGACAAGCTTCTTCCATGTATCACCGGCATACATGGCACCGGAATCGATCGAGTTCGCAACAAGTTTGGCACCCTGCGCGAAAACCCTTCCGCAACCCATTGCGTTGTGACCTACCTCGCTGTTGCCCATGTCGGCATCGCTCGGAAGCCCCACAGCAAGGCCGTGTGCCTTGAGCTTTGTATTAGGACAGGTGGCGAGAAGCTTGTCCAGATTCCTTGTCATGGCGGCTGCGACGGCATCGCCTTCGCTGTATTTGCCATAACCCACGCCGTCCATGATGACAAGCACCACGGGTCCCTTGCGGACTATTCTGTTATTTTTCTTAAGTGGTTCAACCATGATGAACAATCTCCTACTATGCTTAAAATATATCCTATTTCCTTACAATAGGTGAAGTAGCGTTTTCAAGATATGGAAGGGCATCCTCATCCACATGATCCTTCAGCTCCTCATATACCCATTTGTGATAGCTGTTGATCGCATTTATCTCGATATCGCTGAGATATCTGGTATCTATCAGCTTCTTTTCATAAGGCACGAGAGTGAGGACCTCGAAGCTCATGAATCTGCCAAATTCCGTCTCCACATCATCCTTCACGGCCAGGAGGTTCTCGATCCTTATCCCGTAACGACCTTCCTTATAAAGCCCGGGCTCGTCGGATATGACCATACCCTCCTCGAGCGGGACATCGATGAGCGCGGATGAAATCCTCATCGGTCCCTCATGCACGTTCAGCCTGCACCCGACCCCGTGGCCCGTACCATGGAAGAAAGACTGTCCAGACTGCCACAGAAACTGCTTTGCCAGCACATCGAGCTGGACACCCCTTGTACCTTTGATGAATCTTTGGAAGGCAAGTGCAAGATGTCCTTTGAGAACCAATGTATAATCCCTCTTCTCCTCCTCTCCTGCTTCTCCGAACAAAAGTGTTCTTGTGATGTCTGTTGTGCCGCATTCATATTGTCCGCCGGAATCCAGAACAAGAAGGCCGTTGCCCTCCACTACCTTGAAATCATCCTCCAAGGCACGATAATGGCACATGGCCCCGTTTTCCCTGAAACCGGCGATTGTTGCGAACGAAGGGCCGAGGAAAAGAGGTCTCCTCCTCCTTTCGTCCTCCAGCCTCCTCTCGATCTCAAGCTCGTCGGTCTTTCCGGATGTGTCCAGATGCGCAAGGAAATTGACGAAGGCGACGGCATCCTCGAAATGCGCCTTTCTCATGCCTTCCATCTCCAACACGTTCTTCCTTGCCTTCATGAGCGTCGTCAGATCGGCACCTGTCGAACACGGATTGCCATCCATTATGCCCTTGAATGTCATCACAATCCTTTCCGGATTGTAATAGCCCTTTCCACAGGCCAGAGATGAAACAACATCGCATACCTGGTCGTAATCCATGACTTCAAAAGGAAGGTCTGCCAGGTCGAGACCCTCGAACCTTCTTTTTGATGTGAAAAGCACAGCCCTGTCCATGGAAATGAAAAAATATGAATAGAAGACCGGATTATACATGATGTCGTCGGCACGCAGGTTTGTCAGCCATGCGATATCATCGAGGCTTGCCATGAAGGTCCAGGAGCACCCCTTTTCTTCCAAAGCCTTCCTTACGGAAGCAATCTTGTCGCCGCTTGTTTTTCCAGCATAGGCCAGGTCCATCACGACGACCGGGGTCTCGGGAACGCCTGGCCTAGCCTTCCATATTTCATCCATGATTCCGGAAACAGGCACGAGAACGGCGTCCGTACCAAGTTTTTTTTCAAGATTTTCAAACGCGGATATGGAAATCTCGGAATCCTCGACAGCAATCCTCGCACCACGGCCTAAATTGCTTTTTATCCAGTCCACCATGTCCGGATCGTCCGTCTCCTGCTTCAGCATCGTGAAGCAAGTACCTCCGATCTCTTTTTCCGCCTGGATGAAATACCGGCTGTCTGTCCACAGCACCGCATCCTTGCGGGTCACCAAAACCTGTCCTGCGGATCCTGAAAACCCCGAAATGAAATACCTGGTCCTCCAGCGTGGCGCAACATATTCGCCCTGATGCGGATCCGAACCGGAGACAAAATACGCGTCAAACCCTCTTTCTTCCAGGATTCTTCTCAGGTTTTCCACCCTGCTGTCCGTTTCCTTCATCGTGTTTCCTCCTAAAATTCACAACCAAAAGCAGCAAAATGCCGCATAAGACCATCAAGAAACAAAAAACCTGTCCCCTGCTGATGTTCAAAAAGGACGTGAAGATCGCAATGTTGTCGCTTCCGCCTCCCCATTTGATCACGTATCCAGGGTATGCATCGGGCTCCCGCAAATATTCGATGAAGAATCTCACGAAGCCGTATCCCATCAGATACGAGGCGAAGACGGTCCCATCCCCCCATCTCCTGCGATATTTCATGGGCCTGATCACGAACCACAGGAAGACGAAAAGCACGACACCCTCAAAAAAAGCCTCGTAAAGCTGAGCCGGATGCCGCGGCAGGTTGAGCATGTCTCCGTATGCATACCCCATTCCAATGTCATCGGCCACCTTCCTGACCCATTCATGCGTTGTGGAAAAACGTTCGGCTGCCGGAAACACCATGCCTGCAGCCGATGTCGTGACCCTGCCGAAAAGTTCACCGTTTATGAAATTACCAATCCTTCCGAAAGTATATCCCAGCGGTATTCCCGCACACATCATGTCGGTAAGAAGAAGGATCCCATACCCATGTCTGCGGGCATATATCCAGCCACCGATGAAGCAACCCACGGCACCTCCGTGATAGCTCATGCCCGGAAGCCCGACGAACCTTCCGTTCTCAAACGGCCAGAACATCATCCAAGGATGAGTGAGATAATATTCTGTATCGCTGTAGAAAAGGCAGGAGAATATCCTTGCACCAAGAAACAGCCCCAATATGCATGAAAAAAACAGCCCCTCGGTCTCATCCTTCGACATTCCCGTCATCCCGTCATGCGAAACCTGGTATCTGAAAAGAAGATATGTTATGAAAAACGCCACCAGATACATCACCGCATACCATCGTATAGGCAGGAATGAAAAGACATAAGGGTTTATCCAAGAAGGATAATCTATGAAAAGGGTCATGAGTTGAGTATAGATTCTACACCTTTGGATGGTCAATAAAATTGACGTCTCAAAAAGGTGCACACCCGCATCCTTTTTAGGTTATATTAATTACATGATGAAAAAACTTGTTCTCGCGGTTCTTCTCGCATCCGTTTGTCTCACGCTTCCTGCGGGAGGGAGCAGTGAAAACCATATAAGCCAGGGCATCGTTGCTTCGAACATGATGCAGAGTGCGGATGTCAGCCAGAAAAGCATAAGTGAAATACTTTACTCAATAAGCAATCTTTACGCTTATCTGGACAAGAACTTTTTATATGAAATCGACAACGAGGTGGTTTCGCAGAATCTCATAGCAGCACTGGTAAACAGCCTCGGAGACGAATACTCATACTACATATCTGCGGAAGATGCAAAGTCCTTCGAGGAGGATGTACAGGGAGAATATGTCGGAATCGGCACATATGTCTCAAAGGTAAACCCGGCATTCGCAGATTACAACGATCCCGAAACATACATGCTGATAATCGTATCGCCGTTTCCAGGAGGTCCCGCAGACCGTGCCGGACTCAGGGCGAACGATCTGATAAGCGCAATCGACGGAACGGATGTTTCGGCCATGGACGCGACCGAGGCATCAAAGCTGCTCAGAGGTACCGAAGGCGAGGAAATGACGCTTTCCGTCCTGAGGGGAACCAGTTCGTTCGAGATCAAGCTGGTTCCGGAGAAGGTGGTGATACCCACATGTGTGTACGGCATGCTTGAGGATGGGGTCGCATATCTGGGCATATACGAATTCACCGAAGCAAGTGCGAAGAGTGTCGAGGAGGCGGTTTCGGAGCTGAAGAAGGACAATCCTTCTGCCTTGATAATCGACCTCAGGAACAACGGCGGAGGAATAGTCGACTCATGTCTGGAGATTGCGGACCTTTTCCTGTCGGACGGCGACATGGTAAGCATAAAGTACAAAGACACTTCGGGAATGCCGGATGTGACATACCAGGCGGACAGAAACACGATAATGGATGAAAGCATTCCGCTTGTGCTTCTTGTCAACGGAGGAACGGCATCATCGAGCGAAATAATGACTGCGGCACTAAAGGAGAACGGAAGAGCCACGGTGATCGGATCGCAGACGTTTGGAAAAGGGATAATGCAATCGGTCATACCTTATGCAGGAGGTTTCATACGCTTCACCTCTGCGGACTACTACACCCCGGAAGGAAACAACATAAACAAGACCGGTATCCAGCCTGACATCATAATAGAGGAAAAGGAATACTCCGATGAGGAAATGCAGGCATACGAGGAGTTCATGCATACCGACAGCATAGAGTCCTTCATAAACGAGAATCCAGGATACAGCATTGAAAACATCGAGAAATTCGCATCACAATATGCCGGCACCGGTGTTCCACATGACATATTGTGCCTTCTCATGAGGAACGAGTACATCTATTCGATGGATATCGGGGATCGTCCGGTCGCAACCCCGGATTACGATCCCGTACTTTCCGCGGCATTGGAATTCATAAAGGAAGGCAGATGAGGATATTTCTTCTCAACGGCAACAAGATGGACGGCACCATATACCCCCTGTCCGAAAAAGAGATGAAATACATCTCGACCGTCCTGCGTATAAGGGAAGGTACCATATTCAAGGCAAAGGATCCGTGGGAAAACCTTTATGATGCCACACTATCATCCGACACCCTGATCCTTGAAAAATCGACAACGCAAGACAATTTCCTTGACACGATGCCTTCATATCCGGACACAGGTGTCGCAATCCATGTGTTCCAATGCATTTGCAAGGGGAAGAAGAACGCGCAGATCACACGCCAGCTTCAGGAAGCCGGGGCAACCGGACTCAATTTCATCTCCAGCAAGCTGGTACAGCAGAAGCAGATGGATGCACACGAGATCGAAAGATTGGAAACCATACGGAACGAGGCCGTCCAACAGTCCGGCGCAAAAATATGCCGCCTGTCCTTCAATGTTCCGTTCGAAGAGGCGTTGAAAAACGCAGAAGGTCTTAAACTGCTCCTCCATCAGGATAAAAGGAACAAAAGCAGAAACCTATACGATGTTTTAGAAAACAACGACGATGAGACAATAAGCGTGCTCATAGGAAGCGAAGGCGGATTCACGGACGAAGAGTGCCAGGCTGCGGAAGATGCAGGCTTTATTCCTGTGCTGCTAAACACCAACATACTCAGGGCAGAAACGGCCGGAATATATGTCATGGGCGGCATACAGAGCATCAGAAACAGGTGACAAGGATGCTCCGTTCCGACACAGGCATGACTGCAAATTCTTCCTGTGGAAAAACATAATTGATACTTTGATATATATGGCGGGAAAATTTTCATCGTTTTAATTATTAACACCATATATGGTGTTTTATAAAAATAGTATGAAAAGTTTTTAACTTCATTCGGCATCTATAGTTAACACAAAATCCAACAAATGTTCAATTTAGTGAAAAACTAGGGAAAAATCATGAAAATACTGCACTTTCGGCATATAGGAAAATTATTCTCTTTTTATATAACTTTCATTTAAAACTAAGCATTTTGTTCTTTTTTATTTTATTATATTATATATAGTTAACATTTTTTTTCACTTTGTCCGTAAATAATGTTGAAAAGTATGGTAAAACGTGTTTTCCACGATATTTCGACACCCCGTGAAAAACCTGTGAAAAACTTCTTTTTATTCCATATATGGTGTTGATCTAGAAATGCGTAATATGCTTTGTGATAGCCGGCAAAAAAAGATATAATCCTAAGTATGGCTGTATACGGAATAGGAAACCCTTTGATCGATTATCTTTGTTTCATAAGAGACGAGGACATAGCAGCCCTTGGTCTGCACAAGGGTACGATGAACCTCATTGACCAGGACAAGAGGCAGGAGATCCTCGCATACATAAAGGACAAGGACATCAGGTATTCATGCGGAGGCTCCTGCCCGAATACGATGGTCACATTGAAAAGCCTTGGTGTTTCTACCACGCTTGCAGGTGGAATAGGCTGCGACGAACATGGCAGGATGTACAGCAGACGGCTTGAGGAGCTCGGAGTCGGAAACGATCTTGTCGAAAACCAGGCCCCCACCGGTACAAGCATAATCCTTGTGACCGAAGACAGGGAAAGGACCATGTGCACCTATCTGGGTGCGAACAGATTCTTCGACAGCCTTGATGTGAAGCTGGAGAACGCAAGAAAGGCGGACATATTCTACTTCACCGGATACATGTGGGATACGGAACCACAGAAAAGGGCGATAAGAAGCGTTTTGGACATAAAGAAGGAATGTTCGTTCAAAGTTGCCTTCGACATAGCCGATCCGTTCGCCGTTGGAAGATACCGACAGACATTCCTGGACATAATCACCGGATATGCGGACATAGTCTTTGCGAACAGCGAGGAGGCCAGAAACCTTATTGACAACTATGATGCCTATGAATGTTGCAAATCACTTGGAAAACTCTGTAGGACCGCAGTTGTGAAGAACGGTAAGAAAGGATCCTATGTATCGCACGAGGGAAGGATCCATCAGATACCCTTGTATGGTACGAGCAATCCGGTTGATACAACCGGAGCCGGCGACACATATGCGGCAGGATTTTTGTATGGTATTGAAAAAGGTTTCGGAATAGAGGATTCGGCCAGGATCGCAAGCTTTCTGGCAGGAGAGATCATAAGTCAGCTTGGAGCTCAATTTTCAAAGGAAAAAACTGAGGAACTCATAAAATATTTGAATGAAAATTTTCAATAAAATAATTATTTGAATATTCTTTTTGAGAAATTGCTAAATTATTTTTTATTATAAAGTCTTTTTTCCCTTGAAATTGCAAAAATGTGTAGTACCATCAAGATATAATGAGTGAAAGAGAGCTTTTATTTGAACTTGATGGAAAATTTCCGAACCTGAGATATTCGTTGCCCATGGCCATGCAGCATCTGGTGGCCATGATAGTCGGATGCGTGACTCCTTCTATCATAATAGCCAACCTAGCAGGACTTGACAACGCACACAGCGTGTTGCTGATACAGACATCTCTGGTTACGGCAGGCTTCTCCACATTCGTCCAGCTTTTCATAGGTTCAAGGCTCCCGCTTATAATGGGTGTTTCATTCGCTTATCTTTCAAGCATGCAGGCTATAGTCTCCGGATTCGGGATTGCCGAGATATTCGGGGCACAGATAGTTGGCGGCATAATCGCAATGATCATCGGGATGTTCGCCAAGAAGCTGCAGAAGCTCTTTCCACCGCTGATCACAGGAACCGTGGTTTTCACGATCGGACTGTCACTCTACCCCACCGCGATAACATACATGGCCGGCGGGAGCGGAAGTCCGGATTTCGGTTCATGGCAGAATTGGATGGTAGCTGTCTCAACGCTCATCATAGTCACCGTATGCAATCATTTCGGAAAAGGGATAATAAAGCTTGCAAGCATATTGATAGGAATCTTCGCAGGCTACATGATAAGTCTTCCATTCGGCATGGTCGATTTTTCAAGCATATCGTCGTCATCCTTGTTCTCTCTTCCAAGGCTTGCCCCATTCGGAATACGGTTCGAGCTTTCGGCTGTGTTCGCCTTCTCCATCCTGTTTGCAATCAACTCCATACAGGCCATCGGTGACATGACTGCAACCACGGTCGGAGGAATGTCCAGACAACCGACTGGAAACGAATTGAAACGTGGAATTGTGGCATACGGTGCATCAAACATAATATCTGCGGTATTCGGAGGTCTTCCAACGGCGACATACAGCCAGAATGTAGGAATAATATCGACAACAAAGGTCGTGAACAGGAAGGTCATATCCATCACTGCATTGCTTTTGGTTGTCGCCGGGGTCATACCGAAGTTCAGTGCAGTCCTGACAACCATACCACAATGCGTGCTCGGAGGCGCGACCGTGTCGGTATTCGCATCGATAGCAATGACAGGCATGAAACTTGTCGTATCGGAACCGATGAACTACAGGAACACCTCCATCGTCGGTCTTTCCGCAGCTCTCGGGGTCGGTATCAGCCAGGTAACGGAAGCCTTGAGCCAGTTCCCCGAATGGGTGACAATGGTATTTGCAAAATCACCTGTTGTCGTGGCAACCATAGTCGCCATAGTATTGAACATGATCCTTCCGAAGGAAAAGGATAAGAATGACAAGGAATGAGTTCTGAAAAAAATCAGAATATAAAGGAATATTTTGAAGTTATTATTGACAATAATTACTGATAATAATATTATTTTGGTAATTATTATCAATAAGGATAAAAATGAAACAGACCAGAAACACGCTTCAGAAGGAAGTGACATATAACAGCCTTAAGTCGTTCATGGGACATCCCACGGCGGACGAGGTGTATGGAAAGGTCCATGAGGATTTTCCACATATTTCAAAAGCCACAGTCTACAGGAATCTGTCGGTTCTCGAGGAGAAGGGAATGATCAGAAGGATTCCAAAAATTGGGAACGGATCAGACAGATACGACATGAACATGCAGCCTCATTTCCATGCGAAATGCACGAAATGCGGAAAGGTTTTCGATGTCGATCTTCCCGTTGATGACTCGATTGTTTCAAAAGTCAACGTCATGGGGGACGAAAAGTTCAAGCTTTCCTCCTATCAACTGGTTTTTGAGGGCATCTGCACAAACTGCGGTGCCAAGGAGATATAAAAATGGAACTGAAAGGATCAAAGACTGAGAAGAATCTTCAGACGGCGTTTGCAGGCGAGAGCCAGGCAAGGAATAAGTACACCTACTATGCCTCAAAGGCAAAGAAGGAAGGCTACGAGCAGATTGCTGCAATTTTCCTTGAAACAGCGGAAAACGAAAAGGAGCATGCAAAGCTCTGGTTCAAGCTTCTTCATGACGGCGGTGAGATTCCATCGACAAACGAGAACCTCAAGGATGCCGCAGCCGGTGAAAACTATGAGTGGACCGACATGTATGCCACATTTGCAAAGGAAGCCGAGGAAGAGGGATTCACAAAAATCGCAGCTCTCTTCAAGGGTGTAGCAAAGATTGAGAAGGAGCATGAGGAAAGGTATCTTGCTCTTCTGAAGAATGTCGAGGATGGACTTGTATTCTCAAGAGATGGAGAAATGATCTGGAAGTGCAGGAACTGCGGACACATCCATGTAGGAAAGGCCGCACCCGGAGTCTGCCCCGTATGTGCACATCCCCAGGCTTATTTCGAGCTTCTCGGAAAGAACTACTGATTCTATAGGAAAGTTCTTTACGGCTGAAATTAAAAATCCTCCATCCAACGATGGAGGAATTTTTTTATCTGTTGCTTTCCTTGAAAGGTATTATCCTTACCTGCTTGTATAGGCCTTCTCCCTCACTCTTGGTATCAACTCCTTTGAAATCATTCAAAGCGGTATGTACAAGACGTCGTTCAAAAGGATTCATGGGATCGAGCAGCTTGCTTCTTCCCGTCCTCTTGACATATTCAGCAGCCTTATAAGCGGTTCTGACTATCTGCTCCTCGTGCCTCATCCTGTAGTTTTCACTGTCGACAACAATCTTCACATCCTCATCGATGTTTCCTGCATACACATTTGCAAGAAGCTGGATGGCATCGAGATTCTTACCCTTTCTGCCGATTATTATGCTCGAATCGGGGCTGTCGATATTGATTCCGATCTTATTGTCCTTCCTGTAATTGATGGTGACGGAAGCCTCATACCCCATCTTATTTATTAATGTGGATATATAGCTGACCGTCTTTCTCTCAAGATCGTTCTCAGCTTCAAGAACCTGTCCGGGAATAACATCAACATCCCTGGATTTTTCCTCGAACTCGTTTTCAACGGGACTATCCCCGTCCTCTCCATAATATACGCGGATCTTCACATATCCTTTTTTAAAGATGGTCTTCTTAACCTCTTCAAGGACCTCCACGTATACATCGTCATTTTTCAGACCAAGCTCCTCACGTGCTTTCTGAAGAGCTTCAGCCTCTGTTCTTCCTTCAAAATCTTTGCACATTTATATCTTACCTTCTCTTTTTCTTCTTCGATGCGATCCTGTCGGCTTCCTTCTTTGCTTCCTCAAGCTTGAACTGGCTGCCCTTCTTCTTATTCACATAGATCTGTGTTCCGATCGAGATCACGTTCATCGCAGACCAGTACACAAGCAATCCAGATGGTGCGTTGTACAGTATGAAGAAGAATATTATCGGCATGCCATAAGTCATGAAATTCATCATTCCAGCCTGTCCTGCTGCAGCCGAAGTACCCTGCTGAGTTATCTTCATGCTGAATATCATGCTTATCGTATAAAGGATAGGAAGCAGATGGATTTTGTTTCCAAGGAACGGAATATTGAAGGGAAGCGTATAGATGGTCTCCGGTATGGAAAGGTCGGTTATCCATCCTGGGATGAACATTGCACCTCGCAGATCGATGTTGTTGTTGAGGAGACCATAGAACGCTATGAGGATCGGGAACTGTATGAGCATCGGCCAACATGAGCTCATCGGTTTGATGTTCTCTTCCTTATAAAGCTTTGCCATGGCTACGTTCTGAGCCTGAGGATCATCCGGGAATTTTTCCTTGATCTCGTTTATCTTTGGCTGCAATGCACCCATCTTGGCGGTGGATTCCATGCTTCTCTTTGTAAGCGGATGAAGTATCAGCTTGATAACAATGGTCATTATTATGATTGCAACACCATAATTAGGTATCACCTTATAGATCATTGTCAGACACCATTTCAAAATGGTTTCCAACCATCCGAGCCAACTCGTATCCGAGGCCTTCTTGAGCCTGTGCTCGCTCAGACCGAATATGTTGTCCTGAGCCCTGTCATATTTTACCAGGTCACTGCTGCTCTGAGGTCCCAGATAATATGAGTAAACATCCTTGACTGAAGACGAAGATGTGGCCTCTCTTGTAAGATAGATGTAGTTTTCCTGGCTCACACCCTCATCTTTTGTCACATTTGTGGCACTGTATGCTCCTATTATTCCATCGGTTTCCGGAATTGCAATGGCCACGAAATACTTTCCGCCAAGGCTCATCCAATCGAGATATTCATCCGCTTCCTCAGGAATATACGTATATACTCCGTTCTTGTCATATTTGACATTGGTCTTGCTCCCCTTGTCGTTTCTCAGGATCCCAACCCTTCTGTAATCATAGTTGCTGCTGAGGTTTTCAAACTCGGGTCCGACCTGTGGGCCGAAGCTGAGATTGTACGAATATCCATTGAAGCTGAGCGGTATGGCGGATCCGTCGGATGTCTTTATGTCGATGACGAGCTGGATCATGTATTCGTCATTCTGGGGAATGGCGAAAATCTTGCTTATGGTGAAAGTCTTTCCTGTCTCAAGATCAATAAAGTCGCGGTAGAACGTCACCTGAGTTATATTTCCATTTTCGACGGAAAGTTCCTTGACGCTGTAGTTGAACGATGCATCTATCGGATTTGTCCTGTCATTTCCTGCATATAGCATGAAAGCACCGACAGAATCCTCATCCCTGAATATGAATTCGGAAGGCTGACCATCTGTCTTGTGCTCCTTCAACCTTACACTGTCAACGACAGCACCTTCGGGATTGAAAGTGATATCCACAACCTCGTTTTCAATATGGAATTTATCCAAGGCCGGTTCCGTACCTGTTTCCTTGAAAAGGACTCCATATGCTTCGGATGCCTCGGTAGAAGAGGATATGGCCGTGTTCTCGACCGTCTCTACAGTCTGCTGGACATCAATCGCATTCTGATCAATCTCAGGCGTGAAAAAAACAGCCTGTATCGTTGTAGCTGCTATAATGACAATTGCTGATAAAACGATTGCAATTACAGTATTCCTATCCATTTTTTCTCCTTTATCGATGAAAAAAGTAAAGTCGTGTATTTAGAAGGTAGGAATAGGAACTCTGCATGAAGAGGAAAAAGGAACTATTTCCGGTTCAACCTGTCCAATAATGAATTGAAGTTGGACTCAAGCAAGGAAAAATCGGAAACCCTTCCTGGATACACCACCAAGACCAAATCTAAGCCTGAAGACTCAGAAGAAGAACATTCCTTGTACAATCTTCCAGGCCAGCATCTGAATATCTCCTTTGCCCTGCGTCTTACAAGATTCCGTTCCACGGAATTCCCATAATGCTTGGCCGGAATTACGATGAACCTGTCGAAATCGAGATTGTTATAAAGAGCAATTAATCGCATTCCCTCACAGGAAAACCGTCTTCCCTGCTTGAAAATGCGATCAATATCGTCCTTCTTTCTGATGATTTCTGTCTTAGTAAGGCTTCTTCTCATCACTGACTGTGAGGTTGTATCTGCCCTTTGCCCTTCTGCGAGCAAGCACCAGACGTCCACCCTTTGTAGCCATTCTAGCACGGAAACCAAACTTTCTGGTTCTCTTCATCTTACTTGGCTGATAAGTTCTCTTGCCTTTGTAACTCATGGGTAATCTCCAATATTCCGCTTATGCGTTAATTTTTTTCATTCTCAAAAAGACACAGGTGTCCAGACATTGAATTTTACAGACAGTTAGGGTACTGGTCAATAGATATTCTATTCTTTTTTATCCAAAAAATTACATATGGCTGCAAAACACCTTGATGCCGTTCACTTTCAGATCAGGGTAAAAAGAATTGAATTTTTTCATTATATTGTTCTTGTTCATCAAGACATACGTGGTGTAATTCTGACTGAAAACATTTATATATAGGATTTTTCTCGCAACCTTGTCGAACTCGCAGAAATCCTTAAGGTTAATTCCGACTATATCGGACCATCTTTCATTTATTCTCAAAGGATTGTTCTCGATGCTTCCCATCATGTTTTCCATCACGGACGATACGACATCCTTCGCATCCTTGTACAATTTGTCAGACAAGAAAGAACCCTCCATTTGAAACATTGTAGCACATAGGCTTCCTATGGTCGGACGCGAAATAATTCTCTCTTGGAAGAAAGGTGAAGAACGCCTGGCTGTATAATGACAGGTTGTCAAGAAACAAAGCACGTTTTTCATCGTCAAGTTCCAAAAGAACGTCGTCGATCAGAAGTATCGGTTTCTTTCCTGTCATCCTGTAGAAAGATTCGGCCTCGGCTATACGGAAGATAAGGGAACACAATCTCAGCTGTCCTGTGGATCCTGTCTGACTGAATATCCCGTTCGAATCCCTTACGACGAATCTGTCCCTGTGTATGCCGGAAGTCGTGGTCATCATCCTCATATCCACATCCCTTCTCTCTTCAAGAAGTCTGACAACATCCGATACGGATGAAACATCCATCCAGGAGCTCTGATAACTTATATGCAGGTCGTTTTTACCATTGGAGACCTTTGAGTACAATACGGGAAATATCTTGTTGAAATCATCTACGGCCTCCTTCCTCTCTTTCATCAATGAAAGTCCTTTTTCGGCGAGTTTCATATCATAAATGGAAATTATATCGGTCTGTCCATTCTTTATGGCTGCATTTCTTTTGGCAAGTATGTTCCTGTATGTCCTCAGATCATCGAAGAATAAAGGAGAATAAAGGCTCATTGTCTGATCGAAGAATTTCCTTCTTGTCTCAGGTTCACCTTTTATGAAATCCATGTCCTCATGGCAGAATACTATGCATGGGAACTGATATATCAATTCTTTGCGGTCTTTTATCTCCTTGCCGTCGATTTCAATATATCTTCTGCCCTTGTCAAACAAGAACCTTATGTTCTGGATCTCATCGAAATCATTCAGAAATCTTGCCTCAAGCCTGAAACTCTCACCGCCATGTCCGACCGCTTCCTTCAAATAGGATGTCTTGAAGGACGAACCATAGCAAAGTATGTATAAAGCCTCGAGAAAATTGGTCTTTCCCTGTCCGTTCGTACCTACAAGAACTATATCCTCCGCGTCGGTCTCTATCGAGGCGGAGGATATGTTCCTGAAATTTTCCATCCCGATGTTGAGAAATCTCATCTGGGATCATGCCTGCATCGGCATTATTATGAAGATGTAGTCGCTTTCAGGCTCGCTGAGAAGTCCGATAGCGGAGTTGTTGGAATTGAAACAGATGTTGAATTCTTCGCTGTCTATCTTCTTTATCGATTCCTGAAGGAAATTGTAATTGAAACTTAGCTTTACCTCAGGACCATCATAATCACATTTGACGATGTTCTTGCTGTCTCCATCGTTGTCTTCTCCCGATATCATGACACCATCATGGTTTATATCGAAGAATATCTTCTTGCTCTTCATTTCTATCATGACGGAAATAAGATTTATCGCATCGAGCATGTCTGATGTGTTTATTCTGCACCTGTTTGCAAATTCCTTCGGTATAACCCTTTCATAGTTTGGATAATTACCGGTTATGATCAACGAGTAGATGAAATGTCCCTCGATGTTCGCATATGCATAGGAATCCTTGAAAGCAAGGCTCATTACACCATCTCCAGAACCTATCATCCTGAGATTGGACAGAAATTGTGTGGAAAGTATGGAAGGAGTGAATGTAGGTATCTCGTTCTCAAAAACCCTTTTCACACAGGCAAGTCTCTTACCGTCGGTTGCAACCATAACAACCTTGTCGTCCTTCTTCTCCAGGTATACGCCTGTAAGGAAATATCTGGACTCATCACGGCTTACTGCGAAACTGGTCTTGTCGACCATGTCGAAGAAATCGCTCTGGCCTACGGTGAAATAATCGTCATCGGAGAAATCCTGCATATCTGGGAATTTATCAGCAGATATTGTTCTTATGTTTATAAGGAATTTGCTGTCTGTGCTGTTTTTTATGGAAAGCTTTTCATTTTCCTCGGAAAGCTCAAGCGAGATTTCGGATGAAATATTCTTGAGCACATCGAAAAGTTTCTCACATATAACTGTGGTGGATCCCGGTATTATTGTCTCCACCTCTATCCTTCCGACGAATCCGTTTTTTCCGTCGGTGCTCTTTATTGTCAGTATGTTGTTCTGATTCTCGAGAAGCACGTTGCTTGTTATGGCAAGAGCGTTTCTTTTGGTCGTGAAGTTTATGGCATATCCGATTTCTTTTTTAAGGCTTTCGCATGAACAGATGAATTTCATGTTTTTTTTCTCCTTATCCACTTTCATTATATATCAATATCAGTAGTTGTAGTAGAGCATGTGAAAACGTGGATAACTTATATTAAGTTTTTTCATATAAGATAATTACGTTGTGGAAAAACTTGTGGAAAAATCCAGTGTTTTTCACTTTTTTTCACGCCTACGCCTAATTTTAAACACAGTGTTGCAAAGTTTTCCACAAATTTTTTTTGTAATTTCACTGTTTTTTGTCAGCAGAAAGGTGTTTTTCCAACAACTTGTCCACAAGTTACCAACAGGTTTTCCACAGGTTTTTCACGGAGTTATCCACATTCCGGTGGAAAACCTGTGCATCATTTTTTCAGATTTTCGGAGATGTTGTCGATTGCTGTTTTGACACTCTCATCAGTATTTAGAACGCTTTTTATCTTGTTCAGTGCATAGCTGACAGTTGTGTGGTCCTTGCTGTTGAAATACTTTCCTATCTCAGTGAGGGACAGATTTGTCAGCTCGTTTGCAAGATACATCGATATATGGCGGGCGATAGTGAGTGTTTTGTTTCTTCCTTTTCCGCGCAGCTCGTAGTCGCTTATATTGAAATAGTCGGCCGTGGTATGAACTATCTGGTCGATTGTTATATCGTTGTTTTTTATAAGCTGTGTCGGTATGAAGTTCTTTATATGCTCTGCGGCTATTTCCTTCGTTATGGGCTTACCTACAAGTTTGGAAAAGGAATTGAGCGTCATTATAGCTCCCTGCAGATCCCTGACGTTCGTCTTAATGCTTAGACATATGAACTCCAGTACATCGTTGGATATGTTGAATTCCAGGTCCCTGCACATCCTTTGGGCGATGGCCATCCTTGTCTCATACTGTGGAGGCTGCAGATCCACACTGACACCTTTTCTGAACCTTGTTATGAGACGTTCGTTTATGCCGGTCAGCTCCGTGAGTGGGCGGTCGCATGTTACAACGATCTGCTTGTAGTTTTCGGTCAGCTCGTTGAATGTGTGGAATATCTCCTCCTGGGTCATTTCCTTGTTTGCGATGAAATGGATGTCGTCTATCAGCAGTACGTCCGCAGAACGGTATTTTGACTTGAACCTGTTGTTGGATGCCCTGTTGGTTATTGATTGAATAAGTTCGTTAGTGAAGGTTTCGGCTGTCACGTATATCACCTTCATCCTCGGATTATGATCGTATACATAGTTGCCTATCGCCTGTGTGAGATGGGTTTTTCCAAGACCGACCCCTCCATATATCAGACAGGGGTTGTAACTTGTCCCAGGGTTTTTTGCAATAACCTTTGCTACATTGCAGGCAAAGATGTTATTTTCTCCTATTATGAAATTATCGAAAGTATATGCTTGATTCAGAGTTTCATTTTTTTCTTTCTTTTTAGTTTCCGTACTATTGTTTGTCTTGCTTACTTTTTTTTCGTCATCCGATTTTTTCACTCTGTCGGCTTTGATCACAAGTTCTATTTTTATAGGCTGTCCCGCATAATCGGAAACCGTGTTCTCCATCTGGCTCAGACAATTCTTTTTTAGGTTGTCGAGATAGAAAGAGCTTGTGACCGACAATGTGAGAACATCGTCCGACTCGTTGTCATACTCGACATTTTTGACCCACATCGTCTTTGATGGAGGAAGGCTTTCTATTATCTGTTCCTTAGATTTTTCCCATATTTCTTTCAGCATTTTCAAAGTACCGTGCCATTAATGTTAACCGTCAAAAGCGATGAGTTCAAGATATATTTTCGCCTTCTTTGGTTTTATTGATTAACTCTTTTCATAATAAATATTTGTATATGGAATAAAAAAACCCGGTTTTGTTGCATTTATTTTGTAAAAAATGTATAATTCCACTATTATCCGGCAGTGTAATTTTTTATGCTGGATATTGTTTTTTAAAAATGTATTCAAAAGGACCAACATGAACGAAGAAGAAGAAAGAAAAGAAGAAGCCAGCAGACATTATACTGGCGGAGAAATCAAAGTTCTCAAAGGTTTGGAACCGGTACGTGAACGTCCTGGAATGTACATCGGATCAACAGGCATAGATGGTCTTCACCACCTTGTTTACGAGGTTGTTGACAACTCCATCGATGAAGCCATGGCAGGTTATTGCGACAAGATTGTCGTCACGCTTGAAAATGGTGAATATGGAGAAATCTGTTCGGTACTGGATAACGGAAGGGGAATTCCTGTCGATATCCATGCAACGGAGAAGAAGAGCTCATTGGAGGTTGTACTCACACAGCTGCATGCAGGAGGAAAGTTCGACGAGAACGCCTATAAGGTTTCAGGAGGACTGCATGGGGTTGGAGTATCATGTGTGAACGCACTTTCCGATTGGATGGAGGTTACGGTATACAGGGCTCCAAAGGTCTACAGGCAGGTTTATCACAAAGGTATTCCTGAAAAACCTGTGGAGTGCATCGGAGACTGCACGACCACTGGCACGCTCGTAAGGTTCTCGCCTGATTTTTCCATCATGGAAAGGAACAGTTTCAACTACGATACCCTGCTTACCAGGTTCAGGGAGCTTTCTTACCTGAACAAGGGTATAGCAATCGATGTCGAGGACAGAAGGGGCGAGCTTGTAAGGAAGGACCATCTTCATGCCGAAGGAGGCCTCGCCTCTTTCGTCAAGTATCTCAACGAATACAAGACGACGCTTTTCGAACCGATATCGTTTGAAGGAAAGAGAATCATCGAGAAACCCAGAAAGGAGGTCTCGGTCGAGGTTTCGATCCAATACAACGATAAATATGACGAGAAGATCTATACGTTTGTCAATAATATCAACACCAGGGAGGGTGGAACCCATCTTGTCGGATTCAGGACGGCACTTTCTCGCTGCTTGAACAACCAGTTGAAGAAAAGTGTCAAATATATGAAGAAATATTCCGAAAGCCTTGAGGCATCGGATATTTCCGAAGGTCTGACCGCCGTCGTTTCAGTAAAGCTTCCCGAACCTCAGTTCGAGGGACAAACGAAAATGAAGCTTGGAAACTCCGCTGTCAGGGGTATAGTTGATTCATTGGTTTATGAGAATCTGACAAACTATTTCGACGAATATCCGGAGGATCTCGACAAGCTTCTTGACAAGGTCACAAATGCCGCAATCGGAAGGATAGCTGCGAGAAAGGCACGTGAGAACATCAGGAAGAAAACCGAAGGTGGCGGACTTCCCGGAAAACTTGCGGACTGTTCTGAAAAGGACCCTGCGAAGTGTGAGGTATTCATCGTCGAGGGTGATTCTGCAGGTGGAACCGCAAAGCAAGGACGTGACAGCAGATTCCAGGCCATCCTTCCTCTTTGGGGGAAAATGCTCAATGTTGAGAAGGCACAGGAAGCCAAAGTTCTCAACAATGAAAAGCTTCATCCTGTCATCCAAACCATAGGTGCCGGCATCACGCGCTATAACGAAGATAAAGCTACACAAGATGAAAAGGCAGCCTCCGGAGAGGAAAGTACATTCGATTTAAGCAAGGTTCGTTATCATAAGGTCATCATTATGGCGGATGCTGATGTCGATGGTTCTCATATCAGAACTCTTTTGCTTACATTCTTCTTCCGCTATATGAAGCCTTTGATCGAAGCAGGATATGTTTATTTCGCAATGCCTCCCCTCTATAAGATCACAATAGGAAAAAAAGTGTTCTATGCGTATCAGGAGGAGGAGAAAAAGCAGATCATAGACCAGTATGCACAGGGTGATGAGGGTAAGGTTCTCGCCCAGCGTTACAAAGGTCTCGGAGAAATGGAAAAGGAAGAGCTTTGGGAGACCACGATGAATCCGGAGACGAGAATGATCGGTCAGGTGCATCTGTCTGATGCAGAGGAGGCCGACAGGGTGTTCTCGATGCTTATGGGTGAGGATGTGGAACCCAGAAGGGAGTATATCGAGCAGAACGCAAAATACGTGAGCATGCTTGATGTTTAAGGAAGGTTTTTATGGACGATAACATACAGGAAGAACACCTCGGCAAGGTCATACAATCCGATCTTTCCACAGAAATGAGGACAAGCTACCTCAATTATGCCATGTCCGTCATCATTTCAAGAGCCCTTCCGGATGTAAGGGATGGTTTGAAACCCGTACACAGAAGGATTCTTT
The DNA here is from genome assembly GCA_949293595.1 of uncultured Spirochaetales bacterium. GTDB lineage: Bacteria > Spirochaetota > Spirochaetia > Sphaerochaetales > Sphaerochaetaceae > Ornithospirochaeta. The sequence continues at coordinate 286,227 of CASFDW010000002.1, read as the reverse complement.
ATGATATGTGGGATATAGGACTCAAAGCCAGCTCGCAGACAAAGAAATGTGCGCGTGTTGTCGGTGATGTCCTTGGTAAATACCACCCGCATGGAGATGCATCTGTTTATGACGCACTGGTACGTTTGGGACAGGATTTCTCTTTACGTTATCCGGTTGTGAAACCGCAGGGAAATTTTGGAAGCATTGATGGCGACCCTCCGGCTGCCATGCGTTATACGGAAGCAAAATTGAGCCGTTTGGGTGAAGAAATGCTAGCGGATATCGGAAAAGATACCGTCGATTTCAGCCCAAACTATGATGAATCCCTTAAGGAACCATCTGTTCTGCCTTCTGCTTTCCCGTTCCTTCTCGTGAACGGATCAAGCGGAATCGCTGTAGGAATGGCGACCAATCTTGCCCCTCACAACCTCGGGGAAGTCATAGATGGAATTTCTGCGTTGATTGATAATCCTGATATCACCATTCCTGAATTGATGGAGTATATCAAGGGGCCGGATTTTCCTTCTTATGGCATAATTTGTGGCAAGAAGGGGATTTTTGATGCTTACACGACTGGAAAGGGAAAAGTTGTCATCAGAAGCAGATACGAGATCGAGGAGAATGACAGGGGTCATGACAGGATCGTATTCTCGGAGATACCGTATCAGGTCAACAAAAGCGAATTGGTGAAGAAAATCGACGAGCTCAGGAAGGATGAGGTCATAAAGGGTATCAGCGCAGTAAGAGATGAATCCGGACGTGATGGAATAAGGATTGTCGTGGAACTCAAACAGGATGCTGTTCCAAACATCGTTTTGAACATGTTGTTCATGAGGACTCCCCTTCAGTCTAATTTCAACATCTATAATCTTGCTCTTTACAATGGTGCACCAAAGCTTTTCAATCTCAAGGAGATGCTTGTTGCCTATGTCGATCATAGGAAGGAGGTTGTTGAGAGGAGGACGAGGTATGATCTGAAGAAGGCCGAAGAAAGGGCCCATATCCTTGAAGGACTCAAGATCGGTCTCGACAATATAGATGAAGTAATCAGAATCATCAAAGAGTCGGAAGACAATACGATAGCCTCTTTGGAGCTTCAAAAGCGATTTAGTTTAACACAAATCCAAGCAGACGCCATCATTGATATGAAACTTGGACGTCTTTCCCATCTTGAGACCGAGAAAATCCTCCAGGAACTTGCCGAGCTTGAGGTCAAGATCCAATATTATAAGGATCTTCTTGCGGATGAACGGAAGATACTCGAGGTGGTCAAGGATGAGCTCAGAAAAATAGGAGAAACCTATGGAGACCGCAGGAGGACGGAAATAAACGAGCGCGAGCTCGAGGACGCCTCCCCTGAGGATTTCATCAAGAAGGAAGAGGTTGTGATTTCCATAACCAACAAGGGTTTTGCCAAGAGAATTCCAATTGATGAGTACAGGGCCCAGAAACGCGGTGGAAAGGGAACAATCGGTGCAAAGCTTGTTGACAACGACTTTGTGCAGCACCTGTTCATTTGCAACAGCCATGATTATATTCTTTTCGTTTCGAATCTGGGGAAAGCATATTATGTGAAGGCGTTCGACATTCCTGAACATACGAAGACAGGAAAAGGCACAAGCGTCAAGAGCGTGCTCCAAATTGACAACAACGAGAAGATCACATCAATCATCTCTTTCTCTGAATTCTCCGAGGATAAATACATCCTCATGGGGACAAAGTATGGCGTTTCAAAGAAGGTGCGCCTGAACGATTTCATCAATGCCAAGGTGAAGGGTGTTAAGGCAATAATACTTGATGAGGGTGACGAGCTTGCAAAATCGATATTCGTCGAGGAAGAGGATGATGTGATGTTCGTTACGAAGGATGGAAAAGGTCTAAGGACTTCCGCCAGTTCTGTCAGAACAATGGGAAGAAGTACCCACGGGGTGCGTGGTATCAAACTCATCGGTGAAGATGAACTTGTCGGACTTGTCAAGGTTGAAGAAGGAAAGAAAATCCTCATGATAACCGAAAAAGGTAAGGGAAAGCAGGTCCTCTTCAGTGAATTCATGAGTCATGGCAGAGGAACCATGGGACAAAAGATCTATACGATTGAAAAAGGCGAAAACGGAATTGTTGATGCCTTTGCTGTGGATGATGATTCCGATGTCATCTTTATCACTAAGAAAGGACAGGCCATCAGAGTTCACTGCAAGGACGTTTCCACACAAGGGAGAAGCGCCAGAGGTGTCAAGGTTGCAGCCTTTAAGAAAGCTGGGGATTCCATCAACGCCATGGCCATCACCGGTTATCAGGAAGATGTCGAGGAAGATATGGAAGATTCAGAAGATGTTGTAGATGCAACAGAAGAAATCTCAACATCAGAAGAATAATGGCATAATTTACTGGCACAGCCCATGCATTCGTGCATGGGCTATTTTTTATAAAACAGGAAAATCCGGGCATAAATAACTATCCTATTTGATAGGAATAATATAGGAGAAAAACCCACTTAAAACTGTTATTATAAATAGAAACACAAAGAAAAAACCTTTAAATAGCGCTTTAAAATGAGGATTTTTGTACTTTACTCAAAGGAAGTATGACTAAACCAAGAGGTTGCACAATTCAAATTATTCTCACATGTAATCATGCATTGATTTTTCCTAATAAATACCCCCTAATAAAAATGTTTACTCTTTGATTTTTAGCGGCCTTTTCTCTTTTGTTCAAACCACTAGAATAAAATTTGATTAGCAATTATGTTTCACGTGAAACATCTGTTGTTTGAAATTGGTCCGACATGAATTAACTTTTTATTAATTATAGACGTAGTTGGTTGAGTAAGTGATTTTATTATCTTAAAACAAGATAGGTTAGTTAAAATAAATAAGTGTTTCTATTCTTCGATACACTTTTGTGTACTGCTTTTTGATATTGGATAGGATAGTTTTTCTATGAATAATATTAAAGCAAATTAATTATTTATATTTCTTTTGTTGTTTTGTAAGTTATTTTTATTGCTTTGTTTCACGTGAAACATCAAAAAAATATCCAGCAAGCAAGCTGGATATTTGTAAGAAGACTTTGATTATGGATCAGAAAGAAGGAGCGTTTTCGTTGATAATTACCAACTCGGGATCTACTACTTCTCTGACGTACCTTTGAACCCCATTAGAAAGTGTGATTTGGCTCATTGGACAGCCGGCACAGGCGCCAACTAATCTGACATATACATTCTTCCCTTCCACTCTGATGAACTCGATGTCTCCACCATCATTCTGAAGAGCAGGACGGATAGCGTTGATTGCTTCCTTGATTTTTTCTTCCATAGCTGCTTCCTCCGCACTTAAAATATACTTTATGTATTTACGTAGGTCAAGTTTCACAGAATTTTGTCGACAAAGATTTATTAATTACTTATAGTAAAACTATGAAAGCTCATAAAATCATCTTCTTTAATCAGAAAGGAGGTGTTGGCAAGACCACTACATGTGTCAATCTTGGCTCTTGTCTGGCTGAGATGGGATATAAGGTTCTTCTTATAGATTTCGATTCTCAAGCGAATCTTACGGGAGCTGTGACCGGAGACAGTAGAAAAGCCAGCATCTACCAGGTTGTTGTGGGACAGAAAAATGCTGTTGATGCGGTTCAGCCCACCATAGTTAAGAATCTTTATCTGATAGCTGGTTCTGTGGATACTGCTGGATTATCGATTGAATTGGTTGATGAAGATAATCGTGAATTCTATCTTAAACATTCTTTAAGAGATTTGGATGATCAGTTTGACTTCATTCTTTTGGATTGTCCTCCTGCTTTGGGCTTGGAAACGATGAATGCATTGGTTTGGGCCGACTATGTCATTATTCCTCTACAGTGTGAATATATGGCCATGGAAGGATTGAATCTTTTGATGCGTACAATTACCAATGTAAAGAGAAGTCTCAATCCTGAGCTTAACATTATGGGTATTCTCTTCACAATGTACAGCAAGCGTACTTTGCTCAACCAGGATGTTGTTGATGATGTATCCGGTTATTTCAAGGATCTTGTTTTTAAAACTATAATTCCTCGTTCTGTACGTCTGTCAGAAGCCCCTAGTCATGGGTTGCCAATAAATGTGTATGATAAATCCAATGCAGGGTGTAAAGCATATCAAGCTTTTGCAAAGGAGGTAGTGTCTCGTGCCTGGTGATAAGAAACATGGATTGGGAAAAGGAATGGGCTCCCTTTTGTCAGGATTTGATTATGATGCCCAGATAGATAGTGTGATTTCCACCACTCTTCAGACGAGGGAAGGGGTTCCTGATTCGATTCCGATGCCTGATGTTATTGAAAAGGTTTCGAGCGGAGACAAGATACTTTCCGTACCTCTCTCAGTTGTTTCACCGAATATCAATCAGCCTCGTAAGTCATTTGATGAAGAGACTCTTAAAGAACTTGCCGAATCGATTAAAAACCAAGGTGTCATACAACCTTTGATTGTTGAGGAGTATGCTCCTGGAAAGTATTCGATAATTGCAGGAGAGCGGCGTTATAAGGCTTCGCTGATGGCAGGACTTACTGAAATTCCTGTAATTGTCAGAAATCTTAACGAGCAGAACAGGATAGAGGTTTCCCTCATAGAGAACGTACAACGTGAGAATCTGAATCCTATTGAAGAGGCCTTTGCCTATCAATACTTGATCCAGAAAACCGGTTATACGCAAGAGGAGGTTGCCCAGCGTGTCGGTAAGTCGAGATCTGCGGTTGCAAACACGATGAGGCTTCTTTCTTTGCCTGACAACATCAAGGATGATATAATTTCCGGCCTTCTTACCGCAGGGCATGCCAGGGCAATACTGTCGCTTGTGAATCCATCTGACCAGGTTCTTTTGAGAAACAAGATTGTTGAGCAGGAATTGAGCGTCAGGGAAGCCGAAGCGTTGGCGGAAGAATATAATAAAGGTAGAAAAATCATCCAGAAAAAGAAGGAAATCAAGAAAGACCAGGAGATATCCTTGGTTGAGGAAAAATTTGTTTCCGCTTTGGGAGCCAAGGTAGAGATCAAGGGTACTCTGAACCGTGGAAAGCTGCAGATAAGATTCCGCAGCCAGAAGGAATTGGAGAGAATATACTCATTTTTAAGCGACGGCGCTGAACTTTTTGAGGAATAATTACTTATAATATAAGGAAATAATATGGATACTAGCAAGTTGAAAGATGGTATTTACGCATTGATTGACACAACGAAGGGGGAAATTCTTCTTTCTTTGGAGTACAAAAAATGTCCAATGACTGTTTGCAATTTCATCGGTTTGGCTGAGGGTGAGCTGAACATGGAGGATAAGGGTGAGCCTTTCTATGACGGGCTTTCCTTTCATCGCGTCATCAAGGATTTCATGATTCAGGGAGGATGTCCGAAGGGAGATGGCACAGGTGGGCCTGGGTACAGGTTTCCTGATGAATTCGATCCTGAACTGAAGCATTCCGGTCCGGGGGTTCTTTCGATGGCGAACGCCGGTCCCAACACAAATGGAAGCCAGTTCTTCATAACTCATGTGGCGACACCGTGGCTTGATGGAAAGCATACGGTTTTCGGTCATGTTGTCGACGGACAGAAGATTGTCGACAAGATCGAACAAGGAGACAGGATTAATTCCGTCAGGATAATCAGGATTGGAAAGGATGCCGAAGCTTTTGATACTTCCGGACAGGCTTTCAGCGATTATGTCGAAGGTGTTGAGAAAAAGCAGGCAGCCGCGGTTGAGGAGGCCAAGAAGAAGATATTGGTCGAAATACGCAACAGATATCCTGATGCGAAGACCACGCCGTCAGGCCTGATGTATGTCGTCCAAAAGGAAGGAGATGGGAAAAAATCCCCAAAATACGGACAGGATGTCACCGTCCATTATCAGGGATATCTGCTCAATGGTAAGGTTTTTGATTCGTCGATAGCCAGGGATGAACCGGCCACTTTCAAGATCGGACAGGTCATCGAAGGTTGGAATGAGGCGCTGCAGACAATGAGCAAGGGGGAGAAGAGGACGCTTATAATCCCTCCGGAATTGGGATATGGCGAATATGGTTATCCCGGAGTTATCCCACCGAATTCATACCTGATATTCGAGGTGGAGCTCCTGAGCTTCTGACGATATGAAGGATATCCAGGTGAGGTATGTCTGCTCCGGGTGCGGACATGTGGAAAGCAAATGGGCCGGAAGATGCCCGGAGTGCGGAGCGTGGAACTCGTTCGAGGAGGAGACTTTCGTCCCGGAAAAGAAATCCGGGACGAAGGGTGCTTCCGCCTCTGCAATAGATCCTTCCATGAAAAAGCTTGAGGAAGTGTCCTCGGATTCCGCGGTACGGCTTGCAAGCGGTTACGATGAGTTGGACAGGGTTCTCGGCGGAGGGGTGATGATTCCGTCCTCGGTCCTGATAGGAGGGGATCCTGGAATAGGCAAGAGCACGCTCATGCTTGAGATGCTGTCATATCTTTCCCTGAACAATGATGTCCTTTATGTTTCGGGAGAGGAATCTCCCGGACAGGTGCGGCAAAGGGGCGAACGGCTCGGCCTTCCACTCTCAAACATCTACATATACTGCGACACGAGGCTGGAGATGCTTGAACAGACGATTGAGAAGCTCAAGCCAAGGGTTGTCGTGGTCGACAGCCTTCAAACGCTTTCTACGGCCGCTGTCGCGTCTCTGCAGGGGTCTCCGAACCAGGTCCGGGCCTGCTGCTTTTCTCTTTCCATGCTTGCAAAGAAGTGCGGATCCGCAATATTTTTTGTCGGGCATGTCACAAAAGACGGCAACATCGCCGGCCCGAAGATAGTAGAGCACATGGTCGATACGGTTTTGTACTTTGAAACCGCTGAAAACGGCATAAGGCTTTTGCGTGCTGTGAAGAACAGGTTCGGATCCGTTGACGAGATAGGTTTGTTCGAAATGGACGGCAGGGGACTGCACGGGTTGAAGGATCCGACCGAGGTGTTCCTTTTGTCCAGGGAGGAGGATGATCTTCCTCCGGGTATCGCCTTCACAAGCATCGTTGAGGGGTCGAGGACATTCGTTGTCGAGATCCAGGCGTTGGTTGTGCCAGCAAAGAGCGGTTTGCAACGTATATATTCGGACAAGGTCGATGCCGCACGTGTCTCCCGTGTCGCTGCAATTCTCGAGCGGCATGCCGGGTTGAAGTTGTCTGATCAGGACATATACGTCAATGTGGCAGGAGGTGTCAGGCTGAACGACGTGTCTGTCGAGCTTCCTTTGGCTATGGCCCTGTACAGTTCCAAAATGAACCGCAGCCTTCCTGGTTCGCTGGTCTCGTTCGGCGAGCTGTCCCTTGCCGGAGAAGTAAGGAACGTACCTTTCATGGAAAGGAAGATCAAGGCTTCACGTGACCTTGGTTTCAAGAAGGTCGTCGCCCCATACCATAGGAATTCGAAAAGCGACGATTCCTTCATTGCTGTCAAAAGCGTGAAGAGTGCGGTTAAAAGTGCCTTCCTGCTTTGAACAATGTTTCATGTGAAACCATATTGTTAGTTAGTGTTGCTAATTAAGATTGCTGGATAAGAAAAAGGAAGCTGGGGCTTCCTTTTCTTTGTCGATTAAAGATGTGAGATAAGCATGGGAAAGGCCACAAAGGTTCCAATCATGCTCCCGATGCTGGAAAGCAGGAAAACGAGCAGTGCATGCAGTATTCTGTTCCCATACCATCCTTTCAACGATGTTGCATCGTCGTTTATTCCTTCGAAATCCCTTACCTTCGGTTTTCTGAACGTGGCCTCAAGAACACCAGAAAGCATTCCCACACCAAGTACCGGATTCAAGGCGAAGAACGGTGCCGTGACCGCACTGATTATGATGTTCAGTGGATTGGCCAGTGCGATGAATGAGAAAATTCCTGTTGAAATGGCACATGCGGCCATCCAATACAGGAACATCCTTATTCCCTGGTCCCAGCCGGTGGTGATTATTCCGATCACGACCAAAAGGATGATGAGGGCTGGAATTGCGTACGAAGCGATCTTTCCCCATGGTTTTGCCTTGGGAATTGTGTTGATCTCGCCGATATCGGTACCAATCTCTCCTTTTTCCAGCTTTTCCAATGTCTTGATTATTCCGTTCGTATGTCCGGCGCCGATGACGGCAACCTTCTTCCTTCCTTCGGCCAGATAGATACTGGTTGCAAGATAACGGTCCCGTTCGTCGATAAGGACTTCCTTCACTGTCGGAAGTTCCTTCGCTATCTCGTTCATCATGCTTTCCAACGTATCCTGCTTCTTGAGTTCCTCAAGTTCCTCTTCGGTAAGCGTTTCATTGGAGAACGCGGCGGAAACAAGAGTGGCAAGAAGCTTGCATTTGTTCCAAAGTCCGCTTTTCGCCCAAGCCCGTTTGAATGTTGTCTGTATTTCCCTGTCGCATAGGGAAAGAGGGATGTTCCTTTCCTTGGCTATCGCCGCAGCCTTGAGGATTTCATCTCCTGGGGTGATTCCGGTCTGGCTTCCCATCCTTTTCTGAAATGAGGCAAGGGCCGTGTTGGCGAGCAGGAAGAACCCTTTGCCTTCCCGGATAACCTTCCTGATGTCCATGTCCTTCCAGGAACTGCCTTCGCTCTTGCTTTTCATTCTGGATCCGTCCAGTTCGATGCATATCCTGTCCGGGTTTTCTTTTTCTATGGTTTCCTGCACCAGCTCCACGCTTCCGGAGGAAACATGAGCCGTTCCGATGAGTATGATCTCATTCCCGTTCGAAAACGTCAGCCTGTGCAGTGAATCGCTTATTTTCTCAACTTCCATAAAATGAATATAACCAACAAATACCACTAGGTGCAAGGGCGGAATCCCTGCATGATCAGTTCAAGGACGTTTTCCTTGTATAGGCGGAGATAGACGATGTCGCTGTTGCTTTTGCGGCTCAAGAGCCCGGACAACGTGATTGTCAGGAGGCTTTCTTCCGACAGGTCGGGGAACTGTTCGAAATAATATGTCGCCGCAGGTATCTCCGTGTCGTCCGTGCTCCGGATTATTGGACTGAAACCCGATTCGATACGGTCCTTCTCCTCTTTTGTCAGCGGGGTTTTCTTCCCGGAATCGAGATATTCGAATACGGCGCCAGCGTCTTTGTAGCTGATCTTGAATTTGATGAAGCTGTCGGTACCGGCAGGTTCCGACAGCATTATCCTGATAAGCTCGTTGAAGCCGAACTTTTCCCTGTGGTAGGTGAGGGGATGTGCCAGCGTGAGCTTCTGAACTCTGGTTTCCTGCATGTCATGTCCTTGTCATGTCTATCAGTTTTTTGAATGGAAGCAAAGAGGATTCTTCGGTTTCCATCAATGCTTCGGGATGCCATTGTACCGCAAATATTCCGTTTTTGCCGTCTTCTATGCCTTCCACGAGCCCGTCGGTGCATACAGCTGCCGGAGCAAGACCTCCGCCAAGCCTTTTTATTCCCTGGTGGTGCAGGGAATTCACGGATAGCACGGCTTTTCCGAAAAGCTTCCGCATCATGCAACCTTCCTTCAGCACGACCTCGTGCACCGCCGAACCCGGTGAATCCAGACGGGAATGTGATACCTGCTTGGTAAAGCATTCATCCAGATCCTGGTAAAGCGTTCCTCCGTGGTGGACGTTGATTATCTGCAAGCCACGGCATATGCCTAGGATGGGACGGTTCTTTCTGATGGCCATGTCTATCAGGTCTATCTGGAAGAGATCCATATCCCTGTGGTGCTCCTTGCAGCATGGCATCGCCGTTTCCCCGTAAAGTTCCGGATCAACATCCAGCCCCCCTGGTATCAGTATTCCGTCCACTGCACATACCGCCGCTTCCAAGCGTTTTCCATCTGCAGTGTATGGCAGAAGCAAAGCATAGCCTCCGGCCTTTTCAATGGCGGAGGTATATGCTTCATTCGTATTTTCCTGCCTGTATGTGAATGCGCTGTTCACCGGAGTGTGCAGATAGCCTGCTAGTCCGATCAAAGGAATCCTGTTCATCCGAGTTTCGCCAGAAGCTGTTTCAGAAAATCGGCGACACGTTCGGCGCTGTCCGCCTCCACATGTTCGTTCACCGAATGGACGTCCGACAGGTTCGGGCCCATGGACAGCGAGTCCATACCCTTTATCCTCGTGTTTATGATACCGCATTCAAGACCGGCATGGATTGCGGTGATGACGGGATTCTTCTTCTCTATCTCCTTGTATGCCTTCCTGACGGAAGCCAGGAATTTCGAGTTTGGATCCGGTTCCCATTCTGGATATCCGTCTCCGCTCTCACACTTGAAACCGAAGGCGCCGTATATCGTTTTCAATACGTCGAGGTGTTCCTCCTTCGCACTTCCGATGTTGCTCCTTATGCTGTTTATCACGAATATCCTGTCTTCCTCGGTTCCGACTATGGCAAGATTGTTGGAGGTCTCCACTATGCCTGGTATCGCCGTACTCATCGCCCGGACCCCGGCAGGAGCGGCAAACAGGGCGTCCACCAAGTTCTTTCTTCTCTTGTCCGTAAGGGCCCTTTCCCTGGGCTCCACCTCTGTGACACGGACTTCAAATCCCGGATCGGAGTATTTCAACTCGTTCTTAATGTCTTTTTCTATCTTTGAGACCTTTTTATGGATATTGTTGTTGCTGCTTACTATTGCCTGTGCTTGGCTGGGAATGACGTTTCTCTTGGTTCCTCCGGATATTTCGGTGAGCGAATATTTTCCTAGCGACTTGAGAATGCGGGCGAGAAGTTTGATGGCGTTTCCCCTCTGCTTGTCGATTTCGCTTCCGCTGTGTCCCCCGAGAAGACCTGTGACCTCTATGCGATAGCTGCGTGGATATCTGTTGGATGTCCATTTCGTATTCATGGACGATGTCAGATCCACACCTCCCGCGCATCCGATATAGATGATTCCTTCCTCCTCGCTGTCGAGGTTGATCATCCTTTTTGATTTGACAAAGGATGGATCCAGGTTGAAGGCACCCGTCAGTCCTGTTTCCTCGCTTACGGTGAAAACGGCTTCAAGCGGACCATGCTGCGCATCGGGATCGGTGAAGATGGCAAGTGCCATTGCAATCGCAATCCCGTTGTCGGCGCCAAGGCTGGTGTCCTTTGCCCGGACGTTGTTGCCGTCCAGAACGATTTCTATTCCGTCGTGAAGGAAGTCATGTCCGCTTTCCTTTGTCTTCACGCATACCATGTCCATATGTCCCTGAAGGGCAGTGGGCCTGACCTTTTCGTACCCTTTGGTCGCCGGGGCGTATATGAACACGTTCCCTATTGCGTCGCTTTTTGCCTCCAGACCGTTTTTACCGGCCCAGTCCAGAAGGAATTTCCTTATCCCTTCCTCGTTTCCGCTTTCGCGTGGAATGGCGGAGATTTCGCTGAAAATCTCCCACATCCGTTTGTTGCGAAGATTATCGTACCACATTCCTGTCATCCTTTTATAACCGATTTGATATCGTAGTTCTCATCCATGATGATCAGATCGCTTCTCTTTCCGACCTCTATGGATCCGATGTCGTCCAGCGAGTAGATCCTTGCAGGGGTGGTGGAGGTGAGCTTTACGGCATCCTCGGGCGAGAGTCCCCAGCTTATCAGGTTCTTGAAGCCCTTGTACATCGTCAATGAAGATCCCTGTATGAGCTCCGGACGTCCCTTTGTGACCCATAGCCCGTCCAGGATCTCGACTTCCACATCGTTTGCGGTGAACGGTCCTTTTTCCTGCTCCGTGGGTTTCAGCGAATCGGTGATAGCGCATATCCTGTCGGGTGTCTTCGTGTCTATGACATATTTTGCCACGACCGGATGGACATGCAGTCCGTCTGCTATGATTTCAGCAGTCATGTCTGACGAGAGTACGGCACCGACGGTTCCCGGCTCCCTGTGGTGGAGGCCCTTCATGGCGTTGAAAAGATGGGTTGCATGGCGTACTCCGCACCTGTATCCGTTCATCACCTCGGCATAGTTTGCGTTCGTATGTCCGCATAGAAGGACTACGCCCTCTTCCGCCGCACGAGCCGCGACCTGCTCCACTCCCGCCAGTTCGGGAGCAATGGTCATCGCCTTCACAAGGCCAGGGGCGGCATCGAGGTATTTGTTGAACAGCTCGACGGATGGGTCTTTTCTTCCAAGGGGATTCTGGGCACCTATCCTCTGCGGTGAGATGAACGGACCCTCGATATGGATACCTCTTATCGAAGCTCCTTTTTCCTTTCCCTTCGCTTGACGGCACGCACTGATGCCTTTGAGCATCTTCTCCTCCGTATCCGTGTATATGGTGGGGAAGAACGATGTAATGCCGAAACGGATGAGATTCTCGCTCATTTTCAAGATCGAGTCCACACTGCAGTCCTCGGTGCCGTATCCGCAGAATCCGTGGATATGTGTGTCTATGAATCCGGGAACGGCCTTCAGCCCGCTTCTTTCATCGGATTTCTCCAAGGAGAAAATATGACCGTCCTTGACGGTGATGTCCAGATATTCCGCTCCGTTCGGAGTGTATGCAAGAATTCCTTTAAAAGTTTTTGTTTCCATGTCAAAAGTATAGCACAATACTCAGGCTTTGTTTGTAAGTACTTTGGCCCATTTGTATTTCCTGTATCTGGCATATCCGAGCATGAGCTTCACAAGCTCTTCGAATCCGGTTGCGATATATACGAGGAACAGAGGCCAGGAAAGGACCAGGACAAAGAAGAACGCGAGAGGAACACCTACGGCATACAGGCTGGCCATCTCTATTGCCATTGCGGCCTTCGTGTCTCCACCCGAACGCAGTATGCCAACGATTACGACCATGTTCAGGCTTTTTATCGGTTGCAGGACCGCGTTCAGGCGCAGGCATGCGACAGCTGTCAGTGCGACCTGGCTTGAAACATTGAACCACGAGGTGAATACAGGGGCGCTCAGGTACTCGAAGGCCAGCATGAAGATTCCTGTGACGACGGCAAGCCGCAGGATAAGCCGCGCGTTCTTCTTTGCCTCCTCCTTTCTTCCGGCTCCCAGCATGTTGCCCAGAAGTATTGTGGCGCCGTTGCCGATGCCCATCATGGCGATGAAGAAGAAGTTCGCTATGCTTTCTGTTATGTTTATCGTTGCAAGGGCCTCCGTCCCAAGCTTCGAATACGCCACCTTGTAAAGGATCATTCCCAGGGACCAGAAAACCTCGTTGAAAACCACGGGTATGCTTGTCGATGAGAATGACCTCATGAATCCAGCCTCCCAGGAGAAATCCTTCCTTCCAAAGGCGAAGTCCTGCTTCTTTTTCCAGGTAAGGAACATCAGCATCATCATTTCCATAAGCCTGGACAGGGTGGTTGCCAGGGCTGCTCCCGCAACCCCCATCTCTGGAAACGGTCCGATTCCGAAGATAAGGAGATAATTGCCTATCGCATTGGTCGTGAGCGAGATCATGGTCACAACCATTGGCCAGTGGGCCTTGTTTATCGCCCTGAATCCTATTGAAAGCGTCGAGCTCACCGCACTGAACACGTAGCTGATTGCGACCCAGGTCAGATAATCCCTGCCTGGTGCGGTCACAAGCGGGTCTTTTGTGAATATGTTGAGGATCGATTCCGGAAAAAAGAAGGAATAGGCGGAGATCAGGAGAGCCCCTGTGACACAGATCGTGGAGGCGAACGCCATTGTGCTTCTCATCTTCTCCTTCTCCCCGGAACCGTGGAACTGGCTCAAGAATATTCCTGTCCCGCTTGCGATTCCGAAGAAGAACAGGCTGATGAGGAAAAATACCTGGTTTGCGATTCCTACGGCTGCTATCTCGTTCTGTCCGATCTGCCCTATCATCAGTGTGTCGACGAACGATAATGCCGATGAAATGAGGTTCTGCACCATGATCGGAACGCATATGTAGGCGAGTCTTCCGTAGAAATTTCCGTTCTTCATGTTAATAGGGTCTAGCAGAACGCATATATAAGGTCAACACCCTGTTCTTTGTTGCGTTTGCCGGCAAATGAATATACCATTCTTCATATGGGAGAAAAGGATATAATCGTAATCATCAACCCGAAGGCCAGGAAGGGGAGGGCAGAGGAGAAAGCCGTCCTGATCGAAAGGCTTTTCAAAAAAGCGGGAAGAGATGTGTCGGTTGTTTTCACCAAAGGTGTAGGACATGCGGAAAAGCTTGCCGCAAAAGGTTGTGATGATGGCTATAAGACCATTGTCGCCGCCGGGGGCGACGGATGTGTGAACGAGGTGATCAACGGGATCATGCGCCACGTATCGTCTGTCAAGCCCTGCATGGGCATCATACCTATAGGCCGCGGAAACGATTATGCCTGGTCTCTCGGGATTCCTGCGGATGTGGAAAAGGCTGTGGACATAATCGTTTCAGGTTCCGGCTCCCCTGTGGATGTCGGTGTCGTCGAGGTCCTCGGGGAAAAAAGGGCCAGGTATTTCCTTAACGGGAACGGGTATGGCTTCGAGCCGCTCGTCAACTTCAAGGCCATGGAATTCAAAAGGATAAACGGGATGGCGAGTTATGTGCTGGCTTTCATCAAGATACTGTTCTCTCCCCCCGTGCCTTACCAGGTCCGTCTTGAAACGGAGGAGGAATCCGTCGACATCCTCACCCAGCAGATATCAATATGCCTTGGCCGCAGGATGGGGTCGGCGTTCATGCTCGCGCCCGATGCCGTGGTCGACGACGGTTTTTTCGATCTCATGTACACTAAACGGCCTTTCTCCCGCGCCTCGCTGCTTGCCGCAGCGGTGTGGTTCCTTTCCGGAAGGCATCTACGGCATGAAAGATATTTCAAAGGATACCGGACGCGGTCTGTACGCATTAGATCGCAGCAACCCGTCGTCGCCTCACATGCGGACGGGGAGATCGTTTCCTACATGGACGGCAAGGATTTCAACATAGATTTGATTCCTTCCGCCGTTTTTGTTTTCCGTCCTGTTTCCTGCAATAGGTAAAAACAATTACATGTTTTTTGTAATTTCTTGTTTTGCATGATTTAGATTGTAAAAAAATTTCGTTGACTTTGCCCTTGATATGAATTATTCTATATAATGCGGTTTTAGGACGAAATTTGTTGTATTTTCAACAGATATGGAGTTTTTTGTGGTTAAGGATTTAGTGCCAAGAATTCATTTTTATGATCAGGATTTCGTAGACATGTACGATAGGACATGGGTATGGATCGACGAGTTGTGGAGGACCAAGGAGGACAACGGTAACTTCGAGGAAGGCTTCTACACATTCGACGGAGGAAATACGATAGACCTCTTCCAGGTCATGATCAGCTCCCTTTTCCTTGTGTACAGCAATCAGACCTACAGCCCTTACTCCATGGTCGATTTCTTCTATTCCAGACAGGCTGAGGATGGAAGGATCTCAAACCGCTACGACCTTTCCACTCTCGAGGCTGTTGTCGACGATGACAACCCACTGGGGCTCACGCTTCCTCTTTTCCCATATGTGGAATATATGTTCTATCATAAGATAGGCAACAAGAAGAGGCTCAAGGATGTCGTTCCTTACATGGAGAGGTATTTCGAATGGTTGAAAAACAATTTCCAGAGACCGAACGGCCTTTTTGAGGTTCCGTATCCTGCCACCGAGATGCATGATCTTGAAAGGGAGGGTGCTGTATATACTGTTGATTTCAACAGCATGGTGGCCATTGCCGCATTGTATATGTCCAACATCGGCGACATCCTCAACGACAAGGAGCTCGCGTTCAGATACAAGAGGGTCTATTTTTCTCTTAAGACCAGGATCAATTCCATGATGTGGGATCCGGACACCAAGTTTTATTACGACCTGGATGGATCCGAGCAGATCATAAGGAACAAGCATATAGGTGGGTTCTGGACGTTGCTTGCGGAGATTCCGAACGACGAGTATGCGTCTTTTCTGGTCGACCAGCTGAAGGATGACGGGGAGTTCGGTACGGACAACCCGTTCCCTACTGTTCCTGTATCCTCGAAATATTATAACGAGAAGGGTGACGGATACCGTTGCGGTGTTGTCCCGTTCTGCACATACATGGTCGTGAAGGGGCTCATGAACTACAATTCGTTCATCTTCGCCCGCGAATGCGCGATACGCCATCTGTATTACATCCTCGACACATTGCATCCGGACCAGGAGGTCATGGGGGATGTATGGGAGATCTACCGTCCGGTCGGGGAGGGTGCGAGCCCGTCCTCGTGCGCCAACCGCAAGCGTTTTCTTCCAATGCTCGGTCTTGTGACCATCACACTCATAATCGAGAACATCGTCGGTCTGGACATCTCCCTTCCGCGGAAGACCGTCTACTGGACAATGCAGACGTTGGAGGAGATGGGCATCGAGAAGCTCTCGCTGAAGAAGAACAACATCACGATCCTTTCCAACAAGAACATAAGGGGATGGGAGATCAGGCTGGAAAGCGAAAAGCTGTATTATTTCACCATCCACATACTCGAGGAGGATAAGAAGAAGACCCTTCCGATTCCTTCCGGAAAATGCTCGATGCTCATCGACAAGCTTTGATTGTATGATGCACGGACCCTGTCACAGGGTCCTTTTTTCATGTTGCATTTCATAAGGCTCACGGGTGGTCTTTTTTCTTCAAAATATATACACTTTCCGTATCATGAAGAAATCCATCCTGTTATTGCTTTTATCAACATTGATTATCTCTTCCTGCGTGCAGAAAGCTGAGGACAGGACCCTCGTGGTTGCGTACAGCCAGGAAATACCGAACCTCGATGTGCAGAAGAACACAAACAGATCCCTGCGGGACATGCTTGTCGGAAGTGTGTATGAAAGACTGTTCGTCATGGACGGCGAGGGCATCCCGCGTTGCGAGCTGGCCTCATCCTATTCCTTTGGTGAGGACAATCATGTCCTGGACATACGCATACGGGAAAATGTGAACATGCACGACGGGTCTGTTCTCTCCCCCGAGGACGCGATGGCATCGATGAACCGGTGGCTCGACAGCTGTGCGCAGGCATCGGACATGGTCGGAGGAAACCGTTTCAGCATCATGGATGGGGCCCTTCATATTGAAAGTGAAAACAACCTGGCGCTTTTCCCGTACCTTGTGGCCTCAAGTCCGCAGGCTGCGGTCATCGCTTCGGAGGAAAGCCTGGAGGAGAACAGCTTTTCCCTCGTGTCTTCCGTTGTCGGAACAGGACCCTACCGGCTTTCGTCATATGAGTCCGGGGTCGGGCTCACCCTTTCCAGATTTGAGGATTACTCTTCGTATGGTGACGGTAGCGATGGCTTATGGGGGAACAAGGATGCTTATTTCGATACCATAAAGTACCTAATCGTTCCTGATTCTGTAACACGCCGCCTCGGACTTGAGACAGGAGAATATGATTTCATTAACGATGTCATGAGTTATGATATCCCGGAGTTGAAGGAAAACGGTGATGTAAGGCTGATCGGAGGAGAGGAGACGGGAAGCATCGCATTGGTGTTCAACAAGAAGAGCGACCTTGGCGGCAGGCTCTGGTTCAGGCAGGCTGTGGCGCTTGCTGTGGATCATGACGCTCTGATGAAGGCATGCTACGGCGATTATGGCTACAACCTGCATTCGGACTATATGGAGGACCATCAGAAAATATTTGCCGTCCAAGGTGATCCGTATTGCATCCAGGACATGGATGCGGCGGTCGGACTGCTGAAGGAGAATGGATACGGTTCGGAGGTGGTCAGGATACTCTCGAGCAACAACTCGAATCTTGACAGAATCGCTCTTGCGCTCAAGGACATGCTTGAAGGGGTTGGGATGAAGGCAGAGGTGACGATTCTGGACTGGACGGGATTTCTTAGCGAAAGGAGCGATCCGGAGGCGTTCGACATATTCATATCCGCGTTCTCTTCCGTGGCCCTGCCTCAGATGAAGCTCTATCTTTCCCAGGATTATCCCGGATGGTTTTACGATGACAAGGCTTCGTCGTACATGGGAAAACTCAATTCCGCGGACGGGGTTGAGGAGGCGGCGGATGTCTGGCAGGAGGCACAGAGGTATTTCTGGTCCGTCCTTCCTGTTGTGGTTCCCGGCCATTACATCACCATAAACGCCTCGGGTTCCGACATCGGAGGGGTGATTGTGCAGGATGGGAACCATTTCTGGTCCGCATACAGGGAGGAGTGATGAAGAAGGTCCTGCGGGAAATCCTTTCAATCCTTCTGACGCTTCTGGTCGTCTCTTTCCTTGTCTTTGCCCTGTCGTCGTTTGCAAAGGGGGACGCCTCGTACTATCTTGCCGGTGAGAACGCAGGACCGGACGAGGTGGCAAGGCTCAGAAGCACCCTCGGCCTTGACAGGCCGTTCCTATGCAGGTATGTCCTTTTCCTGAGGGATTTTTTCCTTCTTTCATGGCCTGTCAGCATACAGGGGTTCGATATCAGGACGCTTGTGGTTGAGCGTGGGCTTGTGACGTTGGAGCTGTCTTTTGCCGCTTTGCTGATGGCCGTACCGTTCTCGATATTTGTCTGTCTGGTTTCGGCAAGAAGGAGGAACGGCTTGTGCGATGTTTTGTCATCTGCATATTCGGTCCTTGTCTTTTCACTGCCTTCGTTTTTGATTTCACTGGGCTTGATGTTTGTTTTCTCGTACCGGCTCAGACTGTTCCCCATAAGCGGGTTCGTACGTGTTTCGGACGGTCTGTTCTACAATATCGGGAGCATATTCCTCCCATCGCTGACCCTTGCGATGATGCATTCGGCTTTGTACATAAGGGTTTTGAAGAAGAGCCTGTTCCGTGAAATGGGGGAGCCATATGTGCTTGTGGCGGTTTCCAGGGGGGAGGGCAATGCCGCTCTCGAGCAGGCGTTGCGCCCTGCATCTGTCCCTTTCATATCCCTGGTCTTCCAGTCTGTCGCCTCGTTGATCGCAGGCTCTGCGGTCGTGGAGACCGTGTTTGCGCTTCCCGGCATTGGTTCCCTTCTCGTCAACGCCTCTTTGAGCAGGGATGTCGACCTTGTCACGACCCTTGTAATGCTCATATCGTTACTTATCGCCGTATTCTCGATCATTTCCGAAATCGCAGCGGCGCTGATAGATCCGAGGATCCTGATAAGAAAGGGGGGAAGGGATGAATAGGAAGCTTCTGACGGGCCTGGGTCTTCTTCTGTCATTGATTGTTTTCTTTATCGCTTTTTCCAAAGAAACGGCCTTTTCCCCGAGCGAGGCATATCTTCACCCGTCCGTTCTGCATCCTTTCGGTACCGATTCCTTCGGCCGGGACCTTTTGGCGCTTGTGTCGCAGGGAGGCCTTCTTTCCCTCCTGGTCGGCCTGTGCGTTTCTCTCTCGAGCCTGGTCCTGGGCCTGCTTCTTTCCCTGCTGATGCTGGGAGGCGGGATCGCAGGCGCCTTTTTCAAGGTTGTCTGCAACGCACTGAAAAGCATCCCAGCCATCCTTTTCGCACTTTTTCTGTCAGCCTTGTTCGGCCCCGGGGTCTTTCTGGTGATCCTTTCGCTGACGCTGTCGCACATACCTAATATCGCATATACGGGATACCTGAGGCTGAAGGTCCTTTCCAAGAAGGACTTCATCCTCGCCCTTGAAAGCCAGGGTATAAGAAAATGGCGCCTTGTGCTGCGCCATTACATACCTCATGTCGTATCCGAGCTTTCGAGCCAGGCTGCAGCCGTATTCTCCTCGAGCATACTCACCGAGGCTTCCATTTCATTCCTTGGATGCGGCATACCCGCCTACATGCCATCGATAGGATCGATACTGAGCGAGGGGCGGAAAGTGATGCTCACCTCGTTCCACATGGTGCTTTTCCCATCGGTTGTTCTTTTTCTGCTGGCTCTTTCTCTGATTCTCGTCCAGGAGGGTTTAAAGCTTGATCCTTCCTCTGAGTGAGCGTGCAAGGGTTGTCTTGTCCACATAGCCAAGATCCCCTCCTATGGGCAGACCCGAGGCAAGCCTGGAGACGGTGAGCCCCTCCCTGTCCCTGAGTATCTGCTTTATGTAGAGCGCTGTCGTGTCCCCTTCCTCCGTCGGGTTTGTCGCGATTATTATCTCCTTGAAGGATCCTTCGTCTATCCTTTTCAGAAGCGTCTTGAATGAAAGCTGCGCCGGACCTATCCCGTTCAAAGGGTTTATGGCTCCGCCGAGCACATGGAAAAGTCCGTTATATATTCCGGCCTGGCTTATGGAGACTACATCCTGCGCCTGTTCGACGATGCACAGCTGGCTGCGGTCGCGGTCGTCGGACGAGCAGAATCGGCATATGTCGTCCTCCGTGTAGCTGCCGCAGACGGGGCAGGGGTGTATCCTGTCCTGAAGCGTTGCAATCTTCTCCCCGAGCGCCTTGTTGAACGAAGGCTCTGTCTTTATGAGATGGTATGACAGCCTCAGGGCCGACTTCTCTCCCATGCCGGGAAGTTTTTTCAAAAGGCGTGCAAGATCCTCCAGTGCGTTCATTTCTTATCCCCGATCCCTGCCTGCGCAAGCTTCCTTCTCGTGTAGTCCTCTATGATGTCCTTGAGCTTCTGGGTTGCATCATTGAATGCGCTTTGAATGAGAACCTCGAGTGTATCGTGCTCGTTCTTGTCGATTATCACGGGATTAATCGACAGATTCACGACCTTGTACTCGCCGTTCACCGTGACCTCAACGAGTCCGGCTCCGCTGCTGCCGGTGCTAGTCAGTTTCGCCAGATCCTCCTTCATCGCTTTCATCTGGCTCTCTATTGAGCCCAGTTGTTTCATCAGCTCGAACGGGTTTATGTTCATGTTTTACGACCTCCTGCTTCAATTCTCCGACCTCGGCGTTCTTGAAGGTCTTGAGAATCATTTCAATCTCTTTCGAATATTTTTCCGCTTCTTTGACAAAGAGCGTCGGAGAAAGGAGGATCTTTCCGCCGGTGATTTCCTCCAATGCGGCTTCAATCTCCCTTTTCCTGAGGTTTATCGCATCGAACGCCCTTTTGGATTCGATTACAATATCCAGTCTGGGGTTTGAGAACAGATAGCTTTTTATGGAGCCCGGAACAAGCCGGGCCTCAAATGAAAGCCCATTCTCCCTCAGCTTCTGCGAGAGCCTGTTGAACGTTCCGTCGTCCACCACGATTTCTGATTGCGGCAGCGGCTCTTCCCGACGGATTTCCCGTGTGGAATGACCTGCGTCAGCTTCCGTCTCCGTCCGGATCAGGGGACTGTTTTTTTTTATCTCCGCCGGTGCTGTCCGGGTTGGAGCCGGCACCGCCTGCGTCCTTATCTCCAGCCTTCCTTCCTTGAGTCCGTTCCTTATTTCCTCGAGTTTTTCCACAACAGATATCGGGGAGCACAGGTTCCTGATGGAACATAGGCGGGATACGAGCAGCTCGAGCTCGAATTTCGGGCTCAAGGAGAATCTCATGTCCCTGTAGAGATCCAGAAAGGCCTTCATCATTGTTTCCAGCTGGTCCTTGGTGAAGCCATCGACAAGGGTGTCGGGCATGTCCTGTTTTGCGAATGAAAGGACCTCGGCCCTCCTGACTCCGTTCTTATAAAAGAGCAGTGAGCGTATGTAGGAGGTGAAATCCTTGACCAGTTGCGTCTCTCCCGCGCCGGATGAGAACATATCCTCCAGGGCGGACATCGCCCCGGGGCTGTCTCCCGAAAGACAGCAGGAGAGTATGTTGGCGATCTGCTCCGCGCTTGCGATCCCGAGCTTCTCCCTGATCCTCGCAAGGGTGATGTGTCCGTCGGAGAATGCTGCGACCTGGTCGAACAGGGTGTAGGAATCCCTCATCGACCCAGCCCCCTCCCTGGCCATCCAGTACAGGGCGTCCTCGTCGGCCTCGATCCCAAGATCATCTGCTGCGCTTTTCAGGCACTTGACAATGTTCTCCTGGCTGATCAGCTGGAAATGGAACTGCTGGCATCTTGAGCGGATCGTCTGCGGGACCTTCTGCAGTTCGGTCGTCGCAAAGATGAAAATGACGTATTCCGGTGGCTCTTCTATTGTTTTGAGCAATGCGTTGAAGGCATTGATGCTGAGCATGTGGACTTCGTCTATTATGTAGATCTTGTATCTTGAAGACTGTGGCGGGAACGTGACTTCTTCCCTTATTGCCCTGACGGCGTCGACACCGTTGTTGGAGGCTCCGTCTATTTCAATCACGTCAACGCTCGATCCCTTTGCTATCTCGATGCATGAGGAACACCTGCCGCACGGATGCGCGCTGAGACCCTCCTGGCAGTTGAGGGCTTTTGCCAACAGTCTTGCGGAGCTGGTCTTGCCGACCCCCCTCGGACCGGAAAAAAGATATGCGTGGGCGATCCTGTTTTCCTTTATGGCGTTCTCGAGAGTCGACACCACGAATTCCTGTCCTATGAGCGAATCGAAATCCTGTGGTCTTTTTCTTGTTGCTGTTACCTCGTATGCCATTTGTCCTCCGGTTGCGATTATAGCATAAAAAGGGGAAGAAAGACTTCCCTCCAGATCGTGCATCCGATCATATATTCAAATCAGAAGAAAAGTCCCCGACGCGGAAACCATCGGGGATGGACCGTATTCCTTCTTCCGTCATCGTCTTCCGTCACCGGGAGTTCGACCGTGATATACAGTTTTTTGCCCTCGAGATAGCCGTACATGATCTTTTCCGTGGTCGTTTCAACAACACGTCGGCCTTCGAAGGTGTCCCCCTCGAACAGGACCAACGCCGAAAACTGGAGTCCGACTGCCTCGTACGGTGGGACAGGCTCCAGTTCCAGCGATTCAAGATACCATGGAGGTGTGATGAAATCCAGATTCTGCATGTCGTAATTCTAAAGTATATGCCTGTGACGGTCAAACATGACGGATCATGTTATACTTGTCGCATGGAATATGATGTAAACACCGCTTTTTCCACCGAGGATGTCAGACGTCTCGTCTCATCCCCCCTTTACGACGAGCTCATGTCCCGTGTGGCCGCATACGGATGTTCCTGCACCACTTCGTTCAGCAGATGCTCTCTGGCATATGGATGGAATTTGAAGATACGCAGGCGCTCGAGACCCGTTGCCGTGGTTTATCCCAGACCGGGTGGATTCAGCGTCCTTGGCGTGATTGGACGGAAGGAGAGGGAGGGCTTCGAAATCCTTCTCCCCTCGCTCTCGGCGTCAGTTGCCGGCACTTGGGAACGTGCGAGGGATATGAACGGACAACGTTGGCTGATGATCGATGTTTCCTCGCAGGATGTGCTTGAGGATGTGGTATCCCTCATGGAACTCCGCATGGACGTAAAAAAACCGGCAACAAATTGACCGAGTCACATATGAAGTCCGCTTACCGCTGCTATCTTCCGATCCTGACGGGGTTGGGCGGTTCATATTGCTTGGGATCTGTTGCCGGAAAAACGGAGAGGGGGGGATTCGAACCCCCGATGGCTTTTGACCATACACGACTTCCAATCGTGCACCTTCGACCACTCGGACACCTCTCCAATAGACGAATCCTTGACTAATTTAGACTTAAACCGCTCTGCTTGTCAAGGATTCCTCGGAAATGAAGGGATATTTCTTATCCCGCAATGGATTTTCATTTCAGATACGGAGGGTAGGGAGCTCCGGGAACGAGCCTGCCGTCCTTCACGAAACCTTCCTTCCTGTTCTCCAATTCCTTTATCAGCGTGGCCCTCAGTTCGGAGACCCGTACGGGGTTTGCATCCGAAACCTCCTCCAGTTCCCTCGGATCCGTGTCCAGGTTGAAGTATTCCTCCTTTCCTGATTCGGAATTCCATATGTATTTGTCGTGTTCCGTGACGATCCAATGGGAGGAAAGAGGTCCATAGGAATGTTCCCCGTGCAGATGATCGCGCACCCTCCCGTCCGGGTCCGTCAGCAGTCCTTTCAGGCTGTGTCCGTCCACAGGAGGGCATTTTGCTCCGGCCAGGTCGAGTACGGTCGGCATGATATCCATGAGTTCAACGACCGCCCTGCATCTGGATCCTCTTTTGATTCCCGGGATCAGGGCTTCGGGGGCGCTTATTATCAAAGGTATGTGTCCCGATCCTTCGTATGCCCTTGATTTTCTGAAGAGATGGTGGTCTCCGAGCTCCTCGCCATGGTCTGCCGTGAAGATTATTATCGTGTTGTCATATTCCTGCGCCTCGACAAGGGCTTGGATGAGCTTTCCTATCTGATGGTCTAGATGTGTGATCAGACCGTAGTATCCTGCAAGCATCTGCTTTATCTCGAATTTGTCCTTTGGCCCTGTTTTTGAGTCAAAGAGCACCGGGGATGCCTTGAAGGCCTCCTCGTCCTCCCAGTTTCCTACAGCAGGCATCCTGAGGTCCATCCCCATGTACATGTTGTAATAGTATTCGGGGGGATCGAGCGGCGGATGAGGTTTCAGATATGACGCATACAAAAAGAACGGTTTGTCAGGATCCTTCCATCTGAGAAAATCGGCAGCCCTGTCCGTCACCCAGTTGGTGGGATGGTATTTTTCGTCATAGCACCACGGCCGCGCGACCCAGCTGTTGCATTCGAGTCCTGTATCGATGACATCCGCATCCGCCCCGAGGCAACATCTGAGCCAGTGGTAGTAGTCGTCTGCGTTTTTCTGGGATTCCCTGTATGGAATGCTCTGGAATCTTGCTGCATGAAGGTATCCGTCATGAAGATCCACATGATCGAAACCGATCAGGTTCCTGAGCGGATGCACATGCATTTTCCCCGATGCGTTCGCATAGTATCCGGCCTTGCGTATCTCCGATGCGATGGTGTGCGGGTATTTCCACGCTATTCCATCCTCGTAGCCGACCCTCTTGTGGTTTTCCGGCTTGAGCCCCGTGTGGAATCCAGCGCGGGCTGCAATGCAGCTGGGACAGGCGGAGTAGGCGTTTTCAAAGAGCACACCCCTTGATGCGAGCGTATCGAGATATGGCGTTTTGACATCCGGATGCCCCATGCATGAAAGGGCATCCCCTCTGAACTGATCGGCCATTATGACCAGGATGTTTGGCTTTTTCCTCATGTTTACAGCTTATTTGCTATTCCTGGGGATAGCAAGAGGTTTTTCCCCGTGGCTTGTCTTCCTGAAATCCAGCGGAGTGGTCCCCGTGATGAGCTTGAACCGCTGGGCGAAATAGCTGGAGGAGGAAAAGCCGACACTTGAGGAAATGTCCGATATGCTCATCTCCGTCGATGCCAGAAGGCTCTTTGACTCCGTTATCCTTCTTTCTATCATATAGCAGATTGGGGAGGTTCCGACCTCCTTCCTGAATTCCCTCGATAGATGGTATTTGCTTATGAACGAAAGGCCGGCAAGTTTTTCCAAGGTTATGTTCTCGCTGTAGTGTCCGTCGATGTATGCCTTCACCGCCGCTATATCGCTTCGGATCGAATCGGTTTTCTCTATGCCCATGTCGATTTTCTTACGTCTCATCAGCAGTACGGTGAGATGCAGGAGCAGGCTCTTGACCATCATTCCGTATCCCTCTTCCTTTTTCTGGATCTCCCTGTACATCTGATCTATGCAGGTCCGCACTTCCTCTCCGCTGTTGCTCAGCGGGACTATGGGATTGAAGTCATCCATATCCTCCTGGTAGGAGATGTTCTCTATTCCTATCACATAGTACTCCATCTGCTGCTGTGGGGAAGATTTTTCGGTATGCAGGAAATGCGGAGGAATAATCAGGAAGTCCCCGCTGTGCACATCGAAGGCTCCAGTCCTGGTCAGAACGGTTCCTCTTCCGCCTGTGATGTACATCATTTCTGTTATGGCATGGGAATGCATCATGCTGGACCAGTCAGCTCCGTATTTTGCATGCGTGATATATCTGAATTCCGGGGTTAATTCTTTATTTTCACTAGAAATCTCAAATCGTGTATTGCTCATGTACAAATTATCCAATTCTTTGGATGAAATAGCAAGAAATATAAAAAAGAGAGCAATTTGTTGATTGTGGATATCAAAAACTGACCCCAAGATTAAATTATAGACAGAAAAGCGATTAAAAGGAGATTTCAAAATGAAAGCCAAAAAACTGTTTTTAACAGCTCTCATCATGATTCTGGCCCTTTCCGCCGTTTTTGCAAACGGATCTTCGGAAAGCTCCAAGTCCGAGATCACGATGTGGTCGATGTGGAATGCGGCGGAGCCTCAGGGGAAGGTCCTGCAGGCTGCTGCGGAAGCTTTTGAAGCGCAGACCGGGACCAAGGTCACAATCGAATTCAAGGGCCGCGATATCTCACAGATCATCATGACCGCGCTTGAGTCCGGTGAGGACATCGACCTTTTTGAAGACGACTACAACAGAATCTGCAACAGCTATAAGGACTACTGCCTTGATCTGACAGCCATGGCGGCTGCCGCCGACTATGCAGGACAGAGCTATGCCTGTTTCGTGAACCAGGACAAGGTCTGGACCGGTAAGATGGTTTCGATTGCCGAGCAGCCCCAGATCGGAGGCATCTGGTATAACAAGGACGCTTTCGATGCCTGCGGAATCACCGAGACTCCGGCAACATGGGACGAATTCCTCGAAGTAT
The DNA here is from genome assembly GCA_949293595.1 of uncultured Spirochaetales bacterium. Classification (GTDB taxonomy): domain Bacteria; phylum Spirochaetota; class Spirochaetia; order Sphaerochaetales; family Sphaerochaetaceae; genus Ornithospirochaeta. Next base: position 259,853 of record CASFDW010000002.1, on the reverse strand, counting down.
GTCAGATCCTCAAGGATAACGGATACGAGCCTCTTGCTCTTGATTCCGCATATGCCAACTTCAACGTGGGCTACCACCTTGACAGAAGGATCGGCGAGGCTGTGACGACAGAACTCACCAAGAACGGCGGATGGTCGAAGAACGCCGGAGCAATCGCTGCCGGAAACGATCTTATTGAATTTGTTAAGAAGGGCTATCTTGCTTCCGGAGCACCGGATGAGTATCCGTCGGGACAGAACAAGATCGGTCTTGGAAACGCTGTCATGGTTGTCTGCGCTCAGTATGTATGCCCTGAAGTCAACAACGCAACCGGCAAGCAGATCAACTGGGGATACTTCGATTATCCTGTGATCCCGGCTGAAGAGGGCGGCACTGGTCTGGCAGGCGCTTATGGCGGAGCCAACTCCCTTGCAATCCCGGCAGCCAGCAAGAACGCACAGGCGGCTTTCGATTTCGCACTCTTCCTGACAAGCGGCGAATACGACCAGATGATGGCCGACCAGGCGGAGCAGATTCCTGCAGATCCTGCAAACAAGGCGCCTGGAATGCTTGACGGAACCGTCGAGGCATTGGTTGCCACAGAGCTTCCTCTTTCCTGGACGATGGGACTCAACACCAATTCCGGTCTCACACCGAGCATCAAGAACATCTGTATCGAACTCTTCGAAGGTAAGTTCTCCACCGGCGAACAGTTTGCTGCGGCCCTCGACGCTCTTTACTGAGATCATTGGAAAAACGATCAGGGAGGCGAGTCCTCCCTGTTTTATTCTCAAGAGGTAGAAAATGCAAAAGAATAGGAAAATGATAGTGCTCTTCCTTCTTCCTACGGTCTTCACCCTGCTGATCATGTATCTTTATCCCGTGATCAGGACCGTGTTCATGACCTTTTTCGAAGTTGGAAGTGCTACCTCCGATATCTCGACCTGGAAGTTCAACGGAATAGACAACTACATATTCATCTTCAAGAGTCCTGCATTCCGCACTTCGATGGTCAATATGATTCTGATCTGGCTTGTCGGCGGAGTAATCACCCTTGTCATAGCATATGTTTTTGCAATCATGCTCACAAGCGGCATCAGGTTCAAGAAGTTCTTCAGGGCGGCCATCTACATGCCCAACATCGTAAGCGCCGTTGCGCTGGCGACGATGTGGATCCAGTATGTGTTCAATCAGGATTATGGCCTTTTGAACAACATAATAACATTTTTCGGTGGGGATCCGGTCAAGTGGCTCGGAACCGACATGAAGTTCTGGTCGATGCTGATTGCGTTCATTTTCGGCGCCGTCGGATACTATATGCTGATATTCATCAGCGGTATCGAGAAAATCCCTGCGGATATCTACGAGGCTGCTACGATAGATGGTGCCAGCAAGGTGCAGCAGGCCTTCAAGATCACCGTTCCTCTCATGAAGGGGGTTACCAAGACCAATTTCACGTTCTGGACGATCAATGCCGCCACATTCTACCTCTGGTCCAAGATGTTCAGCCCGGTGGATACCGAAACCACGACAATCGTGCCTGTGATATACCTTTACGATACGGTTTTCGGTTCAAAGGGAAATACGGCAAGGAATGCAGGCGCGGGAGCTGCGGTCGGCGTTGTCCTCTGTATCCTGATACTTGTCGTTTATTACCTTGTCAACCTTCTTCTGAAGGATGATGACGTGGAGCTTTGAGGAGGACGCATATGAGAATCGGAAGTATAAATTGGAAAAAGGAATTACGTCTGCTCCCGGCATACGTCGTGCTTTTGCTTTGGATATTGTTTACGGCCGTCCTTCTTTTCTGGATTCTTGCGGCGAGTCTTTCGACATCCCCCGAGATATTCTCCGGAAATGCGACCAAATTCGAAACCGGACTGCACTTTGAGAATTATGCCAGTGCCTGGAAGGAACACAATGTATCGTTGTTCTTCTTCAACTCGCTGCTGTATTCGCTTGTGACATGTGTCTTCTCCGTCTTGATCTCAGCTCCGGCGGCATACGTGCTCTCGCGCTATAAGTTCGTGTGCAACGCTATCATCAAGTCGAGCCTCATCATTGCAATGAGCGTGCCGGCGATCATGATAATCCTTCCCATCTTCAGCCTTACGACGGCATGGAGGATAAGGGGCAGGACACTTCTGATCCTGTTGTACATCTTCACGCGTGTGCCATATACTACGGTGTACCTGCTTAACTTCTTCGCATCCCTCTCGAGGACATACGAAGAGGCTGCGGCCATAGATGGATGCACGCCCATGAAGACATTCTGGGTGATCATGCTTCCGTTGATCCAGCCCGGACTCATCACGGTCACGATCTTCAACTTCCTCAGCGTCTGGAACGAGTTCTTCATGGCGCTCATCTTCGCCTCGTCGTCCAAGATGACACCTGTAGGCGTTGGACTGCTGCAGATTGTGAATGCGATGAAATATTCAGGCGACTATGGCGGGCTGTTCGCCGCAGTCATCATAGTGTTCCTGCCGACGTTCCTTATCTATATCTTCCTTTCTGAGAAGATCATCCAGGGCGTCACCGGCGGTGGCATCAAAGGCTGACAGGATCAATCCCATTCCGCTTGGAATGGGAAATATTTTTACGATTGATTTAGGAGAGTGCAATGAGCAACAACCTTGATAAAGGACGGGTCACCATACCTACGGACGAAGGGATCGTGAAGGAGACCCTGGACATCCTGAACTACTGGGGGGCCGATGCGATCAGGGACTGCGATGGAACGGATTTCCCGCAGGAGCTGAAGGATACGGACGCAAAGATCTATTCGACATATTACACCACCAGGAAGGATAACGCATGGGCAAAGGCGAACCCCGACGAGGTGCAGCAGATGTACATCATGACACCGTTTTATCCTGCGGTGTCGGACAAGCTTTCCATAAAACTGATGAAGGGGCTTTATCCCGACATGCTGAAGGTCAATCCCAAGGATAGGACGAGATGGTGGGAGGTCATCGACAGGACGACCGGAGAGGTTGTGCCCGTTTCCTCCTGGAGCTATGACGAGACAGCGGGGGAGGTTGTCATTAGTCCGGCCGTTCCGTTCCATGAATACACCGTAAGCTTTCTTGCGTTCATAATATGGGACCCTGTGCACATGTACAACGCTGTCATAAACGGTTGGAACGTCGAGCACCAGATCACGTTCGACGTCCGTCAGCCCAAGACCCATGATTTCACGATGAAGAGGCTCAGGAAGTTCATACTCGAACATCCGTACGTTGATGTCATCAGATTCACCACGTTCTTCCATCAGTTCACGCTTGTATTCGATGAGCTTGCAAGGGAGAAATTCGTGGACTGGTATGGATACTCGGCATCTGTCAGTCCCTACATCCTCGACAAGTTCGAGAAGGAGGTCGGCTACAAGTTCCGTCCCGAGTTCATCATCGACCAGGGCTATCATAACAACCAGTACCGGATACCCAGCAGGGAGTACCAGGATTTCATGGCCTTCCAGATGAAGGAGGTCAGGGCGATTGTGAAGGAGATGGTTGACATCACCCACGAGTGCGGCAAGGAGGCCATGATGTTCCTCGGCGACCATTGGATCGGTACCGAGCCGTTCATGGACGGTTTTGAGAAGACCGGCCTCGATGCGATAGTGGGAAGCGTGGGCAACGGCAGCACGCTGCGTCTCATTTCCGACATAAAGGGTGTGAGGTACAGGGAGGGCAGGTTCCTTCCGTATTTCTTCCCCGATACATTCAACGAACATGGGGATCCCGTAAAGGAAGCAAAGGTGAACTGGGTCACCGCACGCAGGGCCATCCTCAGAAGTCCGATCGATCGTATTGGATACGGAGGATATCTCAAGCTTGCGCTCGGATTCCCTGAATTCATCGACTATGTCAAATCGGTGTGCGACGAGTTCAGGACGCTGTATGAGAACATAAAGGGTACTACTCCGTACTGCATAAAGAAGGTCGCCGTGCTCAACTGCTGGGGCAAGAGCCGATCCTGGGGTGCCCATATGGTCCATCATGCGCTTTACCAGAAGCAGAACTACAGCTATGCCGGTGTCATAGAAGCCCTTTCCGGAGCTCCGTTCGATGTATCGTTCATATGTTTCGATGACATCCGCAGCAATCCTGGCATGCTCAAGGATATCGATGTAATCATCAATGTCGGCGGTGCCGACACCGCGCATACGGGAGGGGAAAACTGGACGGATCCGTTCATCGTTGAAAAGATCCGGGAGTTCATCCATTCCGGTGGCGGCTTCATAGGAGTGGGTGAGCCTACGGCCCATCAGAGCCAGGGAAGGTTCTTCCAGCTTGCCGGAGCCCTTGGTGTCGAGAAGGAGACCGGCTTCACCCTCAACTATGACAAGTACAACTGGCAGGAGCACAGGGATCATTTCATTCTTTCCGACGTGAAAGGCGAGGTGGATTTCGGAGAAGGTATGAAATCCGTCTATGCTCTCGAGGGTACGACGGTCCTTGTCCAGAGGGACAAGGAGGTCCAGATGGCTGTCAACACATATGGCAGAGGGCGGTGCGTCTACATCAGCGGACTTCCGTATTCTTTCGAGAACAACAGGGTCCTTTACAGGTCCGTCCTCTGGGCTGGAAATGCGGAGGACAAGCTCAAGACATGGTTCAGCACAAACTACAATGTGGAGGTCCATGCCTATGTCAGGAACGGAAAGTACTGCGTGGTCAACAACACCTATGAAAAGCAGTCCACCACCGTCTACAGGGGCGACGGATCGTCATTCGATCTGGATCTGGAGGCGAACGACATCGTCTGGTTCAGGATCTGAGAGGTTGCCATGTGTTTGCAGGAGGGGTTTCCCTCCTGTTTTTTTTAAAGGAAATACCAGGGGTCTTCCCCCCTGGTATTCCAAATCATATCAGGCAGACATCGATATCAATATGCTTATAAAAGGGCTGAGGCCAACGCCTCCAGCGCGGCTTTCGCCTCTCCGTCGGGAGCATCCTGGCAGATTGCGGTGGCGACGACATCCGCTCCGTCGGCATTGCACCTGTCCTCCCAGCTTCTCATCCATTCCCCGTCACCCCAGCCGTAGGATCCGAAAAGCGCAATCTTCTTTCCTGCCAGCGATGTTTCGAGCGCTGCGAACATCGGCTCGAACACCTCCTCCTCCAGAACTTCGTCGCCCATGGCGGGGCAGCCGAAAGCAATCGCATCGTAGTCTTGCAGAAGCGAAGTGGAAAATTCCCCGGCTGTGAAAAGTACGGCTTCGGCCCTGCCTTCGAGCGAGTCCTTCACGATTGCTGCCATGGCCTCGGTGTTCCCGGTTCCCGAATAATAGACTATTGCTATCTTCTTCATGCTGTTTCTCCTTGTCAGGCTGTGATGCACAGCCTCGTTATGTCGGTTCCCTTCGCAAGAAGGGATATGTATGCCCGTCTGCATTCTTCAAACTTCCTGAAGATTTCCTTCGCCCCGGTCTCGTCATGGTACACCTTCCAAAGGCCCAGGCAGATGTAGTTTTTTCCTCCGTGCTCCATGAAGGAAAGCACGTCACTGCTTGGATATCCCAGGAAAAGCCCGACTTCGTGCGGACAGTCCGTTTCGGCGAACCTTTTTCCCAGATGTTCGAGTTTTTTGTGCAGGTTTCCTGAATATCCTGCATCTGAGAGCAGCTGTGCGGCTGTTCTGTCGGACAGCGCCTTTTCGAGTTTCTCCGGACGGTAGACCAGTACGAGCGGGCATCCGGTCCTCCCTGTCATATGGAAGAATTCCAGTCCCTTCTTCCTCAGGGCCGCAACCACGCCGTCCATGTCACCTTCGAGATTCTTGAGACATATGAGTGCGGCGCATCTCATCCCTGCAAGGGTCTCCGAACCATTTGTCACGAGAAGCTGTTCGAATGTCATCCCATTCCTCTTTTTTGTTCGTTTAGTCTAACTTCAGTACCTGTTTTCATCCGCATTTAGCTAAAGCTCTATTTAAAACCATTGGTATGAGGATAAAATAGTGTATTTATGTTAGATTAATCTAACAATATACGAAGTTCTTGGCAGAATCAAGAGGAAAAATAAAAATTATTTCAGAAGTGGCTTCAATGAATTTGCTATCCACATTCCCTGGGAAACCCTCGTTTCCCCGTTTTTCCGAATATCCTCGGCAATCTTGTCCAACAGGGAGATCCTTCCATTTTGGAACAAGAGCACCACTGTCGATCCCGCCAGGTCGAAATAGCCCATTTCGCTTCCCTTGGAGAAACGTGCGTTTTCCTTTAAGTTAACTATTCCACCGACCACGAAGGCTCCGATGTTGACCTGTATCACCGGGCCGAAGTTCTCCGTGGCCATCAGTGTCCAGGTGCGTCTGTTCGTCTTGAACACGGGGCGGGTTTTGAATGCCGCTGGCTGCACGCTGTGCAGTTCCCCCGGGATGTAGTGGTTCTTCCCCTGGTATCCGTCGTCGATATGACAATAGTGGTGGTAGTCCGATGCGCAGAGGCGGAACATGAGGCATGTCCCGTTCGTGTATTCCTCCGCAAGCTGTTTTGATCTGATCAGATCATTGATGGAATAATCGGAGCCTTTGATATGAAAAATACTGTCCTTGTTGATATTATAGACACTCAACAGGCTGTCGCAAGGGCTGATGAGGTGTGAGGGATCATGGTCGAACGTTATGCTTGTCCTTCTCCTGGAAAAGAAATCACGGAACGACCTGAACTCCATCCCGTAAAACTCTTCCATTGGAATATGGTGTTTCTCGATATATCTTTTGATTATCGGCTTCGATAGGGGTGACCTCAGATAGCCGACGGCGATGCGGTCAATATGCGTTTTAAGCATTATCCGCATGATCAGGCGTCCAAAACGTGTTCCGTAAAGGAACTCCACGCTCCTGTCGCTTCTCATAATCCTCTGACCTTGAAAACCAGGAAAAGCTCCGCACACCCGCAAAGCAGAAGCGCGATCTTGCCCTTCATCGCCGGCTTCTTCAGGGGAAACGGCGTCAAAAACGCAACGGCCATGGCGAGAAGCACAGCCTTTCCTATCTTGTCGCTCGGGAGGGAGAAGAAGAGTGCGAAGCTGATCGAAAGCGGAAGGAACAGGGCAGCCGACGTCACGGGCAGACCCAGGTATGCCCTGCGCTCCTCCTCGGTCCCCCTCTGCCTTTCCTCCTCCTCCACATTGAAATAGGCAAGACGAATCAGTGCCGACAACAGATATGCCGCACAGATGTATACCGCCGTCCTGCTCTCGGGCGATATCTTGAAAACGATCAGGGCCGGGAGCATGCCGAAGCAGATGAGGTCGCTCAGCGAGTCTATCTGTATGCCGAAGCTTTTTTCCTTCCTGTTCCTGTCCATCGTGGAGGCGATCTTGCCGTCGAACATGTCGCAGACCCCGGACAGCATCAGGCATACCAGTGCAAGATAGATTCCGTCGTTCAGCGCCGAGGTTATGCCGAGGAATGAGATAAGCATGCCCATGTATGTGAGCACCACCGTGTAATTGTAGAAACCAAGCATCCCGGACCTCCTTATATCAAATATCCGAATATGATGCTGTACGCCAGTATGCACCATGGTTTTGCTATTATGATTATCCAGATGAACTTGCTGGCCCTCATTCCTGTGAGGCCGGAGAAATAACAGAGGAAGTCATCCGGGGCCAGGGGAAGGAGGATTGCAAGGAACAAAAAGACCGTATAGCTCTTTTTTGTATTCACCCAATCGACGTATGAACTGTATTTCTTTTCCGGAATCATCTTTCTGACGAATGACGAACCGAACCTTCTTGCAAGAAAAAAGGCGATGATCGATCCTGCGCTTATACCTATGTAATTGTATAGGAAACCACCAAAGACACCAAACATTCCGGCCCCGACGATACATCCCAGAAATCCCGGCAGTATGGGGAGTATCACCTGGATAATCTGGATCAGTACCAAAATCAAAGGTGCAAAGAGACCGAAACGGCTGATATAGGCCCTGAGACTTTCTGCAGAATCGAAATCGCCTGAAAAATACGCTTTCATTAAAAAAATCATGGAAAAGAGCAGCAGCGAAAGCAGTAATATGGTGAGACCGTTCTTGATACCGGTCCCTTTTTTTTCAATGGAATCAACACCTTTCTCCATGGTTTCCCTGCCGCTCTTTTCCTTGCATGTACGACTTTAACAGGAATTTCTTAATATCCGGACGTTGTATTTCTTAAGAAATCTGAATTTCCAACCCCTTTTCTGTACAACGTATTCCAGCCGGTTTATAATTGTCAAAAACGAATGGAGGCTGTATTGAACCCCCGGAAGATACTTTTTGTGGATGACGATCCCGAAATAAGGGAGGTGCTCCGGTTGTTGCTGCAGAGCGAGGGCTACGAGGTTGTCGAGGCTTGCGATGGTAATGAGGTACTCAAGCTCATGGATGAATCAGTGGATCTCGTCATACTTGATGTCATGATGCCGGGGCTCGGCGGTTACGGGGTGTGCACCGAGATCAGGAAGCGTTCGGCCGTGCCGATATTGTTCCTTACTGCAAAGTCGCAGGATTCTGACAAGACGCTCGGATTCTCCGTCGGAGGGGATGATTATCTGGTCAAGCCTTTTTCCTGCAGCGAGATCATATCAAGGGTCAAGGCGTTGCTGCGGAGGTATTACGAATACGGGGCGAAGAAATGCGGCGGTGCTGAGGTGGTGTCGCTTCCCGGAGGAGTGGAGATCGATCCTGTGCAGTGCTGTGTCAAGCAGGATGGGGCCGATGTCCCCCTGACCGACATAGAGTACCGCATACTGCTGCTTCTGGCCTCCAATCCCAAAAAGGTCTTTTCCGTACAGAACATATACGAGAGCGTTTGGAACGAGCCGTTCTTCTACAGCTGCAACAACACAGTGATGGTACATATCAGGAACATACGGCGTAAGCTGGGGGATGATAATCAGAACAGCAGGATAATCCAGACCGTATGGGGAAGGGGGTACAGGGTTGGCTGAGCGTCAGGTCAGGCTCAAGGTCAAGCTGCTGGCGGGCATCGTCGTCTCGACGCTCGTCGCCGCAGCTGTTTTCTTTTTCTCAATGCTGCTCGGCAACGGGATCTTGGACAGGACCGTTTATGGCCTGAAGTTCATGGACAGCATGGGCGACAAGTATTTCAGCGACCTGCAGGTCTTCGTGCAGGACGAGGATGTCTCTTTGTCGAACCTCAGGCCTCTTGACATCTGGTGCAGCAGGGGGGACCGGGTTTATCTTTCCATCTACCGGGGGGACAGGATTGTCTACGAGTCTGTCCTGAAATCATGGGTGAAGCTCAACCCTGCGCTTTACGATCCCTCGCTTGAGGACGAGGAAAACCGCCATGACCTCGTCCTGAACGACGGGACGGTCCTCAGCGCATTCCTGTATTATTACTCCGGTGATGCCTATTATTACTGGACCATGGTCATTTCCGGATTCTTTTCATTCGTCGCCTTCTGTGCTTGCTTCATATTCTTTGTGCACCGCAAGTTGAAATACATAGAAAGACTGAAACGTGATCTGGACATACTTGCAGGAGGCGATCTCGACTACCAGGTGGTTGTTAAGGGCAACGACGAGCTCGGAGAGCTTGCAAACGGGATAGAGCAGCTCCGCAGGGCGGTGGTGGCGCACCAGATCGCAGAGGACAAGATCAGGGCGGAGAACACGGAGCTGGTCACGGCTCTGTCTCATGATCTCAGAACGCCGCTGACATCGCTTCTGGTGTACTTGGAGCTTCTTGACGGACACAAATACGAAAACCTGGAACAGGCGAAGCACTTTGTCAAGCGCAGCCTTGAGAAAACATACCTCATCAAATCGATGGCCGACAAGCTGTTCGGCTATCTTCTCGTCTATTCTTCCGGCTGGGAGCTTCCCGAACTGGAGACGGTCGATGCCGACGCGGTATTCGAGCAATACTGGCGGGAGGCTTCGTTTTCACTGGAGAACAAAGGGTTCTTGGTACATTGCGTTTTTTCCTCTCTTTCATGCAGCATAAGGGTGGATCTGCCGCTTCTGACAAGGGCGTTCGACAACATCAGCTCGAACATGGAAAAATACGCCGATCCCTCGTTTCCCATCGAGATCTCCTGCGGCAGGGAAGGGGACATGGTCTGCCTCCGTGTGAAAAACCATGTCGCGGATTTTCCGAACGGCTACGGGAGCACCGGAATAGGCCTCAACACCTGCCGCAGGATAGCAGGCTTCCACAACGGGGTGTTCTCCACTTCCTCGGAGAACGGTTTTTTCTGTACAGTTCTCCGAATTCCGGTTGTTTTCAAAGAATGACGGGCATCGTCTGCTGTCAGTCTTCCTGAAGCATCCTCCATAGCGTCGCCCTTGATAATCCGAGCCTCCTTGCGGTGCTTGTCCTGTTTCCTTTTTCCTCGTCCAGCACCTGTCTTGCTATTTCCTTTTCCATCTCCCTGAGGGTTTTTCCGTCTGCCGAAAGCTTGGGTGAGGCCTGGAATGCGTCCATCATCTCCTTTTCCTCGGAAAGGGCCCTTGCCACGCTTTCCTCCTTGATTATCGGGGAGGAACTCCTGGTAGTCAGCTTTTTCAGGACGCGTGCGAGCTGGTCGTTGTTGCCCGGCCATCCATAATCCTCAAGCAATCTGATTCCTTCGTTCTCCATGCTGATCACATCTGTGCCGTTCTCCCTGTTCAGGTTTGCGATGTAAAGGTTTATTATCGAGGATATGTCTTCCCTGTGATCCCTCAGATTCCTGGTTTTCATGGTAAGGCATTGAAGCCGTTCTACGTATCCAAGGCAGGACTGGGGAAGTGCGCGTCCGTCCTGTATTGTGGCTGTTGCGATGAGGTATGCCCTGTGGGAAAGGGAGAATTCCTCATTCAGATCGATAAGCTCCTTCACCACATCCTCATCCGTCTTGTCCATGTTCTTGAAATGGAACACCGCCCTTTTCTCAGGATTGTTCGTATACAGGGTCCTTATGAATTCCGTGGCCTTTTTCCCGGCTATCGGAAGATCTATGTCGAAAAGAGGATTGTTTCCGAAGGGCGATATGGAGTAAAGCAACTGTGCGAGATTTCCTTTACCTGTGCCCCTTTCTCCATATATGAATACAGGATAGCGTCGTTTTGCAAAACTCTCTATGGTGTCTATCTCCTCGGATCCTGAATTCGTACACCCGTAGAAACTGTCCAGGTAGCAGTCATGCGCCCAAAGGGAATTCCGCAGGGCTATACCGTTTTCCTTGAGGGAGAAGGGTAGGCTTGTCTTTTTGATATAGAAGATGGTGTAATCGGTGTCCTCGATTCTTGTCTTTTTCGTGCTTGCGGAGTACAGGCAGGAGCCGTCGTCATATTCTATCGTGGAGCTGTCCTCGCACTGCATGCCGTTCGCCCGGGCCTTCATTATGGATATGAATCCGTCTGATATCTGGCCGAGCATTTCCGGGTTGATGAATTCATTGTTCTCCATGAGCAGTATCGGATCCGGGCTGTTGGAGATTATCCTGTTCCGGAATGTTTCCGCAGTCCTGAATCCCCTCATCTCCTTTCCCATCAGGACCGCGTGGTCCAACGCCGTGTTGATGCTTTCCCTGCCGCTGTTGATCAGGATGTAGTTCAGCCTGTGCCTGCTTGCGGTGGTTGCGGAGATCTGGTCGCAGACAATGATCTCTATCCCCTCTTGCTTCAGGTGGCTTATGACGTCTTCGACCTCCTCCGCCCTATGGATGGTGAATATCTCGAGGTGTGTGTCAGGATCCAGCACGTCCTGAAGGAATGTGGCGTTCTTTGTTATTGCTTCGAATCCGACTATGGCATACCTTTTCCTCGCACCGGATGCCTGCCGCAGGGATCTCAGCAGGTCGTACAGGGAGATCGGCACGTCTATCACCGGGAAGCCGTTTTGTTGTATCAGCGCGGCGGTTCCGCCCCTGCTTATGATCAGGTCATAAGCCCCGGTCTTGAATTTCTGTGCCAGAAACAGACCTTCGTCAAGGTTTCCCGTGAGACAGTCCACCTCTATGTCGTCCCTTTTTTCCGCTTCTTTCTTGATTTGTATGGACAGTCCCACATACGGTGCTATGACAAGAGCTTTTATCTTCTTCATGTTCTGAATTATAGCGTATTGAGCGTAAAAAGCAAGAAAAGTGTTTAAAAATAAAACATATAAAAAATTTATGAAAAAAAATATTGAAGATAATATTTCCAAATGGTACGTTAATCATTGAACGGGAGGTGAATAAGTATCATGTGTTTAAAAATTAAACAAAACACTCCGACCCTTGTCATCATTGCCGATGATCTGACCGGGGCGTTGGACACCTCCATCAAGTTTTCGGAGCGTGGTGCGAAGACCATAGTGATCAATGCATCCATGTCCGATGACCTGTCGGCGTACATCAATGCCGGTTTTGATGTCTTGAGCATCAACACATCGACACGGCATAGCATGGAAAAGGAGGCCTACAGGGTTGTCCATGACATTGTTTCCTTCCTGGTCTCGCATGGAATTGAGTATATCTATAAGAAGACCGATTCCGTGCTGCGTGGCAACATCGCCGTTGAGGTAGCTGCGTTGAAGGATGCCGCGGGCGTTCCGTTCATTCCATATGTTCCGGCATATCCGGAAATGAAGCGTACTGTTGAGGACGGGATAATGTATGTCGCAGGTGTGCCGCTTGCGGGAACACCATTGGCGGATGATCCGTTTCAGAAGATAGCAAGTTCGAATACCAGCGATGTGTTCTCCCGTTCGCAATTGTCCGTGAAGCTTTCGGCTTCCTCCTCCCACATACCATCCGAAGGGGAGGGTGAGGTGATAATCTACGATGGCAAAACCAAGGAGGATCTCCTTGAGACGGCCGGTGTCCTGCTTGGTTCCGGCATCCACATTTTCTGCGGTTGTGCCGGTTTTGCAGATGCGGTAGCGAGGAAATTGTATCACAAGACATATAAGGCGGCCGACATCGGTTGCTCTCCCATGCTTGTCCTTTGCGGAAGCGTGAACAAAGTTTCCAAGAACCAGCTTGACTACCTCTCCTCGCATGGTTATCCGCGTATCAGGCTGGAGGAACGGGAACTGCTCGATCCGGATTTCATCTCGTCTGTCCGCGGCCAGGGTATCGTCGGGACGATCTGCGGGGAAATGAAAAAAGGCAATGTGCTTGTAATTGATACGCTGGCCTCGTCCAAAACAATCAATTCGGATGGGTTCGCAACGGCAGAAAAGGTTGCCCAGGGTTTGGGCCGTCTCGCCTTCGAATGCTTGGACAAGGTCGATTATTCCGTATTCGTCATCGGTGGAGACACCCTGCTCTGTTTTCTGAAGAACTTTGGGAAGCTGGAGATGGAACCTGTATGCGAGATCCGCAAGGGCGTTGTCCTTTCGTATCTGCATCATGGAGGAAAACTGATGACCCTGATGTCTAAATCCGGAGGTTTTGGATCGGTGGAGTTGATTGCAGAGCTTCTGAATGAAAGAAAAATAAACAAGGAGGATATGGTATGAAAAAAGAAAAAATCCTTATTTCGGTCTTGATTGCTCTCCTGCTTTGTCTGTTCGCATCGTGCGGAAGCAAGGATGGCACCTCTGTTTCATCAGAGACGAAAACGGAGGGTACGGCTTCAACCGTCCAGACGGAGGTGGAGAATGGTGTCCGTTCATATGATATGTTCATCCGGAGCCAGTTCCATGATTGGATAAAAGAATTGAAGTGGTATGACGTGGCGGAGGAGAGGACCGGCATCCATGTGAACTACATCGATGGCCCGCAGGAAATCGAGGATACGTATACCGAGGTTGACCAGAGGCTGGCATCAAAAACGCTTCCTGACGCCACGATGATCAGGCTGACTCAGGCGAAGGTTTACGGTTCGCAGGGGGCGTTCGTGGATCTGGCCCCGTATATAGCGGAATATGCGCCGCATATCCAGGCATACATTGATTCGAATCCGGAGTACAAGGCGTATGTGTCGGATGAGAAGGGAAGGATCTTCGCATTCGTGCGTGAAAATCCTGTCATGCTTTATTTCTGGGGCTACAGGGCCGATCATTTCAAGGAAGCCGGAATAGATCCCGCCTCTGTAAGGACCGTGGATGATCTGACCAATGCCATGAGGACATTGAAAGCCTACTTTGGAAAGGATAATCCGAACTATTATCCGCTCAGCGGAAGAGACAGCTTCATGAGGTACTTCTACCTGTTCAATGCGAATGCATACATAAATGAAGATTCCTCCCAGGGAATCTATTATGGAAAGGAAGAGGTTTTCAACATCAAGGACGAGAATGCATACAAGTGGGTTGAGACCATGAAGCTCTGGTATGACGAGGGTCTTGTCAACCCGAGTTATGTTGAAGGCACGAACACCGAAGGAGACTGGGAAGGACAGCTCCTGCAGGGCAATGCCTCCCTTTTCTATGATTTCTACAACAGGGCGGAATGGTTCATGAGCAACGGAGGTCCCGAATTCGATCCCGATTTCGACATGCGGGTACTTGATGTTTTCGAGACCGAGGATGGCGATATAATAAGGGTTCCCAGCGGCAGCTATCTGTCCAGCAATTATGCCATTGCCGTCAATGCCAATTGTGACGAGGAAACCATCAGGACCATTTGCGAGTTCATGGATTATTTCTATTCGGAAGAAGGCATGATACTCGCCAACTGGGGTGTCGAGGGTGAAAGCTTCAAAACGAACGAGGATGGATCCAGGTCGTTCATCGTTGATTATACGACCGAGGAGACAAAGCCCGCAGGAGAAAAGAAATGGTCGTTCCTGTCCGACAGGCTTACCGTTACCAAACCGGTCGACCTTGATGCTTTCTACGCATGGAACACTCCGCTCATAGCCGAGGCCGCTGGACGGGTTGTCAAGGAAGAGAACATGCTCAGACCTCCTGTGGTTATCTATACGGCCGACGAGGACAGGACACTGACGACGCTGGTTGCCTCGGTGTTCAACAACGAGGTATCCGAAATCACCAGCTTCATCGTCGGGAACAAGGAGCTCAATGCGGAGAATTGGCAGAGCTTCATCGAGAAGATGGATGGTCTCGGTCTTTCGCAGATTGAAGAGATTCAATGCAATGCATACAGACGGACAAGAGGCCTTTGATATCATGATGGTCGGTGCCGGAGGTTTTTCATCCTCCGGCATCATGTGAGGTGGTACGACATGATCAAACGGAGTACAAGTGTACGGCAGATGGAAAAAAATACTTTAATCAGGGAGCCTTTGGGAAAAAGGGTAGGCAGGGATCTTGTTCTGAACTGGCGGTTGTATGTCATGTTGATACCGGGAGTGCTGAGTTTGGTATTGTTCAAGATCTTTCCCGTGGGCGGCATGGTCATTGCTTTCCAGGATTATTCCGCATTCCTTGGGATAAAGGGGAGCGAGTGGGTCGGGCTGGATAATTTCCGCAGGATGCTTTCGGATCCATATATGCTCACGCTGGTGAAGAATACCGTGGTTCTTGCCATACTGTCGGTCGTATGCGTTTTCCCTTTTCCCGTCATCTTTTCCATTTTCTTGAACGAGGTGAGATTCCCTGGCATAAAGCGGAGCATACAGAGCATCAGTTTCTTGTCATACTTCATTTCCTCTGCGGTCATGGTGTCCATAATGTATACGATTCTCAGCCCATCGAACGGAATCGTGAACATGATCATCACGCGTCTGGGAGGAAAAAGCGTGAATTTCATGGCCAAGCCGGAATGGTTCAGGCCGATCTATATCTTTCTGCAGATTTGGCAGACTATGGGTTATAATGCGGTGATATACATCGCGGCAATATCGGCGATCAATTTTGAATTGTATGAGGCCGCGGAGGTGGACGGCTGTGGCCGATGGGGAAAGATCTGGCACGTCACCCTTCCGGGAATCTCCACGTCGGTCATCACGATGCTCATCATCAGCATCGGCAACATCTTCACCGTGGACACGGACAGGATCCTGCTCATGTACAATCCGAGCAACGCAGCAACATCCGATGTCATCCAGTCTTACGTCTACCGTATAGCTTTCCAATCGGTTTTCCCGGATTACAGCTATGGTACGGCCGTAAACATTTTCAAATCCCTGATAGCTTTCATCCTTGTGATAATTGCAAACAAGCTCGCGGACAAATACGCGGAAACCAGACTATTCTGAGAGGTGGTGGAATGAAATCGAAACATCTGAGGACATTACCCTTCGACATAATAAACACACTCATACTTTCCATTGTCGCCCTGATATGCATCTTTCCTTTCTTCTATGTGTTTTTCCAGTCCATCAGCGACGGCATGTATCTGACAAGGGGGGATGTCACGTTCTTTCCCAAGGGAATAAACATTGAGACATACAAGGAAGTCGTGTCAAATCCTCGGTTCTATATAGGACTCGGATTCAGAAACAGCGTGATCTACACGTTCTTCGGCACGATCATTGCGGTCGTGTTCACATATCTTACGGCTTATGTCCTCACTCGTCCCAGAGTGAGGTTCAGATACGGGATCATGACGTTGTTCGTCATCACCTGGGTGTTTGAGGCAGGCATCATTCCCCAATACATAGCCTACAGTTCCCTCGGCTTCATCGACAATATATGGGTCATGATCATCCCCGGGGCGATAAACACACAGTTCCTCATAATCACCAGGGCATATCTTTCCGGCGTCCCCAGGGAGCTGGAGGAGGCCGCGATCGTCGACGGGGCCGATGATTTCAAGATAGTGTCGCGCATCTTTGTCCCCGTCACGAAGCCGATAATTGCAACGATCGCGTTGTTCAATGCCGTGTCCATCTGGAACCAGTACCTGCTTCCACAGATGTTCCTGCATGATAAGAATCTGAAAACAATCCAGCAGGTGCTTGCGAATGTCATCGTCGGTGCGGCCGAGGTGCCGTTCTCGAACAACATCGTCAACGGTGTCTGGCTCAATCAGGAAAACATGAAGTCCGCTGCAATTGTGTTGGCGATGCTGCCCATCATACTCGTCTATCCGTTTGTGCAGAAGTACTTCAGGAACGGGATCCTCATAGGGTCGATAAAAGGTTGAAAAAGGAGAGAAGGAAATGAAAAAAGACATGGTGGTCCTGCAACAGATGCTTCCGGATGGAAGGTTGTATGAGGATGTCCGTCTGGGTACGGTTTCGTCCCTGATCCCGAATGCTCCGTTCGAGTCGTGCCACGCCGCCGACCTGCTGGAAACACCCTGCGGTGATATTCTTGCGGTATGGTTTGCAGGGAGCGACGAGGGGAACAGCGATATCAGCATAGTCCTGTCCAGACTGGACAAGGACAGCAGCAGATGGACGGATCCCGTAAAGGTTTCCGACGATGATACCAGGAGCGAGCAGAATCCTTCGCTTTTCCAGAAATCTGAAAACGAGATATGGCTTGTCTATACTGCGCAGAAGGCCAAGACAAAGGATGACAAGCCTTTCTTCAATTACCAGTATACGGCCGAGATCAGGCGCAGAAGAAGCTTTGACAACGGCCGGACATGGTCGGATACCGAGACAATGTTCTCACATCCCGGTTCTTTCTGCAGGCAGAAGATACAGGTCCTTTCCAACGGAAGGTATCTGTTCGGAAACTGGTATTGCTTCGATGACGAGTCCAGAAATGGAAGCGATGTGTCGGTGGTCCATATCTCCGATGACGGCGGATTGTCATGGAGGGAGGTCGGAATTCCTGACTCCAGGGGCAAGGTGCATGCGAATCTTGTGGAACTGGGAGGAGGAAGGATCCTGGCTCTGATGAGATCCCGCAGTGCGGATTATGTTTACAGGAGCATGAGCCTGGACTATGGTGAGACCTGGTCCGTTCCGGAAAAGACCGAGCTGGCAAACAACAATTCGAGCATTTCTGCAATCAGGCTTTCCTCCGGTGCGGTGGCGATGGTATGCAATCCTGTGGGGTATGGGGACGATGCTTCCAAGACCTGCTGGCCTTTCCAACGGTGTCCGGTCGAGGTAGCGCTCAGCGAGGACGAAGGAGTTACCTGGAACTACCGGCGCATAATAGAGCATGGCGAAGGCTTTTGTGGCAGATACAACGATATAAACAACATGCGTTACGAATACCCTGTCATGATGCAGTCCTCCTCCGGGAAGATTTATGTGGCATACAGTGCGTTCACCCGCAGGAACATAAAATTCGTCATCATCGACGAGGACTGGATAAGGGGAGGAAAGAAATACCTTGGAATCAGGGGGGATGCCTCCACCTTCCGCCATTATTAAGGAGTCTTCCATGCTTGAAAAATATTTGTTGAAGATGCCTGGGAATGTTTTTTCCGGGAAGAACGCACTCGATAATCTGGAAGCGGTGCTCAAAAAAAACGGGCCGTCTCTTGTCGCCCTGCTCACAGACAAGGGAATCGGGGCTGCCGGTCTTCCTTCCTTGGTAGCCGACAGGATTGCCGAAGCCGGCTTCCGGTTTGTCCTGATCGACGATATTCCTGCAGAGCCTGATTACCATGTCGCCGATCGTCTGTATGCAAGGATTGCCGGGTGCGGTGCCGATTTCATCGTCGCCCTTGGCGGTGGAAGCGTCATGGACATGGCAAAGCTGGCCGGCCTGCTTGACGGGGAGTGCTCCACGGCCGATCTGCTTGTTGCTCCGGCCCGTGCGGAAAAGCATATCAGGACCCTGTTGATCCCGACAACTTGCGGGACAGGCAGCGAGGCGACCTGTAATTCCATCGTGTTCGTACCCGAACAGAACATGAAGGTCGGCATTGTTAACGATGGGCTGATTCCGGATTATGTGATTCTCGATCCGGAAATGATCAGGAGCCTTCCTTCCAAAATCGTTGCATCCACGGGACTGGATGCGCTGTGCCATGCGATCGAGTGCTTCACGGGTACGAAGGCAAACCCCTTCTCGGACCTGTTTGCGCTCAAGGCGCTGGAGCTCATATTCTCTTCCATAGAAAAAGCTGTTGACGGGAATGGGGATGACGAATGCAGGCAGCGCATGCAGATCGCTGCATTCTATGCGGGTGTTGCAATCTCATCCAGTGGGACGACTGCGGTGCATGCCTTGAGCTATCCGTTGGGAGGAAGATACCATATCGCGCATGGTGTGAGCAACGCAATGCTGCTGGTTCCTGTCATGAGATTCAATGCGGAAGCCTGTCAGGACAGACTTGAAATCATCCATGATGTCCTGTTCGGCAGATCGGACATTCCAAGGAAAGAGAAAGCCGGATTGGTTTTGGAACGGCTGGAACAGATGGTGAAAGCCCTTGACATCCCGGGGTTGTCCTCTTTCGGCATAACCGAAGAGGATCTTCCTTCGTTGGCCAAGGATGGGTTGGATGTCAAACGGCTGATGATGAACAACCCGAGACCCATGTGTCTTGAAGAAGCGGTTGGAATCTACAGGGAGGCGCTATGAGCTTCAAGAGACCGGAAGGGATAATCGTTCCCCTCGTGACACCCATGGACGGGGAGGGGAATGTGGCCGTTTCCATGATAGAAAGCCAGGTCGAGCGGATGATAGGAAACGGAGTGGACGGGATTTTCGCCTTCGGTACCAACGGAGAGGGATACATACTCTCCTACAAGGAGAAGGAGATGGTTCTCTCCGCAATAATCGATGCCGTCGATGGACGTGTTCCAGTATTTGCCGGAACCGGTTCGATATCCACGCAGGAGGCTGTGGCGACAAGCCGCATGGCGGCCAGGCTCGGGGCTGATTTCATTTCGGTGATCACCCCGGGCTTTGCAAAGGCCAGCCAGAACGAGCTTTATACATATTATGCTGCTGTTGCCGCGGCGGCCGACGTACCGCTGATCGTGTATAACATCCCTGCACGCACCGGGAATTTTGTAAGTCCTGAAACATTGGGCCGCCTTGCATCGATAGACAATATCGTCGGAGCCAAGGATTCCAGCGGAGATTTCACCAACATACTTTCCTACATAAGGGAAACGGCAAAGGCCGATCCTGGGTTTGCCGTATTGTCGGGCAACGACAGACTGATCGTATGGACGCTTCTGGCCGGAGGGACCGGCGGCATAGCAGGATGCGCGAACGTCTATCCGAGGACGTTGGCCTCCATATACGACCTGTTCAAGGAGGGAAGGATAGGTGAAGCCATCGCGGTGAATGAAAGCCTGTCCGATTTCAGGGCGTTGTTCAGGCTCGGAAATCCGAACACGATCGTGAAGAAGGCGGTGCAGCTTCTGGGCTATGATGTCGGCGAATGCAGGGCTCCGTTCAATCTTCTGGACGAGAATGCGGTCTCGGCGATAGCCGCATGTCTTGCCGAGGACGGAAAGAGGGGGCTGTCATGAGGATGCCTGTCATTGCCGTCACCATGGGCGATCCGAGCGGAAACGGTCCCGAGCTCTGCATAAAGGCCTTCGTGAACGGAGGTTTCTATGGAAAGGCGGGACTTGTTTTCGTCGGCGACCTGCGTGTGCTTGAGAATGCGTCCAAATTTCCCGGCATGCCGGCTGTGCGGCTGCACGGGATCAGCCGTGTCGAGGACGCTCTTTTCGAGAAAGGTACCATGGATGTCCTCGACCTGGATATTTTCGATGATATTTCAAAGCTCCGCATCGGATGTGTCGACACCCTTTCCGGTCTGGCCGCTTTTTTGTCCGTCAAGCGGACGATAGCCCTTGCCATGGACGGGAAGGTTGATGCCACCGTGACGAATGCTTTGAACAAGGAGGCCATGAACAAGGCCTTGCTGGAGACAGACGGAAGATATTCGGACGGAAAGACCCATTTCGACGGGCATACCGAGATATATGCATGCTATACGGGTACCCGCAATTATTGCATGATGCTGATGCACGAGGGCTTGAGAATCGGACATGTCTCGACACACTGTTCGTTGAGGGAGGCCTGCTCCAGGGTGAAGAAGGACCGGGTCAGGGACGTCATCGGTCTTGTCGACGATGCATTGCGGCGGATGGGGATCCCCCGGCCCCGTATCGCCGTTGCCGGGCTGAATCCGCACGCAGGCGAGCATGGCTTGTTCGGCATGGAGGAGATCGATGAGATAATCCCGGCTGTGGAAGATGCCCGGCAGGCCGGGATTGACGCAGTCGGGCCACTTCCTCCCGATTCGGTCTTCAGCGAGGCCCTTGGCGGATTATATGATGCCGTTGTCGCGATGTACCACGACCAGGGACACATACCTTTGAAGACGGTGGGGTTTGTATATGACAGGGATGCCAGGGCCTGGAAATCGGTCAGCGGTGTGAATGTCACCCTTGGTCTGCCGATAATAAGGACGAGCGTCGACCATGGCACCGGCTTCGCTTTGGCGGGAAAGGGTGTGAGCAGCGAGACAAGCCTGGTCAACGCGATAGATGCCGCCATTTCCTTCATATGAAAGTAGCAGAACGCATGGAGCAAGCCCTCTCGCACTTTATCCTTGTTGTCTGGTAACATGTTGGTGCCGTTTACGGCAAGGGAGGGATCATGCGCAGAAAGGACAGACAGGTGACGGACTGGGACGGCATGCTGGAGGTGTTGGATTCCTGTGACTGCTGCAGGCTAGGACTATCCGACGGGAACGAGGTGTACATCGTTCCCCTCAGCTTCGGGTATTCGGTTGAAAACGGCATCCTGCGACTCTTTTTCCATTGCGCGCCGGAGGGCCGGAAGCTCGACCTGCTCAGGCAGAACAGCAAGGTATCATTCGAGATGGATTCAGGACATGCTTTTCTACCCGGAAACCGGCCCTGTACCTGTTCATTCTCTTTCCGGAGCATCATGGGTACCGGTCATGCGTGCATGTTGGACGATGCCGTGGCCAAGGCTGCGGCATTGGAGGCCATCCTGTCCCATTACGGGCAAAGTGGAAATTCCTTTTCCGGGGTGGATCTTGACTCCGTTGCGGTGATAATGCTCTCGGTGGAGCAGTGGAGTTGCAAGAAACATCTGTAAAAAAAAGCACCGTTCCCGGTGCTTCTTCCGGAGAGAGAGGGATTCGAACCCTCGGTAATGCTAGGCACTACAACGGATTTCGAGTCCGTCTCCTTCGACCTCTCGGACATCTCTCCAATATACGAGACCAAGAGGATTCGAACCTCCGACCCTCAGTTCCGCAAACTGATGCTCTATCCAGCTGAGCTATGGTCTCAAAAAAAACGGAAAGGGGGGGATTCGAACCCCCGGACCCGGGTTTAGCAGGTCAACTCCTTAGCAGGGAGCCCGATTCGGCCTCTCTCGCACCTTTCCATTCCCTTAATCCGGAGAGAGAGGGATTCGAACCCCCGGTGAGTTGCCCCACAGCAGTTTTCAAGACTGCCACCATCGACCACTCGGACATCTCTCCAATAATCAAGCTTTTTTATATTATGAAAGTAGGTGTTCTTTGTCAATATGCATACTAACTCTTTGGGAAAAAATGAATTGGGGTGATGCCGCAGGGAATCGTGCCGCTTCCTTTCCCGTCGTCCGGATGTTTTCTTTGTGGTTTTGAACCTTTTGTCCTTTATCGCCTCTTTCCTTTCTGCTAGAATTTCTGGCTATGTGGGACATCAGGGGAAAGCTGCCGTTTTTCAAGAAGAGGAGCATTGGCAAGGACGGGAAGGTGAGGACTCAGGCCTCCGGATCCGACGATGCCCTCAATCCCGCCGTATTGGCGAAGAAGGCATATTCATATATCGAGAAGCTCTCGATGATAGGGGACCGTCCCGCCGCCTCCAAGGCCTCGCGCAGGGCCGCCAACAACATATCCTCGATATTCGAAGGCTTCGCGGATTCCGTCAGAATGGTGCAGGTCGGCATCGACCCTCTTCTCGGAACGTTCTGGACAAAGATCATACCTTTGCTGATGATTCTTTCCTCCTTCCTTGTTTTCCTTGGTCTGGGATATGTTTCGTTCATCCTTTCGGCATTGTCCGGCTTTGAGCTTTTCCTTGAACTCGTAAAGGGGAGAAGCCTCCTTTCCCGGTTCATGTCAAGGAGTGTGGGACAGAACGTCGAGGCGGTCATCGAAGCGGGGGAAGGTGCAGGCAGGACCGTCATCTTCTCCTCCCATCTGGACAGCGCCCGGCTTGAGAACAGGACCGAGGACAAACTGCCGTTGGGCCTGACGGCCGCAAGCATAACATACAATCTGTTCATTTCTTTTGCCTTCTGCGCCGGAGAACTTTCCCGGGGGGTGCTGCTGAAGCCCAATATCCCTTCTTTCCTTCCTTTTTTGGCCGTGATACCTTCGGCCTTCCTCTCGGTCATGGCCCTTGTGAAAGCCTGGAATTTCTATTCATCGTCGTATTCCCCCGGATGTGGCGACAATCTTAGCGGGGTCGGCGTCTCCCTTGCGTTGGGCGAATATTTCTCCAGGAACAAGCCTTCCTCCGTGCGTCTTGTGTTCGTATCGTTCGACGGGGAGGAATGCTGCAGGCAGGGATCTTTGGCCTATTATGCGGAAAACCGTTTCGAGGGAAAGGTGGAGAACATCAATTTCGACGGGCTGTACAGGAGCGGAGACCTGGCGATAATAAGCAGGGAGGCGGTCGACAGCGGTTTTGTGGACGACAGCCTCGCCTCCGTTATCGGTGATACGGCCAAAGCGATGGGCTATCCGGTGAAGGTGGGCAGGCTCGACATGTTCTCCGGAGCTACCGATGCCTCGAGCGCGAGAAAATACGGAATCCCGGCAGCGACCATCACCTGCATGGCCCCGGGGGTGGAGACCCCCGCCCACAGCAAGGGTGACGTGCTACAGGCCATAGAGACCGATACCCTCGAGAAGGCATTGGGCATAGCAATCAAGTATGTTAATTCGATAGATGCGGAGGAGTCCCGGCAGGAAACGTCGGCAAGGCAGGACAGCCTTCTCTCAGGCAGGAAATACAAGATTTCTGAAATAGAGTAGGTTACGGGATTTTTGTCCCGGGGGTCAGCCGACCGTTATCCTTCCTTGCCCGAGATCCATCAGCTTCCGTTTCGTTTCGGACTCGTTGTCCTTGAGTATCCGTATCCTGATTTTGACCGCAGTCCCGAATTCTTCTTCCAGGACCATTGCATCCGTTTCCTGGAAAATCCTCTTCGCCTGCGCGATGTGCTCGTATCCCATGCACAGCACAAGGTCCGTCTTTTCGACCAGTTCCTCGGTCCTGACTTTTTCCAGAACCGCCTTGCAACTGTCCCCGTAGGCCTTCACCAGCCCTCCTGTCCCGAGCAGCGTTCCTCCGAAATACCTGACAATGCACACGGTTATGTTTGTTATCTTCCTTCCCTTCAGCACCTCGAGGGCCGGCCTTCCGGCCGTGTTCTTCGGCTCCTTGTCGTCGGATGATGAATATACGGTTCCGGCCTTTCCGACCACGGAGGCGTGCACGACATGGTTTGCATCCGGATGTTCCTTCCTGATGGTGTCGACGGCCTGCTTCACTTCCTCCAACGTCGTTGTCGGAAGCGCGATTGCGATTAATCTTGATTTCTTTACAACGATTTCTTCCTCGGCTCTTTCAACCAGCGTGTCCATCCTGCCTCCAATCATGAGAGAATATGTTGTCAAAGGTCTGGAACCGGATGAGTTTTTCCGAAAGCCTGTCCAGTAGTTCCTTCTCCTCCGTGTCGAGAAGGATATCTTTCCCCAGGATGTCCAGCTGGCTTTCCTCCCGTACCCCTATCACGGTTTCCCCTTTGAAAAGACTTCTTGAATGCGAGAATGCGATATCGGCCATACCGGCGGAGTGTCTGCATGAAATGTCCTGGATTGCCGAAAGAAGATTTGAAAAATCGTTTTCCGCATCCTTGTACATGTATAGTCCGCCCCTTGCGTCCTCCGGCCTGTCCATCCTGCAGAGTGTTCCGAAGCCCAATGGCCCATAGCCCTGCAGCGGCAGGAATTCTCCGTCCAGATCCTTCCTCCAGATTGCGGACACGGGGCGTTGGTGCACCGACAGCTCGAAATCCTGCGAGACACGGCGCAGGAGCGGTAGGGGGAAATTCGATACGCCTGCCTTCGTGCAGACTCCTTCGGATACAAGCTTTTCAAGTATCGAAAGGGTGGGAAAGAGGACATCGTCCCCGGCGGGCCAATGTATCAGTATCGATTCGACGCGTTCCGTCCCCAGGGCCCGGAGACTGCTTTCCACTTTTTTCAAAAAGCTTGGCACGGGCATGATCTTGAGCGTTATGCCGACATCCTCGGTGCGTACGCCGATTTCTTTCAATGCTGAGTACAGCAGGCTGTTGGATTCTTTATAGCTGAAGGCGGTGTCGAAGGCCCGGATCCCGCGTTTATATGCGGTCTTGATGATTCCCTTTGCCTTACGGGCATCCATATGGCTGTGAAAGCCTTTGGAATCGCCTTGGCTCCAGAGTCCGAGTACGATGTCGTCATTCATCTTCTTCCGGATTCTCTTCCTCTTCTTCCTCGAAGTCCACCCTGCCGTCGACCAATGTCTCGCCGTCGAAGATGAACCATCCTTCGAAATGCTTTCCCGCAATCGCATCAGGAAGCCACATCACATCGTCCTGCCACATCCGTCCGTAGTCGATATGGTCGAGATCGTGCCATGCCGGAACAGTCTCGTCCGTGCGTTCCAAAAGAGTTCCGGCATAGCTTTCGGTAAAGAACACATAGCCTATCATCTTCAGCCCGTCGGTGAACTGGAAGCGCAGGATGCCCCGTTCCTCGAGATCGGATACGTCAAGGCCCGTCTCCTCCTTTGTCTCCCTTATCGCGGCCTCCCGTGCGGTCTCCTCGAGCTCGATATGTCCTCCGGGACCGTTCAGAAGCCCGGTGCCCATCCCCTTGAGCTTCTCGATGAGCAGTATGCGTCCTTCCTTCCGGTCGATTATGTACGTTAGCACGCACCTTTCGTCCGGCTCCCACAGTCCCCAGTCGATCTCCTCGGTTTTTCTGGCATCCTTGAAGGATTCGACCACCTCCTCCTTCTTGGGCGCGGCTTTTGGTCTCTTCTTTTCCAGCTCGGGGTGCTTCTTGTAAAAGCAGTCCTCGCACAGGTTCTCGTCATCTCCGATGAAACGGTCGAAGGAAAGCTTTTTCCCGCATTCCATGCATTTCCTGCGGAATGGGAAACAGGCCTTGCGGAATATGATGAAAAGGATGATTCCCGCCGCCAGAGCAATCCACTCGGTCCAGACGGGCAGTCCTGTCAGACTGAATGCTATGAGTATGACATACACTGTCAGATAAAGCGCCGCAATGAGAAGCATCGCACGTCTTTTCTTTGCCGAATATGGGTATTTCCTCTGCTGCATGTTTATAAGAAGGACGAACAGCATCACCCATGTGAAAGAAGAACTGAAAAAATTGAGAAGCATAACGACAGCTTATATGTCTTGGACCAACTTTTCAAGGTTTTATTGCGCTTGCCTATTTCTTGGGATATCATAATCGGACGGAGGAAAGCTATGGAACTTTCAAAGTATATAGACCATACGGTTCTGGCTGCGGACGCCACACGCCAGAAGATCGTCGATCTCTGCAGGGAGGCCCGGGAGAATGATTTCGCCTCCGTCTGCATAAACAGCTCCTGGGTGCCGCTTGCAAAGAAGGAGCTCGAGGGGTCGTCCGTAAACGTGTGCACCGTCATCGGTTTCCCTCTCGGGGCCGCAAGTACCGCGGCAAAGGCGTTCGAGGCTGGAAATGCTGTCAAGGACGGTGCTGCGGAAGTCGACATGGTGATCAATGTCGGTGCGTTGAAAAGCGGGATGTATGATTTTGTTGAAGAGGACATAAGGGCGGTGAAAAAGGCCGTCGGGGACAGGATCCTGAAGGTGATAATCGAGACATGCCTGCTCAGTGACGAGGAAAAGAAGACCGCATGCAGGCTGGCCGAGAAGGCCGGGGCCGATTTCGTCAAGACCAGCACCGGTTTCTCGAAGGGCGGGGCCACGGTCGAGGATGTACGTCTGATGAGGGCCTCCGTGTCCGACCGGGTGAAGGTCAAGGCCAGCGGTGGGATCAGGAGCTATGGGACGGCGATGGCCATGATCGAGGCCGGGGCATCCAGACTCGGAACATCCTCCGGTGTCGCAATCGTCAACGGGGAGAAGAGCGATGCCGCGTATTGAGGACAGGAGGGAAGGCGAGGATTTCCTCAAATCCCTTGGTTTCCCGACAATCGATGTCCATGATACATTCACCCATTTCGATTTCACCAAGCCAGGCCGCCGCGTATTGCTGATAGGACCTATGGGATCCGGAAAGACGGAGTTCGCGGCACGGGTGTGGCGCGATGCCGCGATCGCGCAGAAGAAGAGCGGTGTCGTGAAAAGCCTGACCAGCACCGGGGACCTGGACAGACGCAATGTGTTCTTCATCCGTAGCGAGATAGATTCCTCCCGTTTTACGGAGTATCCGGAGGATGCGCTGTGCTACCGCAACGGCTATGTGCGCTGCGGGGAGAACATCGCGCGGATAAGGGACAGCTTCGGGCTGGAGCAGGTAATCCGCGACAACCCTCATGTCGGAACCTTCATCATCGACGAGGCCTCGTTTTTCGACGAGCGCCTTGCCTATGTCGTCAGGAACCATTCTCTGGAAAAGGGCTGCATGTTCATCTTTCCGACGCTGATATTGAATTTCCGCAAGGACATCTTCAATTCCACCGCAAGACTGATGCTCGATATCGCGACGGACGTGATTCCGCTCACCGCCTACTGCGAACACCGCGACTGCATGGACAGCGCCTTCTACACATACCGTTACTACCAGGTGGACGGGGTGGAGTGCCCGGCACTTTACTTTGATCCTTTGATCGTTGTCGGCGGAGACAGGGAGAAGGACGGATCATTGGAGCCGAATTACGCCGCACGTTGCGACAGACACCACTATCTTCCTGGCAAGGAATACACGTTCTTTACCTTGAAGCCCCTTGGGCTGGAGGCTGGTGCCGGAAATCCCGGACCGCTCGTCAAGGAGATAAGGGCACTGAAGGAGAACATCGTCGATAGCCAGCTTTACAGCAACATACGGATGCGCTATGCGGATGGTCCGGACGGGGAAAGGTATATGAATTCCCTCAAGCCCGGCTATATCGCGGAGAAGGCGCTCTGCTACCTTTTCTGCGAGCAGAACCTCATAGGGGAGGCGATGCTTCAGAAGATTGTCCTGGACCTTGGGCTGGACACCTCATACATGGAAAAGACCCTCTATGACAACAAGCATCCGGTCTCTTTCGACCAAGGGTTGCTTTTCTGATTCCTGAACCGCCGGGCCGGCGGTTTTTTCATGGCTTGCGGGATCCGGCATGATAAAAAAATATGGCGTCTTTTCCCGAGGATGTTAAAATCAGAGGAGGATATGTTGACGATCAAATTTCAGGAGGTTGTATATGACTGGCAACAGGTCTGTGT
This sequence comes from uncultured Spirochaetales bacterium, assembly GCA_949293595.1. GTDB lineage: Bacteria > Spirochaetota > Spirochaetia > Sphaerochaetales > Sphaerochaetaceae > Ornithospirochaeta. The sequence continues at coordinate 231,630 of CASFDW010000002.1, read as the reverse complement.
TTTATGAAAGGGAAGGGGCCCTGGTTTGCTTTTTCGACAATGAGACCGTGATGGTCGAGCCCTGGGGGGACGACAGCCTGCGCATAAGGGCGACCAAGGAAAACGGATTCACTCCATATGACTGGGCGTTGCTTGGGAAAAAACCATCTACCGCAGTCGTGGATCTGAACCCTGCGGAGGGAGGGGCATCCATTGCCAACGGGAAGATCAAGGCTGTTTTCGACAGGACCGGTTTCCTGCAGGTGTTCAACCGGAATGGGAAACTGCTTCTCAAGGAGTATTCAAGAAACCGCTTGGACCTGAAAAGCTCCAACTGTTCCGCGCTTGAGATAGAGGCCCGGGAGTTCAAGCCCATCATCGGCGGGGACTATACGCTCAGTGCGAGATTCGAATCCATATCCGAGGATGAGAAGATCTTCGGCATGGGACAATACCAGCAGCCTTACCTTAACCTCAAGGGCACCGAGCTCGAGCTTGCGCATCGTAACAGCCAGGCCAGCGTTCCCTTCTATGTCTCCTCCTTGGGCTACGGGTTCCTGTGGAACAATCCTGCTGTCGGAAGGGCGGTGTTCGGAAAGAACGTGACGACATTTGAGGCGTTCTCCACGAAGCAGCTCGATTATTGGATCACGGCGGGCGACACCCCTGCCGAGATTGAGGAAAGGTATGCCTCTGTGACCGGAACGGTACCGATGATGCCGGACTACGGGCTCGGCTTCTGGCAGAGCAAGCAGAGATACCGGACCCAGGAGGAGCTTCTGGAGACGGCCAGGGGATACAAGAAGAGAGGGGTTCCTGTCTCCGTCATCATATGCGATTTCTTCCATTGGCCCATGCAGGGGGAATGGAGGTTCGATCCGGTGTATTGGCCGGATCCGGTGGCTATGGTGAAGGAGCTTAATGAGATGGGCATGGAGCTCATGGTTTCGATATGGCCGACCGTTGATTACAGGAGCAGGAATTTCGAGGAGATGCTTAAAAATGGCTATCTGATCAGGGTCGAGAAGGGGTTCAGGCTCAGCATGGTCTATATGGGCAACACGCTGCATTACGATGCGACGAATCCCGAGGCCCGTGGTTACTTATGGTCCAAGATCAGGGAGAATTACTATGACAAGGGTATCAAAGCCTTCTGGCTTGACGAGGCCGAGCCGGAGTATGCGGTGTATGATTTCGAGAACTACCGTTATTACCTGGGGCCTAATGTGCAGATAGGCAACATCTTCCCGACGATGTATTCGAAGACGTTCTACGATGGTATGGCGGGTGAGGGCCAGGAGAACATAGTCAACCTTGTGCGCAGTGCCTGGGCCGGCAGCCAGCGCTATGGTGCGCTGGTCTGGTCGGGGGACATACACTCGAGCTTCTCTTCGCTCAGAAACCAGTTCGCCGCAGGGCTGAACATGGGTCTGGCGGGAATCCCGTGGTGGACCTCGGATATAGGCGGATTCCTTGGAGGGGAGGTCGACGATCCATCGTTCCATGAACTTCTCGTGAGATGGTTCGAATTCGGTTTGTTCTGTCCTGTGATGCGTCTCCACGGTGAACGCGAACCACATAAGCCTCAGCTGGGCACAACCGGCGGAGCACCGTGTGTTTCCGGTGCAGACAATGAAATATGGAGTTTCGGGGAAAAGGTGGAGAAGATATTGACCGGATACATACGGATGAGGGAGTCCATGAAGCCCTACCTGAGGGAGATCATGGCGCAGGCCCATGAAAAGGGCACTCCTTTGATGCGTCCGTTGTTCTATGACTTCCCGGAGGATGCCAGGGCTTGGGACGAGCATCTGGAGGAGTATATGTTCGGGCCCGACGTGCTCGTGGCACCCGTTATGTACGAAGGGATGGTGAAAAGGGGCGTGTACCTCCCCGAAGGGTGCACATGGACAAACTATTGGACAAAGGAAGAATTCGAAGGCGGGACAGTCGTGGAGGTGGACGCTCCGCTTGATCAAATCCCATTCTTCTTAAAGAATAATAAAGAAATATTTTGTTGATAGGTTAATGGGTTTAATCTGGATTAGATAAAATATTTATTTTGGTTTTTGACTGCAGCTTAGGCTGCAGTTGTATGCTTTTTGATTGTTATCGTTAGAATGCTTTGAAGTTGTTTATATATGAATATTTATTCATTCTTTTTATTTTAATTTGTTCCATGGTTTTGTTTCATTTATAGTGGAAAATGAATATTTATTTGTATTGTAGGTATATAATTTTGCACAACTTTTAAAAATCTAGAATGTTTTAGATTAATTGTTGAATGGGCTTTTTAATTATGAGTTTTGCAAAAAAACATTGACTGATGCAAGAAACGATATAAAATGTATATACAAACCAACAAAAGGAGATGATAAAGTATGATGAAAAAAACACTGATTGTACTTTTGGTTTTGCTCGCTGTCCTTGTTCCTGCGATATTTGCAACAGGAAGTTCGGAGAGTTCTTCTTCTGAGGAAACGCTTGAATTCTGGTGTTATTGGGATAAGGGGCATCCGAATGATCTTTGGATGAGGCAGATTATAGCGGATTTTGAAGCAGAAACTGGCATAAAGGTAAAATATTCGAACCCTGGAGCGAACATTCTGCTTAGTGTACGTCCTGCAATAATCGATGGAACCGTACCAGATCTTATTGATGGGCATTGTATTGAGATGATTGCCTCTTTAGGAGGAGATGGCTTGTTACTTTCTCAAGAAGATTTGTATAAAGGTACAACATGGGATGGAAGTGGTGTTTTTGAAGACCAGTTCCTGCCTGGTACGACGACTCAGGGAATGTACAACAATGAACGCTGGTTTGTTCCTTATTGTGCTCATACCTCGTGCTTCCACTATAATCAGGCGGAATTCGAAAAGAGGGGATGGACTGTTCCAGAGACTTGGGATGAGTTCATAGATATGTGTGATCAGCTTGTTGCTGAAGGAGTTGCTCCAATCGGATTGGATAACACCCCGTTATATAACGCATATTGGTTCTATTGGTTTATGGAGAGAATTTGTGGTTCTGGCGCATTCTGGGAATTGGCGACTGATCCTACTGGTGAGGCTTGGGATAATCCCGACGTCCTGAAAGCAGCACAGTATGTGGAACAGGTTTCGAAGTATTTCATTGATGGATGGAAAGGAAATGTTTGGCCAGCTGGTCAGATAGATTGGGCCCAGGGTGCTGCAGTCTTCCATCTTGATGGTTCTTATATTGCTAATGAGCTTTATGACAAAGTTGATGAGGATTTCATGTTTAAAGCCTTCCCGTTCCCTGCAATAGAAGGAGGTAAGGGAGATCCTACGTCAAAGGAAATTTCTGTCATGGGCTTTGCTGTACCCAAAGATGCAAAACATCCGGAACTTGCAAAGAAATTCATTCAGTTTGCATTGCAGCCAAAATATCAGATTGCATTGATGGAAACCTATTATCCAACAACTCTTGTCGGTCTTGAAGATGAAGTACCTGATTATATCAAGGATGTTTATTCAATCATGACCAGTGATGGGCCTGTACATATGATGTACGATGGATTGCAGGCAAGAGGCGAATGGTGGAGCACAGTATTCTATCCTGTCGACAATAAGCTCATTTATGGTGAGATTGATGCAGAGACGTTTGTAAAACAACTTAAGGCAGATACAGTGGCTTACCTTAACAAGTAAGGGTTTCATGGTGTGTGCACCGGCTTACTAGGCCGGTGCCATTTATTAAAAGGAGGAAAAGCTGATGAATAATGCATATCGCAGGAATAAAAAACTTGCACTTCCTTTCTTAATACCTGGTCTAATAGTCTATACAGTATTTTTTATTTATCCAGCTGTAAGCGGATTGCTTTATAGCCTTTATGATTGGAAAGGATTTTCTAAGGAAAAAACGTGGCTTGGAATTAAGAATTTTACTGAGGCGTTCCAAGATAAGATTTTCTGGGGAGCTTTGGGGGTTAATTTAAAAATAATGCTTTATGGTGGGATTTTTATTTTCGCTTTGGCTTTTGTTTTTTTAATCCTTTATTCATGTATTGGTAAATTTAAGAACTCCATAAGGGCGTTGCTTTTCCTACCGAATATCATTTCACCTGTTGCAATATGTATATTGTGGAGTTTCGTTTTTAACCAAAGGTTCGGCTTATTGAACAATATGTTGGATTTGGTGGGATTGGATTTCCTTGCCAGACCATGGCAGGATACTGAACATATCATGGGCAGCATGATTTTTGTTATTGTGTGGACCTATGTTGGATTTTATTTTGTTATTCTTGTTTCTGGAGTGAGTAAGATACCAGATTCTGTTTATGAATCAGCCCTTCTTGAAGGTGCGAACCCGGTACAAGTATTTTTTAAAATTACTGTTCCCATGGTATGGGATGTTCTGACGGTTGCTGTTGTGTATTGGCTTATTTCCTCTTTGAAAATGTTCGAAATACCTTTCTCTTTCACAGGATTTAAACCTCGTATGGAGATTTGGAACCTCTCCATATACATTTACATGCTTGGCTTTGGTCGAAATGATGCGATTTATCGTATAGGATACGCCGCTGCAATTTCTGTTCTTTTGGCAATTATTGTGATGATTTTTGTCACATTGTCTAGAAAATTGATGGAACGGGAGTCTCTTGAATATTAAAGGGAGGAGGAAAAGAGAATGCAATACAAAGTCAATAATTTGACAAAATTCATCTGTTATCTTTTGCTGTTTGCATGGTGCCTGATTGTAATACTTTCTCTTGTTTGGATTCTTTTTACGTCTTTTAAAACAAATAAGGAGTTATATCAGGAGATATGGAAGCTTCCGGCGGAATTCAGGTTGGATAATTATAAAAAAATCTGGAGCTTATACGAACTTAGTGATTTCTTTTTTAACAGTTTGCTCGTTGTTCCTATAAATGTTATCGTAATTCTCTTGTTATCCGTACCTGCTGCGTTTGTATTGGCAAGAGCTATTTTCAAATTCAGAAATATCATACTTTCCTATTTTATATTCGGAATGGGAGTTCCTGTAATAATCGCGTTATTCCCTACGTATTTTCTCCTTTCTGATTTGAGACTTCTTGATTCATTCATGGGTATCTCTTTGGTTTACATAGCAACATCCCTTTCCTTCTCTGTTTTTATGCTGCATGGTTTTTTCCAAAGTTATCCTGTTGAGCTTGATGAGGCTGCGACTATAGACGGATGTACACCATTTCAATCTTTTATCAAGGTTGTGTTACCGCTGTCCACTACAGGTATCATAACTGTCACTATTTTTAATTTTATTGGAATTTGGAATGAGTATATGCTTGCGATGATCTTTATAAAAGATGAGACAAAGAGACTTCTTTCTGTTGGTATCTATGCACTTCAGGCTTCAATGCAATACACAGGTGATTGGGTTACCCTTTTCGCTGGTGTTGTTTTGGCTTTGCTTCCATTGCTCATATTCTTCGTTTTAATGGCAGATAGAATAATGGATGGTTTGACGGTTGGTGCTGTGAAAGGATGATGTATGGCTGGTACTGTTTATGGACGTGGTTTTCGAGTTTACCCATTTTATTATGCGGTGTTTTGGGCTCTCTCCGCTTCCATAAATCAGTATCTTGGGCTGTACTATGAATTTCGCGGGTTAAGTGGTGTTGAAATAGGAAGCACGAGTAGCATCAATTCTTTGTCAGGAATATTCTTTGCTCTAATTGTTGGTCGTCTTATAGATATAAAGGGCAAAGCAAAACCTATATTGTTCCTGATATCTTGTATAGGTTTGGCAAGCGCTCTTTTAATGCGCTTTTCGTCATCATTTATCATGATTGTTTTTTCTGCAGCTGGGTTAGCCTGCTGTCTGTCTCCTCCCGGTGCGGTTGTTGACGAGCAACTGGTCAGACGGCTGGGCGACCACTCGAAGATGTATTCTGTTTTTCGTATGTGGGGCCCTGCCGGGTTTGCTATTTCCTCCCTAGTGAGTTCGTTTGCTATATCAAAGTTTGGAATATTGATTATTTTCCCTATCTTTTCTTGTTTTTGCCTTTTACTGATGGCAATTTATGCAATGCTTCCAGAAGACACGGAAAGAAAAGAGAATTGCAAAAGAACAATCTCATTGAAGGATGTCTATGCTTTATTGGGAATAAAAGGTTTCCGTTTCTCCTTGTTCATGCTGTTTCTATGGGGCATATGTGAATCAGGTATGTTCCAATTTGTGAACATATTTCTTGTGGCTTCCGGATACGACGTTTCCTTGACCGGTTTGTTTTCAGCTGTTGCTATGATAGGGGAGTTTTTTGCATATGTGGTTGTCTGTAAGGCCATGCGTTCCCACAGGCTGTCATCATTGATGACTTTTGCTTTTATTTTTGTTGGGCTGGAGTATGCAGGCTTTATTTGGAGCAAGAATGTTTTCTTGCTCATCGTTTTAAGATTACTTGGAGGAGCTGGATTCCCATTTGTATGGTCGACAGCTACAGAAATAATTTCAAAGTCTGTACCTGTTTCTCTTTCTGTTACTGCGCAAGAGTGTAAAAGCGTTGCTTTGTCTGGCTTGGGCTATGTATGCGGATTAATGCTGTGTGGTTTCTTTTATGATTATGCTGGTTTGACTGCTGCTTTTGTTACGATTTTCACTGTTTCTCTGGCAGGTCTTTTTTCTTCCATTGTTTTTAAATCTTCTGTGGATGGAAATATTATACATTTATCCTAAAAAAAGGTTTAGCAAGAAAAGAGTTTTGTAATGATATAGTAAGGCATTATTGAAAAATTTACCTTGACAAGAGATATAGTATTAGTATAATTGTATATACAAATATGGAGGTAATTAACTATGTCGTCCTTTGATTTCATTTCGTTTGATGATTATGAGTGCAGAATAAAGAGGTTGCAAGAAAAACTAAACGAACTTGATCTTGATGCTGCAATTGTATGTGCGAATTCATGTACGTATGAAAACATTAGGTATTTGACAGGATTCTGGCCAATGTTTGAACGCGGAGGGGTTTGTGTACCACGCAAAGGTCAATCAATAATGCTCATCGGGGCGGAAGCTCCTGGTCTTGTTAAAGAAACCGTTCTTGGTGAAAACTATTGCATAATGAGTGAATTTGCTCATACTTTCCCGATAAAGTGGAAGGGGATTGAGTATACGACATTTACCCAGCTGTTTGATAAGATGTCAGGTGGAAAAGGTTATAAGCGTATTGGCCTCACTGATTTTTCCATAACGACAGTACAGCAATATGAGGGAATAAAAAAAGCTATTGGAAACAATGGTGAGATAATCGACATATCAAGTATTATGCGTGATTTCCGCAGGCACAAGACAGACAAGGAAGTTGCCTTGATCCGAGAAGCAAACAAAATAAATGAAAAAGTTTTTGGAGAATTTTTAGGACAAGTCAAACCGGAAATGACGGAATATCAAGCGCAGGGACTTTTGCTTGGTGGAATGTATAAGTATGGGGCGGAGGCAGAATCATTCCCGACACTTTTTTATGCGGGTGAACGCACGATGAATCAGATTGGGCGAGGATCTCACAACATTATAGGACGCAATAGGCTTGTAGATTGTGATTTCGGAGCGATGTTTGGGACATACTCATCTGCTTATTGCCGACCGTTTATGTTTGGAAAAATGCCGGATAAATTGAAAGATGAGATTAAGTTTGTAGCGGACATCCATGTAAAGCTTATTGATGAATGGATCAAGCCAGGAATGGCTATTGCAGATGTTCAGAATAGATATGTTAAAGCTTATATGGATAAAGGTTATATGTATCCAAGCGGAGCATCACATGGAATAGGTATTTTTGAGTGTGAACCACCTTTGATGAGCCAAGGCGAAGGAGTTTTGGAGCCAAACATGACTTTTGCTGCTGATCATTTCTTCAGAGGAGATGGTTATGGATTCCGCATTGAGGATTGTTATGTGGTTACCGAAACAGGAACAGAAATGTTTACGAGAGGATATCTTGAGCCAATCGAGCTTTGAATATAATGGATTTGTTTTCATTATTTGATTGATTTTGGCGCATACTGGTTATGCGCCAGCTTTTTCCAAAATTATGTCTTTTTCAAGTATTTCAAATAATAAGAAGTTTTACGGTGGCCTTTGTTCTTTCTTTGGAGTAATGATTTATGCAAATGATACCCTTTTGATAGCCTTGTCTGGCGTGTCTGGTTTTATTGCAGGCTTTTGGAGAGGTATGTTTGCTTTTTTGGTTCTATGTGTGGTTTTTCCAGTTGTTTATCACGGAAAGGTTTTTGAAACAATAAAGCAAGGCGGCTTTCCCATGGTTCTTTCGGGGATAATGTATGGGATAGGCGGAGTGTTATATGCCCTTAGCGTGGCCAATGCGGGAACATCTGTAAGTTTGATTCTTTTGAGTATGGCGCCAATACTTACATCGATTTTTTCCATCATCGTATTGCATGAAAAACCATCTAATAAAACCCTTTGTGTAATGGCTGTCTGTTTTTGCAGTGTTATATATATGTTTTGGGGCGGTATAGAAGGAGGTGGAAGTGCTTTTGGTTTTCTACTTTCTTTTCTTGTTCCTGTTGCTTTAGGAATCAATTTCACCAACTTGAGGAAACATCCTGAAATTCCACGTCTTGGAGTATCTTTGATAGGTGGTTTGACTTCGGCTTTGATAGGTGCAGTTATGACCCGAGGTGCCGTGCTTATACCATTTTCTCAGATTAAGTTTCTTTTGTTGCTTGGAGGTTTTGTGATTCCTGTAGGACAGGTGATGATCATGACTGGAACGAAATATATATCAGCTCCGGAAGTATCGTTGATTAATTCTCTAGAGTGTGTTTTTGGGTTGCTTTATGTGTGGCTTGTGATGGGAATACGACCTACAGATAATAATTTGATAGGAGGGGTTGTTGTTATTGCCGCAATCATGTTCAATGTCGTTTCGGACGTCTTTCTATCAAAAAAACATTAGTGAGTTTTTTCAAAATAATACCAGGAGAAAGTAAAACTTGTATCTAATTGGAATTTGTTTTACCATGTTTTTAACATGGAAGTAGACGGTCTTTTGACTGTAGGAGGAACAGTGCCGCTTGATGATCCCAAAACGCTAAAACATGTCAGGGTTTATAATTGGTTGAAAGGCCTTATAGTTAGAGGGCGGTTCAAGCAAGGTGAAAAACTGCCAACAGAAACAGAAATAGCAGAAATGTTTTCTGTAAATAGGATGACTGTTCGTCAGGCAATGGACATGCTGGTTCAGGAAAAGTATATTACAAGGGTAAGAGGTAAGGGTACTTTTTTAGCTGAACGTTCAGAAAAGGTTACGTATCTTCTTGACAATATCATATCTTTTGAAACAATAGCGAAAGATTTCAATCTTCGGTCGTCATACAAGGTGATTCATAAAGAGATTGGAAGTTTATCTGCAGAAATTGCCAATGATCTTATGGTCACGCCAACGTCAAAAGTAATTAATATTATTCGCCTTGTATATGGAAATGACATTCCTTATTTCATTGAAAGAAGTTTTTTTCCTTACCCTGAGTTTGAATTTATCATGGATATGGATTTTAACCAGCCTAAAATCTATTCATTAGTTCAAGAAAAAACAGGAGCCATATCATTAAATCGTTCTGTTCAGGTTTTAAGTTCCAGTCTTCTTGAGGATGATGAAAAGGTATTATTGGATTATCCTTCTGAAATCCCTGTTCCTTGTATTAGACAGAAAAATATAATTTATGATGTCAATAGTGTCCCGGTTCTTGTTTTTTATGCAACTTTCCCAGGAGATAAATTTCAATTCAAAGTACATTCCAAAGATTTCATGACTTACTCGTTTTGAAAGCATTTGAGGGGAATACACATTGGTGTTTTCCCCTCTTTACGTTATAATTCGCGGCCGTACACCTCGAGCTGGATTAGCGCCGGGAACGGCGACGGGTCGTCGCTCTTTATCAGGCGGTCCAGAACAAGGGATGATATCCTCTTCTCAGGAAATGTGAATTCCTGCGGACCGTCTTTCTTTTTCAAATCGAAGACCATTTCGCTCCCGTCGCTGAAAGCTATCGTGCCTTTGTCCCACCATGCGTCGTGAGGGAAGTCCGCACGGGTGTAGAAGATTATCCTGTCGATGACGACGGTCCTTCCGAAATCCAGCGTCAGGGCGGCGTTGGGATCCCTGTTGATCCCCCAGCTGGCCCATGGCCATTTTCCATGGTTGTTTGAAGCCACGATCCCATCTATGGCGTTTCTTGCGGCGAAGACCGATTCTCCTCGTGTCTCTATGTTCGCTTTTGCATGTGGGAACAGAGAGGTGTTTTCATGTGCGTCATATGGGTTGATGGAAAGGTTGCGGTATCCGGTCTCCCATGCATAGGCCTTCCGAGCCCAAAGAAAATGGAGGGAGCCCTTGAAGGCATTCTCCTGATAGCAGTCATGCTTCTGCCCGAACGGGATGTCCAGCCTGTATCCGCTGCCGTCGGAATATACGGTGGTTCTTCCGAGCACCGCATCGAACTGGATGGTGTAGAATCCCTTTTCCTCCGGGATGAAGACTATCGAATCGCCTTCCTGGTATTCCTGCCTGTAGACAAGATAGATTCCGTCCGCTCCAGATGTCTCGGCCTTTACTGTTCCGTTTCCTGTGATCCTGATTTCCATGATACCTCCTTTCCGATATGGATCGTCCAAACAAGTCTTTCCTCAAAAGGGACGAGGGTCCTGCAGATCTTTTCCGGCCAGGCTTTTCTCAGCCTCTTGTCCGTGATTGGAATTTCCTCGACCTGAAATCCTCCGTTCCCATTGAAGCTTATGCTGAAAGAGGGGTAGGACAGACAGCAGGCGCCCGTCTCGGGCCTTTCAACGCTCATTAGGCTGAGCACGGGTTTTTCCTCAGCCCGCGCCTCGTCTACGACGGTGATTGTCCTGCCGTTGAAGGATATGCTCCTCCTGCAGGTCTTAACTCCCGCTCTGCGGTCATAGGCCTCTTTCATCTCCATGATAGCAGACTCCGGTGTAAAATGCACCTCGGTCGCTTTGTATATGCTTCCGTCCATCTGCATGAACGGAGGGAAGTTGACTGTGTTGTGGTATGCGCTCTGCATCGGCCATAAGGTATAACGGTCCTTGGAGAACGTCGTCTTGGTGTAGGTTTCAACACCGATGTCTATCAGAAGGGGCTTGACACCATCATAAAGGGTGATGCTGCCGACGTCGTTGTGGTTGTGGCTGTCGTCGTTTCCTCCGGCCTTGACTCCAAGGACCACGCCGTCTTTGCGGTATATCGCCATTCCCGTCTTCTTGAAAAGGGAGAATTCCGGTTTTGTGGTTTTTGCGATGTTTCCGGATTCCTCCTCCATCTCCTTGGCGGCAAGACATGCCACCGCCTTGTAAAAGAGGTTGTAGTTGTTGTCGTCCTCGCCGCAGCCATGCTTTTTCCAATCCGTCAGGGCATGTGCGGAGAGTCCGGGATCATTAACCGCTTTGCCGAAAAGATACTCCCGGGCTCCAAGCTTTCCCGCCTTTGGGGAACAGTCTGCGTAGTTGATGTAGATATCATCCCCGACATGGACCTTCTCTATGTAGGATGCCATGGCCCTGACCTTGGGGTTTTCAAACACATCCGCCCCTGCGCCTCCGCAGGCATCGGAAAGAATGAAGAGGCAGCCCCAGAGGGCCAGTGCCGCCGCATGCCAGTATTGGGCGCCCTCGTCGCAGCATCCGTCATCGGCATATTCGTCCAGGAACAGATCAAGGGTTCCGCAGGCCTTTTCGACGACTGCCGCCCTTTCCTTGCTTCCGAGATTTTCCAGCGGAAGTGTGGACAGCAGGATGTTCTGTGTGCACCAGGGGCTCCAGTTGTTGAGCTTTCCGCATCCGCCCATCCACCAGAAATGGTCTTCCAGATACGGTTTGAGTATCCGCCTTTCCAGCTCGTATGCGATGTCTCTGCCAAGGATCGGATCGATCCTGCCCTGCAAAAGGGTTCCTGTCAATGACAGGATCTCCCCCGTTTCGCATGCGAACAGATCCAGCACTGGTCGTTCGATCAGAGGCATCGTAAGCTGCGGGGTGTCGCGGATATATGAGTTGTGGGCGGGAATCGCCCATCCGGGTTCGGATAAAAGAGACCATATCCCGTCCTCAATCCTTGCCATGAAACGTCCCTTGTCCTCGATGCATTCCGCGATGACAAGATCGGACAGCATCTTCCTCTTTTTGAAAAACGGAGTCTCGTAGTTCTTCCTTTCACCTGTTGCCAGAAAGTCCTTGTAAAGCGACAGGGGGAGGAAGGGGAAATCCCCTTTCTCCTCCTCTGCCGTCCTGATTGCGGCATCGGCAATCCTTTGTGGCACGCTCCGCCAGAAATCCCTGTTTTCTATTGACAAGGTGTTTGTGAAAAGCGGTCTGGAGATGCCGCAGGATGAGAACGCCTTTGAAATTATTCCAGACATCACCACCAGCTCTTCCATCCGCCGAGCCTTGTGAGGGCTTCCATCCAGTAATAATCACCCCAGCTCACGCATTCGTCGACGCCGGCGGGAGTGCAGGTGTTGTACGGGCTCTTCTTGCTGTATGTTCCGTGCTTCACAAGTCCGTTCACGCCTTTTTCGTCCTTTTTCACCATGCATGTGTCATATACCGCCTTGAGGAGCTGTTTTGCAAGCCTGCGGTATTTCACGGCCTTGTCGTATTCTCCGAGCTTCTCATAGCTTGAGGCAGCTTCCAGGAATCCGCATGCCACGATGGAGGCGGAAGAGGAATCCCTCGGTTCGTCGCCGCTTGTGAAGATGAGGTCCCAGTAGGGGATCAGATCGTCAGGAAGCTTGTCCATGAAGTATTTTGCAACCGGTTCGAACAGGTCGAGATAATCCCGGTTTCCCGTATGCCTGTAGGCGAGGGCAAGGCCGTACACGCCCCAGGCCTGTCCGCGCGCCCATGACGAATCGGCCTTGTAGCCCTGGCAGGTTTCGCCGCGCACCGGTGCGCCGGTCTCCGGATCCATGAAGAATGTGTGGAAGCTCGAATAATCCTTTCTGAAGGAATTGGCTATGCAGGTTTTCGTGTGTCTGAGCGCGATATCCCGGTATTTCGGATCCCCGGTTTCATCGCTTGCCCAATACAGCAGCGGCAGATTGAGCAGACAGTCGATTATGTAGCGGTAGTTATCCTTTGCCCCGAGGACGCCCCATGCCTGGAGGAATTGTCCCTTTTCCTGAAAGCGGGAGATAAGCTGGTCAGCCGCCTTTATTGCGGCATCCCTTGCATGGCTGTCCTTCTTGATCATCCATGCCGCCACGCAGGATGGTGTGTACAGGAATCCCATATCATGGTGTTCCACTGCGGTTTTGGTCTCGATCCTTTTCTTGAAATCCTCGACAAATATGCCGGCGACATGGGCGAACAGCTCGTCCTCCGTGTTCAGATAGGCGAGCCAAAGCTCCCCGGGCCAGAACCCGGTGGTCCATTCAATGTTGTCGATCGCCTCGTAAATGCCACCGTCCGTGTTCGCCTGCTGGCATTTGTATGTGTAGTCGGGCAGATTCCTTCTGATGATGGCTATTGCATTGTCCAGCGCATCAAGCCTTTCCCTTTCGGTCAGTTCCTTTCTTTCCATGTCGTTCTCCTTTTCACGTATGTTTATTACGGAGCTTTCTCCGTAGCGTTATTTGGTCAGGCCCTGCATGTACTCGCTGGGTGAAACCCCCGCCACCTTCTTGAAGACCTTTGAGAAATAGAACGGGCTTTCGAAGCCGAGGGCCTCCGCCGTCTCGTATACCTTTGCATTCCCGGAGGAAAGCATATCCTTGGCCTTCTGCACCTTTTCCTTTGTCACATAATCCACAAAAGACATGTTAGCATACTTTGAGAACAGTATGGAAAGATATCCCTCTGAATAACCGAAGAGTCCGCTGACCTCCCCGAGTGTGAGCCTCCGTGTTATGTTCTCCTTGATGTAATTCTGTATCTTCGTGATGGTGATCTTCCTGTAATCCTGCCGTTTTTCCTGGATCTTCTCCTTGATCCCATCCTTGAGCGTCACGAGCCACATGGCGCATTCGTGCGAGTTCCTGGCATGGTAGAGGATCCTGTAGTTGGTCCCGAGCGGGTTCGATGAGAATATCTCCTCTATCATGTTCTGCCCGTCTGGAAGCAGGCTCATTGCCATGTAAAGGATGCTGGACGCCGCATCGAGAGCGTTCACAAGCGACAGGTTCTCGTCGTCCATCTCCTTTGCGATGTCGGAAAGCACGCCGTCCAGCTCCTCGAGCCCCATCTCCTCGAACGCCTTTTTCAGGCGCATCCTGTATTTTTCCTGGTCGAGCGTCTTTCCCGTGAAGCCTATGTTCTGCCTGTGCTCGTAGAATACGATCGGGTCGTTCTCCGTTGTCCGTTCCGCAAGGATCCTCGCCTTGTAGAAGGTTTCGGAGAGCAACCGTATGTCATCCACGGGCGGCCCTACGGAAACCAGCGTGTCGAGAGAGAAGAAATTCTTTGCGCTTTCCCTTGCTGCACGTAACGCCGTGAATAATAAATTCCTGTATCCGGATTTTTTTGATCTGTCGAAGCAGAACGTGATGGCGAAATGTCCAAGGTCCAGGCTCGTCACATATCCCCGTGCGTATCTTGATATCGTCTCCTTGAAAAGATGAAGGGTGGAGTAGTAGAGGGAGATCGCCTTTTCCGTGTTTCCCATTGAGAATATGGATGGAAAGCAGACATACGAGACTGCGAAATGGTCGTAGGCGAGATCGAGGTCCAGGTCCGCAATCTGGTTTTCCATAGGACCGGCATGGTTTGAAAGATTGAAGAACTGCCTGATGAAGAATTTGTCCTGAAGCATCTCTATGCCATGTGCCCGGGCATCCTTTTTCGGCTTGTCTGAGTATTTCGAGAGCCTTTTTTCATCTATCTTCTCCTTGGCCTTCCTCAATGCGTTCAGAAGGTTCTCGCTGTTCTGTTCGATTTTCACAAGGTAGTCTATCGCATCGAGCCTTATCGCCTTTTTCACAAGGTCGAATTCCTCGAAACTGGTGAGGAGGATGAAGTAGGGCCCGTCATCCATTTCCGCATGGATTTTCTCCATGACCTTTAGCCCGTCCATAACCGGCATCTTGATATCCGTGATCACGATGTCGGGTTCATATGAAACGATTGCATCATAAAGCATCCTGCCGTTTCTTGCCTGATGTATTATCTCCAGGTTCTCGCTTTCCCAGTTGATGAGGCTTTGAAGGCCGACCAGCACCAAAGGCTCGTCGTCTGCGATGATCACAGTGTATTTCATAGGACCTCCGTGCGATACGGTATTCTTATTGTAACATACGTTCCGACACCGGGAATGCTTCGTGTGGACACCGTTGCCTGTCCTATGAATGTGTATTCAAGCCTTTTCGTGATGTTTTCGACACCGATCGATTTGAACATGCCGCTGTGTTTCTCCCCTGCCATGTCTTCCTGCAGAAATCCGGAGCCGTTGTCGGCAATCAGGACCACCACATCGTCCCGTATCCTCTCCGTGACGATTGCGATTGCTCCCGAGCCCTTCGGCTCAAGACCGTGGAAAATCGCATTCTCGACGATCGGCTGCAGAGTGAACCTTGGTATGACCGCATCCAGGGTTCCTTCCCCGATTTTCTTATAGTAGGTTATGGTGTTGCCGTACCTGTAACGCATGATGAGCAGATAATCCTCCGTGAACGATATCTCGTCCTCGAGCCTTATCATCGTATTGCTCTTGCTGATCATCTTCATCAGCCTCGAAAGGCTTGTGACCATCTCGGCTATCCCGTCGGCCTTCTGGATTGTGGCCATCCATTTTATTGAGTTGAGCGTATTGTAGATGAAATGAGGGTTGATCTGGTTCTGGAGCATCCTGTATTCGAGCTCCATCCTGTTCTTCTCGTCCTGGATTTTCTTCTCCATGAGCGTGGTGACCTCTGCAGAGAGGCTGTTGATGCCGTTGCCGATTATCCCGAACTCGTTGTTTGTCTCAAGCGAGCGGTCTATGGAGAAATCACCCTGGCGGATGTTGTTTATGTGTGTTGCGAGTTTTTTTATCGGACGGTATATGATCCTGCTTATGTACATTGAGAGGATGAGCAGCAGTATGATGACGGAGGAGAGGACGAACAGTATGAGTACCGCCATATACGAGGAAAGCTTCCTGATGGAGGGGTGGTTGAAGCCGAGGGTCAGCACCACACCGTACTTCCCGTCCTCCATCACGAGCCTGTAGCTTACGGCACCATCGTTCCGGACCGCATATACGGAGCGTGTATCGGTGTTCAGGTGGCTTTTGTAGAGTGAGATGGTCCCTGTGGTGATTGCTGGATCCCTTTCGACGAGCTTTGTTCCGTCGAAACAGAAATCTTTCCCGAAAATGCTTATCCAGTAATATCCGTTGGCAGAATTGTGTGCGATGTCCTCGAAAAGCTTGGTGAGCGATACGGCCACATAGACGTTTCCAAGGCTTTCTCCGGTGTTGTAGTCGATTATCGGCAGTATCAGGCTGGCCTCCCAGTCACGCGTGAACGACAGTTCCGACTGTTTCACGTTTCCGAATTCCCCGATCTTGTCCCCGAATTCCTCGTCGATCACCTGTTTGTCCAGCGGCTTTGTGTTCGAGACGTCGTTGCCGAACTGCATGAACCTTTCGAAATCCGAATCCGTTATTATCAGGCGGTTGATATAGCTGAAGCTGGGGTTGCTTTTTATCGAGGTCTCGATATCGTAGTATCCGTTGAGCCAGGCATAGTTGTCGTTCTCGCTCATGGACAGCTTCAGATCGGTGTCCGATGCACATCTGATCGCTATGTTCCTTATGTTGTCAAGATTCTGGTTGATCCTGTTTATGTATATGTTCATGTTGTTCGATTCGTTCTGTATCACCGAGGTAAGTAGCTCGTTGTTCGAAAGCATGATCATCACGGTGGCGAAAATAATGAGTATTATCGCGCTTGTGACGGTTGTGATGAATGTGACCTTCGCTCGGATCGAATTGAATTTCATGTTCCCCCACATATGGAAATTTTATATTACCACCATTTGTTTGACATGCATTTTCTTCACTTCCGAGCTGAATTTTTCCATGAAAAGAAAAAATAATTGCATGTTAAAGATGCAAATCCGGGGTTAGCCTTTTTTCAGCTAACAAAAAACTGGAGGAAAGAAATGAAAAAATTCCTAGCATTGTTTTTGGTCGTTCTCATGGCCGTTTCATTTGTTTTCGCAAACGGATCCTCTGAGAAAGCGGTTTCCGCAGATGGAAAGAAGGTCCTCACATGGGCTGTATGGGATATCGGACAGACAGCATATTACCAGCCTCTCATCGATGCTTTCGAAGCTGCCAATCCAGATGTCACGGTTGAAATGGTCGACCTTGGCTCTTCAGATTATTCCAACATGCTCCAGATCCAGCTTTCCGGTGGAAGCGATTTCGATGTTGTGGCGGTGAAGGACATCCCCGGCTATAACAACCTCGTCAAGACAGGTCTTCTGATCGATCTTGTACCTTATATGGAAAAGGATGGTGTGGATGCTTCCAAGTATGGCGGAATCGTCGAGCAGGTCACCGTGGACGGCAAGGTCTACGAGCTTCCGTTCAGGAGCGACTTCTGGGTCGTTTTCTACAACAAGGCTCTTTTCGATGCCGCAGGCCTCGACTACCCGACGAACGACATGACCTTCGAGGAATATGATGCTCTTGCACGTGCTGTCACAAGCGGACGCGGCGCCGGCAAGGTATATGGTGCCCACTACCATACCTGGAGGAGTGCCGTACAGCTCTTCGGAATCCTCGATGGCAAGCATTCCATCGTCGACGGCGGCGACTACAGCTATCTCAAGCCATATTATGAGATGGTCCTCAGCCAGCAGGATGACGGAATCTGTATGGATTATGCGATGCTTAAGACCAGCAACACCCACTATTCAGGCGTTTTCTACAATAACAGCGTGGCGATGATGAACATGGGATCCTGGTTCATCGCGACCCTCATCCAGCAGATCAACGCAGGAGAGGCCGACTGCACCGACTGGGGCATTGTCAAGTATCCGCATGCCGAAGGTGTTGAGCCGGGCTCGACCCTCGGAACGATCACTGCCCTCGGAATCCCGGCCAACAGCAAGCAGCAGGACCTTGCATGGGAATTCGTGAAGTTCGTCACAGGTGAGGAAGGTGCCGCCGTCGTCGCTTCGACGGGAACGTTCCCCGCAATCACAACGGATGAGACCATCGAGATCATCAAGGCCATCCCAGGCTTCCCGACGGATCAGAATTCCGCAGATGCCCTCGAGGTTGCGAACCTCTATCTCGAAATGCCTCTCCATGACAAGAGCAGCGAGATCGAGACCGTCCTCAACCAGGTGCATGACGAGATCATGACCGGCAACATCGGAATCGATGCAGGCCTTGTGAAGATGGGCGAAGGCGTCGACAAGGTTCTCGGCAACTGACATCTCCGTCTTGAACAATCACCGGATGCCGTGCATATGCGCGGCATTCTGCCGTAAAGGAGGGGTATTTCATGGCAGAAGAAAAATTACCCGTGACCGATATCAGAATAATAAAGAGCAAGGCGAAGAGGCAGGCCGAGCTGCGAAGACAGCTTGTCGCCTATTCGTTCATTGCCCCGAACTTCATCGGTTTTGCGGTGTTTACCTTGGTCCCGATCATCTTTGCCTTCGCTTTGGCATTCTTGAATTGGGACGGTGCGAACGCCATAACATGGGCAGGAATCAGGAACTTCATCTCCCTGATGGATGACAGCCAGTTCAAATCATCGTTCGTCAATACGGTTGTATACTCGATCGGAACCGTGCCGCTCACGCTTGTCGCATCGCTGTTCCTGGCGGTCGTGCTCAATCAGAAGATCAAGGGGAGGAATTTTTTCAGGACGGTTTCCTTCTTCCCCTATGTCGCATCGCTGGTCGCAATCACCGCCGTTTGGAACATGATCTTCAACCCGGCGATGGGACCTGTGAACGAAATACTCATCCGTCTGGGTGTCGATGATCCTCCCGGATGGATTGCCGACAACAAGTGGGCAATGTTCACGATAGTCCTTTTCTCAATCTGGAAATACATGGGCTATTACATGATCATTTATTTGGCCGGTCTCCAGGGAATCAACTCGGAGCTGTACGAGGCTGCCTCGATAGACGGCGTGAACACCTGGCAGAAATTCTGGTATGTGACGCTCCCGCAGCTCAAGAACACGACGTTCTTCGTGCTGATAATGCTGACCATACAGTGCTTCAAGGTGTACGACATCGTGTTCATGCTCGCAGGAGGTGGCGCAGGTGTCCTCACCGAGGCTACGACCGTTCTTGTCTACGACATATACAACAGGGCGTTCAGATATCTCAGATACGGCGAGGCCAGCGCGGAGGCCCTGATCCTCTTCGTCATGGTCCTGATCGTGACTCTCATCCAGTTCAGGCTGGATAAGAAGAAGAATTGAGGAGGGCAGTAAAAATGATGATAGAATCAACAGGCCAGAAGGCTTTGAAGGTCCTTCTGTACATCATCCTTGTTTTCACCGCGTTTTTGATGCTCATCCCGTTCGTATGGATGTTGAGCGCTTCCCTCAAGCTGGACAAGGATGTCTTTTCATTCCCGATCCAGTGGATTCCCAGACCTGCGCAGTGGGGGAACTATGTCGAGATCTGGACGAAGATCCCGCTTGTCACCTATATACTGAATACGGTCAAGCTGACGCTCATCGTCACTTTCCTTCAGCTCCTGACATCGAGCTTCGCGGCATATGCCTTCAGCAAGCTTGAGTTCAAGGGCAAGAAGGCCCTGTTCCTCGGATACATCGCGACAATAGCGATGCCTTGGCAGGTCTACATGGTCCCGCAGTTCATAATGATGAGGGAGATGGGACTCAACAACACCCACCTCGCAATCATCATACTGCAGGCGTTCAGCGCGTTCGGCGTGTTCATGATGAAGCAGTTCTACGAAGGTGTCCCGACCGAGCTGTGCGAGGCTTCCAGGATAGACGGCATGACCGAGTACGGCATCTGGGCCCGAATAATGGTCCCGCTTTCGAAGCCTGCCCTGGCCACGCTCACCATATTCACGTTCGTGAACACCTGGAATGACTTCCTCGGACCGTACCTGTACCTTACCAGGGACAATCTGAAGACCATCCAGCTTGGAATCCGTTCGTTCATCGGACAATATTCGAGCGAATACGGCCTCATCATGGCCGCAAGCGTGGTCGCCCTCGTGCCGGTCCTTGCCGTGTTCCTAGCATTGCAGAAGTATTTCGTCGAAGGTGTCGCCGCCAGCGGTCTCAAGGGTTGACGTTCATGAAGAAGAAAGAGCTGAAAAAATTCAGGGAGCACCAATGGAGGCATCATCCCAAGGACTGCCGGTTCTCCATAAGGACGGCGGAGGATGCCATTGCGCAACGTTTCATTTTCAACCAGCGATGGGACATGGAAATGACGTACGAGTACGTGGTGTTTGAAAAGGAGATCGACTTCCTCCATATTCCAAAGGATGATCCGGAATGGCTTTACCAGTTCAACCGTCTCAGGCATTTCATCTCGTTCGGGGAGGCTTATGTCCTGACCGGGGACGAAAGGTATGCGGAGGCTTTCGCCTCCCAGTTCTCCCTTTGGTTCCGCACCGTAAGGCCGGAGGACGAGAAGGCCCGTCCTGCGTGGCGGACCATCGAGGCCGGAATCAGGCTCGACAACATCATAAAGGCGTATATGCTCCTGTCCTCGAGCAGGGCGGTGGAGGGGATTGCCGACAGCTTCATGCAATCGGTGTCCGAGCATGCCTCCTTCATCCTTGAGAACTCATGGAACAGCTATCACATGATGAGCAACTGGGGGGTCCTGTCGAACCACGGCCTGTACGTGGCGGGTGTGTTCACCAAGAACGTGTCCTGGCAGGGGGAGGCCATGAGGCGCCTGGAGATCGAGATGGACAACGAGGTGTACGACGACGGGGTGCAGTGGGAGCAGAGCCCGATGTACCACGGAGAGGTCGCCAGGGATTTCTTCGATGTGATCCTCATGTCGGAAAAAGCGGAGGTGAAACCGTCGGCAGCCTTTATCTCGAAGGCGAGACGGATGGCCTATGTCAATGCCTTCTGGCTGAAGCCGGACGGCTGCCTGCCCATGATGGGGGATACGGACGACATCGACGCCAGGGACCTTGTTTCCAGAAGCGCATACATCTTCCGCGACGGGTTTCTGAAGAATTCCGGCTACAAGACGCTTGATTACGAGACGGCTTTCCATGTCGGAATGAAGGGGGTGGAGGAGTACGGGGCAATCAAGAGGAGGACTCCGGATACGGAGATGTTCCTCCCTGCGAGCGGCAACATGTTCTCCCGCACCTCATGGAAGAGGAATGCAAGCTATCTGAGGTTCCACAACGGCACGTTGGGAGCCGGGCATGGCCATGCCGACCAGGGTCATGTGAGCTTCGTCCTCAATGGAAAGGATTTCCTTGTCGACGCAGGCCGTTACAGCTATGTCTTCGGCCCGAAGAGGGTGGCGTTCAAGAACCATATGGCCCATAATGTGGTCATTGTGGACGGCAGGCAGCTTTATCCCGAGAAGGACAGCTGGGAATGCTTCAGCCTCGGCAAGGCCGTCAATACCTCGTTCAGCGCCAAGGACGGATATGTAGCCATGCAGGGAGGCCATCTTGGCTATTATTCCGACGGCGTATTCGTGAACCGCAAGGTCCTCTGGCTCAAGGATGCGGATCTGCTGGTGGTGTGCGACGAGCTTTTTGCCAAAGGCCGTCATGATTACAGGCAGATCTATCATTTCGCAGAAGATCTGAAGGTTGTAATAGATTGCAACCGTGCCGTGGTCGGACCTGCCCTCATGACCGGGATATCCAATTCCCAGGTGGTGCTCTCGAAGGGGACGGGAGCGATCAGCAGGCATTACAACCAGAAGAGCGGGAACGAATTCCTTGCCGTTGACTTTTCGGCCGAGGGATTTGCCTCCGTCTTCAGTGTTTTCGATTTCAGCCCCGACCGTGCGGAGATCGTGCCTCTGGAGGTGAGGAGCTCGTTCAAAGGCATCACGTTCACCCCCGATATGATAGAGGCGCTTTCTGTCAGAAGCAGGGACCGTGATTTCGTGCTCGTGTTCGCGCATACGGAGTATGCGACCCCGACCGACACGTATTCCTGCGGTGGATGCACGGGCTTCGGAAGCCTGACCGTTTTCGACAGGAAGAAAGGTTGCACGGAAGTCGGGACAAGGCTTTTCTGCTGAGTGTTTTGTTATTCCGCCGTTCTTGGGACGGCGGTTTTTTTGAAAAAAAATCCTTCCCCTGTGGAGGGAAGGATCTGAATACGGCTTGCCGTGTCAGCCTTTCACTATGTGGAATGCGAAGCCGCCGATCTCCTCGTTGAAGTAGCAGAACTTCATGTTTCCCTTTGCATCGTATGTGACGGTGTCCTTGTTCACGGTGAATCCCTGCTTCTCGAAGAAGTATGCCGTCCTCTCCACGTCGTAGCATTTGAATCCGATGTGCCCGTTTTTTCCGAAATACATCTTCTTCATGATTTCGATCTCCTTGTTCATGAACACGGAGGAATTTCCGTTGTTGACGGTCATTCCGAGCTTCTCGAACTGGGAGGCCACGTCGAGCGCATCCTTTTCGCTGGGTGTGTTGAGTCCGATGTGGGCGAGTGAGAGCCCCTGCAACTTGATCACCGCTTCCTTGCAGAGCCTTGTGATCTCATCCCACTGGTCGTTGGCGATGAGGTCGGCCTTGACCATCCATGATCCGCCGATTGCAAGCACGTTCGCAGCCTTTGCATAGTCGGGGAGGTTGTTGATGTTTATTCCTCCGGTGGTCATGAACTTGACCTGGGAGAACGGACCGGAAAGGTCCTTGAGCATCGGAACCCCGCCTGAAGCTTCCGACGGGAAGAACTTGAGCACGTCGAGGCCGTAGGAGAGACCTCTCTCGATCTCACTCGGGGTTGCCACACCCGGCACCACAGGGACATTGTGATGGAGGCACCATTCGACGGTGTCAGGATTGAAACCGGGTGAAACGATGAATTTCGCTCCAGCCATCACCGCCTTCTCCGCAAGCTGCGGGTTTATCACGGTTCCGGCTCCGATGAGCATCTCCGGATATGCCTTGCTCATTCTCTTGATTGCTTCCTCCGCCGCTTCAGTCCTGAAAGTGACCTCCGCGCAGGGGATTCCTCCGTCTATCATGGCCTTTGCAAGCTTCTCTGCCTTGCCGGCGTCGTCGATCTTCACAACCGGCACGAGTCCGATGTTATGGAAAGTCTTAAAGAGTTCTTCTTTGGTCATCCTGTCTCTCCTTGTTTTTTATTTCGTTAGTTTGGATTATACCACGGGTTCGGGGATAATGGAATAGCAAAAAAACGGAAAATGAAACATTGTTCCGAAAAAACTTGACTAATGTCAATTTTGCTCATAGAATGTAATCATAATTCAATAGGAGGATAAAATGTCCAATAAATATGTCACATTCGGTGAGATCATGCTCCGCCTCAGAAGCAACGAGAGAGAGCGCCTTTTCCAGAAGCCCGAGCTCGAGGCAACCTTCGGTGGCGGAGAGGCCAACGTCGCCGTTTCCCTTTCCATCTTCGGGGAGAAGGCGGAATTCGTCACGGCTCTTCCCGACAACGCCGTAGGCGAGGCTGCCGAGAGGGAGCTCATGAAGTATGGTGTCTGCACCGGGAACATAAACAAGGTCAAGGGCTCCAGGCTCGGAATCTACTTCCTTGAGACCGGTGCCAACCAGCGCCCGTCGCTCGTCGTTTACGACAGGGCCGATTCGGCTGTGGCCAATGCCAAGCCTTCTGATTTCGATTTCGACAAGATCATGAAGGATGCCACATGGTTCCATACCACGGGAATCACCCCCGCCATCAGCCAGGGTGCCGCGGACTGCGCACTTGCTGCGATGAAGGCCGCCAAGAAGGCCGGAGCAACCGTGTCCATCGACCTCAACTACAGGAAGAAACTCTGGAACTACGGGAAGAAGGCCCCCGAGGTGATGAGGGAGCTCGTGAAGTATGCCGATGTCATCATAGCAAACGAGGAGGACATCCAGAAGTGCCTCGGGATAGAGGCTGACAGCGATGTTACAAGGGGAGAGCTCGACACCAAGGTCTACGAGGATCTCTGCGCCGAGGTTAAGAGGCAGTTCCCGAATGTGAAGTATGTTGCTGTAACGCTCAGGGAAAGCAAGAGCGCAGACTACAACGGATGGTCCGCCGCCCTTTCCGGAACCACAGGCTTCTATCTTTCCAGACACTATGAGATCCACAACATCGTTGACAGGGTAGGAGGAGGGGATTCCTTCGCTGCCGGCATCATCTACGGCCTCTCACATTATGATGACGAGGAGTATGCCATCAACTATGCCGTGGCTGCATCCTGCCTCAAGCATTCCATCAGCGGTGATTTCAATCTCGCAAGAAAGAGCGAGGTGGAGGCTCTTGCAAAGGGAGACGGAAGCGGAAGGGTACAGCGCTGAATCAATCGAAGATAATGGAAAAGTCTTCCAGGACCGGAGTTTTCTCCGGTCTTTTTTTTATCGACAGAACATTTCTACAGGATCGAACCTGACCCCGATTCTCAGCTGCAGGTCCGTGAAATCGTTCCCTTTTTCGCACCTCTTGTTCCATACTCCCACAATCCCTATTGCCGAGCTGATCTCAAGACCGTCCATCGGTTTGTAGGAGGCCTCCAACAACGCTTCCAGACGATGTTCCGGCGTGGAGGATGTCGGGGTGGCGTCATTGACGTGGTCCTCTCCTGTCGCACTTTCAATGAACTTGTAGCCCAGACCGTAGTTTCCATGCATGACATATGTAAGGCTTCCTGACAGGAGGAATCTGTCGAGATCACCGAAGTCCGCCCCGATTGAAAGCACTATTGAATCCGGACCATATTTGTATCCGGTGTAATTGACATCGTCGTTTCCTCCCCATAAATCATATCCGACTATATAATCATAATCATAATTTGGCTCGGTTCCTTGTAGTTTCTTGTTCAGGTAGACGTACGGAGACATGTACGAAGTCTCGAACCAGGCATTCAAAAAATACTTTTCCAGAATCCAGGAGGATTCCACGTTCAAAAGGGCTCCGAAGGCATTAGGCCTTGTATCCATTCCTCTTTTGCTTTCTCCAGGAAGTGTTATTTGGTCGATAATGAATTGGCCGTTTATCCTGAGATGGGGAATCACCGTATATCCTACCTCGAATATCACGCTGTTGTTCGCCTGGTCGTTGACGTTTGCTTCCGTGATGCTTATTTCATCCCTGTAGTTGTTGAATCCATGGAATACGATGAACGGATTCAGAAGCCTTATGTCGAAGGCGTTGTCGACATACAGCATTGTCTGCTCCTGGAATACTAATTGGAGCTTGTCGAACAGCTTTGCTTCAAAGCGGTGTACGGGGAAAATCTGTTGTTTACCGTTGAAATTCTGGAAACCCTCGGCTTCCGTCTGGCCTGCATTGAGATTGTTGTATCTCGTTATGTTCAGCGTATAGTCGAAGAAACGGCTGAACGTATGAAGCCTCAGATACTGCTGCCGCGTGAAGTTGTCGGATATGCCGAGATTGCCGTTTTTCCCATATCCGAGGCTTTGCCCTGCGGAGGCTATGGAAAAGTTCATCCATTCGTTACCGAACAGCATGCCTGCATCAAATACGCCTTCGTGGACCATTTCGAGTCCGTCCTTCAATGCGTCGGCGTTGGTTCCCCATGTCTTATCATATTGACTTAGATGTTTCGGGGATAATGCAAGATAGTCCACAAAGCCGTAACCTACGTCCGCGAAATTCATCTTAAAGGAAAAATCCAGAAGGTTCAGCCTGTCTTTTTTCGGAAAAAGATAGTCCATGCTCCGGTCTATGCCGTTGAAGGTATGGACGTAGAATTCCGGTGCGATGATAACATTCGCATCCGCTCCGAAATACTCGGTATCCAGCATCGGCGTCCAATCAATCTTCTTTCTGAGTTTTTCGAGCATTGATTTTTCATCTTCCGTAAGACGGGCCTCGTCTATGCGGTTCAGCGCGCTCAATATCTCCTCGCCGGTCGTTGGGGATACCGAAGAGGGAGGAAGGACCCCTGCGGACATGCAGAGTGCGGCTGCCGCCTTCCATTCGGGCGAATCCGTCTGGAATGTTTTCTGTGTGGATGCAAAGACGGTTTCCGCAAGGACTGTCAGAATCAGAATGAGCATGGTGGCTTTCTTTATCATTTGGTTCTCCTTGATTCCAGAGTATGATGAAAACCAAGGATTGTCGAATGATTTGAAAAAAAGCTCCGGACGTGCCGGAGCTGGAATCAAAAGTCGTTTGAACCCAGGATTTCGGATATCCTGTTGGCCGCCGTTTTGATTTTCTTGACGGTGATGTCGAAATCGTCGCTGTTGAATCTGAATATCGGCCAGGAAACGCTTATTGCAGCTATCGTTTTTTCCGTGTGGTCCTTGATGGGACAGGCTATGCACATCACCTGTGCCTCATGCTCCTCGTCGTCCACCGAATATCCGCGGTGCCTTATGCGTCCGAGCTCCTCCTTCAGCGCCTCTTTTGTGCGTATGGATTTTGCTGTGAACGGTTTCAGCGGATTCCTTTCAAGATAGCCATCAAGTTCTTCCTCGTCCATTTGTGATAGGAATATCTTTCCGATGGCCGTGCAGTACAGCGGTATCATCTTTCCGACCCGTGAATACATCCTGAGCGTATATGATGATTCCTCCTTGAGCACATATACTGCCGAATCGTCCTGGAGTATGCCCATATGCACGGTTTCTCCCAGGCTCTTGCATAGCTCCTGGGCGAACGGACGCGCAGTGCTGATGAGGTCCATGTACTTGAGGCTGCGCGAGCCGACCGAGAACATCTTGAGAGTGAGATGGTACCTGTCGGCATCGTCGCGCCATACATAGCCAAGGTTGGACAGGCTTGCGAGGAAGCGCAGGAGCGTCGCCTTCGGCAGCTCCGTCTCCTTGGCCAGGTTTTCAAGATTGCTGGATTCGCATTTCGAGAGCGTCTCTAGGATGTTTATCGTGCGGAGCACCGCACTCATCTGCTTCTCGTCATCCTTCTCTCTTGTCATGCCGTCAACCTTCGAAATACTTCCGGGCGTTATTGAACGAGATGTCCTCGACTATGCCTCCAAGGTATTCCTCGTCGTATGGGACCTCTCCGTTTTCAGCCCATGTTCCGATCACGTTGCAGAGGATGCGCCTGAAGTATTCGTGCCTCGGGTAGGAGAGGAAGCTCCTGCTGTCGGTCAGCATCCCGACGAACTTGGGCAGAGTGCCGAGATCGGCGAACGTCCTGAGCTGCTGTTCCATTCCATCCTTATGGTCGCAGAACCACCATGCCGATCCGAGCTGGATCTTTCCCTGCACGCCACCTCCCTGGTAGCATCCCATGAGGGTGAGCAGGCTGTAGTAGTCCTTCGGATTGAGGGAGTAGAGTATGGATTTCGGTACCTCATCGGTCTCCGTGAGTTTGCTGAAGAAGATGGACACACCTTCTGCAAGCTCCCTGTCGTATACGGCGTCGTAGCCGGTATCCGGACCGAGTTTTGCGAACATGTTCCTGTTGTTGTCCCTGATTGCCGCGAAGTGTAGCTGCATCGCAATACCCCTCGCATGGTATGCCTTTGCAAGGTTGTACAGGATGTAGGTGCGGTATGCATCGATCTCGTCCGCGTTGATTGTCTCGCCGTTCATCTTCTTCTTGAAGACATAGTTGACGTTCTCTTCCTTCCAGAAGGTATGCGGACATGTCATGAGGGCATGGTCGGTGGCCTTGCAGCCCATCTCCACGAAGAAGTCGAGTCTCTTCACGAGAGCTTCAACGATGTCCCCGACGCTGTTGATCCTAACTCCGGAGACGGATGAGAGCTTGCCGATATAGTCCGCATAGTCCGCCTTGTCGATGTTGATCGCCTTGTCCGGGCGGTAGGAGGGAATCACTTTCGCAGGACACTTTCCCTCATCCATTATGATCTTGTGCTGGGCCAGGTCATCCGCGGGATCATCTGTCGTTCCAACCGCATAGACGTTGAATTTCTTCATGATTCCGAACACCGAAAGCTCTGGGTTGGAGGCGAACTGCCTGTTCGCTTCGTCGTAGATCTTCTTCGCCGTCTTTCTTCCGAGCACGTCCTTGATGCCGAAATATCTCTGCAACTCCAGATGGGTCCAATGGTACAGGGGGTTCCCGATGAGGTTCTCCATCGTCTCGGCCCATGCGAGGAACTTGTCGTACGGATCCGCATCTCCGGTGATGAGGCTCTCGTCGAATCCCATCCATCTCATCTGCCTCCATTTGTAGTGGTCGCCGCCCAGCCACGCATCGGTGATTGTTGTGAATCTTTTATCCTCTGCGATCTGGTTTGGGATCAGATGGCAGTGGTAATCGAAGATCGGCATCTTTGCCGCGTGGTCATGAAACAGCTTCTCAGCCATTTTGTTTTCGAGAAGAAAATTCTCATCCATGAATTTTTTCATAGTATCACACCGTCCTTGAATAGGGAGATTTCCATGTAGCCGTTCTCTTCATTCCTCGTCTTCACCTCGCCGTTCGCGATCTTGATGATCAAATCAATGAAGCGGTCGGTCACCTTTGCTGGATCTTCTATAAGCATATCACCTGCATTGAAATCTATCCAACCGGATTTTTTCTCGGCAAGCGTGCTGTTCGTGGCGATTTTCACCGTCGGAACAGGCGCCCCGAGCGGGGTCCCGCGACCCGTGGTGAAAAGGATCATATGCGCTCCGGCCGCCGTCTGCACGGTCGTGCTTACAATATCGTTGCCCGGGCCTGTCATCAGGTTCATGCCCTGCTTTGACACCCTCTGGCCATATTTGAGTACTGCGGAAACGGGTGCGACCCCTCCTTTCTGGACACAGCCGAGGCTCTTGTCCTCAAGCGTGGTGATGCCGCCTGCCTTGTTTCCGGGACTCGGATTCTCGTATACCACCTGTCCATGGGATGTGAAGTAATGCTTGAAGCCGTTTATCATGTCCACGATATCCTCGAACACCGCGCGGTTTTCCGCCCTGTTCATGAGTATCTGCTCGGCTCCGAACATCTCTGGAACTTCCGTGAGGATCGCCGTTCCTCCCATGGCCACAAGCTCGTTCGTGAATCTTCCCACCAGCGGATTTGCCGTGATGCCTGAAAAACCGTCGCTTCCTCCGCATTTCATTCCGACAACAAGCCTGCTCATCGGCACCGATGTCCTCTTGTCGGCCTCCATCTGCCCTGCAATCTCCTCAAGAAGCTTCCTGCCCTGGGCGATCTCATCCTCGTAGTCCTGGCATACCATGAACTTCACGCGCTTTTCATCGACTTCCCCGACAAGCTCCTTGAATGATGCCATGGTGTTGTTCTCGCATCCGAGCCCGATCACAAGGACCCCTCCGGCGTTTGGATGATGCACGAGATCCGCGAGGATTATGCGGGTCTTCTCGTGGTCTTCCCCCATCTGGGAGCATCCGAACGGATGTGTCCATGCATGAACCCCGTCGGCCACAGCAAGGTTCTCGTTCCCCCATGTCTCGAGCTTCTTTGCAATCTGGTTCACGCATCCGACCGTCGGTACGATCCAGAGGGCGTTCCTGATGCCGATGTTTCCATCGGCCCTTTCATAAGCGTTTATCCTCGGGATGTTTTGATCGTTGTAATGGGCTGCGCGCGCCTTGTTCTCCAGCAGGCATTCCTTGGCCGTTTCCTCGTCGTATGTATATTCCGCGTCTTCACTCAAGAGTGTCCGGACATTGAACGTGTGTACGGCCGAGCCCTGTTCTATGTCTTCCTTCGCCTCTCCGATCGGATAACCGTATTTGATGACCTTTCCACCTTTTCCGATGGGCAGGAGGGCGACCTTGTGTCCTGCTGGAACATCTGTTGTTATCGTCAGGGTGATGTCGTCGATGTTGACCACGTCCCCCTTGACAAGGGGGGCGATCGCAACGGCGACGTTGTCGCGGTTTGTGATTCTCACCAGTTTCTTCGGCATCGTCATCACCTCAAAACTGTCTCGATGGCTTTTGTCATGCCTTCGTTCCAGATCATCTGCAGGTTGTCGGCGACTGCTTTTTCGAATCCGTCGATCGTCGTGAGATCCAATCCCCACCATGACGTGAGGCCGAGTATCTCATGTGCTATCTTTCCGGCTTTATCCTTGTTGTCCGCATAATCCGCGCTGTAAAGCGCCTGGAATTTGTCCAGGACCTCGGGATTGTCCTTTATGAGATAGGTTTCACCGTTCCTGTTTCCCTTGAGGGCATCAGCCTCCCTTTCCGTTCCCTCATAGAAGCTGATGAGGGCGGCGAGGCTGAACGTGAGGATCTTCGGAAGCCTGTTGTATTTTTCGATGTATCCGAGAAGCGACGGCAGATCACGTGTCTTGAACTTTGATGTTGAATTGAGGCTGATTGATAGGAGCAGGTGGACGATGTACGGGTTCTTGAACCTTTCGAGCACATCCCCCGCATAGCTGGTGAGAAGAGCCTTGTCTCCGTCCATCGACGGTATGATCTCGTCGAAGAGTCCCTTGTGCATGAATGTGGAGATGAGCTCGGAGTGCATGCACTGTTCGACGGTGTCGAGACCTGTCTGGTATGCCGCGAGCACGCTCATGGTGTGTGCTCCGTTGAGTATCCTTACCTTCCTGGTCCTGTAGAATGTCATGTCGTCGGTCCAAACGACGTTCAATCCCGCCTTGGATGTCGGAAGCTCGTCCTCATGGCTTCTGTCTGGATATTCGATAGCCCAGAAAAGGAAGCTTTCGGCTGCATCGAGCAGGTTGTCCGAGTATCCGAGCTTTTCCTGTATCTTGTCCGCTTCTGCCCTTGGGTATCCCGGAACGATCCTGTCGACGAGGCTGTTGCAGAAGGAGCATGCGTTCTCGATCCATGATGTGAAGGATTCTTCGAGCTTCCAGTCACGTGCGTGCTGCAACACATATTTCCTCAGTGTCGCGCCGTTCTTGTCGATTAGTTCGCATGGGATGAATATGAGCCCCTTTCCATTGTCCCCTCCGAATGTCTTGAACCTCTTGTAGAGGAATGCAGTGACCTTCCCGGGGAATGATTTCTGAGGCCTGTCCTCAAGCTTTGCTTCCGGATCGTATGCTATTCCGGCTTCCGTTGTGTTGGAGAAAACGAACCTGAGGTCCGGGTTCTCCGCCTGTGCCATGTATTCGTCGAACTGAGTGTACGGATTGAGACATCCGCGTACGCACGTGATTTTTCTGAAGTTCTCCACTTCCTTTCCGTTTTCGATTCCGCGGAGAACGGTTGTGTAAAGACCGTTCTGTGCGTTGATCATGTCCCCCATGCCCCTCTCGAGAGGCTGTACCATGATCACATCCCCGTTGAAACCGGCCTTCTCGTTGAGGATGTCGATCTGATAGTCGATGAACGCCCTGAGGAAGTTTCCTTCTCCGAACTGTATCGCCTTGACCGGCCTTTCCTTCTTTACGATGGTTTCTGTGATTGATTGCATTTTACTTCTCCTTCCATACACCCAAAAGGTAATAATATCGAACGTTTTCCATTTTTATGGAACATAGTTTCATTTTATTCCCGGTGGTCTGGTGCTGTCAATTAAAATATGATTTCATGCCTGCCGTTTTTTTTGTTTTATCACGTCATGTTGTTGGATAAAACAAGAAATGATTGTACATTTTTCCCATGTGTTCCCGTCTTGAAAAGAAAAAGGCGGTGGAGGCCCTTCTGGCCGACGACCGTTACTTGCATCTTGATATCGTGCATGTCCTGGAGAACGAGGATTGCTCTCTGCTCCATCTCTCCCGGGACGGAGTGGTTGTGCGGCATGCATGCGGCACGGTGTTCGCCGCATCGTTCTCCTCCGATACGGGACCTGTCGCGGCTGCCGTCCCTCCGGATACCGGTCTCCTTGATGTCCATGACGAGGGGCTTTTCAGGCTGTTCTCGGAAAAGGGATATGAGTTCGAGGAGCCGTGTTATCTTTTCAGCTACCATGGTGGCACGAGGGATGAGGGGCCGTATTCCTTCAGGACTTTCACAAAAGAGGATCTTCCCGTGTATGCCGCCTGTTACGGCCATGGATCCGGTGACGAGGAGGAGCTCCGCGACGATATAGCGAGGGGTGATGTGGTGGGAATCCTCGACGAAGGGGAATTGATGGGTTTTGCCGGTTTTCACAAGGAAGGCTCCATGGGAATGCTCGAGGTTTTCCCCGGGTTCCGGAGGAGAAGGATCGGCACGTACCTCTTGTCTCATCTCATCAACCTGAGACTGGAGAGGGGACAGGTTCCTTTTTGCAACGTATATCTTTCGAACGAGGCCAGCATAAGGCTTCAGCGCAGCCTGGGGATGCATAGGGCGTCAGGCCTGTCATATTGGATGTGGAAATAGTCGGCATGTGTTTTTTCCCATGCCCTGCATGTTGCATTTTTCCCTGTTTGCCGCCGTCTTTATGGATAAAGTGTGGCATTTTGAGGAAAACAACCGTGAAAATGTTGCATCATGTTGTTTTTTAAAAAAAATTTGTTGTATTTTTATTTTTACTAATTTTTTATGGTTTTGTGAGTTAGTGTCTCATTCTGTCTTTTTTGGCCTGTTTGTTTTATTTGACAGGTATTTCCCCTGCCTGTTAGAATGATAACATCAAAAACTCTTAAGGAGAGACATGATGAAAAAAACATTGGCAGTATTATTAATGCTCGTTGTCTGCTTTGCAGGTTTTGCTCAGGGAGCGAAGGAAGCAACTGTGACGACAGATGCTTTGAAACTTGGTATGGTTACCGACTCAGGAACCATCGATGACCGCTCCTTCAACCAGGGAACCTGGGAAGGGATCAAGAGAGCCGCTGATGAAAAAGGCCTTGAGTGTACATATCTCAGACCGGTTGGAACGACCACAGCCGACTATGTGACCGCTATCACCGATCTTTATGATGCCGGCTACCGCTTCATCGGATGTCCGGGATATCTTTTCGCCGATGCTGTTGCGGAAGTTCAGGGGATGTTCGACGATCTGATGCTTGTCATCCTCGATTCCGAACCCACAGGTGGCTCCGGTCCCAATACGGTGTCCATCTATTTCAACGAGCATGAGTCCGGTTTCCTCGCCGGAGTCGCAACTGCGCTCCAGCTCAAGGAAGGTGCGGTAGGCTTTGTCGGAGGAATCGAGATTCCTTCCGTCCAGAAGTTCAGCTGGGGATTTCAGCAGGGTATCGCATATGCGAACGCAACATATGGTACTAATATGACAATGGCCGCGAACAATTTTGTCTATTCCGGATCATTCGCGGATCTGGCTCTTGGACAGCAGCTTGCAACAACCATGTACAACAATGGAGTGAAGGCTATTTTTGCTGCGGCCGGTGGTACCGGAGTTGGCGTCATAAACGAAGCTAAGGCCAGAAGGCTTGCCGGTGAGGATGTATGGGCCATCGGAGTCGACGTCGACCAGTATCTCGTTGGGGATATGGGCAATGGCGAGTCCGCAATCCTTACTTCCGCCATGAAGAATGTCGATGTGGCCGCATACAATGAAGCCATTGCGGCTGTGAATGGAACATTCGAAGGTGGAAAGGTCATCACTCTCGGCGCACATGACGGTGCAGTAGGCATTCCCGCCGACAATCCGAACCTTGATGATTCTGTCGAAGCGGAGGTTGCAAAGGTTGCCGAACTTTTGAAGAACGGAAGCCTCACAGTCAATTCGACCGCGGACGGATTGATCCCGTAAGGATCAACCTTGACTTCCAGAGGCCGCCTTTCTGGCGGCCTTTTTGGGATTAAAACAACAGAAACCACAGCGCAGGCTGTCCTCATGGAGACATTTAATGAGTCACGTAATCGAAATGTTGGGGATCCGCAAGGAATTCCCGGGCATCGTAGCCAACGACGATATCACGTTGCAGGTGGAAGAGGGGGAGATCCACGCTATTCTTGGTGAGAACGGTGCCGGCAAATCGACTTTGATGAGTATCCTTTTCGGGTTGTATCATGCAGATCGGGGAGTTATCAAGGTCAGGGGCAAGGAAGTGCATATCGAGAATCCGAACGATGCTTTCGATCTCGGAATAGGCATGGTCCATCAGCACTTTCAGCTGGTGCATAATTTCACGGTAGCTGAGAATATCATTTTAGGTAAGGAAGGCGGATTTGTTTACGATATAAGAACCGCCGGTAAGAAAATCAAGGAGATATCCGACCGATATGGCCTGTCGATAGATCCCGATATGGTAATAGAAGATATAACGGTAGGCATGCAGCAGAGGGTCGAAATCCTGAAAATGCTGTATCGCAATGCCGACATACTAATATTCGACGAACCTACTGCGGTACTCACTCCGCAGGAGATCGACGACCTGATGCAGATCATGAGGAATCTTGCTGCGGAGGGAAAGTCAATAATACTCATCACACACAAGCTTGAGGAAATAAAGGCGGTTGCAAAACGCTGTACGATAATCCGCCGTGGCAAATTCATCAAGGTCGTGGATGTCGCGACCACATCGGTGTCCGAGATGGCGGTGCTAATGGTCGGCCGTCCTGTGTCGTTCAAGGTGGAGAAGAAGGAATCCACCCCCGGCGGGGATATTCTCGAGATCGAGGATCTGTGCGTGATGAATGCCAAGAAGATACTCGGGGTCAAGCATTTCAATCTGAATGTCAGGGCCGGAGAGATCGTTGGTATCGCAGGAGTCGATGGAAACGGGCAGAGCGAGCTTGTCGAGGCCATTACAGGGTTGAGGAAGGTCGAATCCGGAGCAATAAGGTTCATGGGCAAAGATATCACCTCATCCTCGATCAAGGATCGGAACGAGATGGGACTGGGGCATATCCCCGAGGACCGTCAGAAGAGGGGGCTGATACTTTCCTCGCCACTCACGACGAACATGGTAATAAAGGAATTCTACAAGCCCGGCTTCAGCAGGCATGGGATTCTGGATTCTTCGGCAATCGAGAAATATTCGAAGGATATCGTCGATACCTTCGACGTCCGCAGCGGGGAAGGTGTCTTCTCGCTTGCCGGAAAACTTTCCGGGGGCAACCAGCAGAAGGCCATTGTTGGCCGAGAGGTTACAAGCGATCCGATGCTTCTGATTGCGGTGCAGCCGACGAGAGGTCTGGATGTCGGGGCGATAGAGTTCATCCATAAGGAGCTTGTGGCACAGCGGGACAAGGGAAAGGCCGTGTTGCTGGTGTCGTTCGAACTGGACGAGATCTTCAATCTGTCCGACAGGATTGCCGTTATGAACGCAGGAGAGCTCGTCGATATAGTGGATACCAAGGAAACCGATGAACATGAGGTCGGGCTCATGATGGCCGGAATCAGGAAGGAGGCATGATATGGCGGATAAGATGAAGAAAATCAAGCCAGTCAGGAATGTGGACGAGGCCAGAAAAGCCGGTCCCGTATTGATTTCCCTTTCCGCGGTGTTTCTTGGCATTGTCGCAGGTTGTCTGTTGATATTGCTTATCGGGAAGAATCCGTTCGTCGGTTTTGAAAGGATCCTCTTCGGAGCCCTTTCCAACACAAGAAGGGTAGGCAACACCATCGCAAACTCGACACAGCTCATCCTTGTCGGACTGTCGGTGGCGTTTGCGTTCAAGACAGGACTGTTCAACATAGGAGGCTCCGGGCAGATGCTTGTCGGCGGACTCATCGCAAGCATCTTCGCACACAAGGTGACGTTCCTTCCGGCTCCGCTTTATTATGTGTGCCTCATCCTTATTGCCGCCGTATGCGGAGGGTTCTGGGGGTTCATCGCCGGTTTTCTGAAGGCGAAGTTCAATGTCCACGAGGTTGTGGGCACAATAATGCTCAACTGGATCGCCTATTGGCTGGTGTACGACTGGGTGCCCAGATTCATAGTCGATCCTGCGATAAAGGTCAAGAGCTCTCCTCTGGGGGTCGATCAGACACTCAGGGCCACATGGCTTTCAAAGCTTACCGGAAACAGCTATCTCAATTACGGGATATTGATTGCAGTTGTCGCGGTCATCGTCATCTGGTTCATTCTAGAGAAGACCAATCTTGGATTTTCATTGAAGGCGGTCGGATCCAACAGGTTCTGTGCCGAGTATGCCGGCATCAAGGTCAACAGGAACATAATGTCCAGCATGGCTATCGCCGGCGCGCTTGCAGGCCTTGCAGGACTTACGTATTATCTCGGATATTCCAATATAATGGAGATTGCAAAGAGTCCCAGCGAGGGTTTCGACGGTATCGCCGTGGCTCTCTTGGGTAATTCCAATCCTTTCGGCGTTCTGTTCGCGGCGTTGTTCTTCGGTATCCTGAAGATGGGGAAGGGCTCGCTCGCCGCAACAGGAATACCGACGGAGATTGCGGATACGATAATCGCAACGATCATTTATTTCACTGCAACCTCGGTAATCCTGAGCCAGTTCTGGAACGGGGTATTCAAACGAAGGCATGAGAAAAAGCTTTTGGCCGCGGAAAAGGAAAAGAAGGAGGAGAAGTGAGATGTGGAACATAATTGAAATCATCATTCCGAGTGCCATAGCCTACACGATACCACTTCTCATGGGTGCCCTCGGAGGACTCTATTCCGAACGGTCCGGTGTCACCAATTTGTGCATAGAAGGGCTGATGCTCTTCGGATGTTTCTCCGCCGCCGCATCGATTGTCAGGTTGCAGCCGGTAATCGGCTTCAATGCTGGAATCGTGGTCGGAATCCTGGTCGCCGTTGCGGCATCAACGCTTCTGAGTGTCCTGCATGCGTTCGCATCGATCAACCTCAAGGCCAACCAGGTCATATCCGGTACGGCGATCAATATGCTTTCGACAGCTTTGTCCCTCTATCTTGCCCAGACAATCACCGGAAGCGGGAACATCACGATCACAAGAAGCATCGTCAGGGTCAGCATACCCGTTTTGTCGAAGATTCCTGTGATCGGACCTTTGTTCTTCCAGCAGGTGTATTGGACAACGTTCCTCTGTCTGGCAATATGGGGTGTCTCGTGGTTCCTTCTTTACAAGACCAGCTTCGGACTCAGGCTGAGGGCCTGTGGAGAGCATCCGTCCGCTGTTGCCTCCGCAGGTGTGCATGTGCATAAGATGAGATATGTCGGAGTGCTTCTTTCCGGTGCTCTCAGCGGTTTGGGCGGTGCCTGCATCCTTGTCACATATGCGGGTGAATACAATTCCGGCAGCGGCATCAACGGACTCGGATTCCTTGCGATCGCCGCGCTCATTTTCGGACAGTGGAAACCACTTGGAATACTTGGCTCCACATTCTTCTTCGGACTGTGCATGACCATAGCAAATGTTTCCAAGGTCCTTCCCGGATTGTCTGCGATACCAACCGGATATCTGGGAATGTTCCCTTACGTGGCCACGCTGATAGCCTTGATCCTTTCAAGCAAGAAGAGCGCCGCTCCCCTTGCTTCCGGGGAACCGTTCTGAGATCGTGATCCGTCAAAGCGGGAACGCCGATGTTCCCGCTTTTTCCATATTATGTGGTTTGATGGATGTTTTTTGTGTAGAATCATAAAAGACGGCATGTCCGTTCTTTAATAATCAAGAGGTAGGATTTATGGAAATGCTAGATAATCTGAAGGAAAGCGCCGCTTACATATCCGGCAAGATAGGCGGGAAGAAAATCGATATCGCACTTGTTTTGGGCTCCGGACTCGGAGATCTTGCGGATCAGCTGGCTGATCCCGTGGTAATCGATTACCATGATATTCCTCATTTTCCGGTTTCGACCGTGCCCGGACACAAAGGCAGGCTTGTGATTGGGAATCTTGAGGGAAAGAACATACTCTGCATGCAGGGACGTTTCCATTATTACGAGGGCTGGAGCATGGAGCAGGTGGTGTATCCGGTCAGGACCTTCAAACTGATGGGTATAAACAACCTGTTCCTGACCAATGCCGCCGGCTGTGTAAACAAGGATTGGAAGCCAGGGGACCTGATGATCATCACCGACCATATCAAGCTCATACAGGACAGCCCCAACCGTGGGGCCAACATCGATGAGCTCGGTCCCAGGTTCTTCGACATGTGTTCCGCATATGACAAGAGCCTGATAGCCCTGGCGAAGGAATGTGCAAAAGACAAGGGCATGACGGTACGCGAAGGTGTCTATATGCTTTTTACCGGTCCTTCTTTCGAAACTCCCGCCGAAGTACGCTTCGCCCGGCTTGCCGGAGCGGATGCGGTTGGAATGTCCACTGTTCCGGAGGCTATCGCGGCATCCCACATGAAGATGAGGACGGTCGGAATAAGTTGCCTCACGAACATGGCTGCAGGTATTCTTGACCAGAGTCTCAACCATGAAGAGGTGTTGGAGACAGGAGAGAGGGTGAAGCATACCTTCCAGACTCTTGTCAGGGAGATCATCCGCAGATGGTAGGGCCTGTGGATGGCATGATGGAAAAATACGGCCTTTCCCCTTTGCCGGGGGAAGGTGGATATTTCCGTTTCATATCCTCATTCGGTGAAAACAGCGGATGCATATATTACCTGATCACATCCGAAAGCCATTCCAAGGCCCACATGCTTGACAACGACGAGGTCTGGTTCTTCCTTGAAGGCTCGGATGCGGTCCAGCTTGTGTGCGATCCGGAGACGGGCAGGGTTGAGAGGCGCATACTCAACCGGGACAACAGGTTTTCCCTGGTGGAAAGGAATCTCATCCAGACGACGTTCCTGTCCGAGGGCGGGGATTATGCGCTGTTCTCGACCGTGATGAGCCCGAGGTACAGGGAAGAGGATTATCACGGGGCCGAGCCGTCGTGGACAGGACTTTTCCCCGTTTTGGAGGGACATGTCTGATGGATGCTCTCGTGACAGGGGCCATGAGCACGCTCGGCTATGCCATTTCTGGAAAGCTTCATGAGTACGGCTACACCGTATACGGCACCGCCAGGGATACCTTTGGAAAGGTTTTTCCTTTCGGTCGTCTTATCGGATTCGACTTCGGAGATGATGATTATTCCTTTCTCTCCGGCTTCGAAGGCCTTGACCTGCTTGTCAACAATGCAGGCATATTCACCGAAGGCGGTCAGGAGACGCTTTCGGACGATGATTTCCTGTCCGTGATGGACGTGAACGTCGTGGGCCTGTTCCGGATGACAAGGGCCTGCCTGCCTCTTCTGAGGAGAAGGAACGGCGCTGTGGTCAATGTTTCCAGCATCAACGCCCTCCATCCCGGGTTCGGATCCACCGCACATTACGACGGATCGAAAGGTTTTGTCAGCGCCTATACGCGCAGCCTTGCCGCGGAGACCGGGCTGAGGGTCAACGCCGTCGCCCCCGGACTTGTCGACGCCTCCAGACTGCGGGGTACTCCTCTTGCTGAAACATATTCCCAACATTCCGTGTTTGGTGGTATGGTGGAGGCGGGGGACGTTGCCTCAGCGGTTCTCTTCCTTGCTTCCAGCAGGGGGATATACGGTCAGACCCTGGTTGTCGACAACGGGTATTTGTTGAAATGAAAATTTTGTGTGTCTCCGATGCGACCGATACTTTGATTTATTCCCTTCAGGCACCGCTGCGTTACAAGGATGTCGACTTCGTCATATCCGCAGGTGACCTTCCCCTGAGGTATTACGACTACATACAGACAATCCTGAAGAAGGATGTCTATTATGTATACGGCAACCATAACCTGGAGAATTTTGCCAGGAGCGTCGAGAATAAGGGAGACATCTATTCGGTCACGCTCCCCCTGTGCGGTGGGACCCTTCTGGAGAACAGGGTGATGAATCTCAAGAACCACAACCTGCTCATTGCCGGGCTGGGCGGTTCGATGCTGTACAATTATGGGGAAAGCCAATATACGGAGAGCCAGATGCGGTGGAGGATCGCCAGGCTCATCCCCCGTCTGATGTACAACAAGAAAAAATATGGAAGATATCTCGACATACTTGTAACCCACGCCCCTCCCCGGGGATTGGGAGATGGGGAGGATCTCTGTCACAAGGGGTTTGAATGTTTCTTGTCGTTCATGGACAAGTACAAGCCGAAATATCTTTTGCACGGGCATGTGCATCTGGACGACATGAATGCGAACCGAGAGATCCTTTACAACGAGACCAAGGTTGTGAACGTTTATAAGAACCATATCATCGAGGATGATTTCCCAGGAGGAAGATTATGAGTGGAATGGCTACTACTGCCGAGGATTTTTCCAAGGCCAAGACGCGGGCGAGGATGCAGAGCCTGATGGCCCGTCTTACCTGGAAGAATTCCGATCTTCTCTCCTTTTATGAGGTGACGAGCATCATAAAGCCGAAGAGCGAGACATACAAGGGGATGCAGTGCATCCCTGTGGATCGGATAATAGGCTCGGAGGGGCGCTACCATGATTTCTCTTCGGCGTTCTATCCGAAGCGGGAGATGCTGAGAAACCGATGGGAAAGCGTGGACAGGGCGCTTGTGAACGACATCATACTTCCTCCGATATCCGTGTTCTCGCTCGGTGGCTGGTACTTTGTCAGGGATGGGAACCACAGGGTTTCCGTTGCGAAGGCACAGGGGGTTGATTTCATCGATGCCGAGGTCGTGGAGCTCGACAGCCAGATTCCACTGGAGGAGGGGATGACGATGAAGACCCTGAAGAGAAGGGTCGTGAACTACGAGCGCAACCAGTTCATCCAGCAGTACAAGCCCTCGTACCTTCCCATGGGTGAGATTGTCTTCACCGCGCCGGGATCGTATCCCGAGATGGTAAACCATATTCTTGTGCACAAGTACTACATCAACCAGGGGAGGGAGGATGAGATTCCCTTCGAGGATGCCGCCGTTTCCTGGTATAAGAATGTCTATCGCCTGATCGTCGATGCGATAAGGGCGGAACATATCCTTTTCCAGTTTCCCGGGCAGACGGAAGGGGACCTCTACATGTGGCTTGTCCGATATTGGGACGACATGAAGAGGAACCTGAAGAACAACGACCTTTCCGTGAAGGATGCCGCAACGGCCATGAAGAAGGAAAGCCGCCGCAGCATGATCAAAAGGTATTTGAAATTCATTGCCGGAAAGTTCTCAAACAAGTGATTTGATGAGGGAGGCGAATCTTTCCGCCTCCTTTTCCATCTCCTCTCCCGGACGCTGTGGCATCATGTCCCCGTCCTTGTGCGTGTACGGTGGGAAATCTATGCATTCCAGTCCCATCAGACCCGCCCAGTTCTCCACGGCCTCGATTGCATCCAGGGCATCCTTGTAGCTGACGGAGGATGTGGAGAACGGATAGAATTTTTTTCCTTTTAGGCTTGAGCTCTCGTAGAGAGGCCATGTCCTGTCCAAGAACTCCTTCATCTCCCCAGTAGGCATGCCGAAGCGGCTCGGAATGCCCAGGAGGATCAGATCCGCGCTCAAAAGCTTTTCGTTCGTCGCCTTCGGCAGCTCCATTATCTCCTCGTAATATTCGTTGACATCGTTTCTTTCGTTCGCAAGCACATGCAGATCAGGGTCCTCGATCCTGTAGATGCGTGCATCCACGCCGTTCTTTATCAGTTTTTCCTTGAAGGTTTCGGCTATGATGTATAGATTGCCTGAAATGGAGTGGAAAATAATATTGGCTCTCATCCAATCCTCCTTTTAGACATTATAGTATTAAAAACATGTGTTTTGGATATTTTTTGTCTGAAGAACTCAGCACCAGGCGGTGTAGATGCCGTCGTTGACCGAAAGAAAGACCTTTCTTCCGTAGAGCTCGCAGAGATTGGCCTCCGTAAGGACTTCCTTCTTTTTCCCATCCATGACTATCCTCGAGTCCTTCATGAGAAGCACCCTGTCTATTTCAGGGATTATCTCGCTCAGCTCGTGCGTGACCATGACTATCGTACGGTCCTTTGCATATGAGCTGATAAGATTCCTCAGATCCGCCCGTGACGGGAAATCCAGGGCCGACGATGCCTCGTCTAAAAGCAGCAGGGGAGGATTTGTCATGTTCGTCCTTGCGAGCATCGCACGCCTCTTTTCCCCGGATGACAGGGTGCTCATGGGGCTGTCGGCCCTGTTTTCCAGGCCAACCCTGCGTATCTCCTCGTCGGCTTTCTTCCAGTCCTCTTTCCCGACCTTGTGGTGGAAGTCGAAACCGAGCGACGAGAAAAGTGCGGAGCAGACTATTTCCCTTACCGTGTAGTTTGTGTCCAAAAAGTTGGCGTTCCTCTCGCTCACGACACCGATCAGCTTTTTCAGCTCCGAAGCGATCCATCTCCTTTCCCCGAACACCTCGTTCACATATTCGTCCCTCGCAAGCGGGTATACATTGCGGGCAATCACGTCGATGAGCGTCGACTTTCCTGCCCCGTTGGGACCGATGATGGCCATGTGTCCGCCTTTTTCTATTTCAAGGCAGGCATCGGTGAGGATGTACCTTCCATCCCTTCTCACGTATGCATGTTCAAGAGAGAGTATGGTTTTCATCGGAAAAGTCCAGTTTGTCGAATTTGTTGTTTAGATTCGTCGTCGTGGTCAGCGTAAGGGCGACGACCAGGTCCGTGTTGCCGCTCTCTATCGATGAGGTGAGGAACCGGTAGTCGTTCGTCTTCCTTTTGAGCTCGGCCAGGCTCTCGTTTATCTTCATCAGCACGAACAGCAGGTGCGGCTCCATGTTCTTTATGATGGTGTTGAGTATTATGTTGTTGTTCGACTGCATGATTATGCTGTGGAATTCGTAATCTATGCGCTTGTACTCGTTGCGGGCATCCCCGGAGAAATCCTTTTCCATCGCGGCAACGAGCTGTTCCATCTTCTCGACCTTCTGGTACAGGTGCTTGACCGTAAGCTGCCTGTTCTCATCCCTTGAAAGGTTTCTGGCCGCAGACACCTCAAGGTTAGTCCTGACCTCGAGCAGGTCGCTCAGCAGTTTCTTGCTCATCTTGTATTGGCTGAACATGGATGCGGAGAGATTCTCGACTATGGCATCGAGGTTGTCCGAACAGACCACGGCCTTCCTGCCCTGGCTGACCAGGATCAGTCCCTTCGCCTCCAGCGTCTTGAACGCCTCCCTTATGCATCTGGGGGAGACGCTGAACTCGTTGGCCAGCGCATGCTGGCTTGGCAGGGGCTTTCCGATCTCGTATTCATGGTCAAGGATCTTTCTCTCAAGGATGTGGGACACCTGTATGGTCTTGTTCCTTGCTTTTTTCCCCAGCATCTGCTGCGTGTCGACATTCATAGGCATACTTTATACCACTTTATGGTTCTTTTCCATCATGGCCTACCCCTGTGCAGGACCAAAAAAGTAAAAAAAGCATTCATTGGACAAACAATTTGCATCCTTTCCGCTCCTTTATGGTAGAATTGTCGATATGAAGTATTTCGATCGAATAACAGGTTTCTTTATCGCTGATCCTTCCAAGGATCCTCTCAAAGGTTGCACCGCATCCGACGAGGATGTCCGTGCGACGATTAAAAAGTATATCCTTTCCGCCTCCGGCTGGAGGGCGGTGTTCGCAAAAAGCCTGGACGAGGAGGATTTCTCCGGAGAGGTGTCCGATGCCGATCTCGTCATTGCCTCCACCGTTGCCCGCACCTTCCTCGAATATCTTGGAAGACCTCGGCCCAGAATCCTTGTGGGGGTTGATGCAAGACCCACTGGCGAGGCCCTTTGCGACGTCGTTGTCAGGACGATGATCGCCCTGAATGCTGAGGTCACCCATCTTTTCTTTGCCTCCGCACCGGAGATCATGGCATATTCGAACGCCGGTTTCGACGGCTTCTTCTACATCTCCGCCTCGCACAACCCGATCGGGCACAACGGATTCAAGTTCGGAGCCAACGGCGGCGTGTACAACAAAAGCATAATAGACAAGATCATACCGGTATTCCTTGATAAGATCGGGAGCTCCGGCGTTGTCAAGACAGCAATGGCCCTTTCCGCTCAATGCGATGAGGATTTCTATGCGGAAATCCTTATGAAGCATGACGATGACAAGGTGAGGGCTTTCGATTATTACCGGCAGTTCGTGCTCAGGATCGCGACAGCCCACAAGCTTTTCAGGATTCCATTCGGGATCGTTGCGGAGATGAACGGATCCGCGCGCAGCGCCTCGATCGACATTCCTTATCTCAACAAGATGGGTGCCAAGGTATGGGCCGTGAACGCACAGCCAAGGCAGATCGCCCATGCCATCGTTCCCGAGGGGGAGAACCTCGAGCTCTGCCGCAGGACCCTCGAGGAGGTGTACCAGAAGGATCACAGCTACATAATAGGCTATGTGCCGGACAACGACGGCGACAGGGGGAACTTCGTCTATATAAGGAAGGAGACCGGCAAGGCCCATATCCTGCATGCCCAGGAGGTGTTCGCCCTCGTGCTGACCATCGACATAGCCCACCAGGTGATGGCCGGTGACAAACGTCCGGCTGTCGCCGTGAACGGTCCTACCAGCTCGATGGTCGACGAGATCGCCGCAAAATTCAACGTGAAGGTCTTCAGGGCCGATGTAGGCGAAGCGAATGTGGTCACCCTCGCTCAGAAGCTCAGGGAGGAGGAGGGCTACCAGGTGCATATCTGCGGTGAGGGAAGCAACGGTGGAAACATAACCCATCCGGCCAAGGTGCGCGACCCGATGAATTCGATAATGAGCATCGCAAAGCTGTATTCGATTCCTGGATTGTATGATTTCCTGCTCTCGTCGTTCGGCCTTGAAAAGACAGGGGAGGTTTCGGTCGAGGCCATAATCGACGCGCTTCCGAAGTATACCACGACTCCCGCCTTCAGCAAGGATGCCGTCATG
Organism: uncultured Spirochaetales bacterium; assembly: GCA_949293595.1. Lineage (GTDB taxonomy): Bacteria > Spirochaetota > Spirochaetia > Sphaerochaetales > Sphaerochaetaceae > Ornithospirochaeta. Next base: position 186,953 of record CASFDW010000002.1, on the reverse strand, counting down.
CGGATAAAGAGCCAGGATTTCGACGAGCTCAAGCTCGCCTACGAGAGCATTCTCGAGAAAGAGGTCGGAAACTATCTGACAGGCGGTCTTGCCTCATGGGAGGTCAGGCAGATAGAAGGCATCGTGGAGCAGGTGGGAATCGGTCCGGAGCACAGGAACCATCCGTCGACCGGAGGCTACAAGGTCATCTTCCGTGACAAGGACGGCGGGTTTGCCGCATATCTCTGGCTGAGCAAATCGAAAACAGAACCGGTGATGCGTGTCATGGTCGATGTCAAGGGCGACAATGCCGCCCTTCACGACAGGTTGCTGGAATGGCAGAGGTCGATGGTGGCCCGTGCCGACAGCATGATCTGCGGTTGATTGCCGGAATGATACCGGAAGCCGGAAGGCTTCCGGTTGCTTTTCCCTTGTCGTGAGGCGTAATTGCTTGCGCTGTGCTCACAGGGATGTGGCTGGAACCGTTTTTGTAAGGATTGCGGATATTTTTCACCAATATTTCAAATTTAATTTGCATTTTGGAAAAAACCATGCGAGAATCATAGTGTTCAAGGCTGTACTGATTGATCTGGCATGCAGAAGAGAGCACCCCGTTGATTCGGGACAAGGAGGTTGCCGCTGGTTTCCAGCGGTTTTTTTTGTCACCATGTGTCGAGTTTGTGTATTTTCTAATTAGGAAGGTTGATTTATGGCAACAATCATGGTAAAGGTTTTGTGAGCATCCGATATGAAGAAGTTTTTCGTCCTTTTGTTTCTGATAATCATTTTTTTCCCATCGTGTTCAACAACTGAAGAAACCGTACAGGATGAAGTCCCTGTGGTGATTGCCGAGCCGGAGGTTGTGGATGTCGCCGAACCGGAGGAGGCCGTCGTTTCCGATGTTGTTTTGGAGACGGCCGTGACCGTGCCGGCGCCCGAATATGAAGAACCTTCCCCTGCTGTGCAGGAGACGGCCGTGGCCGCCGGGGAGGAGGCTCCGATCAGCGCAAGGGATCTGGTCGAGCAGATAAGCGAGACCATACTTCAGCCGGAAGCCCCGAAGGAGATTGCGGAGGTGTTTCCGGATGTGGAACCCGCATTACCTGTCCAGGCGGAGCTGGAGGCTGTGGAGGATGTGCCTGTGCTGCCTGCCGCCACCACCACTACTACTACTACTACAGTGGAGGAGGTTCCCGTTCATGACGAACAGCCTGTTTCCGTGCCCGTGAAGGTTGCCGACGTGCTCGAGGAGGATTTGGACCTCAATTACGTGATGGTGATAGCTGTCGTCATTTCGATTGTGCTTCTGTTCACGATTGCCTCGATAATCCGGAACAGGTTTTTCCAGCCTCTTGCGAAATCCATAAGCGTGGTGCTTGCGCTCCTTTTCGCCTCGATACCGTTGCTTGTCGGGGTGATCATAACCGGATGGAACACGATATATCTGCTTTTCCTTCTGCTTCTGTCATGCTATTTCGTGTTCCGTTCCAAGTCGGGTAATATCAACTACCGGTAGTTTTCCAGTTCTGAAAGGGCCTTGAGAAGCCCTTTCTTATAAAAGAATTCGTCAAGCGCCATATGGCATGCGCCTTCGATGACCCCGTTGCCCGAGGCCAGCGATTTGAACACCACAAGGTCCTTCCTGCTGTCAGGAAGTATCGACAGGACGCTGGTGTTCAGCATCGCGTAGAATTCGTCCGGCAGGGCGGAGTATTCCCCGATCAGCATCACGCTTTCAGCTCCGATGGCCTGCACCGCCATTCCGAGCGCCAGAGCAAGCATCTTCAGATTGCCACGCATGTATTCCAGTGCCTCTGCATCCTCCAGCATCTTCTTAGAATCCAGAATCCTTCCCGTCTTCTCCTGGAAGCCTTTTCTGAGACTGTTTCCGGAGAAGAATGTCTCGATGCAGCCGTTCTTGCCGCAGGTGCATGTCGGCCCGTTGGCTATCCTCATATGGGCGAAATCATCAATCAAGCGGATCCTTCCGTCATAGAATGCGGCACCGATGTTCTCTGAAAGATCAACAAACAGTATGTTCTCCAGCGTGTCCGCCCCATGCTTGAGCTCCGAGACGACCTGTGCTTCCAGTGGCTGGACGAATCTGCAGTCGAACGGGATCGATTCCTGCAGGAACCCGACGTCCTCTTCGCTGGCGATCACGCATCCGTAGACCTTGACCCCGTCGTTCTTAAGGATTCTTTCCAGACTCATGTGCAGGTTGTGCTCTAGCTCGTCACGCCCGCTCCCTCTCGGAAACCTTTCCAGGCGCAGGATCTTTCCTTCGAGGTTGCTGGATGCGATCAGACATCCCGTGCCCCGGATGTTGAGACCGATGACCTTGCCCCTTTCCGCGTTGATCTTCAGCGTCGTTGCGGGCCGTCCTGAATCCGGAAAGACCTTCCCTCCTTCCTTCACGAGATCCTGCCTTATCAGATTGTCGACGATTTCCGAGATGGAAACCTTGTTGATCAGCAGCAGTCTGGAAAGTTCCGCTCTGGTCATAACTGCATGCTCCCTGATTGCAGAGAGCACTTTGAGCCTGTTTATGGCCCTTGCATTGTCAGGTCTAGAAAAATCCATAGAAAAAAGCATATCAGACTCTCATTTCTTTTTCCACAAAGAGTTGCCGAATTTGTGTTTTGTGGATATTTTTCCTTATTGAGAGGTATTATAATGGCAAGCAAGAAATTCAAGACGGAAGTAACCGATCTGTTACAGCTTATTATTCATTCCCTCTATTCCAACAGGGAGATTTTCTTGAGGGAGCTCATTTCCAACGCCTCCGACGCATTGGACAAGCTCAAGTATCTGTCTTTGGTCGACGGCGACCTGAAGGACTATTCCTTCGACCCGAGGATCGACATAACATTCACAGAGAACGGTGAGAAGACCCTTGTCATCAAGGACAACGGCATCGGAATGGACGAGGACGACCTCAACAACAATTTGGGAACCATCGCCTCCAGCGGTACGAGGAAATTCCTCGAGAGCCTGAAGGAGGAGGACAAGAAGGACAGCAACCTCATCGGACAGTTCGGAGTCGGGTTCTATTCGGCCTTCATGGTCAGCTCGAAGATCGAGGTGATATCCAGGAAGGCGGGGCAGGAGCAGGCCTACAGATGGGAGAGCGATGGAAAGAGCTCGTATACGATAGAGCCGGCGGAACGCGAAAGCCAGGGTACGACTATCATCCTACATCTCAACGAGGACGGCGCCATGTACGCAAACCGCTACGAGATCGAGACCCTGATAAAGAAATATTCCGACCATATCGCATATCCGATCTACCTCGAGTACGACCAGACCAACTACGATTATGAGAACAAGGACGAGAAGGGGGAACCCAAGAAGACCGTCGAGCACAAGATCGATAAGATCAACTCCTCCTCGGCGCTCTGGAGAAGGAACAAGAGCGACCTGAAGGACGAGGATTACAAGCAGTTCTACAAGAACAACTACTACGACAGCGAGGATCCGCTCTTCTACCTGCATACCAAGGTCGAGGGTGCAACTGAGTATACCACGTTCTTCTATATCCCCTCCAAGGCTCCGTTCGACATGAACTATGCCGATTATACCCCCGGTGTCAAGCTCTATGTTAAGAGGGTTTACATCACCGACGACGACAAGACGTTGCTGCCGACCTATCTCAGATTCGTGCGCGGCATCATAGACAGCGAGGACCTTCCGCTCAATGTCTCGAGGGAGATCCTTCAGGAAAACCGCGTGATGAGCGCCATCCGCAATGGATCCGTGAAGAAGCTTCTTTCCGAATTCAAGAAGATCGCGGAGAACAATCCCGAGCTTTACGACAAGTTCATCAGCCAGTACAACCGGCCGCTCAAGGAAGGTCTCTACGGCGATTATGCAAACAGGGAGGCCCTTTTGGAGCTTGTGAGGTACCATAGCTCGGAAAAGGACGGGTATGTGTCGCTCGGACAATACAAGGAAAGGATGAAGGAGGGGCAGAAGGCCATCTACTATCTTGCCGGAGGCAAGGAATCCGTCCTCAAGTCATCCCCGCTCATCGAGGCGTACAGAAAGAAGGGGTACGAGGTCCTTCTGATGGACGACGACATCGACGAGATCGTGATATCCGGAGTCTATGAGTATGACAAGGTTCCCCTCAAGGCCATAAACAAGGCCGGTGCCTTGGACGATCTGAAAGAGGATGGCGACGACGGGGCGAAGAAGGAGAATCAGCCGGTTGCGGAAAAGATCAGGAAGGCTCTCGGCGACAAGGTCAAGGATGTCGTCATATCGTCCCGGCTTTCGGAAACACCGGCCTGCGTCGTCATCAGCGACGATGCGCCCAGCGTGCAGATGCAGAGAATGCTCCGCCAGATGGGCAACGACAGCCTTCCGGAAGAAAAGCCGATGCTGGAGATCAACCCCGATTCCCCGATCATCGCAAGGATCGGGGCGAGCGAGGATGATGAATATGTCTCTCTGGCAAGCTCCGTGCTTCTTGACCAGGCGCTCCTGCAGGAAGGCCTCATGCCTTCCGATCCGGTGGCGTTCGCCAGGAATCTCACTAGACTGCTCGAGAGATAAAAGGTTATTCTTATCTTACCCTGGGAGATCTTCGGGTCTCCCTTTTTTTTTGGAGGAACGATGTTCATACTTGCCACAGTTGTACCCGAGGAGGAAATAGTCCACGTGAAGACCCTTCTTGAGCGGATCGCCGAATATTTCGATCCCCGCACGATGCTCATGAGGGTCGTGGTCTCGATAATCATCTTCATAGCCTGCATGATATTCACCAAGCTTATCACGAGGTTTTTCCGCAGGCTTGCATCGCACAGCACCAAGTTCACCCCGATGGTGTGCTCGCTTATCAGGAAATGCTCGAACGTGCTGTTGTGGATCGTCGGCATAATCGCGATCCTGCAGACGTTCGGAATCAACCTCACGCCTGTCATCGCAGGACTCGGGGTATCCGGAATAGTGCTCGGCTTCGCGCTTCAGGAGAGCATAAGCAATTTCTTCAGCGGATTTTTGATTGCGATAAACAATCCTTTCAACATCGGGGACTATGTCGAGATTAACAGCATAGGAGGGACGGTGACGTCGATGGATCTTATGTGCGTGAACCTCACGGCTCCTGACAACAGGAAGATCGTGCTGAGCAACAAGAACGTCTGGGGCTCGGTGATTGTTAATTACTCGTCCATGGACAAGAGGCGTGAGGATTTCCTTGTCTCCGTGGGATATGGAACGGATCTCGAAAAAGCAAAGAGGGCCATAACCGAGGTCATCTCATCGTATCCGGAGGTTCTTCCCGATCCGGCTCCGGTCATAGAGGTCAACAAGCTTTCCGCCTCCTCGATCGATTTCGTCGCACGGCCGTGGGTACGCCCGGCGGATTTCTGGAGCGTTTACTGGAGATTCCAGAAGGACATAGTCGAGAAGCTGAGGAGCGAAGGCATAGAAATTCCGTTCAATCAGCTTGATGTGAACCTAAAGAAGGGCTGAATCATTTCTTTTCGAGCCCGATGAGGAATATTTCAAAACTGTCGTCACGGCTGGCCTTCGGTTTGAAGGCCTTTGCTTTTTTGAACATGGCCCGCAGCTTTTTCAGGATCTCCTCCTGTCCGCCGCCCTGGAATATCTTTATCACCAGGTTCCCGCCCGTCCTGAGCTGCTCGTCGGCCAGCAGAACGACGTTTTCCGCAAGCGCCTCGCTCCTTGAGGTATCCACGGTCCTGTTGCCTGTGGTCATCGGAGCCGCATCGCTTATTATCGCGTCGTACGGACCGAGATCCGTGAGCCTCTTCCGTATATCCTTTGAGAACGCGTCTCCCACGAACGCCGTGACGGTCGCAGGCACCGGATCCAGATTGAGCGGGTTCAGGTCGACGGCCACTATGCGTCCCTTGCCCCGTATAAGCTCGCGGTGGGTGTAAAGCGTCCAGCTCCCGGGAGCCGCACCCACGTCAAGCACGCTGTCTCCTGGTTTGATTATCCTGTGCGAGGCGTTGATCTCCTCCAGCTTGTAGACGCTGCGTGCGGGATATCCCTCCCTGTGCGCCCTCTGTGTGTATGAATCCGCCTTGTCCCTTCTTGAATTCGCCATAAAAGGATGATAGCAGAAAAAAGGCAAAAAGAAAGCATCGCCGGCGTAATGGGGTGGGAGAGAGGTCCGACGATGCTTCTGGATACTTTTTTTTCACTCGATCAAAGGAGGTGAAAAAACTGTTGCTCTGTTGTCTTTCACCATGCAAAAGCCGTACCAACCATGCAATGAAGCGCCAATTATATGCTTTTGGCTATGAATGATATGGAATAACCCCCAGCACGGTGTGAAAAGATTTCCCGATGTGAAAAAAATTCGCCGTCATGTCATCTCTGTTGCATATGCCGGGACAACATGCTAGTGTTTTTCCGGGAGGCCGTTTTTGAAGAAGAGGAAGATTCCCAGGATATTGCTTTTGAGGACAGGTATCGGAAGGCGGCTTGCCGAGGATGTGCGCTTCCGCACTGCCGTGTCCGTCGTTCTGTCGTTCTCCGTGAACACTGCATATGCGCTTTATTACGGGATTTTCGGAATGCTCAACTCGTCGTTGTTCTCCGGCTCCCTTTGCGGGTTCTACCTGATACTGGCCTTTTTGCGGTCTTTCTGCATGTTTTGGGAGACGTCGGAGAAGGGCGGGAAAGGGGACGGGGATATCCTGATGATCCTCACGGGAATGCTCTTCATCACTTTGGCGTTCATGCTTGCGGAGGTTCTCTATGTCGGCATTAGCTCCAAAAACGCGGCTGCGTACGGCACCGCAGCCATGATAGCGATCGCCGCATATGTCTTTTTCAAGATAGCCCTTTCCGTGTCCAGGGCCGTGCGCAGGAACAAGGATCATTCTGCATTCGCAATAGTGGCGAGGAACATATGCCATGCCGAGGCCGCGGCCTCCGTCGTCCCTCTGCAGCGCTCCATGATCTCCTCGTTCGGAGGAATGAATGAGGCCACATGGAGGCTCCTTGATTTTTTCTCCGGAATTTCCTCTTTCCTCTTCATCGCCGCCCTTGGATTTGCCCTTGTTCTGTCCGGATGCAGGATGAGAGGGGACAGGTTGGAGCAATGATAGGGATCCATCCATAAAAAAAACGGGCACCTGTTTGAAGGTGCCACACATGCTAAAAAAAGGAGGTTGAAAAAAACTGTTTGCTCTGTACTAATAATTATGCAAATAGCGTGCCAACTTGAAAAAAAGCTTGTTTTTGCATGATTTTGAGTGTTTTACAGATATTCTAGGTGTGAAAATTTTTCCCACTGTGAGTTTTTTTCGAACTTGACCCGCACTCTTCGTACGTATTACCTTTCTTTCCATGAGGGACTGCATAATAAACAGAAAATTCAGATATTCGTTCCGTAACGTCACGCAGCTTCTGATCGCGGTCAACATATTTGTCTATTTTCTGTCCGCATACATCTATCCCGGACTCGGTGTCCGCCTGGCCATGAGTCCGTTCATGGTGTTGTCCGGGCACCGCTACTACCAGTTCGTCACATACATGTTCGTGCACGGAAGCATCATGCATCTCTTTTCGAACATGCTCGGGCTGTTCATTTTCGGCACGATGGTCGAAAGGTATGTCGGAAGCAGGGAGTTCCTGCTTTATTATTTCGTCACGGGGATCCTTTCGGGAGTGCTGACTTTCTTCTACTACTATCTCACAGGCAATTATTTCTATTTCCTTCTCGGTGCCTCCGGGGCGGAATATGCCGTCATGCTGCTATTCGCGGTGCTTTTCCCGTCCTCCGTCGTTTATGTGATGGGTCTGCTGCCAGTGAAGGCCTACGTGCTTGTCATTGCATATTTCCTGATCGAGTTCGTCATGCAGTTCTCTTACGACGGGATAGCCCACATGACACATCTTTTCGGACTTGCCGTGGGCCTTGTGTATGTCGTTGTCAGGATGAACATCAATCCGTTCGGAAGGTGGCGCTAGCGGGCAAGGAGTATGGCCTCCGGCCCCCTGGTGTTGATGAATCCGTCCACCAAAATCGGATCCTTCCTCCTGTCCGATACCTCGCCGTCCATAAGCACGGACCATCTGCCGTCCAGCTGCAGGCGCTGCATCTCCCTTTCCTGGGTGTAGATCAGCAGGATCTCCTTGTATTTGTCGTCGCCCCTGTTGTCGAGACGTATCTTCACGGTGTGCTTTCCCACTATCCTGAATTCAAGCAGCCTGTTCTTGGCCCCCTGGCTCTTGTCCGTCAATGCGGGGATGCTCTTTCTGAGGCTTATCAGCCCCTTGTAGTACTCCACGAGCGTCCGGGCCTCCTTTGTCCTGGCCCAGTCGAAGCGGTTTATGAAAAGGGGTGAGCAGTATGAGTTCTTCACCCCGACCTTGGTCCTGGCCATCTCCTCCCCCGAGAGCATGAACGGTCTGCCCTGCATCGTGAAATACATGGCCGCAGCAAGGCGGTTGGCCTCCAGGACCTCGGGGGTCAGCCGTACGAATTCCTCGTCCTCGTCCATCGTGAGCACGAGCTTGTCCCAGAGCGTCCAGTCGTCATGGCTGGAGAGATATGTTATCGTCTGGCTGGGAGCCTTCGTGCTGAAATGCCAGTCTCCCGGGTTCCATCCGAGCACAGCATGCTTCAGCAGGTTCATGTCGACGGTCCCTCCGTTGGCGAAGCCGAGGGAGGACGCATCGAAATTGCTTCCCTTGACCAAATCCCGCGTCGAGTCGCAGAAGGCCCCGATATTCTTGTCGAGCAGTGCCATCGCGTTCTTGTCCGCAAGCTGGAATCCCGCCTTCACGGCAGTTCCTCCCGCCGCCCACGGCTCGCCGTATATGAGCTTTTCCCCCTTGCCGTATTTTTCGTCCAGCTTCTGACGGATGTCGTTCATCAGATTGGTGTCTATGAGCCCCATGAGGTCGAATCTGAAGCCGTCGACATGGTATTCCTCCGCCCAGTAGAGCACCGAGTCCAGAATATATCTGTGGACCATCGGACGCTCCGATGCGATGTCGTTCCCGCATCCCGAGCCGTTGCTCGAGCTTCCGTCGGCGTTCTGCCTGTAGAAATACCATGGTTCCGTCCTGAAAAGGCATGAGTCCAGATGGTATGTGTGGTTGTATACGACATCCATCACTACCCTGAGCCCCGCCTCGTGCATGGCTTTGATCATGGTCTTGAGCTCCCTTACCCGCACCTCCCCGTGCTCGGGGTCGGTGGAGTAGGAGCCTTCGGGCACATTGTAGTTCTGCGGATCGTATCCCCAGTTGAACTTCTGGTCGGAACCCATCTCATCCACGGATCCGAAGTCGAAGACAGGCATGAGCTGCACGTGGGTGATCCCGAGGTCCGCCAGATAGTCGAGGCCTGTCTTGCAGGACGTGTCGAAGATGAGCCTGGTGCCGCGTTCCGCAAGACCCAGGTATTTGCCCCTGTGTTCCTCGGTGACCCCGCTGAAGCGCTGGAACGTGAAATCCTTCACATGGATCTCATATATGATGTCCTCCTTCTGCCTCTTTGGCGGCCTGTCCTTGTCCCATCCCTCTGGATTGGTTCTTTCCAGATCGAGCACCATGCTCCTGAGCCCGTTCGCCCCACAGCTCCTGGCATATGGGTCCCCGCTTTCATAGCTTCTTCCATTGGTTGTGACGACATAGTCGTAATAGGTTCCGTCGAGGTTTTCATCAAAGCTTGTCTCATAGTGTCCGTCCGGATGTCTCTCGAGATAGCTTTCCTTGTATGGGGGCAGGAATAGCCCGTCCTCATAAAGCCTGATGAGCACGCTTGATGCGCTAGGCGCCCACAGGCGGAATATCGTTTTTCCATCAACAAGCTCGTACCCGAGCCTTCCATCGTAATATGGAAGGCTGTCCAGCCTGTTACTGTCGTCCTGGGACATTTCTTATTCTCCCCCGTCCTGATCTTACAGGAGCAATTCTACAGGAATTGCCCCCGGCAAACAAGGATTAAACGCAGATCGCCGGCAAATAGTCCGGTGTTTCACTCAAGGGAATACTCCCGTCTGAGCTCCGCATATCCTTTTTTGATAACGTCGTAGATGAGCCTTATTTTCTGATCGTGATGTATGAACGCGCTCTTCATCGCGTTGACAGTGATCTTCTCGATGTCCTTGAAATCCAAGCCGTATTCGCGTACTGCGATCTCAAACTCCTTTGTCAGCGTGGTTCCGCTCATCAGCCTGTTGTCAGTGCATAGGAAAACCCTGAAGCTGTTTTTGAAGAACAGGGGGAAGGGATGGTCCTGGAAGGATTCGACAGCCCCGGTGCCCACGTTGGAACTAAGGCAGAACTCCATCGGTATCCTGCGGTCCTGGATGAAATGGGCGAGGCTTCCCATCTTCTTTATGGACATGCCTTCGGCGACCATGTCCTCCACAAGTCTGACCCCGTGCCCTATGCGGTGCGCGCCGCATATCTGTATCGCCTGCCAGATCGATTCGACCCCGAATGCCTCGCCGGCATGGATCGTGATGTTGAAGTTCTTGCTCCTGATGTACTGGAACGCCTCTATGTGCTTTTTGGGCGGATGCCCGTATTCGTCCCCTGCGATGTCGAAGCCGACGACGCCCTTTTCACGGAACGCCACGGCGAGCTCTGCGATCTCGAGCGTGCTTTCCGGCCTTTCGTGCCGCATCGCGCAGAGGATCAGGCCGAATCTGACGCCGTTCTCCCTGCCCCCGATGTCCAGCCCCTTCAGAACCGCGGTGACGACCTCCTCGAGGTTGAGGCCCATGCGGGTATGCAGGGCCGGGGCGAACCTTATCTCCGCATACACAACGTTCTCCGCGGCCAGATCCTCCATGGCCTCCCTTGCGATCCTGGTGAGGGCCTCCTTCGTCTGCATCACCGCGGTCGTGACGTCGAAGGTCTCGAGATAGAGCGGAAGCGACTTCTGCCTGCAACCGCGGGCGAACCATTGCCCGAGCTCCTCCGGCTCGTAGGAGGGAAGGGGTGTGCCCGTCTCTTTTGCAAGCTCTATTATCGTGTTTGGGCGCAGCCCTCCGTCAAGATGGTCGTGAAGCTCGACCTTGGGGCACCGCCTTATCATGTCGTGTGTCAGCATACATCCATTATAACTGGAAAAATCCAAGGGAAAAAGGGCAAGTTTCACCGGCATGTGGGAAAGTGGCGGCTCTGTGTTGATTTTATGCCTCCAATAAAAACCAATACGTTTCCATTTTTTTAAGAACATGTATCTTAAATTCTATGAAAATAAAGAGTTATTAATAAGAAAAATCGCACTTTTATTACTTTTGATATTTACATAAAACCGATAAAGTATTATTGGTAAGAGTGTAAGGAGACAAAAATCATGGCCAAGACCACTGAATCACTGAACAAGAAGCTGCTTGCTGCAGCAATCAGCGCCACGAAGGCACGCGATATCAAAGACCTCATCGATGCCGGAGCTGATGTCAACGCACATAACGAATGGGGGCTCACCCCTGTGATGCTCGCCGCACAGTACAACCACTCCGTTGCCGTGCTCAACGCGCTCATCCAGGCTGGTGCGGACATCCACGAAGCGGAACCAAAGTACCGCTCCAATTCCCTCCACCTCGCTGCAAACAGCTCGAAGAACCCGAAGGTCATCGAGGCCCTTCTCGCAGCAGGAGCCAACATCGATGCGAGGAACTATCTCGGTGAGACCGCCCTCATCATGGCTGTCAACAGCAACCCCGAGACAAAGATGACCACGCAGCTCATCAAGAGCGGCGCCGATGTCAATGCCTGCGACTATCAGGGACATTCCGTCCTCGACTATGCCCGCAACGCAAAAAGGACATACGTCATCAACCTGCTCAAGGAGCATGGTGCGAACTGAGCGCATCGGCGGTAATGGTGCCATGCAGGCCGTACGGCCCATGGCACCTTTTTTTGCCTTTTTCCTTGTGGAATGAAAAACCCGCTGCAGGTGAACTAACCCCACAAAGTTGGAGGAAGTAAGATTTACGCTGTCGATTTTCGGTATTGCACCGGAGATTGATAGCGTAGTTTTTTTGAAATCCTTACTTCGTTAGACCATGTAACATAGTCGTAGGCAATCTTTCTTATCTCATTGAACTTGTATCCTCTGTTGTTCCTGCCCCTCTGGTATATCGTCTCCGATTTCATGTGTCCGAAGAAGTTCTCCATGCATGCGTTGTCCCAGCAGTTCCCCTTGCGGGATATGCTTTGTACGACGCCGAGCTCCTTGAGGAATTTGACGTATCTAGCATTGGTATAAGTCCAGCCCATGTCGGAGTGGAGCAGGCATCCACGGAGGGACCCGACCCTGTTCCTGAGCTGCTTGACCACGTCTATCACGAGCTCCAGCGTCTGGTTCCTGCTTACCTTCCTTGCAACTATCTCGTTGTTATGGAGGTCCTTGATAGCCGCCATGTAGCACCAGCCCTCCTCGGTCGGAAGGTAGGTTATGTCCGTGACGAATTTCTGGTGTGGACCGTCCGCAGAGAAGTCCCTGCCGAGCACGTTGGCAGGAAGCTCCGGGCCGTTGTCCTTCATCGTCCTGTAATAGTTCTTCGGATAGTGCCTGCGGCGTACTTTCGCGTTCAGCTCGCATTCGCGCATCACGCGTTCCACGCGCTTGTGGTTGATGGATTCGTATCTGCCCGACTGTCTGAGCGCCTCCGTCATCCTGAGAGCCCCATACGCCCAGTAGTTGTCCTCCTGTACTTCCCTTATGTCAGCGGCAAGAGCCTCGTCCTCTTCCTTTCCTCTTCCGTCATTGCAACCCCTCTTCGCTGGTCGACCCTTTTTCAGCGTTGTGATACCATGATTATTATAATTGCGGATCCATAGATTTAAAACATTATTGCTTATTTTGTATTTCGTACAGGCTTCCGCCTTCATTCAGTACACGTCCTACAATTTCCTGTTTCTCTACCTCGGACATGGACCTGTAATGATGCGAACAGGATTCATACACCCAGCTCTCATCTCCTCCATCAAATAAATATTCCAACCTTTTTACAGTTGAACGATGCATATGAAGGTGATTTGCTATGTACTGGGATCTAAAGCCCTGTTTCAATAATTCGAGAACCTTTAGTTTTGTTTTTGTTGAAATTCGTTTTCCACCCATAAAAAAAACTCCCAAATGTCGTCTCCAACATTTGGGGGTTGATGCAAGGCAGCGGGCATTTTTATCGGACGTCTCAGGCTGCGACGGCTTCCGTCGGCTTGGATGTGAAATACTGCCAGAGAACCGGAAGGATGATGAAGATGAGGCCGATGATGTCCGTGACCGTCCCCGGGAAGATGAGCGCAAGACCTCCGATTGCGAGCAGTATGCGGAAAACCGGGTGTATCGGTTTCATCAGGTAGCCGTTGAGGGCCGCCGCAACACCGAAGATCCCGATGAGGGAGGTGATGCAGATCTGCACCACGCTCAGAGGGCTTGTCACGTTTATGAAGAGCATCTGGGGGCTCAGTGCGAAGACGTACGGTACGACGAATGCCGCAATCGCCAGCTTTGTCGCTGCAAATCCTGTCTTCATCGGATTCGATTTCGCAATCGCCGCTCCCGCATATGCGGCCAACGCGACTGGAGGCGTTATGTCCGCGACTATCCCGTAGTAGAATACGAAGAAGTGCGCCGCCATCTTTGTGACCCCCAGCGAGGGATCCATCAGGATGGGCGCGCAGGTCGCGGCCATGATGCAGTAGTTCGCCGTGGTGGGGACACCCATGCCGAGCACGATGCAGCAGAGCATCGTGAGGACCAGGGCCACCATCACATATCCTCCTGAAAGTGCGACTATGGCCCCGAGGAGCTTCGATGCCAGCCCGGTGACCGTGATGCATCCCGAGATGACCCCTGCGATGCCGCACGCGACGACGACCGTGATCGAACCCTTTGCCCCGCTTTCAAGCGCATCCATGAAACGGGAGAAGGTCAGCCTCTGCTTTTTGTTCAGTACGCCAACCACTATTGCGACGATTATCGATATTGTGGCGCTGTAGGCCATGGTGAACGTGTTTGACGACACGAGGTATACAAGTGAGATTATCGGCAGGAGCAGATACAGGTCCTTCAGAAGGTCCTTCAGCTTTGGAAGCTCTTCCTTTGGTATTCCCTTCATCCCCATCTTCTTCGCCTCAAGATGCACGGCGATGTATATTCCAGTGAAGTAGAGGACGGCCGGCAGGATGGCCCTCATGGCTATCTTTGCGTACGGCTCTCCTGTGAATTCGGCCATCAGGAATGCCGCGGCCCCCATTATCGGCGGCATGATCTGTCCTCCTGTGGAGGCTGCGGCCTCGACGGCTGCGGCGAATTCCGGCTTGTATCCCATCTTCTTCATCATGGGGATCGTCACCGATCCGGAGCCTACGGTGTTGGCTACGGACGAACCGGAGGCCATCCCCTCGAGCGCGCTCGCGACCACGGCAACCTTCGCGGGACCTCCAGTGAAACGGCCGACGGCGCGGTTTGCAAAGCGGATGAAGAAGTCGGCCACGCCGGTCTTTTCAAGAAAGGCGCCGAATATGATGAAGATGGCTATGAATTTCACACAGACCTGCACCGGAGCGGAGAAGATTCCGTTCGTGGTGTAGAACAGGGTCCGTATCACCTGTTGCACGTTCAAGCCCTGGGAGAACGTATAGATCAGCAGGACGCCTGCCACGCATAGTATGGGCAGGCCGACACAGCGCCGGCAGAGTTCTATCAGGGCGATTATCGCAATAACGCCGACGACCATGAACAGGGGCTGCTGCATTATGCGCGCCGAAAGCCTTATAACCGTCATCGCGTTTGCGGCGTAGAAAAAGTACGCACCGGGGCCGACTATCAGGAGGATGAAGTCATACCACGGCATATGGTTCACCCGTACATGTCCTTTTTTCGCAGGGAAGGTCAGAAATCCCAGAAAAAGGATCATGCCGACGAATACCGAAAGCCTTACTTCGGGAAGGGTTGTAAGAAAAATCGCGTCTATGACGCAGTAAAAGGCGAATGCTGCCATCAATATCCTGATCAGGGTTCTTGGAACACCCTCCCATATCCTGGTGTTCGACTCCCTGTCGTATTTTCGCATCACGGCTTCCACGTCGGCAGCCGTTCCGCATCCGATATCGATTTCCATTTCCTCCTTGCTGTGATGCTTGAAAAGTTTGTGTTCTTTACTCAAAATCGGAGCCTCTCCTATGTTGAAGAAAAATTTTCATTCTGCTTTTAGACGACGAAACTGCGGCAGGATCCCGCCGCAGCTTCGTTTCGGGCGTGTCCGTCCTATTTCACTGGAACCGTGATTCCCTTTTCCGCGAAGTATTTCGCAGCGCCCGGATGATATGGGATGTTGGTGATCGACGAGGCGAATGTGAGATCAAGTTCGTTGCCCTTGTCATGGCTTGCAGCAATGGCGTCCTTGTTCTCGAAGATCGTCGACACGAAGTTGTATACATCATCCTCGGAAACGTCGTCTCGGGCGATCACTACTGCAAGGACGGCCACCGTCTGGCAGTCCTCGTCCGTCCCGTATACCGATGCATCGATCGTGTAGGGGCTGTAGTAGGGGGAAGCCTCGATGAGTGCCTCGATGTGCTCCTGGTCGATGCTCACAAGGTGCACGTCCTGGGTGCTGGCAAGAGTTGAAACCGCCACCGTCGGCGCTCCCGCCACGACGAATGCCGCGTCGATCTTCCCGTCCTGGAGCGAATCGACGCTGTCACCGAAGCTCTGGTATGTCGGCTTTATGTCGTTCTCTGTGAGGCCGTATGCCTTCAGGCAGTCTATGGCATTGTAGTAGACTCCGGATCCGGCAGAACCGATCGATACGGTCTTTCCCTTCAGATCCCCGACCGTCTTGATCTCAGGATCGAGCGTGACTATCTGCACCTGCTCCATGTAGAGGGCTGCCACGGTCGAGAAGTTGTTCACAGGAAAGTCCTGGAAGAGATTGATCCCCTGGTATGCGTAACTCATCACGTCGGACTGTACGAAGCCAAGCTGGTAGAAGTTCATGTCGAGCTGCTCGATGTTGTCCTGGGAGCCTCCGCTCGTGACTGCGGTGACCTTCGTCGGCGTCGAACTGGTCACTCTCTGCGCGAGCACGTTTCCGAAGCCGTAATATGTACCCTGGTCGCCGCCGGTACCGAATTTGAGCTCGGTGCTCTTTGCCGGGGCGCTTTCAGCCTTTGCCGTGCCTGCCGCCGGTGTGGAAGACGTGCCGCTGTTGTCGGAACCCTTTGCACATCCGGCAAGCAACAGCGCGATGATGAGAATCGGTGTGATGAGTTTCAAAGTCTTTCCCATAATGACTCCTTTGATCTGGAGCCGGACCCTTGTGATTTAGATATGTGCATCCCCATGCGGTCGTCTAAAGCCCGGCCTATGGTTTAGTTTTTCTATAGATAAGGGGGGAATGTCAATAGGTTTTGAATAAATATGCATAATAATTTCGAAAAAATTGCATAAAGAAGGAGAACCTTCCATGAAAATGGTATGTTTATACCACACATCATGCCATGCAGATTCCTGTCCGGGGCTGTTTCATTTCCCCATGACCATCGCTTTGATGCCCAGCAGGCTGCGGTATATGGATGAGCTGCGGTGGCTTTTCTCCTCCTGCCTCATCGTGTATGCCCGTATCTCCCTGCCGTTTGAGGCTCCTTCGTATGAAAGCGTGTTGACGGAATTCCCACCGTATGCCTCGACGAAGGCGGAATTGAGGCTTGATCCGGAAACCACTGACGTGCGTGACGCGGGAACGGATGCTGCCACCATGTTCTCCATCGAATATATGAAATCGTCGGTGAAATCCCTCTCCGACCCGTCCTGTTTTCCGTTGTCCGTATTGTCCCGTGCAAAGAAAACCTCTTCCGTTCTGTTGTTTTTTTCCGTCTTTGCACATGATGTTATTGTTGAGGATAAACAGATGGCTAAAACGAGAAAAGCATAAGACTTTCCCATAAATGTTCCTTTGTCTAAAAGTAAGGAATTTCCCCTGAAAGTCAAGTTCTGAAAGCCTTTTTACGCTTTTCGGCAACCTGGGACCGTAGGACCGCATGCAATGAAAAAATCCTTCCCGGTGCTACCGGAAAGGATTTGCTCTTGAATGCATGCCGGAAGGATTTTCAGAGGTGCTTTTCGATTATTGCGTCGTCCATCTTCTTCTGTTCCTTCGCTATTTCGGCCTTGATCTGCTTGCCAAGCCCTTCGATGGAATAGCTGGCAGTCTCTCCGGTTCCACGGAGCTTGACCTCGACGCTGCCTTCCTTGAGGCTTCTGTTGCCAAGGGTGATCCTTATCGGGATTCCGATCAGGTCCGCATCTGCGAATTTGACTCCCGCCGATTCCTTTCTGTCCTCGTACAGGACCTCGATGCCTTCGGCCTGGAGTTCCTCGTAGATTCCGTCGGCGATGCCGTTGTCCTTGAGAAGCGAGATCAGATGCACCTGGTACGGCGCCACCGCTATCGGCAGCTTCAGCCCGTTCTCGTCGTTGTATTCTTCCGCGAGACAGGCCAGAAGCCTTCCTATCCCGATTCCGTAGCAACCCATAATGACGGGTTTCTGCTTTCCATCCTCGTCCTGGAAGTAGCAGTTCATCGCCTCGCTGTATTTTGTCCCGAGCTGGAAGATGTTCCCGATCTCGACTCCCTTCGATGCCTCGAGCGGTGCTCCGCAGTGCGGACATCTGCAACCGCTTTTCGCGCTTGCGATGTCTGCTACCGTCCCCTGAAAATCCCTGCCGAAGTTCGTGTTGAGGAAATGGTAGCCAGGTTCGTTCGCCCCGGCCACGAGGTTGTTGGATTTTGCCACGCTGTCGTCGACTATGCAGATGAAGTCGCCCTTGGCCCCGATCGGGGAGGCGAATCCGGGAACCATGCCGCAGGCCGTGATCTCCTCCTCATGGGCCGGCCTGAGCTCGTTGGCCCTCGCCGCATGCTGGAGCTTGTTCTCCTCGACCTCCATGTCGCCTCTTATCAGGGCCACGATGAGCTTGTCCTCCTCCTCTCCGGTCTTGTCGTTGATGAAGCTTCCTGTCATGAACACGGCCTTGCAGGTCTTTTCCGCGCCGATGTTCAAAAAGGATGCCAGACTCTCGATCGTCTTCGCCTCAGGGGTCTCCACCTTCATCATCTCCTTCATCTCTTCCTGATGGTAATCCTTTTTGAATGCGGCAACCTGTTTGTTCGCTGTGTAGCCGCATTGCCTGCATGTGATGATCGTGTCCTCGCCGATCGGGGAGAGATACATGTATTCGTGGGCTATCTTTCCGCCCATCATGCCGGAATCCGAGGCAACCGCGATGCACGGGAGCCCGCAGCGGGAGAATATCCTGAAATAGGTGTTGTAATGCTCGTTGTAGATCTTTTCAAGCCCGGCCTGGTCACGATCGAAGGAGTAGGAGTCCTTCATGGTGAACTCCCTCACCCTGATGAGCCCGGCCCTCGGACGCGGGTCGTCTCTGAATTTGGTCTGTATCTGGTAGACCGTCAGCGGAAGCCTCTTGTAGGAATCGATCTCGCCCCTTGCTATGTCGGTGACGGCCTCCTCGTGTGTCATCGCAAGCACCATGTCGCGCCCCACACGGTCCTTGAACCTGGCCATCTCCTTGTCTATCGAGTAGTATCTTCCCGTCTCCTTCCAGATGTCGGCGGGGTTGACGAGCGGCATGAGGATCTCCTGCCCGCCGATCCTGTTCATCTCCTGCCTCACGATCTCCTGTATCTTCGTGATGCTTCTGAATCCCAGCGGGAGGAGGGAGAATATCCCGGCTCCCATCTGCTTTATGTATCCTGCCCTGAGCAGGTATTCGTACCCTTTGCAATCCGCACCGGAAGGGGCCTCCCTGAGCGTGCGTGAAAACATACTGGACATTCTCATTTTCATTATCTCCAACTTATGAGAATTAAATCACAAATACCTTTTCTTCTCAACTGCAGGCAGGTGTGCTAGAATGGCATAGATATGGAAAAGGAAGAATTGAAACGTCTGGTCGCATCGTTCATGAAGCGTGTTTATGACCGCGGCCTGACGACCAGTACCGGAGGCAACATCTCCGTGCGGTACGGAGATGTGATGCTGATAACCCCGTCCGGACTGGACAAGGCGTCTTTGTCAGCTGCAGACATAGCCGAGGTCGACATCAGGAGCGGGGACAACCTTACGCCCGGTCTGAAGCTGAGCATCGAAAGCACGATGCACAGGATGATATACATCAAAAGGGGGGATGCCGGGGCCGTCGTGCACAGCCATCCCGTCTTCTGCTGTCTTTTTTCCGCCGTGGACGAGGAAATCCGTACTGATCTGATTGCCGAAAGCCGGTATCTGCTGGGCAACGTCATGAAGGTCCCGTACGCGCTGATGGGAACGGCAGCCCTTGCCGATGCGGTTTCCGAACATGTCAAATCCTGTGATGCGGTGCTGCTGGAGAACCATGGCGCACTGACCGTCGGCAAGACGCTTCTGAACGCGTTCGACCGTTTGGAATGCCTTGAACAGGCTGCAAGGATGACCGTGTTTTCCCAAAACCTGTCCGTCCGTGCAATGGATGAAGCAAAGCTTTCTGAAATAGATGATATGAAGAAATAGGAGGTCTTTTGTGGATGATAAGACACTGGCCATGCTGAAGGAGCAGGCCCTGGATGCAAGAAGGGAGACGATAAGATGCATCGCCTCCTTCGGAAGCGGACATATCGGCGGATCGATGTCCATAATCGAGCTTTTGACTTATCTTTACTACGGGGGGATGAACATAAGGCCATCTGATCCATCGTGGCCTGAACGGGACCGATTGGTGCTCAGCAAGGGGCATAGCGGACCCGCGCTTTATGCGATGCTCGCGAAGAAGGGTTTTTTTGATGCAGCCATGCTTTCGACCCTCAACCGTGGCGGAACCAGCCTTCCTAGCCATGTGGATATGACGAAGACCCCCGGCATCGATTTCACCGCCGGGTCCCTCGGACAGGGGATCAGCGCCGCGGTAGGCATAGCCCTTGGTCAGAAGATCAAAAGTATCGATGCTTGGACATACGCCATCGTCGGCGACGGTGAGAGCCAGGAAGGCGAGGTCTGGGAGGCCGCGGAGACCGCGGGGGCCTGGAAGCTCGACAACCTGATCGCATTCACCGACCTCAACGGACAGCAGCTCGACGGGTACACCGAGGACATAATCCCCATGCACCATCTCAAGCAGAGGTATGAGACGTTCGGATGGGATGCCTATGAGATCGACGGACATGATTTTGCCCAGATTGAAAAGGCAGTGAACGATGCAAAGGGTGTGAAGGGCAGGCCCCATATGATAATCATGCATACCCAGAAGAGCCGTGGATACATCCCGGGAGAGGGTGTGAAGGCCAACCACAGCATGCCTATCGACAAACAGAAGGCCGACGATGCCATCAAGGCTCTTGAGGAAAGGGAGGGGGCAAGATGAAGGACGCAAGATGTTACAGCCATTACAAGGAAGCCCTGATGGGCTCGATCATAGACCTTGCAAAGGAGCATGAGGACATAGTGTTCCTCGATGCGGACCTCTCCTCGTGCATCGGTTCCACCTCGTTCGAAAAGGAATTTCCTTCGAGGTTCTTCAACTGCGGTATTGCGGAGGCCAATATGGCGGCCGTCGCCGGCGGACTGTCATCCGTAGGGCTTACGCCGTTCATCCACAGCTTCGGATGCTTTTCCTCGCGCCGCGCTTACGACCAGCTCTTCTTGTCTGTCGGCTATGCGCACAGGACCGTGCATGTGATCGGAAGCGATCCCGGTATAACCGCCCAGTACAACGGAGGAACGCATATGCCTTTCGAGGATATTGCGCTCTTCAGACAGATACCCGGGTTCGTCATCATCGAGCCCTCCGACGGGCAGTCGCTCTATTCGCTCGTGCAGCAGGTCTATGCGAACGGAAAGAGCTCGTACACCAGGACTCCACGCAAGGGCATCAACTTCCGCTATTTGCCGGATGACGAGATAATCCTCGGAAAGGGGATCGAGCTGATGGACGGCAGGGATGTTGCGATAATCGCCACTGGGGCCGTGATGGTTGACAATGCGGTCAAGGCCGCCGAAAGCCTGAAGAAGGACGGCATACATGCTACTGTCGTCGACCTCCATACGATCCGCCCTCTAGATGAGGACCTCATACTTGATGTAGCGAAGAAGACCGGTCATGTCGTCGTCTGTGAGAACGGCCGGTACGCCGGAGGCGTGGGAGAGATGATAGCAGGACTGCTTGCCCAAAAATGCCCGGTCAGGATGGCGTTCATGAACGTCGGGGAGAGGTTCGGCGAGGTTGGCCCACTCGATTATCTCAAGAGCGCGTTCGGCTTCACCCCTGAAGCCCTTGTTGAAAAGGTGAAGGGGCTGCTTGCATGAAGGTCCAGCTGGAGACGATCCCCGTATGGGACGGGGTCAGAAGCGGGGATGAATGCTTCCTCTGCTCCCTAATGAGGGAGGCGGAGGAGGATGGGGTGAGGTATTACCTCTCGTCGGCGATCATGACCCCCGAGGTCAGGGTGACGACGAACGACCACGGCTTCTGCACCAAGCATTTTTCCCTTCTTGCGGAGGCCAACAAAGCCCAGAGCCTGGGTCTTGTGATGGATACCTACTACCAGAAGAATGCGGAGACCTTCGACGAGCTTTTGGACAAGGTCTCCTCATCATCGTCCCCGCGCAAGGCACAGAAGCTTTTCTCCTCCTTTTTCGACAGCTATCATGAAAGGGAGGAGGGCTGCCTCATCTGTTCGCGCATGAAGGACCGTCTTGACAGATACACATTCACCGTGGCCTCCCTGTACGGGGAGGATCCGGAGTTCCGCCAAGCGCTTGAGAACAGCAAGGGATTCTGCATCCACCATACCGAAGCCCTTTTCAAAATGGCCCCGGAGGCGCTCTCTGGCGATGTGCTTGTGTCTTTCTACAAGACCCTCGCCTCGCTTTTGAAAACGAACCTCGAGCGCGTCCGCCAGGACGACTGGTGGCTCACGCAGAAGTATAAGAGCGAGAACAGGGACAAGCCTTGGAATGGCTGCGAGGATGCCGCAAAGAGGGCCGTTTACAAGTTCACCGGTCAGGCGAGGGTTGTGGATCCTGTGAAGAGATGAGTCCTTGGTATTCAACCTTGTTTTTTTAGGGAGGAATTCATGAAAAGAGTGCTTATTTGTCTTGTGGTGGCGGCTTTGTTGGTTTCCTGTAATCCCT
This sequence comes from uncultured Spirochaetales bacterium, assembly GCA_949293595.1. Lineage (GTDB taxonomy): Bacteria > Spirochaetota > Spirochaetia > Sphaerochaetales > Sphaerochaetaceae > Ornithospirochaeta. Next base: position 164,825 of record CASFDW010000002.1, on the reverse strand, counting down.
CCGGTCTTGAGGATGGCACGGTCCTGGTGGACGATGTTCCTGTGCCGGTTTTCGCAGGTGCGGCGGCCATGGCGGATTTCCGCAGCATTGTTGTCTATACCACGGATGTGGACAAGATCAACGAGATGTATTTCTATTGGTATGCCCCACCGATACGTTCTTTTGAATACAGGACTCTGGAAGAGGGTTCCTCCTGGACGGAGAACATTTTGGGCACGGATGTTGTTTTCAGCTATGAAATGACCGACGGATTATGCCATATCGTCGGAGTTTCCACTGATGGCGACATATATGAGGAGATTGATTTCAACACGTCTGACAACACCTTCTCATTCCTGCAGTCCGTAGTGATCAACAACGGGAATGCAGGTACGGAAAATCTTCAGATCATGGTATCCGAAGGAAAGGACATCAAGGTCGATGAAGATGGTGGATTCCATGGTGGGATAGGTTTCATCACCTGTCACTATGAGGATTATCGAATGGGTGACCAGATGCGGCCGGCATATGTTTCGGTCGGAGATGGTGAACTGTACAGAGGTGGTGATGTGGTCGGGTTCGCCTCCCATCATGACAAGATGTATCCATCCGAAACATCCTCAGCAGAGGAGAAAGAAAATTTAGAGCAGTTTTTCGAATCAGATTTTAATCATGACTATCGGGATGCCGAAAAGCTCATATCTTTCAGAGATGATAACTACCAAGAGCCGGATAACCTCTATTGCGGTGTGGTCTGGTATGACGGTGATGTTTTTAAGAGGGCTCCTGAGCCGTCGCAGGACGATCCCGTCTCTTTTTATACATTTGAATCGGTTGAGAAAGCACAGAATTATATAAATGAAAACATAAGCGCCGCCTGGCAACTTACAATCTGACTTGGCTTCACCATCAGTCGTCGTGGTGCGAATCCGTTTTCCTTTTCCTGACCCTGAACAGCAGGGCATCGTCCTTGTCGTCCTTTATCAGGCAGCGCTTGAGGACCTTCTCCTCGAATCCCGCGTCGAAGAACAGGTGCATGTAGTCGACGAATTCCGTCTCAAAACGGTATATGAGTATGTAGTCCTTTTCGCTTAAAAGGCTGAAGGCGAGGGTGAGGGCGCTGTTCCTTTCCTCGTGGAAGCTCCTTGCTTTTTCCTTTCCGAGCGCGGATATGTAGTCCTTTGACAGGAACAGGGCGAGGGCTATCTTGTCCTTCCTGTCCCATACCAGCAGGTCCGCACCGTCGACGGCGACATCGACGAACCATTCCTTACCGAAGAACGTCGTGAGGTATATGGCCATGCGCGATGCAAGGGTCTCCTTCCTGGTCTTTTTGGAAAAGAGATCCCTGTCGTATCTGAAGAGGAGCTTCAAGGCCTTCTTGAAGCTTGCATATGTGTCGATGTTCTCCCCGCGCTCAACTTTCCTCATCGGCTCAGTCCCTGTATCTGATTTCGACGGACATGGCGCTCACGCACTTGATCGTCTGAAAAATCGAACAACATTCGGTTGCTTTGGTTACAGCTTCCTCGAAAGCTTTTTTGTCGCTGACGCCCTTTGCCTCTATCTCTATGATCGTCTCGGCGAGGGTGGAGGGGATCTCCGACCTCTTTTTTCCTTTGACGACCACATCAGCGCATTCGTAGTTGACACCTTCGGGGATGAAATCCTCGACAGTGGAGAAGAAACAGCCGGAGAGGGCTCCGAGAAGGAATTCGTATGGGCCGGTCTTGCCGTCTATGAAATCGTATCTGAGATCGTCGGTGGTCTTGAAATACCAGTCGTCGTTGTCGAAATGTGCTTTGATAGTTCTGTATTGTTCCATATGGGGAGTATAGCACAACGGATTAGAAATTTCCCCGCTTTTCTTTTCTTTCCTTGATCTCTTTTGCGGCCAGGAACGCGGATGCGAACGCCCATGACAGGGAGAATCCGCCACACATGGCATCCACATCGACAGCCTCTCCGGTTATGAACAGGTTTTCGACGATCCTCGACTCCATCGTTGCCGGATCCATCTCACTGCGGTCGACCCCTCCACGGTTGCTCATGGCCCCATCCATCTCGGGCCAGGCCCTGGTGATGCGGTTTGAAAGTGAATTGGAGATCGTCGCAAGCTCCTGCCTGGTCAGGTCGGCGACCCTCTTTTCGGCAAGGCTTCCCAAAATGGATGATACCAGACGGTCGGGCAGGGGAAGTGCGTTCTTGAGCTTCTCCTTCTGTTTCAGCCCCTTTATCGTGCCGGCATCGGCATCCATGAGAGAGATCCTCACCTCCATGCCCGGATCGATGAAATGTGCGAAGTCTTCTGCAAGAGGCCCGGAGATACCGTTTTTGGTTATGACGGCGCGCGCCTTCATCTCCTTCCTTCCTGCCCTTATCCTCATTTCAAGGCTTATCCCCTCGGCGTTTTGAAATGGCTCCTCGAACCTTATCGGGCATAGCGTGGGATGAAGCGGTGTTATCGTATGTCCCAGGGATGAGAGTATGTCCAGCATCCCTCCGTCGCTCCCGGTCGATGGGGCGCTCACACCGCCGGTGGAGACGATCACATGGCGTGCCTTGAATGTATCCCCTCCGCTTCTTATCAGGAATATGCCGTCCTTTTTCTCCAGGCCCGTCACCTCGTGATTGTAGAAGATCTTGCCGCATCTTGATGCTAGTGCGTTCCTGACGTCCGCGGCTCTCATGCTTTTGGGGAACACCTTGCCGTTCTCCATCACAACGGAGGAGACTCCCAGTTTCCCGAAATAGGATATTATGCTTTTCGGAGGGAAGGCGTACATGGCGGGTCTGACGAACCTGGATGCCTCATAGTAGCATCCCGTCATGCCGTCGGCATCGAAATCGTGCGTGAAGTTGCATTTTCCCTGCCCCGTGGATAAAAGCTTCCTTCCCTCGGTTCCGTTCTTTTCGATACAAAAGGCCTCCAGGCCGAGAATGCTCCCGGCCATGAGGCCCGATGCTCCCATACCGATTATGGCAACGGAATCAGTCATTTTTCTTTTCTGGCGCGACGATTGCAAGATGGAGCTCGTCAAGCTGCTTCTGCTCCACCTCCGACGGGCAGTCGTCCATCGGTGAAAGGGCCGCGGTATTCTTGGGGAATGCGATGACCTCCTTTATCGAGGACTGTCCTGCTATTATCATGCAGAGCCTGTCGATGCCGGGGGCGATTCCTCCGTGCGGTGGCGGTCCGTACTTGAAGCAGTCAAGCAGGAACCCGAAACGCTCCTGCGCCACATCGTCCGGGAAGTTGCAGATCCTGAACACCCTCTTCTGAAGCTCGATGTCGTGGATTCTTATCGATCCGGATGCAAGCTCGTAACCGTTCAGGACGAGGTCGTACAGATCTCCCTTCACTGCTCCCGGATCCTGCTCCATTGTGTCGATGTACTCGGCCTGCGGCATGCTGAACATGTGGTGGGCCGCCTCCCAATGCCCCTCGTCCTCGTTGTATTCGAAAAGAGGGAAGTCGATTATCCAGCAGAACTCGTAACCGGGCCTGATGAGATTGAGATCCGCACCGAGCCTGTTCCTGACGGCTCCGAGGCTGTTGCAGCACTTCTTCCAGTCCTGGTGGGCGACCATGAGCAGGACATCACCATCGCCTGCACCGGTGGCGGATATTACATCGCCATCCATGCCCTGGAAGAATTTGGATACCCCTCCCGACAGCTTGCCATCCTCGACCTTCATCCATGCCAGTCCGTGTGCGCCGTAGATCTTTGCCGCAGCCTCAAGCTCGGAAAGGTATTTCCTCGTATAATCATGCCCTTCTGTCCTGGGGGCCTTGATGTACCTTACCACACCGCCGTTTGAAAGCGTTTCCGTAAAGGCGTTGAACGTGCTTCTGGCGGCCCAGGACGAGGCGTCGCTTATCTCGAGACCGAACCTGAGGTCGGGCTTGTCAGAGCCGTAGGTGTTCATCGCATCATGGTATGTGAGCCTTCTGAAATGTGCCGGGATTCCGATGCCGAGCACTTTTTTGAAGACGTCGTTGAACATGTTCTCGATCAGAAGGAGCACATCGTCCCTCTTCACGAAGCTCATCTCTATGTCGAGCTGTGTGAATTCGAGCTGCCTGTCACCCCTGGGATCCTCGTCCCGGTAGCATCTTGCTATCTGGAAGTACTTGTCGAATCCGGAAACCATGAGTATCTGCTTGTAAAGCTGCGGGGACTGAGGAAGCGCGAAGAACTTTCCGGGGTAGATCCTGGAAGGTACCAGGAAGTCCCTTGCGCCCTCCGGTGTGCTCTTGACGAGGGTGGGGGTCTCTATTTCGTAGAAATCCGTCTTGTAGAAGAACTCCCTGATGGCCTTGACTATCTGGTGGCGTAGCCTGATCCTGTCCTGCATGCCCTTCGTCCTCAGGTCGAGGAAACGGTATTTCAGACGCAGGTCCTCGCGTGCGCTGTTCTCGTCCTCGATCATGAACGGAAGCACGGCGCACTGGCTTAGGATCTCGATCCTCTCCGCCTTGACCTCGATCTCCCCCGTCTCCATATCGCTGTTTATCATGTTGTCCGGCCTTTTTCGGACAATTCCCTCAACCGCGATGCAGTATTCCATCTTGAGCGAGCCGGCGGTCTTCTCAAGCTCCTCGTCCGCATCGTCGTCCACGACGACCTGTGTGATGCCGTAACGGTCGCGCAGGTTTATGAAGTGCAGTGCCCCGTGGTCCCTGTTGCGGTGCACCCATCCGTTGAGGACAACGGTCCTTCCTTCATCCGCTGCTCTCAGCGAGCCGCATGTGACCGTGCGCTGCATGAATGCTTCTTCCATGTTATTTTCTCCAATAAGGTTTGGTATCCATATATTAACAAAGAAGTGGGAAAATGATAACACCGTTTTTCCATGATCGGGACCGGGTGGCCGTCTGTCGCCGTGCCGGTATATTTTTGTTTCCATCTCCGTCCGTTCTGGTATACTTTGGAAAAACTGTTGTTCATCCGGAGGTTTTATGAGGGACTACAGGATAGAAGTATGTCTTGAGAATGTGGAATCGGTTGTGAACGCCGAAAGGGGCGGCGCAGACAGGGTGGAGCTCTGCAGCGACCTTTTCGAAGGGGGCCTCACGCCGTCGCTTGCGACACTGCGCCTTGCAAAAAGGCTGTCGTCGGTGGACATAAGCGCGATGGTACGTCCGCGTGGCGGCGATTTCTGCTACAGCGCCACGGAGTTCGAGGTCATGAAGGAGGAGGTGAGGATCTTCCGCGAGGAAGGGGCCTTCTCGGTTGTCTTCGGCATCCTGCGCCCGGATGGGACCGTGGATGAGGAGAGGAATGCGGAGCTCCTGGAGATCGCACGTCCGATGAAGGCCACGTTCCACCGCGCCTTCGATATGACCAGGAATGCCTTTGAAAGCCTCGAGGCCCTTATCAGGCTGGGTTTCGACCGTGTGCTGACAAGCGGCTTGGAGCCTAGCGTGCTCGAAGGCATGTTCACTTTGAAAAAGCTTGTGGAACAGGCGGGGGACAGGATCATAGTCATGCCCGGATGCGGGATCAACCACCGCAACTTCGGGTATATCAGAAGCAACATAGGGGCGAAGGAATATCATGTGCATCCCTCCGCCACCATTGCCTCAAGGATGGAATACCGTCCCGGTCACATCTACATGGGCGGTCTTCTCAGGCAGAGCGAATACGGGAACGTCGTGACGCCCGTGGACGGGGTGGAGGAATACTGCAAATGAAACAAGGCGGGGATTCCCGCCTTGCCGTTCACTTTCTTGCAGGGAGCTCCCTCACGGTATGCCGGTCGTGCTGGAGGTATCTTATGGCCTCCAGTGCAGCCGATGCCGCACTCGTCGTGGTCGTATACGGCACATGCGCCCTTATGGCTTCTGTACGTATGTCGTCGTCGCTCCTCCTAGCATGGAAGCCCATCGGGGTGTTGATGATCAGATCCACCTTTTTCGCCCTGATGTAGTCCACTATGTTGGGATGCCCCTCATGCACCTTCAGTACCACGTCCGTCAATATTCCAAGGTTGAACAGGTCCCTGGCCGTGCCCTTTGTGCACAGGATTTCGAACCCCATGTCCTGGAGTGCCTTTGCAACAGGTGCTATCGTGATCCTGTCACGGTTGTTAACGCTGATTATCACCCTGCCTTTCACCGGAAGAATGTTGTCCGCACCCGCCTGGCTCTTCGCATAGGCCTCGCCGAACGTCCGTCCCATCCCGACGACTTCTCCGGTGCTCCTCATTTCTGGGCCGAGCGCCGGATCTACGTTGTTGAAGCGGTTGAAACTGAAGACGGCCTCCTTTATTGCCCAGCCGGTGATGCAGTGCCCCTCCGCAATCTCCTTGCCTTCAGGAACCAGCCCCTGGGCGGCAAGATCCTTTCCTTCGAACACGTTCACGGCCGCCTCTATGAGGTTGACCCCGCTGGCTTTGGAGATGAACGGGACCGTACGGCTGGCCCGCGGGTTCACCTCTATGATGTATAGCTTGCCGTCTTTTTCCGCAAACTGTATGTTCATCAGCCCCCTGACGTCGAGCTCCTTTGCAAGCTTGAGGGTCCAGCGCCTCATCTCGTCGAGTATCTCCGGCTTGGACTTGTACGGAGGAAATACCGCGGCGCTGTCGCCCGAGTGTATTCCTGCCGCCTCTATGTGCTGCAGGATGCCTCCGATGTATATCCTTTTCCCATCCGAAACAGCATCGAGATCATATTCGAACGCATCCTCCAGGAACTGGTCGACGAGTATGGGATGGCTCTGGGAGACCTGGACTCCCATCTTGTCGAAGAACTCTTCGAGGCTTTCCTCGCTGTAGGCGATGAACATGCTTCTTCCACCCAGCACGAACGAAGGTCTCAGAAGTACCGGGAACCCGATTTCCGCTGCCTTCTCGAAAACCTCCTTCCTGCTGTGCCCCATCCTGTTCTCAGGCTGTCTGAGTCCAAGCTGGCGCACGAGGTTTGAAAACAGCTCCCTGTCCTCTGTGCGGTTTATCGAGTCCAGGCTGGTTCCGATTATGCGGGCCCCGTGCTTCTCGAGCTCCTCCGCCATGTTCAATGGTGTCTGCCCCCCGAGCTGCACCACCACATCCCGCGTCTTCTCCTTCCTCATTATCTCCAGCACGCTTTCCGGGGTCAGCGGCTCCACATAGAGCCTGTCGGAGGTGTTGTAATCCGTCGACACGGTCTCCGGGTTGCTGTTGACCATTATGGTCTTCTTCCCGAGCCTGCGGTATGCGAGGCTGGACAATGTGCAGCAGGTGTCGAACTCGAGCCCCTGTCCGATGCGGTTGGGCCCTGATGCGAGTATTATCACGGCATCCTTGCCGAGCCCTTCACCTTCGTCCTCCTCGTCGTAGGTGAGGTAGGAATAGGGGGTGAGGGCCCTCGTCTCTCCCGCGCAGGTGTCGACGAAATGGGATACGGCGTCCAGATGGTATGGGAGATCCACGACTCCTGCAAGCGACTTGATCCTTCTGTCGGACATCCCTGCCTTCTTCGCTTCCGTATAAACCTCGGCGGTGAGACCGCCTGCAATCCTTCTGTCCAGATCCGCCTGCTCCTTGAGCATGTTCAAAAAGTATATGTCGTATCCGGTTTCCCTGCTCATTGCCGCAAGGTCCTCATACCCTTCCTTTATGAGGGTGTAGAGTGCGAGAAGCCTCATCGGATGCGCGCATTTCGAAAGCGTTTCGACATCATGCTTGTTACGATCCAGTTCGGCGATTCCCTCGAGCTTCTGCTCGCTGCTCCTGAACGCCTTGTTGAGCGCTTCGGCGAGCGTGCGTCCAAGGGCCAGCGCCTCGCCGACGCTCCTCATCTGCGTGCCGAGGGCGGATGCGGGCAGTGGGAATTTCTCGAGCTCGAATCTCGGGACCTTCACCGCCACATAATCGAGCGCGGGCTCGAAGCAGGATACGCTTTCGCCCGTTATCTCGTTCATTATCTCGCCAAGCGTATAGCCTACGGCCAGTTTTGCGCTGATGCGTGCGATCGGGTAACCGGTGGCCTTGCTGGCCAGGGCGGAAGAACGCGACACCCTCGGGTTCATCTCGATCACGATCATCCTCTTGTGGTCGGGGGAGATGGCGAACTGCACGTTCGAGCCGCCACAGTCGACGCCCACGGCCCTGAGTATGTCTATGGATGCCGTCCTCATCTTCTGGTATTCGTCGTCGGTGAGGGTCTGTATCGGAGCAACGGTTATGCTGTCGCCCGTGTGTACCCCCATCGGGTCGATGTTTTCTATCGAGCATACTATGATGGCGTTGTCCATCCTGTCACGCATGACCTCCATCTCGAATTCCCTCCATCCTATGAGGGATTCCTCAAGAAGTATCTCGGACACGGGGGAGACGGAAAGGGCGTTCTCCACCAGGGGAACGAACTCCTCCTCCGTCTTTGCGATCGCGCCACCCATCCCGCCGAGGGTGAAGGAGGGGCGGATGATTATCGGAAGGCCTATCTCCTTTTTGACCTTGAGGGCCTCGTCCACAGTATGGGCGATTCCCGATTTTGCGCTTTCAAGCCCCAGCGAGGTCATTATTTCCTTGAACCTGCCCCTGTCCTCGGCCCTTTCGATGGCTTCTGCGGAAGCTCCTATGACCTTGACCCCGTATTTTTCAAGGATTCCCTGCTTCTGGAGCTGCATCGTCAGATTCAGCGCCGTCTGCCCTCCCATGGTTGAGAGGATGGCATCGGGACCTGCCTGTTCGAACACCTTCTCGACGTATTCTACCGTGAGAGGCTCCATGAATATGTGGTCGGCGAGCCCCGGGGTGGTCATCACCGTGGCCGGGTTCGGGTTTATGAGGGAGACCTCGTAGCCTTCCTCCTTCAAAGCCCTTACCGCCTGTACTCCCGAGTAGTCGAATTCGCAGGCCTGTCCGATCACGATCGGCCCGGAACCGATAACGAGTATGTGTCTGATGTCGTCTCTTTTCATCTTGCGTTTTCCTTGAAAGCTTCGAATATCCAGAGCGCGTCCTCTGGCCCTGGTGCCGCCTCAGGGTGGAACTGTACGCTCATAACCTTCCTTCCGTCGTCCCTGAGACCCTCAACTGTCTGGTCGTTTGCGTTCACCATCCATACCTCCACGTTCTCGGGAAGGCTTTCCTTCTGGCTCATGAACCCATGGTTCTGGGCCGTGACGAATGTCCTGCCTGTCCTCAGGTCCTTGACGGGCTGGTTCGATCCATGGTGTCCGAATTTCATTTTCACGGTCCTCCCTCCGAGGGCGAGCGTTATTATCTGATGACCCAGGCAGATCCCCGCCACCGGAATCCTGCCGATGAGCGCCTTTGCAAGGGAGACTGCATCCTTCAGCCTGTCGGGATCCCCGGGGCCGTTTGACAGGAACAGGGTGTCGGGATTCTCCTTCAACACATCTTCTGCCGTTGCCGTGGATGGAAGAAGCGTGACGGCTATGTTGCATTTGTAAAAATTTTCTATGATGCTTCTCTTTATGCCGTAGTCGACGAGGACGAAGTGCATGTCGGGAGCATCCGGTGGGGCAGTGCGTCCCTTTCCGAGGTCAGGGTTCCGGATCTTCGTCTTCACCGACACCTTGTCTATGAGGTCTATTTCAGTGATGTCGGGGTAGGAGGCGAGACGTTTTTCGGCTTCGGCCCTGTCCCTTTCGTAAAATATTATCCCGTTCTGGCTCCCGTGGTTCCGCAGATGGATCGTCAGTGCCCTTGTGTCCACGTCCTCGAGCGCCGGGATACCCTCCCTTTCCAGGTATTCATCCAACGTGAGACGTCCCTCCATCACAGGACCTCTGTACAGCTTCTTCACAACAAGAGCAGTGGGCTTTGCTCCACTGCTCTCGCTGTCTGTTTCCTCTATTCCATAGTTGCCGATCATCGGGCTGGTGAGAAGGGTGATCTGTCCCTTGTAGGACGGGTCGGTGAGAATTTCCTGATATCCCGGGATTCCGGTGTTGAAAACGACTTCGCCCACTGCAAGGTCGAGTGGCGCTCCAAATGCAATGCCGGAAAACTCCTTTCCGTCTTTGAGTTTAAGTATCGCTTTTTCCATAGGTTTCAAATTGTCTGAATTCTAAGGAAAAGCGACTCCTCTTGCAACCAACTTTGATAAAAAACACCACTATGCAACAAAAATGTTGCATTCAGTATGCGCTTACGTCCAAATCCCCGCTTACGCTGTCAAATGTCAGCGAGAGCTCCGGATCTTCCATCCTGTATGTGATGCCGGTGCCGCCGAATACAGTCGCTTTGCCGCTTACGGTATCGATGTCGATGGAGTGGGGCCTCTCCCTTACTGTGACCCATGCATCGGCGCTCACGGTGTCTATCGAGATTGCGGAGGCCTCCGGCACGCTCATGCTGATTTCTCCGGATATGGTGTCGACCCGTACTGTCTTCACGCTTCCATCGTCTATCGTTGTCCGTCCGCTTGTGTTGTCGACGGTGATGCTCGTGCTCCTGGTGCCTGTGATGCTTATGTCGCCAGAGAAGCTGGAGGCCTCGATCGATTCCGCACAGCTTCCGCTTATCCCTATATCCCCTGCGCTGCTGTCCACCCATATCTTTTCGGCCGAGGCCGAATCGATGACTATGTTGCCTGTCGCGCTCTGGAGGGCGATCTTCCCCAGCATCGCTTCAGGTACTCTCAGCCCGATGTCCGCGTTCCAGCCTTTTACCTGCAGCCTTCCGGATGAGCTGGAGACCTCTATCTTGTCGGAGACGACGAACACGTCATCCCTGTCTTCCGTCCGTATCCTTATGCCGCCTGTCCCGGAGGAGACCTCTATGCTGTCTATGCCTCCGAAGCCTTCCTCGACCGCCTTTCCTCCGGAAAACAACGGGTTTGGGCACCGTACATAGCCGAAAAGAAAGGATGCCATGAGTATTGCAAGCAATATTATCTTGAAACGTCTGTCGTCCCTGATCATATCTCAAGCACTCCTTGGTTGCTTGAAAAGGACGCAACGGCCCCTCCTTCCAGATTCCTTGAGAAATCCTTCAGCGTTGTGTCCGTGTTACCGTCGAAATTGATTGCCGCAAGCCCCTCCGAGGAGGCAGCAGCCTCACTTACGCCGTTGCCGGGATAGAAATAGATGTCGGCACTACCGCTTTCGGCCTCCAGGGAGAGTATGTTCCCTCCGAGGATCGACGCATCGTCATCACCGACCTCTATCCTCAGGGAGGAGAAGGAGCTTTCCGAGGTCGTGAGGCTTCCCTGGGTCTTCAGCTCCGCTTTCTCCGCGATGCTGTTCGTGAGTATAAGATTCCCGGCAGAATGAATCGCGATGTTTCCCGCGTCGATCCTGTCGGCATCGACCGATGCCGATGATTTCACAATCAGGTCTTCCGTCCCTATGTCGTAAAGCATCACCGATGCATTACCCGCATCGATGGTCACCGACGAGATGCCCCGGCGTGGAAGCGTGAGTGTCAGAATGCCGCTTGCCGCCGCCAGCGACAGGCTTTTTTCCTGCTCCTCCAGGCTTATCTTTGATGATTTTTTAAGAATGTAGGAAAGCTGGTCCGTTTCTTCGCCGTTTATGTGCAGCTCTCCTTTTCCGATCGTGACGTGGAGGTCCTTTCCTTCCACATCGGCGCTTCCTCCGGCATTGCTGAGTCCGAGATAGAGGTCGAGGGCGGCGGAAACCACCACGACCAAAAGAAAAAAGGCCGCGCAACCTATTGCCAGGTTCCTGTTGGAAAGACGGAAACGGAAGAAACCTCCGTCCTCCGCATCGAACAGGCCCTTCTTGTCCTCACTGCCTGTTGAATCTTTCATCCCAGTCCTTTTCCTTGTCGAACATCTCGTTCTCCATCTCTTCCACCTTCTTCTTCAGATCCTCGTATTCCTTTCTGAGGTCGTCGGTGCTCTTCTCCTCCCATTTTGCATCCTCGTAGGAGGCTTTCCGGCTGTTGTTCCGTCTTTCTCGATACCATCTTTGCTGATAAGGGCTGATGACATCCTCGTCCGTCTGCATCGGAAGCACGAGGGCCAGCAGGACATATACAATCAGTCCCGGGAAAACGGAGGTGAACAGGATGAGGAAGAATGCGATCCATCTTGTCGGCTCGGCAGGGAGGTCCCTCCATTCGGCGAATCCGGTCACGACGCCGTATATCTTTCCCCTCGGGGATCTCGTCCATCTTCTTGTCATATCCTCTCTCCTTCGTCTTCTTTCTCTTTCTTTTTCCTGGCCTTGTCCTTCATGATGGTCTCTATGTTGTCTATCCTTTCCTGAAGGTTCCTTATGCCTTTTTCCAGCGCCTCGCGCTCTTCCTTCTCGTTGAAGGGGGCTTGCTCGAAAGAACCTGGGTTCCTTTTCCTGTTCTTCCTGTCACGTTTCGCCTGGCGCTCGAATTCCTTGTATGCCGCTTTGCTCGAAAAGCTCCTTGAGTAGGTCCCGGGTGCATAACCCCTTTCCATCTCGGCTTCCCTGAGCGCCGCCTCTATCTTCATTTTCCTTATCTTTTCCTCGTGTATGTTGTCCGCGATCACGATTACGATTATGAATGGGAATATTATTGCCAGAATAGGTACTACTGTGCTCATCTTCCTTCCATCCTGTTTTTAAGCTCGTTGAGCTCCTTCTCGATCTCCTCGTCCTTTTCCATCTCCGAGAACTTGTCCTCGGCACCTTTGTGGTCCTTCTCAAGGTCGTTGAAGGCGTTCATCCTGTCGATCTTGTCCTCCATCTGCTCGAAATGCCCGGCGACATCCTTGCTCATCGCCTCATGAGCCATCCTCTCGTTTCTGGCCCGCTCCTCCTTCTGCTTGAGGATCTTGAGCTTGCCCTTTGCCTGCACGAGCTTCTCCTCCAGAGTGGATATCTCCTTTTTCGCCTCCTCGATGGTGATGTGGTTCTCATCGATCTGGCTTCTGAGGGAATCGATCTCCGCCTGTACGTTCCTCTTCTCGACAAGAGCTTCCCGGGCCAGATCCTCCCGTCCCTTTCCGAGGGCGAGCACCGCACGGTTCTCCCATCTTGTGAAGGTCTTGAGGTTGTCCTCGAGCTTTCTCTCGAGTTTTATCCCGTAGGCAAGCTTTGCGGCGCAGTTGCTCTTGAGCTCGATAAGGGTGTCCTCCATCTCCTGTATCATGAGCCTGAGCATCTTCTCCGGATCCTCCGCCTTGTCCAGGATCGCATTTATGTTGGAATTGACTATGTCCTTGAATCTCGAAAAAATACCCATCATTCTTCTCCTTCGCCTTTTATCTCTGAAAAACAGGATGAAAAAAACGTGCCAACTTTCCCCAATATTACAATTTCTTGCCATTCTGGAAAATAGCATGCGGTGTGGCCGCAAACATGCGTTCATCTATTGGTAAATATCGCCGATAGTGGTATTATTTGCCTAGTATGTCCGAAAGAGTGAACGATCCCCAGAACGCGGGGATAGGGGAAAGCGAGGTGTATCTGGATTTTCTGGGACGTCTCAGCCTGGTGGCGCGGATAGACCGTCCCGTGCTGATAATAGGCGAGAGGGGCACAGGCAAGGAGATAAGCGCAAGGCGCATCCACTATCTTTCACAGAGGTGGGACAAGCCGCTTGTGACCGTCAACTGCGCATCCCTTCCGTCGTCCCTTATCGAAAGCGAGCTGTTCGGGTATGAGAAGGGTGCTTTCACCGGGGCCTACTCGAACCGCAAGGGACGCTTCGAGGAGGCCGAGGGCGGTACGCTCTTCCTTGATGAGATAGGGCTCATCCCGCTCGAGGTGCAGGAGAAGATACTGCGCGTCGTCGAATACGGCACGTACGAGAGGGTCGGCTCGTCGGTTACCCACGAATCGGATGTAAGGATTGTCGGCGCGACCAACGCCAATCTCAAAAAACTATGCAGCCAGGGACGTTTCAAGGAGGATCTGCTGGACCGCCTCTCCTTCGAGGTGTTATTCCTTCCTCCTCTCAGGAAAAGGGGTGGGGACATCCTGCTGCTTGCCAACTACTTTGCTTCCAAGATGGCCTATGAATGCGGGCTGGAGGCTATCCCTTCGTTCACCCCGGAGGTCGAGGAGCTTCTTCTTTCATATCCCTGGCCGGGAAATGTGAGGGAGTTGAAGAACGTTGTCGAACGTGCCGTGTACAGGAGCGACGGGAGCGTGATATCGCATATGGATTTCGACCCGTTTGCAAATCCGTTTGAGGACGTAAAAGAGGATGGTTCCGCCTCACCCGGAGGCAGGGTCCCGTTCTCCGAATACGGGATCAAGGATATGGAAAAGGCCCATGAGGACATTGACATATCATTCCTCTCCCGCGCCCTCGACATGGGCAGGGGCTCACAGAAGGCTGCAGCCGAAATACTCGGAATCACCTACGACCAGTTCCGCGGCATGTACAGGAAATACAAGGACCGGTTGAAATGATTTCTCTGCAATCGGGGAAATGTCTGGTTTTGCAATTGGCATTCTGTCATTCAGGACCATATTTCCTAAAACACGCTGACATACGAAATCAAGTAAAAACCTGTCCCTTGTGAGGACAGGCCATGGGTTGTTCCAAGCTCATCGGTTGAGTTCAGTTGGATAACTTTACGATGACAAGCGGCATCGTTCCATTAGTTGCCGAATTATCGTTTTTCTTATAGCTGTACTCGGATTCTGTTCCTAATGCTTCGTTCATTACAGACAATGCGACATCCCATGTTACACCGTTTGGGCCAACCTTTTTTACGGTTTCTGATGTTGGGCCATTCCCTATGCCATCATAATTTGTGGATGATTCTTCAGACACGCTCCAGTAACAAGCTCTGATTGTATCAATAACATTATTGTATCCGGCAATTCCACCGATTCCACCGATGTTGCTGGATTCTGAAACTTTTCCTGTATTGTAACAAGATATGATTATCCCCTCCGTCAAACCATAACCATTTTCTCCTGCGATACCGCCGACATCTTCTGTTCCGGAAACTTCTCCTATATTATAACAAGCTGTGATTGTCTTCTCATTGTATCCGACGATTCCGCCGACCCCCCTTTTCTCTGTTTCTGAATCATTACCTGTATTGTAATCTGTTTCTGAAACATTACTTGTATTGTAACAAGCTGAGATTGTTCCACCGTTGTATCCAACTATACCACCGATATCGAATATTCCTGAAACGCTTCCGGATACGCTGCAGTTTTCGATTGTTTCAAGATTGACTCCGGCGATACCGCCGACATAAGATGATCCTGAAACACTTCCAGATACATTGCAGTTTTCGATTGTCCCCTCACTGTATCCAGCGATACCGCCGACATCTTCATTTCCTGAAACACTTCCAGATACATTGCAGTTTTCGATTGTCCCCTCACTGTATCCAGCGATACCGCCGACAGAATCTGTTCCTGAAATTTCTCCTATATTATAACAAGAGCTGAGATTGTCCCATAACTGAATCCAGCGATACCGCCGACACACCCTTTCTCTGTTTCTGAAACATTTCCCTCATTATTACAACCTGAGATTGTCCCACCGTTGTATCCAACTATACCACCGACATCGAATATTCCTGAAACGCTTCCGTATACGTTGCAGTTTGCGATTGTCCCATAATTATTTCCTGCGATGCCTCCGATGTATTCATATCCAGATATTTCCACGCCGCTTAATGTAAGGTTTTTTACTACGCCGTCAGTTGCAATATATCCGAACAACCCTGAATCATTATTATAAGACGGATCGATAGACAGGTTGCTGATTGTGTGTCCGCCACCGTCGAATGTGCCTGCATAATAATATGTGTCATAGTCGTAATATCCCACCGGAGTCCAGCTCTTGCCTTCCAGGGAGATATTATCCATAAGTGTGGCGTTTGTTTTCACTACATAACACTTATCCCCATATGTATCCGTTGATTCGACATAATGCTCCGTATTTGTCACATATTTATTCCAGGCAAGAAGACCGTCTTCATTCCAGATGTAATAGGTTTCTTTGGTTTCATTTTCATCGACATAATAACCTCGGTCTTCTCCTTCATAAAATACGAAAGTATCTGAAGCGCTTTTGCCTCCGGATTCAGCCTTTATGGTGACATTGCCTTCTTTTTTGATTGTGACTGTCCCATCATCGGAAACCGTAGCCACAGTTTCATCTGAGGATGACCAGACAACAGTCTTGTCTGTCGCATTGCCTGGCTGGATGTCCGCAGTGAGCTTGAATGTCTTTCCTGCTTCAAATCCAATGGTATTGGTTTCCAATTTATTTATCGTTATGCTGTCGACTGCAACCGGGCCTTTGTCAGGCTGCTCACAGCCTGTGGCGGCAAGTGCAATAACAAGAAGGGCAAAGCCTAACAGTAGGGTCTTATTCCCCCCCCCCCATGAGAATCGAACGTCTGATTTTTTCCATAGTTTCCTCCTGTTGTGTTTTCTATCGATCGGAGGTGTGGACCATTGATCAATAAGGATATTTTAACATGGAAAAAGGGTTTGAAGTGTTTTTTCGCAAAAATGGATGTTTGAAATGGAAGGAGGCTTGAATAGTCGTCCTTTCGCTCTCGACTGGATATTCCACCCTTAAAAGCGGAAGTGATGCATGAGCATTTGTCTCCGGCGCCGGGGGATCCATATTGCTTTTAATTAGGATTGAAAGTCCAAGGCCATCCCTGGAATAGTAGGCAAAAAAATATTAAGGAGCCATGGAAAAACTTCTCCTTTACTTTTCAATTCAAAAGCCGAAGCAGTCAGACTCTTTAATGCTTAGTGGGGGCGTAAAATGTTGTAATACCCCTCTATCCAGCGGAATATAATGCTCCAGATCTATGAATGTCCCGCTTTGGACGCATTCGCGTTTGAGCATCGGGCAAAGATTTCCAGGAAGGCTTTCTCATCCTAGAAATGTCCGATGGTCGTGAAGGACTAAATGAGATGCCGTATTTGTCAAAGTTCTGCATTATGGAGCTGGATCTCCTGTCTTTTCGTTCATGAAGAAGGTGGTTGTTTTTTTATATTTCGATCGTCTCTTTCTGCTTCCTTATGGCTTTCTTGCCCGTAACCCGGTTCTCCACTCTCTCGAGAGGAATGCCGAAATCCTCTGCCGTATTGATGGCCCCTTCTTTTGGGGCAGAATCAATTCCGGAATGGCCTTTAATGTTTATTACCAGGCCTGCATAGTTTATAAGCTGCTCAGGCCTGGAGAAGCCTTGATCCATCCCCGGCATTACAACCTGCATAAGGTCAAATGCACGTCCGCTCCGGAAAGGGCGGACGTTATTTGGGCATGTCTTAACGACAGGTGCTGATCCTGTCGGAAAATCAAGAACCGCAGGACAACGGCAGCGCTGTCTTGCTTCATGAAGGAAGCATTATTGCAAGTATTACGTATACCAATCCGATCGGGAAGAATCCCGAAAGGATGAACGATACGATTGCCGCAATCCTTATTATGCCAACGGGGATTCCGCTCCAGTCGGAAACGCCCTGGCATACGCCGGCAATCAGACCGTACCGGCTTCTTTTCAGACGCGGCCTCCTGTAATAGGGGTAATCATCGTAATAGTCCCTCATCAGACGTTCTCCTTTCCTCCGTCATTCATCCTTTCTTTGAGTTCCTCGAGCTCCTTTTCCACCTCGGCATCCTTCTCAAGATCGCTGAAGCTCGGCTTTCCGGCCTCCGTCCTCACGCTGTCGTGATGTATGTCGGCCAGGGCCTCCCAGCGCTCGATCTTCGCCTTCATCTCCTCAAGCCTGCGTGCGTATGATGCGCTCTCGTCGGTTTTTGCCTGCTTCTCGACCTTTAGACGGGCCTTTGCAAGCTTCGCCCTGGCCTTCAGGCTCAGGCTGGTTTCCTTGAGGGATGTGAGCTTGTCGTTCGCCTTGTCAAGGCTTTCCTCGACGCTTCCGATCATCTCTTTGAGGGTGCTCTCCGCCTCCTCGGCGCCCATGAGGCGCTCCTTTGCGGCAAGCTTTTCCTTTATGGCCTCCCTGGCCATGTCCTCGAGTCCCTTCTCAAGTGCCATGCGGGACCTTTCCTCCCAGCGCGCCACGCTCTCCTTGAGATCCTTCACCATGTTGCCGCACTTGATGAGCTCGACCCTCTTTTCGGCAAGGGTGGACCTCATTTCAGCAATAGCATCTTCAAGTTCCCTTATCGAGAGGTCTATCATCTTTTCCGGATCTTCCATCTTGTCCAGTGCCGAGTTTACGTTTGAGGAGATTATGTCTCCGAGTCTTCTGAATACGTTCATCGTTTTCTCCTATAGGCTGGTTGCCTTGACTACATAATTGCAAAGTGCGTGCCAAGTGCGTTTTTACCTTTAAAAAAGCACTTTTGGGAGGCTGAACGGCCGTTTTTACCATGCTTATGGTATTTTTTACCACTTGCTCCGGCTTGAAGATATCTCCTTGCGGGAATAGAATCATAAGCTATGAGCACCCTTTACATGACAGCCACCCCGATAGGCAATCTCGAGGACATCACCATCAGGGCCCTCTCGGTCCTGAAAAGCGTCGATGTCATCGCCTGCGAGGACACGAGGCATACGGGAATCCTTCTTTCGCACTACGGGATATCGAAAAAACTGATCGCATGCCATGCGCACAACGAGGAGAACAGCAGCAAGGGCATCCTGATGCTTCTGGACGAGGGCAAGGATGTGGCGTTCTGCTCCGATGCGGGCACTCCCGGGGTATCGGATCCGGGGGCGAGGGTGGTCGACTATGTGAGGAGGAACAGCAACCATGCGATCGTCCCGCTTCCGGGTGCGAGCGCCTCGGTGACGCTTGTAAGCGCTGCGGGCATGGTCGGCAAGGGGTTCTTCTTCGAGGGCTTCCTGTCCCCGAAGAAGGGAAGGAGGACGAAGAGGCTTTCGGAGCTCCTTTCAAGGAACGAACCGTTCATCATATACGAATCCCCGTTCCGCGTCATGAAGACGCTTGCGGAGATTGCCGGGCTTTCCCCTGATGCCTGTTGCGTCGTTGGCAGGGAGCTCACCAAGCAGTTCGAGGAGATATTCTCCTGCCCTGTTTGCGAAGCGGTTGAAAGGCTTGAGAAAAAAGGCGCGGTGAAGGGGGAGTTTGCGATACTCGTTTACTCTGGAAGAGAGGGGGATGGGGATGCTGACGATACGCAAGATCCTGACGCTTAAGCCGCGGGTGCAGCTGAGGAAGTGCGGGCAGTATTTCCACCTCGCCTCCACATGCAGCCGTCCATCCGAGGAGCTTGACGCCTATTTCTCGCTCTTTTTTTCACTGCTTCCCGAACAAAGGAGGGATGAGGCCTCATATTCTTTCCATCGGATGCGCTATGACGACCTCTATTATCTGAGCCTGGACGTGCTGGGTGAGGCTGTGGCCGACTGGGACATGGTCGAGAACGGCGGGGTCGACTATTCCAAAAGGACCGTATTCCCCCATTTCCTGTACCTTGATTTCATCAGAAGCCCGTACAACCTCGGTTCGATATTCCGCAACGCAGAGGCCTTCGGGGTGGAAAAGATATTCATACGGCCCGGTTCCGCGAGCCCGCTGCACGAGCGCGCGGTACGCACCTCCCGGGGCACCGTGGACGGTGTGGCGTGGGAATTCAGGGAGCTTGAGGAGATTGCCGGGGATCACCAGGTGTTCGCTCTCGAGCTTGGAGGACAGGACATTGCGTCCTTCACGTTTCCGGAGCGCGGTCTCTGCATAATCGGAAGCGAGGAGACCGGTGTGTCAAAGGGTGCTCTTGAGTTTGCGGATTCATCCCTGGGGCGTGTTTCGATCCGGCAGTACGGAGCGAAAGGAAGCATAAACGTCGCCTCGGCCTCCGCCATCCTCCTCTCGGCCTGGGCTAGTTCTTCTGGCTCGAGGCACAGAGCCTTTTGAGGCTGTCCTCGATCATCCTGTTGAAGCTTCCTGCAGGAAACTGTCCCTTGACGTTCCTTTCACCGGCCTTCATGCCCGATATGAGCTCGAAGCCCTCATCGATCTCGCTTATCGAATATATGTGGAAGGTTCCCGCCCTCACCGCGTCCTCCACCTCATATGGAAGGATCAGGCTCGAGATGTTCTGCTTCGGGATTATGACGCCCTGTACACCGGTAAGCCCGCTCGTGAGGCATGCGTTGTAAAAGCCCTCGATCTTCTCGTTTATCCCCCCGACCGGCTGCAACTGTCCCATCTGGTTCACGCTTCCTGTGATCGCTATGTCCTGGCGGATCGGTATTTCTCCGATTGCGGACAAGAGGGCATAGAGCTCGGCAGAGGAGGCCGAATCCCCGTCCACCTCCGCATAACTCTGCTCGAAGCAGATGCCGGCATAGAGGCTCAGAGGGAAGGTTCTCGCATAGCGGTGCCTCAGATATCCCTCCAGGATCAGAAGCCCCTTGTCGTGGATCCCTCCCGAGAGGCCCGCCTCATGCTCGATGTTGACTATGCCCTCTGTTCCGGGAGCCACCGTCGCAGTGATCACGGTCGGGGTTCCGAACGACGAGAGCCCCCTGTCCATCACCGCAAGGCCGTTGACCATGCCGATCCTCTCCCCTGTGAGGTTTATGAGCAGCTCACCTTCCTTTATCTCCTGGTTTATCTTCTCCTCCGTGAGCGCCGCGAGCCGGTTCCTTTTCTTTATCGCGGATCTCACATGGTGGTCCTCGATTCCCTTCCTGCCGTCGTTGACCGCCTCCAGGTAGGACTCCTCGACGACATCGCCGAGCATCGAGAGCTGGGTCGAGAGCATGTTGCGGTTCTCGGCAAACCATGACGAATACCTCAAAAGCTCCTTGCAGGCGTTGTCCGAAAGAGGAAGAAGGTCCTTTGCGACCCGTCGCAGATAACCTACGGTCGCAAGTATGTTCTCCCTGCTTGCAGGCATCTGGTAGTCGAATTCCGGAGATATCTTGAACAGCTTCAAAAACTGTCCGTCCTTTTCCGCAAGCTCGTCGTAGGTCGCGTCGTTGCCTATCAGGATAACCTTTGTGGAGAGAGGGATTGCCGACGGACGTACGGTACCCATGAGCTCGCCTGCGACCGCGGTCGACAGCCGTGCCTTGTCGCTCATGTCGATATATCTTTTGAGCGTGGTCCAAAGCCCCTTTTCCGATAAAAGCTCCTCGGCGTTTATCACAAGAAACCCTCCGAGGGCCATCTGATAGGATCCGATCTCGATCGCAAGGTGCGGCGCCTTGTCCTTGTTTATGAAACCGAAGAGCGAGTCATGCGACGGATGGCTCTCGATCACAAGAGGCCTGCGCCTCGTGCTGGTCCTGTCGAGAATTATGTTGAGCCTGTAGCTGTCCGGATTCTCCTCCATGGGGGGAAGGGAGGAGACAAAACGCTCAGTCTCCGCATCCTCGAAGCCTTCGAGCAGCTCTTCTTTCGAAATCTCCTTCCTTCCGTATTCCTGCAACCTGCGGGCAAACGTGCGTGCCGTGCCTTTCCTGAAGATCAGGCAGACCGGGTTGTTCTCATGCTTTGCATTGTATGCGTACGCGACATCCCTGAGCCCGGATACGTCGCTTTCGATCTTCCCGATCTCCTCTTTCACCGCGGTGAGCCTCGCGGTCCCCTCGTCGCCCGAGACGAAGATGTTGTATCCCGGACGGTCTATTGCGAATCCCAGTGCCAGGGCCTCAAGGGCCTTGTCCTGTCCTATTATTGTTTTTTCTTCCCTTGCATCCGATAGATCGAGGTCCTGGAAGTCGAGCACCAGATCCCCACCGGTCAATTCCTTGAGCATGGCTTAAGTGTATTTTCCTCCTTCCGTGCTGTCAATCTGTACCCCTCGGAGGGAAATTATTGTATACTCCTGATATGAACCTCAAGGAAACATGTGAAAAATTCTATGACCTTCTGGATATCGCGTCCTACCAGGACATATCCCTCAACGGGCTTCAGATCGAATCCTCCAACAAGGAGATAAGAAGGATCGCGTTCGCCGTCGATGCCTGCCTGGACACCATCTGCCGGGCTGCGGACGAGGGTGCGGACATGCTCTTCGTGCACCATGGCCTTTTCTGGGGACGTCCGGTCGCGATTGCGGACAACCATTACCAGAGGGTGAAAAAGTGCATCGGCAGCGACATGTCGCTTTTTGCGTGCCACATTCCGCTGGACGCCCATCCCTTGTATGGAAATAACGCGCAGATGGCTCTGCGCCTGGGAATGACGGGCTATGATCCGTTCGGGGAGTTCATGGGCAGAAGCGTCGGCTTCAAGGGACGCCTGCCGTTCCCGATGACCGCCATGGAGATTGCGAGGTTGCTGGGTTTCGACGAGGAGGGCGGGCTGAAGGTCGTATCCTTTGGAAAGGACATGATCGAGACTGCCGGCATCATCTCGGGCGGGGCCAGCGGTGATGTCGTGTCCGCTGTCGATCAGGGGCTGGACCTGTTTGTCACAGGGGAGCTCAGACACGAGGACTACCACTTCGTGAAGGAACACAACATGAACGTGATCGCCGGAGGACACTACAGGAGCGAGATCTTCGGAGTGCAGGCCCTCATGCGGTATGTGATGGGCGAGTGGGGGGTGGAAGCATTCTTCGTCGACTCGGAGACGGGGTTATGAAACGATACAGGCCGTTCCTGCTTACGTTGTTCATCATAGCCGCAGATCAGATCACGAAGGCTCTGATCGTGCATTATGTCCCGGAGAACACGGTGCTTTGTTCGCTCTTCGGGGATTTTCTGCGCATCGTGCATGTGCGTAACACCGCAGTCGCCTTTTCCCTGGGAACAAATTTCGCCGTTCCCCTGAAGATCGTCCTTTTCATCATCGTTCCGATCGTGGTTGTGGTGCTTGTATGCGTTTTCATCGTCAGGGACCGGGACGAGCTGACATCGTTCCAGCGATGGCTGCTTGCGGCCTTCGTCGGAGGAGGTGTCGGCAATCTCATTGACAGGATCTTCCGTGGTATGAGCGTGGTGGATTTCATAAGCACGAACAACTACGGCTGGTTCGGCATGGAAAGATTTCCGACATATAATGTCGCCGATGCATCCATAACGGTATCTGTGATACTCTTGATGCTGACAATATTGTTTTCAAGTAAAGGGGAAAAGAAATGAGTAAGAAAACAAACTCTCTGCTTTTTATTCTTGCAGCCACGGTCCTGAACCTCGTGCTGCTCATCCTGTTGTTCATCATTGGCTTCATAATTCTGAGCCTTCTTCCGCTGCAGGAGAACCAGAACCTGCTCATGGGCGGTATTGCGGTCGTGTTCATCCTCGCCATCGTCCTTTCGTTCCTGATCTATTCGAAAATTGTCAAATGGGCCATCGCGAAATTCAACCTTGAGGACAAGATGGATCCGCTTTTCGGAAGAGGCGGAAAAAGACGCTAGGGGTGCCGGGTGAGATACATCGCTTGGGAAAAATTCGAAAAGGCCTCATGGTATTCGTTCACCGACAACTACGTCCAGATAACCCCGTGGTACATGCCACGGCTGAGCGATCCGAGCATATTGCTGCCGTCGGAATCACCCGACGGGCTGTGGCACCTTTTTTCCCATACATGGATGGGTGTGGAGCATTTCGTATCCACCAGCGGTCTTGATTGGACACGCAGACGTCTCCTGTTCTTCCGCGGACACTCGCCGTTCATATTCAAGGAGGGTGGGACCTACCATCTTCTTTTTGAGAGCCACGACAGGGACTGGGGCAAGGGAAAGGCCAAGGATGTGACAAAGAAGGGTTCGAGGATACTCGTGTCCGCATCGACCGATCTGAAGTCCTGGTCAGATCCGAAGGTCATACTGGAATCGGAGAAGATCAGTCTTTCCTCATACCGTGGCGGTCCTTGCCGCGTGGCACGTCCCCAACTGGTTTCCTGGGAGGGTAAATACAGGCTTTACTTCGGCGCCGGGGAGTGCAGGATGTTCGATTCCGGACAAAAAACCTCGTGCCGCCTCATGTGCGCCGAAAGCCGGTATCTCGAGGGGCCGTACAAGGTGGTGGAGGAGCCCCTGCTTTCGATAGAGCCGGATTCCGTATATATGAATCTTGCCGTTGGATCGGTGCGCATGTATCCGTGCTCGGATGCCGTTGCCGCCGTGGAATGCGCATACTATTATGACAAGAAGGGCGACAGGAGCCGTTCGGTGATGCTTCTTTTGAAAAGCACCGACGGACTTGATTTCAAATTGTCGAAGGTGATGCATACGCAGCCCGACGAAGGCTGGTCCTCCCGTGCCATAACCAGCTGCGATGTGAAATACATGGAGAGCGAGGATTCGTTCTACTGCTACTACAGCGCAAACAGCAGGCAGGGGAAGGGGCCTTTCCGTCTTCCGGTGAGGGAGGCGCTGGGACTTCTTTTGGGAAAAGTGAGGCCCTGATTCATATCAGGCATCTTCTGAATCCGTCGTCTGTCAGATGGTATTCCTCTCCGTTTGCGAGAGAAAGTATGTTCAGGCATATCTCCCCGTTCATGCTTCTTCCCGAGCCGCCGTCATATATCCCCATGTATTTGAGGTCCTTGGACTTGGGGCGCCTGCAGTATATCATAAGCATGCAGCCACAGAGCTTGCGGTCCTTTTGCAGCACGTGGAACAACGCCTGTGCAACCGATTCCGCCTCGTATCCGGCCTCTATCACTTTATTGCAGTTCTTATTGATCAGAAGTAATTCGTATCTGAATGACATGTCTTATCGGATAGCACATTTGCTGCATGTCTGTTGAAAAAAAACGGACCGGTGCGGACCGGTCCGTATATTTTCCATGAACGCCTGTCTCAGGCCTTTGCTTCTTCCTTTCCGAAGAGCTTCTGACAGCATTTCACGACAACTATGACCGCAAGGGCGATCAGAAGGACTGCGAAGATTATCTGCAGGCTCTGTCCCATCACGGAGATGGAGGCCTTTCCGAAGGTCCTTATGTTGTTGATCGCAAGCTGGAAGAGCGCGACGATTGTCACCGCAAGCATGAAGAACATCGGGAAGAACATCATCTTGTTGTTCTTTTTGATCTTCTTGAGGTATACCGCCACGGCTGCCAGTGCAAGAACGCTCAAAAGCTGGTTTGCAGAACCGAAGAGAGCCCAGATCTCGGCGTATCCGACCTGTCCGAGAAGGTAGGAGGGAACGAGCACGAAGATTGTTGCCACCCAGCGGTTAGTGAGTATTTTCTTGGCACCTGTGAGGTTCTTGTCGTCATCCTCGTCGTCGAGGAAGAGCTCCTGCCAGGAAAGCCTTCCGACACGTGCAACCGAGTCGAGGCTGGTAAGGGCGAACGCCGATACCGCGAGGCTGATGAGGGTGAACGATATGTCGTGCGGGAGTCCGATCGTTGTGAGGAAACCGGAAACAGCTTCCGCAAAGATCACCTGCGGGGTGCCGGCGGGAATCACGCCACCGACGGCGATTGCTCCGACTGCAATGAGGCTGATGATTCCGAGAAGGGACTCGATGAGCATCGCACCGTAGGATATTGGCAGCATGTCCGTCTCCTTCTCGACCTGCTTGCTCGCTGTTTCTGATGAAACGAGCGAATGGAATCCGGATACGGCTCCGCAGGCGATTGTTACGAACAGGATCGGGAACATCGAACCGAGGCTGGAGGTGAAGCCTGTGAAGGCCGGAAGCTCCATCACCGGATTGGATACGAAGATTCCTACGACGGCTCCGAGGATCATCAGGATCAGCAGGTAGCTGTTGAGATAGTCTCTTGGCTGGAGGAGCGCCCATACGGGTGTTACGGATGCTATCAGGATGTATGCGAACACGAGATACATCCATGTGTTCACTGAAAGAGAGAACGGGAACAGGCATCCGAGCGTGACACAGAGCACGAGAAGCACGATCGACACGATTGTGTTTACGAGCGAGGACGGATTGAACTTCTTGATGTAGAATCCGAAGCCGACCGCGGCGACTATGAACAGTGTCGAAGTGCATGCGACCTGGCTGTTTGCATGGTTGATCGCCTCTGTCTGGGCCGCTGTGACGCCGAAGGATTTTGCCACGATGTCCGCGAATGCCGCCACGACGAGGATCGAGAAGAGGTACACGAACAGCAGGAAGAGCCTTTTGCCTGTCTTGCCGACATAACATTCGATGATGTAGCCGATGCTCCTGCCTTTGTTTCTTACGGATGCGAACATGGAAGAGAAATCCTGTACCGCACCGAAGAATATGCCTCCGATGACGCACCAGAGGAATACTGGTACCCAGCCGAACACGGCTGCCTGTATGGGTCCGTTGATCGGACCGGCTCCTGCAATCGATGCGAACTGGTGTCCGAATACGACCTGTTTCTTTGTAGGAACATAGTCGATATCATCTCTGAGCTCGTATGCAGGGGTCTTGATGGAATTGTCCACTCCCCACTTCTTTGCAAGCCATTTTCCATAGAATATGTAACCTGCACCAAGGGCGAGTATGGCGATGACGAGTACTAAAACGCCACTCATTTCTTATCTCCCGGTTTATATTAATTTATCGCGGATTTTATGCCTTATTTTTTGTTTTGACAAGGTTTTACAAGGGCGGTGTTAAGAAATTTCCATAATTGGTGCATTTTTTTTGCACGTTTATCCCGGTTTTCTTGTAAAAATGTTGCAAACATTTTAGAGTGTAGTACATGGATATATCCATTGGAGTCTGATATGGAAACAGTTGCGGATTATTTCGGTTCTCTGGTCTTTAACGATGAAACAATGCGCCTGCGTCTGCCGAAGGATGTCTACAGACAGCTGATGCAGACCGTACAGGATGGCAAGGATCTCGATCTGAACATAGCGAACGCCGTAGCCCATGCCATGAAATGCTGGGCCATAGAGAACGGCTGCTCGTATTACACGCACTGGTTCCAGCCGATGACGGGCATAACTGCGGAAAAGCACGAATCCTTCATCCGGCCTGTCGAGGGGGGCAAGGTGATAATGGAGTTTTCGGGAAAGGAGCTGGTAAAAGGCGAACCCGATGCCTCGTCATTCCCCTCCGGAGGTCTCAGGGCGACGTTCGAGGCCCGCGGCTATACGGCATGGGACCCCACCAGCTATGCGTTCATAAAGGACGACACCCTCTGCATCCCGACCGCTTTCTGCTCCTATTCCGGCGAGGTCCTCGACAAGAAGACCCCTCTTCTCAGGAGCATGGAGGCGATCGGCAACGAATCTTTGAAGATACTCCACCTGTTTGGAAACGACGATGTCCGACGTGTGTATACCACGGTGGGCCCCGAGCAGGAGTACTTTCTCATCGACAAGGAGGATTATTCCAAGAGGGAGGACTTGGTCCTGACCGGGCGCACTCTTCTAGGTGCCAGGAGCCCGAAGGGCCAGGAGATGAACGACCATTATTTCGGTGCCATCCGCACCAGGGTCAGCGCGTTCATGCACGATCTGGACAAGGAGCTCTGGAAACTTGGCATAAACAGCAAGACGAGCCACAACGAGGTGGCGCCGTGCCAGCATGAGATGGCACCGGTGTACTGCACCACGAATGTGGCGGTGGACCACAACCAGCTCACCATGGAGCTCATGAAGAAGATTGCGGAGCGTCATGGTCTGGCCTGTCTCCTTCATGAAAAGCCGTTCAAGGGTGTGAACGGCTCCGGAAAGCATAACAACTGGTCGCTCTCGACCGATACTGGCGTCAATCTGCTGGATCCCGGGGACAACCCGAGGGAGAACGTCCTCTTCCTCCTTTTCCTCACTGCCGTGATAAAGGCTGTCGACGAATATCAGGATCTTATGAGACTCAGCGCCGCCAGCGCGGGAAACGATCACAGGCTCGGGGCCAGCGAGGCCCCTCCCGCGATTGTTTCGATGTTCATCGGATCGGATCTCGAGGATATCCTTGAATCGATATCCTCCGACAAGCAGGCATCGGGAAAGACGAACGAGAAGATGGGGTTCGGCGTTCATGCGCTTCCTTGTATCGCGCGCGATACTAGCGACAGGAACAGGACGAGCCCGATGGCTTTCACCGGCAACAAGTTTGAATTCAGGATGCTTGGCTCCTCGTTCAGTGTCTCCGGACCGAACATCGTCCTGAACACCGTTGTCGCTAACTCGCTTTCCGAGTTTTACGAGGTGCTGAAGGATGCCAAGGACGTACGTTCCGAGGCCTTTGAGCTCATCAAGAGGGAATATCTTGCACACAAGAGGATAATATTCAACGGCAACAATTATTCCGAGGATTGGGTGAAGGAGGCGGAAGCAAGGGGGCTTTTGAACCTAAGGACCGCACCGGAGGCCTTCGACACTTTCCTGTTGAAGAAGAACATAGATGTTTTTGCGAAGTTCCATATCTACAGCGCGATAGAGATCCATTCACGCTATGAGATAATGAACGAGGAATATTCGAAGACGATCCATATCGAAGCCCTCACGATGATCGACATGATACGGCGCATGATACTGCCTGCCGTCGTTGCATACACTTCATCGCTTGCAACCGGGCTTGAGTCGAAGTTCAAGGTCAGCAAGGCTCCCTTCAAGGGTGAGCGTCAGCTGCTCGAGAGGCTTTCCACCCTTACCGACGAGCTTGATTCGGCGGTGGCCAGGCTTGATTCCGTTGCATCCGCCGCTGAAAAATACGCCGGCTCATCCCTGAGCCATTATTCCAGGAAGGTGATAATCCCGGAGATGGCCGAGGTAAGGAGGATTGCAGACGAGATGGAGCTTCTGATGCCTGTCGGGAACTGGCCTTACCCGACGTACGCGAAGATGCTTTATTATATATGATCGTACGGGCGGTATGTCCGGCATTCGTGTTTGACATGCTCTTGACCGTTTGGTTAACATTCCTATAAGGAGGGGATATTATGCAGGTTGTGATTGTCATCACCGTATTGGTCGCCACGATTCTCGGTTCGATAAGCGGTATTGGAGGAGGTGTCCTTATAAAGCCGGTCATGGATGCGATCTGCGATATGAGCACCTCCCAGATAAGTTTCATGTCCGGAACGACCGTTCTCGTGATGACGATAGCTTCTCTGCTCAGAAGCAGGAACGACAGCACCAAAATAGATTCCCGGGGAATCTATCTGGCACTTGGCGGTGCCGTGGGCGGATATGTTGGGAAGACGGTGTTCTCCACCATGGTCGCATCGGTGGGTGACAGCTCCGTTGTGAGCCTTGTCCAGAACATCATAATGGTCATCCTGACCGCTATGGTTTTCGTCTACATACTGAAGAAGGACTCCATAAAACCATTGGATATGAAGAACAGGCTGTTCTCGGTCGCAAGCGGGCTGTTTTTGGGAGTGTTCTCTTCGTTCCTGGGCATAGGCGGCGGACCGATCAACATAATGGTCCTTTCCTATTTCTTCTCGATGGATACGAAATGCGCGGCCCTTACAAGCCTCTACATAATCTTCTTCTCCCAGCTTGTATCCCTTATCGGGAACATCGTATCCCGGGACATCCCGGACATTGACTGGATCCTCATGGCAGTGATGGCTGTCTGCGCCGTGGTCGGTGCCACCGTCGGAAGGAAGCTCTCCAGACGCATGGACAACAAGATGGTCGACAAGCTCTTCATGGCCCTTTTGGTAGTCATCATACTGATATCCATCTACAACTGTTTCCGCTACGGTCTTTGAGTAAAAAAAAGCCCGGGGATTTCCCGGGCCGGCTGTCATTCCATCTTCAGGAACGCCTTGTAGCAGTCCTTTGCGGATTGTATGTCGTATGTGGATGTGATCTCGAACGGGGCGTGCATGCTGAGCACCGAGACACCTGCATCTATGACCTGCATGCCATAGAAGGCTGCGAATTTTGCAATTGTGCCTCCTCCTCCGACATCCACCTTCGCCATTTCTGCCATCTGGAATCCGACATCGGCATCCTCCATGCATTTCCTGAGTTTTGCTATGAATTCCGGATTCGCATCGCTTGCGCCGGACTTGCCTCTCGAGCCCGTATATTTGTTGAACACGACCCCATGTCCGAGCCTGGACGAATTTCCGGCATCGTAGAGATCCATGTTGAGAGGATCCAGGGCGCTGTTTACATCGCTTGAGAGCATGTAGGAGTTCTGCAGGCATCTCCTCACCTTGAGGTCGCTGTAGCCTCCGAGACGCTCGACGACCTCGGCAACGATGTTCTCGAGCATGAGGCTGTTCATGCCTGTGGCGCCGGTGCTTCCGACCTCCTCCTTGTCCGTGAGTATGCAGCAGGCGGTCCTCTTTACGCCTTCCGTCTCGAGGAGCGCATCAAGGCTCGTGAACGAGCAGACCCTGTCGTCCTGACCGTATCCTATGACCATGTCCCCGCGGAGCCCTAGCAGCTTCGCCCGTCCTGCCGGTACTATCTCGATCTCCGCCGACAGGAAATCGTCTTCCTCCATCCCGTATTTTTCCCTGAGTATGTCGAGTACGGCCTTCTTCCCTCCGTCCTTCTCATCTCCGGTGTTGAGCCCCGCCACAAGATCGAGATCCTCTCCCGGGATGAATTCGGCGGCGGTCTTCTTCATCTGGTCCTGGGCGATATGGGGAAGGATGTCGGAGATTGCAAAGGTGAAATCATCCCCGTCCTCGCCGAGGACGACATCGATGCGGGATCCGTCCTTCCGGAAAACGACGCCATGCATCGCAAGCGGATGTGTCACCCACTGGTATTTCTTTATGCCGCCGTAATAGTGGGTGTTGAAATACACGATTCCGTTGCTTTCATAGACGGGCTTCATCTTCAGATCGAGCCTTGGACTGTCTATATGCGCTCCCAGGATGTTCATGCCCCTGCATATGTCCTCGCTTCCTATCTGGAAGAGTATTATCGATTTGTCATATATCGTGGTGTATACCTTGTCACCTGCCTTCAGTGAGGTGACATCCTCAAGTCTCTTGTAACCTTTTTCCTCCGCCATCCCGGCCGAGGCCTTCACGCATTCGCGCTCGGTCTTGTTCGCGCTGATGAAGGAGATGTAGTCCTTGATTGTGTTTTTCATATGTACTCCTTGCGAAATATATAACAAAAAGTTGGATGATGCACAAGAAACAGTTATTATTATGCTATGGAAAAACATGATAAGGACAGGAAGCTCCCCATGGAGGAACGGGTGAAGGACGAGCCCGTGCTTTTTTCTGTCTACATAGTGCTGAGATTGCTTGTCGTGCTTGTGATGATCTTTCAGCTGGCCAACGGGCATTATAAGAATGTTTTTTTGTGTATTTTGACTTTGATTGTCTTCATGATGCCTTCATTGATAGAACGACGATTGAAAATAGATATACCCAACACTCTTGAGGTCATCGTTCTCATATTTGTGTTCTCGGCCGAGATTCTTGGAGAGATAAGCGCGTACTACCAGAGGTATACCCATTGGGATACGGCGCTGCATATCGTGACAGGGTTCCTCGCGGCCGCCGTCGGATTCTCGCTCGTCGATGTACTGAACAGGAATTCCAAGAACGTCAACCTCTCTCCGTTCTACCTTTCCTTCGTGGCGTTCTGCTTTTCGATGACCATCGCCGTGCTGTGGGAGTTCCTGGAGTTCTCCCTTGACATGTTCTTTGGAATGGATACGCAGAAGGATACCGTGATACACACCATCAACACGATCGCACTGGACAAGAGCATGACGAACACCGTCGTGAGCATTAGGGACATTGACAGCGTGGTTGTGAACGGCAGGGAGCTCGGACTCGGAGGGTATCTGGACATAGGACTCATCGATACGATGAAGGACATGGCCGTATCATTTGCCGGGGCCGTTGTCTTTTCCGTCTTCGGATATTTTTATGTCAAAGGCGGATCGAGAGGCAGGTTTGCAAAAAGATTCATTCCCACAAAAATAAGGGAAGAGGAGTAGTTTTCATGTTCAAGAGGTTCTTATCGTTTGTTTTATTGTCTGCCGTCATGCTGTCGGCGGCTTCCGCAGCCACATGGTATTGGACCAGCCCGTATGACGATGTGACGACATACCGTTATCAGCTGAATTCCGAATCGGGAAGATGGACATATGTGGACGGACGCATCACTTCGGTCGATCTGGACGCGCCTGCGGATTCCGTGCTGTACGTCCAGCTTTCGTTGGACGGAGGCCGGACCTGGAGCCCGTCAGGAAAGGCTGTATATGCAGGCGGGGAGACTGCGGTTGCCGGTGGCTCCGGTGTTGCAGAGGTCGGGAATGACGCAGCGGCAACATCCATGCCTTTTGAAAAAAAGCAGGCAGGACGTCCGTTCGCCTTCAACACGGGGCTCGCACTTGGTGCGGAGATCGTCCCTGAATCAGGCGTGACCGATGTCAACCTTCTGTGTTCGGTGAATCTTGATTTCGAGAATATCGCAAGCTCCGGTGATGTGTTCGGCCTGGATATCCTTGTCTCCGGGAACATGTATCTCGAGCCGGGTGCCGGAAGCCTTCTGGACATGTTCATAAATCCGCAGGCAGGTCTGGAATGGTACAGATGGGATGCCTACAGGAAGAGGTATTCCACCGATCTGATGCTGGGCTTCGACTTCCTGCTTGATTCGACCGACATCAACATCGCCTTGGGCGGCGGCGTGGCCTTCTTCAAGGATCCGTCGACACATCCAGTCCTGTTCACGGTCCAGGATTACTCGGCGAATGCGTATGCGGCGGCGTCGTTCTCCATGGACAAATACTTCGGATCGGTCTTCCATATCGGCCTGGGATACAAGTTCAAGTATTCCTTCGCCAAGCAGGACATCCTCAAGAACAGCGAAATGACGCACGACGTGGCCCTCAGGCTGGGACTCACGTTCTGAAAATGATTACAGGCGGGAAAACCCGCCTGTTTTTCATAACAGCTTACCCAATGCCCTTGAAAGCGCTTCATCGGGCTTTTCCCAGGAATATTCCCCGATGCCGAAATGTCCGTATCTGGCGGTCTTCAGATATATCGGTCCGTCCAGCCCGAAACGCCTTATGATGGCATCGGGGCGGAGGTCCGTATTATCCCGGATGCAATCGAGTATGAGCTGCTCCTCGACCCTCGACGTCCCGAATGTGTTTATGTTCAGCGACAGTGGTTTTGCTACTCCTATGGCATAAGACACCTGAAGCTCGCATTCCGAGGCGAGTCCCGCCCCGACAACTGTCTTTGCCACGTTCCTCATCGCATATGCCGCGGAACGGTCGACCTTCGATGGATCCTTGCCGCTGAACGCGCCTCCACCGTGGTGTGCGTATCCGCCGTATGTGTCGACTATGATCTTCCTTCCCGTCACCCCTGTGTCGGCTGCGGGACCTCCGAGGACGAACCTTCCTGTCGGATTGATGTAGAACTTCGTGTTTCCATCCACGAGCCCGTCCCCGAGCACAGGCATTATCACATGTTCCATGACATCCTTGCGCAGCCTTTCAAGCCCGATGTCCCCGTCATGTTGTGCGGAAAGCACGACGGCCTCTATCCTTTTTGCCTTCCTGCCGTCGTATTCGACCGTCACCTGGCTTTTCCCATCCGGTCTCAGATATCCGAGCTCCCCGGTCTCCCTTGCTTCCGTCAGCCGGTACGTGAGCCTGCGCGCAAGGCTATGGGCAAGAGGCATGAGCTCTTTTGTTTCCGCCGATGCATAGCCGAACATCATGCCCTGGTCTCCGGCTCCCGACGAGCCTTCCTCGTCATAGGCGCTGTCGACACCCATTCCGATGTCGGGGCTCTGCTTGTGGATCGAGCAGGTTATGGCGGCCTTGTCCGTGAATCCGTATTCTTCCTTCGTATAGCCGATCTCGCGGATTATCCTCCGTGCAACGGCGGTATAATCCACATCGGCCCTGCTTGTGACCTCGCCCATGATATGTACGGCACCGGGCTCGACGGCGACCTCGCAGGCGACACGGGATGAAGAATCTTTTGACAGCAATTCGTCGAGTATTCCATCGGCAATCTGGTCACAGACCTTGTCAGGGTGACCTTTAGTGACCGATTCGGATGTAAAGAATCTTTCCATGTTTTTCTCCTAGGCATTAAGGATAGCATGTTATGGATTAAAAAACAGGAGACGGCATAAATAATTTTATCAGTACAAAATTAAACATCCGTACGTTATTGAACTTGTCATTGCATGGGAGTATCATTTATGCATGCTTACACTAGACACTGTTTACCAGGCGGCCTTTGCCTTGAAGGCCGTCGCACGCTGCACCGATCTTATCAGGGCTCCACGCATGTTCCCCGATAGCGAAGTATATCTGAAGACCGAGAATCTCCAGGTCACCGGATCCTTCAAGCTCCGTGGCGCTTATTACAAGATGAGCAAGCTCACCGAGGAGCAGAAGAAGAAGGGGGTCGTCGCATGTTCCGCCGGCAACCACGCCCAGGGGGTCGCCCTTGCCGCGCAGAGGCAGGGTATCAATGCGATAATATGCATACCTGAAGGTGCTCCCATCTCGAAGGTCGAGGCCACCAGGAGCCTCGGTGCGACGGTCGAGCTGGTAAAGGGTGTGTACGATGATGCGTACCAGAGGGCCGTCGACATATGCAGGGAGACTGGAAAGACCATGATCCATCCGTTCAACGACGAGGATGTGATCGCCGGCCAGGGGACGATAGGGCTCGAGATACTCCAGCAGCTTCCCGAGGTTGACGCGGTCATAGTCCCTGTCGGTGGAGGTGGCCTCATCGCGGGGCTGGCCTATACCATGAAGACACTCAAGCCCGGCATCAAGGTCTATGGTGTGCAGGCTGCCGGGGCAGCCTCGATGGTGCATTCGCTCGAGGTGCACAAGGTGGACAGTCTGGACAGCGTATCGACGGTAAGCGATGGCATAGCAGTCAAATGTCCGGGTGATCTCACTTATTCATATACCGAAAAATATGTGGACCAGGTCGTCACCGTGACCGATGACGAGGTCGCCTGCGCGATATTGTCCCTCATGGAGAGCCAGAAGCTTGTCGCAGAGGGGGCCGGTGCCGTCGCCGTAGCCGCGGCCATGTTCAAGAAGGTGGACATAAAGGGCAGGAAGGTAGTATGCCTGGTATCCGGGGGCAACATAGATGTGACCATACTCTCAAGGGTCATAAACAGGGCGTTGCTGCGTCAGGGGAGATACGCCGATTTCACGGTCGCCCTCGCAGACAAGCCGGGACAGCTCGTCGAGGTGGCTTCGGTAATCGCAAGACATGGGGCCAACGTCGTCGGCGTGTACCACGAGAGGGGAGGTTCCGATACGGATCTGAATTCCTGCACGCTCCGGGTATGCATCGAGACAAGGGACCACGAGCATGTCAGGGAGATAAAGAAGGCCCTAAACGCCGCAGGGTATGTGATTGTTGCGGAGCTTGTCTGATGAAGTGTTTCTTTCTGGACATTGACGGGACATTGCTTCCGTTCGGCAAGCCTGCTCCGAGAAGCGCTGTCATAGCCCTTAAGGCCGCACAGGCCTTGGGCTGCAGGATATTCATCGCAACGGGCCGTAGCAAGGCTGAGCTTCCCGATCTGTCGTTCATGGAGTTCGACGGCTTCGTCTGTTCGGCGGGCGCCACTGTGGAGGTGGAGGGTGAATGCATCGCGGATTTGTCCGTGCCAGACGAGGACTACCGCTGGCTTTCCTCGTACCTTTCATCGCATGGGCTTCATACGCTCATCCAGACGGCTGATGCCACGTACATGTCCAAGGAGGCGTACGAGCTGTTTTACAGCTATTTCATGAAATACATCGGTCGTGTGGTTGAGTTGAACGCATTGGTCGTCGGGGATGTTCCTGCGGGAACGAAGGTGAAGAAGCTTCTTTTCCTTTCCCCTGAGGACGGCTGGGGGGTAGGCAGGGTGAAGGCGGACATTGAACCGCGGTTCACACTTGTCCCGAACACTGTCGGCCTTCCCCATGAGCTCATGGCCGAGATAGTGATGCCTGGTGTCGACAAGGCCACGGGGATGGACCTTGTGCTCGAGCATTACGGGGTGCCGCTTTCGGACAGCGTCGCGATAGGGGACGGGGCCAACGACATCCAGATGGTTTCCCATGCGGGAGTCGGTATTGCCATGGGTAATTCCTCCGACGACCTGAAGGCAGTGGCCGATTTCATCACGACCGATATCGAGAGGGACGGAATAAGGAACGCAGTGTTCCATGTGTTGGGAGGATCCTGTGGAGGAAACGAGAAAGAAGGCTGAATACAGGAGCAGTTTGAGAAGCAAGGCCCTCATCAAGAGGGCGCTTTTGGAGCTGATGCAGGAAAAGAAGTTCGAGAAGATCACCGTAAGCGACATCGTGCGCGTGGCCGATATCAACCGTGGTACCTTCTACGCCCATTTCAAAAGCACACGGGATGTCTTCAACAAGATACAGGAGAACATGTTTACGGATCTTCTCGGTACTTTGGAGACGTTTCCCGTCGACTTCGTCATCTCCAATCCCCGTCCTGTGCTTGAGGCCGCGTCGAATTTCCTTCTGGCGGACATCACGTATTACAAGATGCTGTTCAACATCAGCGACACACCCGAGTTCATAAACAGCAACAAGAGCAAGCTCTTCAAGTATTTCCTTGATTCGTCGGCTGCAAGGAAGATGGAGGAGGCCGGACACGGCGGCGAGTTTGTGGCCATTCTGGATTTCTGGATCAGCGCGACGCTCACCCTCTACATAGATTCGATACTGGGACGCATACCTCTGACTATAGGACAGCTTCCCGATTTCTGTTCGAAGATCATGTCCCTCTCGAC
This sequence comes from uncultured Spirochaetales bacterium, assembly GCA_949293595.1. Taxonomy (GTDB): domain Bacteria; phylum Spirochaetota; class Spirochaetia; order Sphaerochaetales; family Sphaerochaetaceae; genus Ornithospirochaeta. The sequence continues at coordinate 128,405 of CASFDW010000002.1, read as the reverse complement.
AGTGACCTGGCTGGAGGTGTTCCAGAACACATCGCACCTTTCCTGAGCTTCTAGATGGTCTGGAACGAGGTCCTGCAGAGGTTTATGAACAACTGCAGGGCGGGGCTGAGATGCTTGTTCTTGTGGAATACGATATGGTTGTCCCTTGAAAAATCCGCATCGGATATTTCCCTGACAAGCACGTTGCTTTTGTTCCTGTCGATGTCGACGAGCTCGAACGGCAGTATCGATACGCCCATGCCGCACGCCACCGCCTTCATTATCGCCTGCGTGCTGGCGCTTTCCCATTCCGGATCGACGGATAATCCGCGCATGCTGAAGACCATGTCCACAAAGCTCCTGCCGACGCTTCCGGGCTCCCTGAGTATGAGCTTTTGCCTGAAGATGTCCTCCAGCAGGATATCCTTTTTTGTGGAAAGGGGGTTGTCTTTGTCGGTCACGAGCACCAGACGGTCCTTCCTGAACGGTATGGTCACCAGCTGTTCGTCATAGCCGGCGCCTTCGATGAGTGCCAGATCGAGCGTGTTGTCGTACAGGTGCCTCTTCAGCTGCAGTCCGTTGATTATCCTGACCTTTACGTCGAGCTTCGGTTTCAGCTCCTTGAATCTCAGCATCAGGTCGGGAAGGATGATGTTTCCCAGTGTTATCGTGGCTCCGATCCTTATGGTACCGGTTTCATCCCAGTTCAGCAGTTCCTTGTCCAGCATATTCAGCGATTCGATTATGTGGACGGCCCTTGAATAAAGCTGGTCCGCGGCCTTGGTCTTGTACAGATGCCTCTTGTATCTTTCGAAAAGCAGCACGTCGTAGTACGCCTCGAGCTCCTTTATCGCCCTCGTTACCGCAGGCTGTGTCATGTAAAGGCTCTCCGATGCCTTCGTGATGCTTTCCTTTTTGTATACTTCGACAAATATTTCCAGATTTCTGAGCGTCATAGGACTATTATATATCTTTTTTGATATTAAATTCATAAAAATATAGTATTTTACTTATGTTTTATCGTCGGCTAATCTCTTTTACGGGAGTGGAAAGATGGTAAAAGAAAACAAGGCCAAGGTTCTTTGGAAGCTCTTCCTGACTACGCTTTACATAAGCGACTTCACGTTCGGGGGAGGCTTCGTGATCATCATCTTCATGAAGAAGAAGTTCGTGGATGAGATAGGGTGGATAAGCGAGCAGGAAATGCTTGATTACACGGCACTTGCGCAGGCCTCGCCTGGAGCCATTGCGGTCAATTCCGCAATCCTCGTCGGGTGGAAGGTCGCAGGACCGGCGGGGATGCTGGTGGCCGTATTGGGTACGATAATACCGCCGATGGTCATCCTGTCGGTGATATCGATCTTCTATTCGGCATTCATAAGCAACACATACGTATCCCTGGTCCTGGGCGGGATGCAGTCCGGGGTCGCCGCCGTGATACTGAGCGTTGCATCCTCGATGATTGTGCCATCCCTTAAAAAGGATGGTTTGATGCACGGGACGATCATGGTGATCGCATTCTGCATGACATTCTTTTTCAGGATCAACGTCGTGCTGATAATCCTGACATGTGCGGCTCTGGGCCTGGTTGTCCGGACAGCGAGATGCCATTGGGGCAGGAGGAGCGTAGGGCATGATATATCTTGAACTTGTTCTTTCATTCCTGCAGATCGGACTTTTCAGCATCGGTGGAGGATATGCCGCAATCCCGTTGATACAGAACGAGGTCGTCGCGAACCATGCCTGGCTGTCGATGGGGGAGTTCACGGACCTGATAACCATCGCGGAGATGACTCCCGGACCGATTGCTGTCAACAGCGCGACTTTCGTCGGCACCAGGATCGCAGGTCTTCCCGGGGCGATCGCCGCGACGCTGGGATGCATACTCCCGTCCCTGGTCATAGTGAGCCTTCTGTTTTACCTGTATTCGAGATACGGACAGATGGATGCGATGAAAAACATCATGGATACGCTCCGGCCTGCGATAATCGCGCTTATTTTCAGCGCCGGGTTGTCCATACTGGCTGTTGTGGCATTCAAATCAGGTGTGTTCGATCCGGGCGATGTGGACTATACGGGATGTGCGCTGTTCGTCGCCGCACTTTTTGCGATGAGGAAGCTGAAGCTGAATCCCATATGGGTGATGGTGTTCTGCGGATTTGCGAATCTGGCCGTATACGGTGTGATGGAGGTTCTGGGATTATGATAAGGTATAGGTTGAACCGTGTTGGAAGCAGGATAATGATAGAGGACGGCGGCATCTTGCTCTATGTCGTGCACCTGTGCAGGGGAAATGTGCATGTGTATGATGCCATCGGGGACGAGAAGGCTTTCATCAAAGCCGGAGGAATGTCAAGAATGGTGATGGTGGACGGCCATGGTGAAAAAGACTGCGACATCGTGTTTCCTGATGTCAGGACGCTTCGCACTGGTCGCCCGCTTTATGTGGGAATACATACGAATGATGGCTTGATCGAGGTAAAAGCAGATAAGGATGGTGGTGTTTTCCTTCTGGAGGATACCGTTATAGGTTCCATCAAGAACCTGTATTCCATCCGGTCCGTCCTGAGCATGGATGAGGAAAGGACGGCTTTGCTACCTGTTTTCCTTGTTCTTGCATATGCCATACGTCTTTGCGACGGGGTGGCTGTCGTCTGACCTCAGATGATGCAGCAGCAGAAACGGAAGAACAACAGCGACAGGCAGCATTCGAGGAATCCGGATGAAACACCGTAATAGCTTCTCTGGTTCTGATAGGCGTTGCGCCTCTGCCTGAACTGCTCCGCATACTGGCTGTATTTCCTGTTGCCGGGATCCATCGCCTCGGCCCGTCCGATATCCGCCTCGGCGGCACTTATGTTGCCGAGTGCGCTGTTGACCAGGAATGATACGAAATACCATTCTGCATTCCGGCTGGCCGCAGGCATCTGCCTGAGCTCGTTCATTGCCCTTTGGAACTGTCTCATGTTGTAGAAGGCCTTCGCCCTTTCCAGCGATGGACCGGAACCGTATCTGGCGTCGAAATCCCTTTGGTCGAAGGATGAATAGCCGAAGGAGGAGAACCAGTCGAACGGGTTGCCCTGCGTCTGCTGGTATTGTCCGCCATAGCCGCCTGACTGGTATGTGCCCGACGGTCCGGAAGTGGAATAACCCTTGTGGTTTATGAGAATGTCGTAGGCCTCGTTGACCTTCTTCATCATCTCGGCCGCCTCCGGACTGTTGTTGTTCAGGTCCGGATGGTATTTCTTGGCCATCTTCTTGTATGCTTTCTTAATCTCGTCGTCGCTCGCACCTTTCTCAAGGCCGAGTATCCTGTACGGGTCGTCCATCAGTTTTTCCCATCCTTGTGGTAGCGTCTCCAGATTCCGGAGTAGATGATGTTCCTCAGTATCGCGAGGTTGTCGTCGAGCGGAAGCTTCTCGAAGACCGCGCCCGCATCGCTTGCGGCGTTCAGAAGCATGTTCTCGACTGTGGATTTGTCGGCAATGTCCTTCAGCGGGTTGTACAGTCCCTTTTTCGTATCCTGCTTCCTATCCTCCCATGCATCCATGAGATATATGAAACGGCCGAGGTTGGAGCCGAGGGATCTGAGGAGCGGGGAAAAGAAATCGTCCTCGAACGGGGTGAATATCTCCTTGATGGAATCTCCGAATATCAGCGCCATCTCCGGTGCGCTGTCGAATCCCTGTTCTTCCTTTCCGGACAATATGGCCAGTCCCTTTTCAAGGCATCCGCACTGTCTGGGATATCTTTCCCTTATCCCTGGCATGAACGTTCCGAGCCGCTCGGCCGTTTTCCTGCCCTTCTCCTCGTCCTTCACCTGGTCCAGGGCGGAGTGGTACGAAAGGAGGATCTGCATGTCCGCTGCATACCGTATGTATGTACCGGAGATGAATCTGTGCTCCTTGATCGGACGCACGGCGCACTTCTCCTTTCCCTCCTCCTCCTTCTCGTTGTACAAATCCGTGAGCAGGAGGGATAGGAACACCATGTCGTAGCTGAGGTTCATGGTCCCGGACTTTCCGTATTTCAGCTTCAGCTCATGGCACAGTCCGCAGTAGTAGGATCTGTATTTCTCGATGTCTTCCTTGCCGAGATTGCTTTTTGTTGGGGTAATGTATCCGAACATCAGGTCTTCCTTACGAATTGTTTCTTGCAGTTGGGACAGGTTATCCTTATCTTCCCCTTGTTCCTGGGAACGCGGCAGAGGGTCTTGCAACCGGGGCATCTGAACCGTTTGTAAGGGTCCTTCCTGAATAATCCCGAAAACCTTTCCGCCTCGTATCTTCTTTTTCCTATGTTGGTGCTGGCCATCCGGAAGACGGAGTAGAAAAGGCATGCGGCGGCCATGGCGGCCGGAATCAGGCGGTATGTGCCGTTCTGGATCACGCTCGAGAGAACCGCAAGCACCACCGCGAGGATGAGAAATAGGAACGCCAGGGAATCCATCCCGTTTCGTTTGTTGTCCATATATGAAAATATCCGAATAAAATGCGAGATTGTCAATTCACGCCTGCGGGAGTATAGTTTTTTTACCGGAGGAAATATGAGAAATTTCGGTCACAGGGGGTTTTCGGGGCTTTATCCGGAAAACACCATGCTTTCGTTTGAAAAAGCCTATGAGGCGGGTGCCGACGGCATCGAGCTGGACGTCCATCTGAGCCTGGATGGCGAGGTGATGGTGATACATGACGAGAGTCTCGAAAGGACGACCGGCAGAAGAGGGTGCGTCTACGAGTACAGGAGAAGCGAGCTGGAGGGCATCGACGCCTCCGTCACTCATCCCGGTTACGGGTTCTGCCCGGTTCCGTCCCTCGAGGAGTATCTTTCCTTCGCGAAGGACAAGGACCTGGTGACGAACATAGAGATCAAGAGCATTCCCGTTTACTACCCGGGGCTGGAGGAGAAGACCTTGGAGCTTGTCCGCAGGTTCGGCCTCGAGGACCGTGTGCTCTTTTCCTCCTTCAACTGGCTCAGCTGCAGGATAATCAGGGAGCTGGCTCCCAGGATGCCTACCGGACTGCTGGTGGAGGGGTACAGGCTGCATAATATCGGGGCGGCCGTGGGACGCTGCGGCCATGCATACTACCACCCGTCGTTCACGCTTGTGGATGACAAGGTCGTAGGCGACATGCATGGGAACGGCGTGGGGATCAACGTATGGACCGTCAACGAGGAGGAGGACATCAGGAGGATGGCCGACCTCGGTGTCGACGGCATCATATCGAATTTCCCGGACAGGGTGGGGCGCGTCATTTCTGAATGAACGGCGGCACCGCCGCCATTCAGTCCGCCTCCCCGCACCAGCGTTTCAGAAACACGGCTGCGGACCTGTTCATCTCCGCCATGAAGTCCGAGGCGTATTTCTTGTAGTACCTGTCGGCTATCGTACCGGTATTGTCGTAGGGAAGGGCGTTGTTCTTCCTCAGGGCCTCTTCCTGGTCGTGGTAGACCCTTTCCAGCTCGTCAAGATCCATTTTCCTGTATCCGTTCTCCATGAAAATACCGTCCGCTTCCGGTCTCTTTGAAAGCGGGGCCTTGATCACTCCCTTCGGGTATCCCATTATGAGCATGCATGCGGGAGCGGCCCATCTTGGAAGATCCAGCAGGTCCCTGACTGTCTCGTAATTCTCGATGACATCGCCTATGTAGCAGCTCCCTAGACCAAGGGCCTCCGCGGCGATCACGGCGTTCTGTGCGGCTATGACGGCATCCTGCATCGCAAGATGGAAATCACCTATTGAAGGTTTTCTCAGCGGCTTGCCGGATTTGCCGTCGCTGCCGCTCTGCTTGAAGAATGTGTACCATTTCTCCACGTCCGCAAGAAATACCCATACCACGGGTGCCTTCGCGATCATCTGCTGGTTGTCGCAGCATACGGCGAGCGTTTCCTTCTTCTGCCTGTCGGTTACCTCTATCACCGAATAGAATTCCTGGTTCCCGGCGCTTGGGGCGCGCAATGTCAGCCGTTTGAGCTCGTCGAGCACTTCCTTGGGGACAATGCGGTCCTCGAACAGCCTTATGCTGCGTCTTTTTTCGATGGTGTTGATGGTATCGTTCATAATCCCTTCCTTTTCCGGTTCTGATTTTTTGATGACAATTATTTTCTACAGATAAGGGACCTGCGATGCAAGACTTTTTTTCATCATCGGTAATGCATGACCGTCCGCACATGCCCGTCTTCCCGGCTCCGAGGGGTGGGGCGGAAAGTTGTTTTCATTGTCTTTTCTCCACCATCCCGTGCCGGTTGTGTCGTGTTTTATGTCCATTCAGGATATAAACTTGCCGTTTTGGCTGTATTTTGTATCTTTCTTATTAGGAGTTTATCAGATGCAGGAAATAAAGGAACCCAACAAAAGTCCACAGAGAAAACCTCTCATATTCTATTATCTGGCGTGCTTGTGCGTGCTCATGCTTCTCAATGCGCTGTTCTTCCCGGCGATGACTGGCAGAAGCGTCACCGAAGTCGGCTACAATGCTTTTCTGGACATGATCGACCAGGGGCTTGTGAGACAGGTTGCATACAACGAGGCGGAGAGCCAGTATGTCTTCATAGCGGAGCAGAACGGCAATGCGGCCGTGTTCAAGACCGGTGTCTGGCCGGGGGACGGGGAGCGTCTCCTTTCCCAGTTGCGGGAGAACCCCGACATTGTATTCAGCGCCTCCATACCGACCCAGGCGAGCCCGCTGCTCACTTTCCTCTTCAACTGGATAGTCCCCGTGCTTTTCTTCATAGTCGTGGGCAACCTCCTTTCCAGAATGATGATGAAACGCATGGGCGGTGGCTTCGGCAATGCGATGCAGTTCGGAAAATCCGGGGCGAAGGTCTATGTCGAGGACGCTCAGACAGGGGTGACGTTTGAAAATGTCGCTGGACAGGAGGAGGCCAAGGAGTCGTTGCAGGAGGTGGTGTCGTTCCTGCATGATCCGGCAAAGTATGCCGCGATAGGAGCCAGGCTTCCCAAGGGCGTGCTCCTCGTGGGACCTCCCGGAACGGGAAAGACGCTTCTGGCGAAGGCTGTGGCCGGCGAGGCTAAGGTTCCTTTCTTCTCCATTTCCGGCTCGGAATTCGTAGAGATGTTCGTTGGAATGGGTGCGGCAAAGGTAAGGGATCTTTTCAAGCAGGCGAACGAGAAAGCCCCGTGCATAGTGTTCATAGATGAAATCGATGCAATCGGAAAGAAGAGGGATGCCGGAGGTATAGGCGGCAACGACGAGCGTGAGCAGACTCTCAACCAGCTGCTTGCCGAGATGGATGGATTCGACGGCCGGAAGGGAGTTGTGATCCTTGCTGCGACGAACCGTCCCGAATCCCTCGATCCGGCCCTTCTCCGTCCGGGAAGGTTCGACAGGAGGGTGCCTGTCGAGCTGCCCGACCTCAATGGAAGGAAGGCCATACTCGAGGTCCATGCAAAGGATGTAAAGATAGAAAGTTCCGTCGATTGGGAAAGGATTGCCCGCGCCACCGCCGGGGCATCAGGTGCCGAGCTTGCGAACATAATAAACGAGGCGGCCCTGCTTGCCGTCAGAAGCGGAAGAGCGACAGTGAGCCAGAAGGATCTTGAGGAGAGCGTGGAAACCGTCATCGCCGGAGCGCAGAGAAAGAATGCCGCGGTCTCGGAGAAGGACAAGGAGATAGTCTCGTACCATGAGATAGGCCACGCCCTTGTCGCGGCGAAGCAGAACAACAGCGCTCCTGTGGCCAAGATAACGATCATTCCAAGGACGAGCGGGGCGCTCGGGTACACCATGCAGGTCGACGAGGAGGAAAAGCTTCTCATGAGCAAGGCGGAGATACTCGACAAGATTGCGACCCTGACCGGAGGAAGGGCTGCCGAGGAGCTTCTTCTTGGGAAGGAAAACGTCACGACCGGCGCCAGCAACGACATCGAACAGGCGACAAAGCTTGCCCGGGCCCTCATTACCCGTTATGGTATGAGCGACGATTTCGGCATGGTCGCCCTGGAAACCGTTACGAACCAGTATCTCGGTGGCGATACCAGCCTGATGTGCTCGGCCGAAACCGCCGGCAAGGTTGACGAGAAGGTGTTTGCCATAGTCAAGAACGCCTACGACAAGGCGCTGGGCATACTCAGTGCGAACCGTGGCAAGCTTGACGAGCTTGCAGCGTATCTTCTGAAGAAGGAGACGATAACAGGAGAGGAGTTCATGGGCATCCTGAATGCCTGATGTGCGCCGACGGCCCTTTCCCATCCGGGAAGGGGCTTTTTTCAGCACTCGTATCTGTCGTCCACCTGCAGGAATATTTCATCGTACATGCATGAGGGACCGCTTTTGTCCTTTTTCCTTCTGCGTCCCCGCTTCTTCGCGGCACCAATGACGAGGACGAGCGGCGAAGCGGCGACGGCCATCTTTGCAAGGATGTCCGGATGCCTGGTGTAGAACGTGGTGCCGGTCTTCTTGAAAAGCGGAAGGTCGAAGATGTGCCAGGCCTGTGTGAACGGCTGGATCATGTCGACCACCTTCCCGCTCGGATCGACGAGGCATGTCATCCCGCTGTTCGTGCTCCTGAGAAGTGGCCGCCTGTTCTCGATTGCCCTGAACACGGAGAGCTGCATATGCTGCATTTCTGCGGCAACGGAGCCGGACCAGGAATCGTTGGACAGGTTGATGAGCGCATCCGCCCCGTTTGCGACGAATTCTGCGGAAAGGTAGCCGAACGTGTCCTCGAAGCATATCGGGGTGCTGAACCGGAAACCGTCCGCGTCGAAAACTGTCGCTTCGTTGCCTGTCTCCCACCAGTTGTAGTCGTTTGCGATAAGCAGTGCCGTCAGTCGCGGGAACTGCCTCTGATATGGGAAATGTTCGGTGAATGGGACCAGGTGCTGCTTGCGGTACGTCTCCTTTATCACTCCGTCGGCGAAATATATCACGGTGTTGTAATCCGTGCGGTTCCATTCACCGTTCTCAAGAATGGCGGGTTTTGTGTCGTCCGCCATCACTCCTTCCGGATTTCCGGTTACAAGCGGGATTCCCAGCGTCAGCCCGAAGTCCACGAAATCCTCCACCAGGGCGCTGGTAGGGGCATGCGAGGGATATGCGGTATGCCATGAAACCGATGGAACGAATGCCGTCTCGCTCCAAACCACCATGTCCGGATCGTGCTCCATGGCCTCCATTGTAAGGGCTGTGAGTGTCTCGAAATTCTTTTTATATGTCGGATAGCCTCCTTCCCAGCTGTCTGCCGAATGTTGGACCGATGCTATCCTCACGGTCATGCCGGCGTCCTTTTCAAGGTAATGCAGGTGGACGACCGTCCCTGCCAGGAGATTGAGCAGGAATACGGCCGCATAGACCGCCATGTCGCGCCTGCGCTCACGTAGCCTTGTCTTTTTTGTCAGTGTTTCCGCCAGAAATGTCTGTGGCACCAGTATCAGCAGGCATGGTGCCCAGATCCCGAACAACGAAGCGCTTTGGATGAGCACGGGCATGTTCCAGAGCGCCGCCGCCGGATTTCCGTACGGGTAGGCCAGAAAGCCCTGCTGGGTCAGATACAGGTATGCCAGATGGAAGAGTGCCTGGGCGAGGTATCCGCGTTTCCTGAATATGGACGTCGCGCTCTTGAGCACCGGGAAAAGCATCATGTATTGCACGCTTTCAAGGATCGGGGCTATCAGGATTGCAAGCGGGTGGAAGGTCTTCAGCCAGAAATTGTACACAAGGTAGAATACGAAACCGAACAGAATTCCTTCGAACCACACATATTTCCAGCCGGACCTGTTGATCGCGGCATACGCCGGTATGAAGGCTATGAATATCAGCGCCCCCCATCCGTTCTCCGACAGAGGATTCGGGAATGCAAGCGGTGCCAGAAGAGCTGCGAGAAGCGTCAGCAACGTGTTCGATATGAAGTTCTTGAGACCGTCCACAAATAGAAAATACCAAGCGCCGAGCCTGCTGGTCAATCAATGGATGTCAGGAAGGATTGTCGGATTTTTTATTTTTTTGGCCGTTTTTTCCGAATTGGAAAATAATTCTTGAATTTATGCGGGATGCCTTTATAGTTACCTAAAACGGAGTTTGCAAATGTTTTGGGAAGAAGTAGGGTCTTTCATAATTCAGGAGATGGAGTTTTTTCTGCGGCTGGTCGCCGCATCGGTGTGCGGTGCCCTGATAGGGCTTGAGAGGGAAAAAAGGCTGAAAAACGCCGGCATCAGGACGCACATCATAGTCGCGATCTCCTCCGCACTGATGATGGTGGTGTCGAAATACGGCTTTTTCGACGTGCTCGAGTTCGACAGCATAAGCGTGGATGCATCGCGTATCGCGGCCGGTGTCGTCACCGCCATAGGATTCCTCGGCGCGGGTGTGATCTATGTCCGAAAGGAGAACACCATAGGACTCACCACCGCCGCCGGGCTCTGGGCCACGGTCGGAATCGGCATCGCTCTTGGTGCCGGCATGTACATACTCGGCATAGCCAGCACGTTGCTCATACTTCTGATACAGTTCATCCTCCACAGCCATTTCTTCAAGCTTTCGATCCAGATCTCCGCCTCAGTGAGAATCACGATCGGACAGAACGGGATGGATTTCGATGCCGTCAGGGATTTTTTCAAGAAGAACAACATATCGATAAAGAACGCCCAACTGTCGAAGGACGAGAACAAAAGGGTGGTCTTTTCCGCCTATGTGACGTTCCCGAAGAAATCAGAGCTAAGGGATGTGTTCGCCCTGCTTGAGGATGCCGGATTCGTCGAAACCATCGAGGTGAGCACGATACAGTGACGGAGGAAAGGGAAAAATTTTTCCAATAATCGAAAAAAAGGACCATTGTTGACTTTTTGCTCCAAGGGTTAGACTGAAATTACAAAAGGAAAAACTCAGGAGGTTTCAAATGAAAAAAGTTTTGGTCGCATTGCTCGTGCTCCTTCTTTCCGTATCTTTTGTCTTTGCCCAGGGAAGCAAGGAAAACAAGCAGATCACAATCGAGTTCTGGACACATGAGGATGTCAACCGCCAGGCGCTCGAGGACAGATATATCGCAGAGTTCGAAGCATCCCATCCGAATGTGAAGATCAATGTGACACGCCAGGCTTCCACAAAGCTCATCGAGCTCATCCAGACTGCGTTTGCAGCAGGAGAGGGCCCGGACGTGTTCAATCTTTCCATAAATGACGAATATCCGTACATCGTTGCAGGAAGAGTCGCCCCGATGGATTACGAGGCAGCCGGATTCGCCGATGCGCAGGCCGTTAAGGATGCGTATCTTGATGGAATGATCGATCCTGTCACATACGAAGGAGAGGTCTACGGCCTTCCTCTCGAGCTGACCAACTGGTGCATCTTCATCAACAAGAAGGTGTTCAGGGATGCGGGACTTGATCCCGAGACCGACTATCCGAAGACATGGGAGGACATGGTCGAGATTTCCCAGAAGATCGTCATCAGGGATGGGGACATCCTGGTCCGCAGAGGATTCGATTTCCGCTATCCGTATTATCTCGAGGCCATGGTTCCGATGGTCGAGCAGCTCGGCGGAGCCCTCTTCAGCGAGGATGGCACGGAGGCCATCGTGGGAGAGGATGCATGGGTGACCTGGCTCACGTTCATGCAGCAGTGGGGCCCGAACGGACTCAACCTCGGTTCTCCGACATACACCAACGCCCGCTCGCTCTTCAACAAGGACAACAACGACATCGCAATGGCCAACACCGGTCTCTACCAGGAAGCCAGGATCAAGGCCGACAACCCCGACTTCTATGACAGCGGAGAGTGGATGGTCGTTCCGTTCCCGGTGTTCGAGGATGCCGTGAATGATGTGGCGGCGTGCTACTACGGACATTACTACATGGTCAACGCGGACAGCGACAAGGATACGCAGAAGGCCGCTTGGGAATTCATCTCCTACATGCTCAGCCATGGAGAGGAATACCTGACGGAAGTCAACATCATCCAGCCGACCAAGGCTCTTATGGAAAGCGACACCTACAAGAACATGCCGTACTCCGACGTGTTCACCAAGGACTTCGAGAGAGGCCACATCGTATACTACGGAGCAGCCAGCACCGAAATCCAGTCCCAGCTCAGGACCGCCGTCGAGGCCGTCATGCTTCAGAACGTGGATCCATACAAGGCATACCAGGATCTGAAGAAGAACGTACAGGAAATCATCGACGAGGGCTGAACTGCGGTTCTTCAGTAAGAAAAGGCTTGGCCGGTGATGCCGGTCAAGCCTCTTTAGCGTAAAAGGAGTATGCAAAGTGGCAAAGAAAGCTAAAGTGTACAGCATCGAAAAGAAACAGGCCCGGTGGGGGTTCATTTTCACCATTCCATGTCTTATTTTCTTTGCTGTCTTCAGTTTTTACCCTATAATCAATGCATTCTGGACATCACTTACGAACAGACAGGCGATTGCAAGAACCAGCAAGTTCGTAGGTCTGGAAAACTACATCTACATTTTCACAAAGGACAACGGGGGATTCCCGCTTTCCAATTCCATCAGGGCGACCTTGATCTTCACCATCGGCACGTTCATTCCGATGATCATAATCTCGCTGATCGTGGCCGTGTTCCTGATGCAGCTCAGGAAGGACAAGTACAGAGGGTTCTTCCAGCTCGCATATTACACACCTGCGGTTCTTTCCTCCGTGGTCGCGGCATCCATCTGGATGATCATCTTCGATCCTCGCGGACTCATGAACCAGGTGTCCAACTTCGTGATGCACACATCCGGTGTCGATTACAACTGGCTGGTCGATTCGACCATGCTCCAGATATCCACGATGCTGATTTATTTCTGGAAATACATAGGATACTTCGTGATCCTCTTCATAACCGGCCTTGCCTCGATCCCGTCTGGAATCTATGAGGCGGCCACCGTCGACGGCTCGTCGCGATGGCATACCTTCTGGCACATAACCCTGCCGCTGCTGAAGCCGACGACCGCAATGGTCTCCATCATGGCCATGCTGCAGTGCCTCAAGACCTTCAGCACCCAGTACATGCTTTTCCAAGGAGGCTCGTCGAGGGCCCCGATAGATGTCATCACGATGAACATCTATTTCACCGGTATCAGAAACGGAAGGCTCGGAAGGGCAAGCGCGATGTCGATCGTGCTGTTTTTGATCATGCTGATCTTCACCTATCTGCAGCTGGTGGCAAACCGCTCCAGCGAGGATGTCGAATACTAGGAGGGGGATATGACGAAATTCGTTGGAAAAATAACAATAGCCGAAATCCTCATCTGGATATTCCTGATCCTGGTCCTGCTTTTCACGATCGTTCCGACCCTCTTCATGTTCGTCTCTTCTTTCATGGACAGCAAGCAGATATTGGCGATGCCGTTCCACTGGATTCCGTCCAAGGATTATTTCACATCCTCGGACAGGACATTCTTCACGAACTTCCATCGTGCGATCATGGGAAACAACGCCGACCCGGTGTTCTTCAGGAACCTTGTTAATTCGCTCGTCGTGGCGATAACGGACAGCGTGACCACGGTGTTGCTCGCATCCCTGTGCGGATACGGGCTCGCAAAGTTCAGATTCCGGGGCAGGAACTTCGTGTTCATCTCGATCATGGCGACGATGATGATCCCGTTCGAGGCGATCATGATCCCGCTTTACATGGTTGCCTCCTCGTTCAAGATGATCAACACATACCGTGGGCTCATAATACCATTCATGGTGTCTGCATTCGGTGTGTTCCAGATGAGGCAGTATCTTCTTACGTTCCCGTCCGAATATATCGATGCGGCGCGCGTCGACGGCCTGCCGGAACCGGGCATCTATGCCCGCATAGTGCTGCCTAACTGCAAGCCTGTCATCGCAACCCTCGGCATCCTTTCGTTCCGCAACCAGTGGGACAACCTCCTCTGGCCGCTTCTGGTGGCGCAGAGCGAGAAGATGAAGACCATCCCGCTGTACATCACGAAGTTCAGCGAGGAGAAGATGACAGACGAGGGAGCCATGATGGCCTGTGCCTTGCTGGCCTCCATCCCGATGTTCATCCTCTTCTTCACCCTGAGCCGGTACTTCCTGGGTGGTGCCGCCGTATATGATTCCAGAAAAGGCTGATCGATGAGAAGGGGAGTCCGGAATTTCCTGACAACTGTTTTTGTTGCAGTCCTGCTTCTGCTCGCCGCCGTCGTTGTTTACATCATGTTCCTGCCTGAGGATGGCGGTGCGGGCGGGGCGGAGCCTGTCGTGATAGAATATTGGACACATGTCGATGCGCAGAGGAGCAAGCTCGAAGAAAGATTGATCGGGGAGTTCATGCGCGATAATCCCGGCATCGTGGTCCATAGAAGCGAATATACAGCCGTGGAGATGCTGAATGTGGTCAATACCGCGTTCGATGCCTCGCAGGCCCCCGATTTCTTCAATTTTCCTGCAGAAGGCATCGCCGAACTGCTTTATTCCGGCAAGCTTGAGCCCGTGGACTACCAGGCGGCCGGATTTGACGGGAAGGAGGGGCTTCTTGATGCATATCTTGATGGCGTGTTTTCTGCCGTAACGATGGACGGGAAGATATACGGCATACCTTTGGAGCTTACGAACTGGTGCCTTTATGTGAACCGCAATCTGTTCGAGGAGGCGGGATTGGATCCGGATGAGGATTATCCCCGCACCTGGGAGCAGATGGTCGATATCTGCCAGAAGCTTGTCAGACGCGACGGGGCGGTACTCGAGCGCAGGGGGTTTGATTTCCGTTATCCTTATTACCTCGTGTTCTTCGTCCCGATGGTCGAACAGCTCGGTGGCTCCGTCATCAGCCCCGATGGCAAAAGCTACATCTGCAACGACGAGGCCTGGGAGAAGGCGCTTTCTTTCATGGCCTCGTGGGGGCCGCTTGACCAGAACCTCGGTTCACCCACATATATAAATGCCCGTGCCATCTTTAATCAGGAAAAGATCGCCATGTGTCTTTCCGGGCTTTATCAGGAAAGCCGCATGGAGACCGACAACCCGTCGTTCTATGAAAGCGACGGCTGGATGGTGGTCCCGTTCCCGACATTCGAGGACTCGATCCATGATGTCGGCACGGCTCCGTATCCGCATTTCTTCCTTGTCAACTCATCATCTTCCGACCGAGTCAAGCAGGCATGCTGGAAGCTGATAGGATATTTCGCATCACATGGCGAGGATTATCTCAGGGAGATCAATCTGATTGTTCCGCGCAAGGACCTCATCGACAGCCCTTTGTTCAGCAACATCCCTTATAGCGATGTTTTCCTGGAACAGATGGCATACAGCAATCCCGTGTATTCCGGCCGGCACGCGGCCGAGATACAGAACCTGATAGGGGAGGCGGTGGAGTCCGTGATGCTTTCGGGTGAATCGCCGAAGAAGGCGGTCATCTCGCTCAGAGCCTCCGTTCAGGAATTGTTTTATGAGAATTAGGATCCGTCCCTGAACTGGGTGGGGGTGGTGTTGAAATATCTCTTGAACAGCTTTGTGAAATACCCCGGAGTGGGGAATCCGCTGTTGGTGGCGATCTCGCTGATGTTCAGGTTCGAATGCTTCAGGAGATACACGGCACGGTTCATCCTGAGCGCGTTCATGTACTGGAGAAAGTTCAATCCCGTCACCTCTTTGAAAAGGGTCGAGAGCCTGCTTTCCGAAAGCCTGACGGTTTCCGCTACGTCGGCGAGCCCTATCTGCCTTGTGCAGTTCTCCATCATCGTGTTTATCGCCAGCTGGACCGTGTGGTTCTGGACCGTCGTGGGAAGCTCTATCTCCATCTTGTCCGGGTTCTTGTGCATCTCGAGATCCTTGTTCTCCTCCCTTATGCGGTCGGCAAGCCTGCCGAGCGTCTCCTCCAGCTCGTCGTCGTCCACCGGTTTCTTCAGATAGTCGAACACCCCGAGCCTGATGGCCATCTTCGTATACTCGAAATCGGTGTGTCCGGAGAGTATAACCGCATTGAGCACGGGACAGTCCGATAGCATCTCGAGCCCGTTCTTTCCCGGAAGCCTTATGTCGGTGATGACTATGTCCGGTTCTGTGGCCTTTATGAGTTCCTCTCCCTTGACGCCGTCGTCGGCGGTTCCTATAAGGCTTATCCCCAGCTTGTCCCAGTCTATCGACAGCACAAGCTCCTTCAGGAAAATCTGTTCGTCCTCCACTATCACCGCCGTCAGCGGGGCTGCGTTCATGCCTTGTCCTCCTCGTATGGAATACCTATCGTTATCTCTGTGTATTCGTTCAGTTTTGACGATATCTTGAAGATGAGGGCATCCCCGTATTTCAGGAAGAGCCTCCGGTAGACGTTGTATATTCCCACATGCCCCTCCTTGAACATCTTCTCGAGGTCTATGTCCTTGTCCTCGAATCCTATGCCGTCGTCCCATACGTTGAAATAGACATATCCGTCCTTTTTCGTTATCCCTATCCTCAGGTGCCATGAGCCGCTCTTGGGCTCGAGACCGTGTATGACGCTGTTCTCGACCAGCGGCTGCAGCATCAGGCGCGGAGTGATTATGTCCTTCAGATCCTCCGGGCATGAGATTTCATAATTCAGCTTTTCCCCGAAACGTATCTTCTGTATCATCAGATAGCTTTCCACCAGGTCTATCGTCTCGAACAGCGTGCAGGTGCTCTCATGGGTGTCTATCGACGACCTTAGTAGTTTTCCGAGCCTTACGCTTATGGTATATATCTCCTTCTCCCCGTTCAGCTTCGCAAGCGCCTTGATGGTGTTCAGCGTATTGAACAGGAAGTGCGGGTTCATCTGGCTTTCAAGCGCCTTTCTCTCCGCCTCCGACAGCTTGGCCTCCTCCTCCCTGGTTATCTCAAGAAGCTCCTTTATCTGGCTGACCATGACGTTGAACGATTTTGAAAGGGAATCGAAATCGGAGATCCCCGTCGTCTCCAGATGCGCGTCCAGGTTGCCTTCCTCGATCTTCTTCATGGATGATGACAGGTTCCTCAGCCTGCGGCTTATGGAATGGGAGAACACGAGCGACAGGAAAACGGAGATGATCAGCCCGACGATCAAGGAGATGGTCAGTATCGTCGTCCACTGTTCCATGTTCTCCATGTATGCGTCCTTGGCGCTTATGGCTATCAGGGAGAAGTCGGTCCCCTCTATGTCGGTGCTGAACCTTGTGGAGTCCTTGTTCCCGAGTCCCGGGATATTTGCGAACGATCCGAACAGGTTCTGATGGATCAGGGAGTAGGCGGAGTAGGTTTCCTTGTCGGCGATGACAAGCTCGGAAAAGAGGTTGTCGGTGTTGAGCTGCCCGAGCGCGGAGCTGTATATGTCCACTATGACGTATCCGACCGGATCTCCATCCGGAGAGAATATCCTGCGCAGGATTGATGCGAATATCTGCTTGCCTTCCTCCGTCCTGTGGTCCTCGATCGATATGATCGACGCCCTCTCTCCCTTGGCCTTCTGATTGGCGATCGAGATTATGTTGGTGCTGTCCCATTGGTTGCTGTGTGTCCTGAGGTCATAGATCTCCGGAAAGTTGTGCGTGCTTATCCTGACCTTCCCGGAGAGTGAGACTATGTTGGCACTCGCCCTGTATGTGTCCGACCTCATCGTGGAGAACATCACGTTGTATATGTTCTTGATTTCCTCGTCGTCGGCTATGCCCGCATCCTTTGTCACCGCCTCCACAACGGCGGGATCTATGGATATCTGGTAGCATTTGTGACGGTATTCCTCCAAAATGGTGCCTATCTGGTTCGCATCCTTCTGCAGGCTGCTCTCCGCCTGGATCCGGAGGGCGTTCTTGAGATTGGCCCCGCTGGATGAAAGGTAGTAGACCATGAAAAGGAAGAACGGAACTATCATCACGATGATGAAATAAAACAGCAGACGTGCGAACAGCGAGGAGCTCAACCTTTTCATGAGTATCAATTATAACCTGTTATGGGCCCTTATGAGACATAATTTTGAAATGTATGTGTCACTGCTCGTCGCTTATCCCCTCGGCTCTTCCCGCCCACTCGAACACTATGCCGTCCTCCGGGTCGTAGGCCTGGGATTTCATATCATCCCTCCTGCCAAGGGACACCTCTTTCCCGGTCATCCTGGATTCCTCTGCGGCAAAGACCATCATATGGCTGTCGATGGATGCGTCAAGGGTGCTGGTGGCGTTGTGTATCCCGTTCATTTCCTGTATGAACGACCTGACTATCTCCTCATCTCCTCCTCCGTGCCCGCCTGTGGCGCCGTCCGGATGAATCATCTTTTCCTCCTGTCCGAATCTCCTGAGCACGATTTGGTTCTTCTCCATGTCACCCTCGATCTCCCCCTGGGTTCCGAAAAGCTTTATCGTACGGTGGTTGTCGGCGGTGAAGGCCGTCATGGTGAATGTCGCGGTGACTCCGGATTGGAACTCCATGAGCACCACCTGGTGGTCGACGACGTCGTTGTCCGAATAAAACACGCATCTTCCGTAATCACCGGTCCTGATGGCCTGGTACAGCTTGTCCTCGTCCGGATTGTCGGCCAGGATGTTGCACGGCCAGTTGTCCCCCGGGTTGCATCTGATTCCGGTCCTTTTGTCCGTTATGTATATCTTTTCCGCATCGAACGGGCATCCGTCCTTCGCAAGACATCCGTCCAGACAGCGTCTTGCCGCGCCTTCCGGTGCGTTTGCAGCCGTGAAATACGAAAGTCTTCCGAAGCTTGAGATCCTCGTGCACGGGCTTGATACGAGATATCTGATGATGTCCATGTCGTGGCAGGATTTCTGCATCAGCATGGGGGAGGACAGGCTTTCCTTCCTCCAGTTGCCCCTTATGAATGAATGTGCCTGGTGCCAGTAGCCTACATGCTCGACCGCATCAAGGCTCATAAGGCGTCCTATCGCGCCTTTTGCGATCAGGTCCTTGATGGTTTTGTAGAACGGGGTATACCTGAGGACATGGCAGACAATCACGAGCCGTCCTGTTTCCGCAGCCTTTCTCTCAAGCAGTCCGACCTCGTCCCTGACGGGGGATATCGGCTTTTCCAAAAGTATGTCGTATCCCTTCTCAAGAGCCTTGACGGCCTGTACGACATGATCCCTGTCCTGAGTGGCTATGATGGCCGCATCTGCAAGCTTGTCCCTGTCGAGCAGCTCGTCTGCGGTCTCGAAGAGCATCGAATCATCAAGTCCGAACAACATCCCGGCCTTGTCTCTTTTTTCCTTCCTGAGATCGGCAGCAGCCCTGATCTCCATTTCCCCGGGGTGAGAGAGGGCGTAGGAAGCATAGCTGTCCAATCCCCTCGAACCCAGACCGATTATCACGAACGAGATCCTTTTCATAGTGCTGATTATATGTGCCCGCGGCTCTTTCAGGCAATAAAGGAAGGTTGAAAAAAAACATCACAGGACACATAATGCGGGATATGAAGATTCATCAGACGGATTTCTCCAAAGGTAGTGTGGGCTCATGTATTCTGAGGGTGTCCCTGCCTTTGATCGTGGCCGAGATCGTGAATCTTCTCTACAGCATGGTCGACAGGATCTACATAGGACATATCCCAGGCGAGGGGAGCCTTGCGCTTACCGGGCTCGGCCTGTGCTTTCCAATAATAAGCCTGATAAGCGCGTTCGCGCGGCTTTATGGCTTCAACGGTGGTGCGCCCCTCTGCGCCATGGCCCGTGGAAGGGGGGACGAGGAGGAGGCCGGATACGTAATGGGCAACTCCTTCCTCCTGTGCCTGCTGACAGGAATCGTGCTTACTGTTGCGACGCTTGTGTTCAACAAGCCGTTGCTGTATGCATTCGGCGCCAGTGATCAGACCTATCCGTATGCCCGCGATTACCTTTCGATATATTCGGCAGGATCGGTGTTCGTCCTGGTCACTCTGGGCATGAACGCGTTCATAAACAGCCAGGGGTTCGCCTCGGTCGGAATGACGACGGTCCTGATAGGTGCGGTGCTTAACATAGTCCTTGACCCGCTCCTGATTTTCGTGCTCGGCATGGGGGTGCGCGGAGCCGCGGTCGCGACCGTTGTCAGCCAGGCCTGTTCGGCGCTGTTCGTGTTGTGGTTCCTGACAGGGAAAAACGCAGAGCTGAAGCTTTCGTTCCGTCATATGAGGCTGAAGAAATCGCGATGTCTCAAGATCGTCGCACTCGGCACGAGCGGTTTCACGATGGGGGCCACCAACTCCATAGTCCAGCTTGTCTGCAACAAGGCGGCATTCATATGGGGAGGCGACCTTTATGTCGGGGTGATGACGATCCTCAATTCCGTGCGCGAGATATTCAGCACCCCGATAAACGGGATCGGAAGCGGCGCCAGTCCCGTCCTCAGCTTCAATTACGGTCGCGGTGATGGCCGGAGGGTGAGGAAGGCAGGTGATGTGATGCTCCTCTTCGTCCTTCTTTATTCAGCTGCCGCCTGGCTTTTGGTATTTGTCTTCCCCCATGGCATGGCCATGCTTTTCACACGTGACGGGACCATGATAGAAGCAGCATCCGGTGCGCTGAGGATCTACTTCTTCGGCTTTGTGTTCATGGCTTTCCAGACTTCGGGACAGCAGACGTTCGTATCCTTGGGAAAGGCGCGTCAGGCCATATTCTTCTCGCTGTTCAGGAAGGTTGTGATAGTCGTCCCGCTCACAATACTTCTTCCGTATGTTTTCGGAATAGACGGGGTCATGCTCGCCGAGCCGATAAGCAATGTTGTGGGTGGGCTTGCGGCATACCTGACGATGCGCCACATAGTGATGCCGGAGCTCCGGAGCATGGAGCATGATGCATGAGAAAGGGACCGTTTCCGGTCCCTTCACGTTTCACATCCTGGAATACAGATCCTCGTATATCCTCTTGGAATTGTTCCAGGAGAAATCCCTCTCCATTCCACGCTTCTGCATCTTCTGCCATGATTCCGGCCTGTTGTAATAAAGCCATGAGGCATGGTTTATCCTGTCCATGAGCGCCCATGCAGAGTACTCGTCGAAGGCGAATCCGGTCCCGGTCTCCTCGAATTCGTTGTATGGCTCGACGGTGTCCTTCAGCCCTCCGACAGCATGCACGATCGGTATTGTCCCGTATTTGAGTGCGATGAGCTGCGTAAGGCCGCATGGCTCGAAGGCCGATGGCACGAGGAACGCGTCCACACCCGCATAGATCTTGTGGGACAGGTCGTCCGAATACATTATCCTTGCCGCCACCTTCTGCGGGTACTTGCTCTGGTAGAAGCGGAACATGTTCTCGTAATTGGGATCCCCCGTTCCGAGCACGATGAGGTTGATGTCCCTGGAACACAGCTCGTCCATGATGATGTTCACCAGGTCGAGCCCCTTCTGGTCCGTCAGCCTCGAGATGATGCCGAGCGTGAGCACATCCGGGTTTATCGGGAGTCCGAGCTCCTTCTGGAGGCTAGTCTTGTTCTCCTTCTTGCCGTTCTTCAGTGATTTCTCCGTGTAGGTCTTGTATATCTTCTTGTCCGTGTGGGGGTCCCACTGCGTGTAGTCGAGCCCGTTTACGATCCCCCAGAGCCTTTCATGCCTCCAGCGGAGTATGTCGTCCAGTCCGTCTCCGAAGTTCGGTGTCTGGATTTCGTTCGCATAGCTGTTGCTGACGGTGGTTATGTAGTCCGAATATACAAGGGCGCCCCTCATCATCGAACAGTTCCAGCTGTTTTTGGGAACGCTCCTGTCCTGGTAGGGCGATACGAGGAGCCCCGGCTCGAAGCATTCCCATGGAAGACCGGAGACCCACTGGATATGTCCGACGTCCCACGTGCCCTGGAACCGGATGTTGTGGATGGTGAAGACTGTCCTGATGCCGCGGAAGAAACAATCCCCCTGGAATACGGTATTGAGATAGACGGGGACAAGCGCGCTCTGCCAGTCGTGGCAATGGATGATGTCCGGTCTGAAGCCGATCAGAGGAAGCGCGGAGAGCACCGCCTTGGAAAAATATGCGAACCTCTCGAGATCCTGGAACATGTCGTAGTAGGGTACCAGGCCTCCGAAATACTGCTCGTTGTCCACGAAATAATATCTTATGCCGTCGAGCTCCAGTGTCTTGATTCCCACATAGATCCTGTTGTCCATCTGGAAATAATAGACGGTTTCCATCTTGTTACGCCATTCTTCCTTTATCGCATGGTAGTTCGGGATTATGACTCGGATGTCGTATTCGTTCTTGTCGAAAGCCTTGGGCAGGCTCCCGCATACGTCCGCAAGTCCGCCGGTCTTGACAAATGGAACGCATTCGCTGGCAACATACAGTATTCTCTTCATAAAATTTCCCCCCGTTTTGTTGTATGCCTCTCTTGCAAAGGATGGAATTGGCCTTTTCCCCTCTTATATCATAAACCAAGAAAAACAGTATTTCCACTTTAAAAATGGGACTTAGAAACCATTTTGCCCCTTTGTCCCCATGCCAAAACGGCAGCATGCCTGCTACAATGGTCCATGGAGGCTTCGATGATAATACATCATATCGACCACAGCGGGTTTCTCATCGAGGGGGATTCCTGCAATCTCCTGTTCGACCATGTGCGCGGCCGTCTGCCGGATTGCGTGGACGCCAAGCCGCTTTATGTTTTCGTTTCCCACCGCCATGCGGATCATTTTTCCGAAAGGGTCTTCAGCCTAGGGGCCGAGGAGGTGTTCATCGACCTCGACGCCGGTGCCGGTGTTGTCCGGCCGTTCTTTTCGTTCTCGACCTATCCTTCGACGGACGAGGGGGTGTGCTTCCTGATCCGTTTCGAAGGCCGTCTGGTATACTTTGCCGGCGACAACGGCGACTGGTATTGGGACGAGGATGAGAAATGGAGGGATGAGATGCATGTGCGTACGCTGAGATCGATAGGGCATGCCGATGTGGCGATCGCCCCTGCCGATCCCCGTCTTCCTGATCCGGTGAGGACTTTTTCCGAAATATTCGATATCATGAATCCATCCCTCGCCGTTCCGATGCACATGTGGGGAAGGCAGGCGGAGGTGGTTCCGCTTTTGAAGAGGAGATTCGGGGAAAGGGTGGTGTTCAAGGATGAGATTCAGTTTTGACCATAACAATTTCAATGTCGTGGATCTGGAACGCAGTCTGGAGTTCTACAGGGAGGCCCTCGGACTTCAGGAGGTTTCCAGAAAATGTGCCGCAGACGGCTCGTATATCATATGTTTCCTTTCGGACGGGATTGGATCCCACAGGCTGGAGCTGACCTGGCTCAGGGATTTCGACAAGGACAGGTATGACCTTGGCGACGAGGAATTCCATCTTGCATTGCGAACGGATGATTATGAGGCCTCCCTTGCAAAGCATCGTGCCATGGGGTGTGTGGCCATGGAGAATGAAAGGATGGGCATTTATTTCATAACCGATCCGGACGGGTACTGGATCGAGATACTGCCTCCGGCCAAATCCTGAAAACCGGATAAAAAGGTTCATTCTTCCTCCTTTGTTGCAATGTGTTCCGGTTGCATGATTTCCGAATCCTTAATGCATATTAATTCAATATTTTGCATCAATGTGTAGAACAACTTGTGAAGTTGGAGTAAAATACCTCTTAAGATTCAAAAAACAGGAGGAATCTAAATGAAGAAAGCATTGGTTTTGTTCTGTGTTCTTCTTGCCGCGTCTTTTGCTTTTGCCGGCGGAAGTTCTGAGACCACATCGACTTCAACATCGGCCGCCGCTACGACAGCTGCTCCCGAAAAGAACAATTTCCATATCGGAATCGTGACCGGTACAGTCAGCCAGAGCGAGGACGATCTCCGTGGTGCCGAGGCCCTTATCGCCGAATACGGGGCAGTCGCGGACGGAGGTATGATCCAGCATCTCACATATCCTGACAACTTCATGGAAGAGCAGGAAACCACGATCTCCGTCATCGCCGGCCTTGCCGACGACCCGCTCATGAAGGCCGTTATCGTCAACCAGGCAGTTCCTGGAACCACGGAGGCTTTCAGAAGAATCAAGGAGATGAGGCCGGACATCATCTGTATCGCAGGTGAGGCCCATGAGGATCCGGGCGTGATCGCAAGCGTCGCCGACCTTGTCTGCAACAACGACTTCGTAAGCCGTGGCTACCTCATCATCAAAACCGCTCATGACCTCGGATGCGACACATTCGTGCACATCTCGTTCCCGCGCCATCTCTCGATGGAGACGATGAGCAGGAGGGCTGCGATCATGAAGGCTGCCTGTGATTCCTTTGGAATGTCCTTCGTCATGGAGACCGCTCCGGACCCGACCAGCGACGTAGGAATCGCAGGTGCGCAGCAGTACATCCTCGAGCAGACACCGTCCTGGATTGAGAAGTATGGCCAGAACACTGCGTTCTTCTGCACGAACGACGCCCACACCGAGCCTCTTCTCCGCCAGCTCATGCAGTACGGCGGCTACTTCATCGAAGCCGACCTCCCGTCACCGCTCATGGGATATCCTGGAGCTCTCGGAATCGACCTCAGCGCCGAAGCCGGAGATTTCCCCGCAATCCTGAAGAAGGTTGAGGATTCCGTCGTCGAGAAGGGTGGTGCAGGCAGATTCGGAACCTGGGCCTACAGCTACGGCTACACTGTTTCCGCAGGTCTTGGAACCCATGCCATCAACGTCATCAACGGCGAGAGCGAGCTCCTCAACAGGGCGGATGTCATGAAGGCTTACAACAAGTATACTCCGGGCGCCAAGTGGGGTGCTGCCAACTATACGAACGTCGACACGGGTGTTGCTCTCAGGAACATGTTCCTCGTGTACCAGGATACATACATCATGGGCAAGGGCTACATGGGAGTTACCGAGGTCGAGATTCCCGAGGAATACTACACGCTCAAGTAGTTCTTCCCGGAACCGGAATTTTTTCTAGGGGAGGTGGATGCCTCCCCTGTGTTTGCCTTTAAACTTTATTAACGTAGGAAAAATAATGGAAAACAAAGGATTGCCACTTCTGGAAATGAAGGGCATCAGCAAGGACTTTTTCGGGAACCAGGTCCTTTCAGACATCAATTTCACGCTTTATCCCGGCGAGATACTCGGGCTTGTAGGTGAAAACGGTGCGGGAAAATCCACGCTGATGAAGATATTGTTCGGTATGGAGGAGATCCATGCCACGGGCGGCTACGGAGGCGATATCCTTATCGACGGTGAGAAGGTCGTGTTCAAATCCTCCGAAGATGCGCTCAAGGCCGGCATAGGAATGGTCCATCAGGAATTTTCGCTCCTGCCGGAATTCACAGTAGCAGAAAACATCCTTTTCAATCGCGAGCCTGAGAAATACAGTGTTGTCAGCGAGCTTTTTGGAAAGAGACTCAATACAATCGACAGGAAGGAGCTTCAGAGAAGGGCTCTCAAGGCCATAGAGAAGCTCGGTGTCTCACTTGACGAGAACAAATACATAAAGGATCTTCCCGTCGGACATAAGCAGTTCACGGAAATAGCACGCGAGCTGAGCAAGGAGGATGACGGCAAGGCCGGTGAGAGCGGAATACGGCTTCTTGTGCTCGACGAGCCGACGGCTGTGTTGTCCGAGCATGAAGCCGAAGCCCTGTTGAAGGCCATGAAGATGCTCAGCAAAGCGGGTATAGCAATCATATTCATCTCCCACCGCCTGCATGAGATAATCGATGTCTGCGACTCGATCATGGTCATGAGGGACGGACTCATAATCAAGCAGGTGGACGCAAAGGATGCCGATGTCGCCAAAATCGCCTCGTGGATGGTCGGACGTACCGTTTCGACCGAGAGGATCGAAAGAGGCAAGGATGTGCGTGAGGACAAGGACATCCTCAAGGTGTCCCATCTCAAGGTCAACATGCCTGGAGAGATGGTCAAGGATGTCAGCTTCACTGTAAAGAAAGGGGAGATCTTCGGAATCGGAGGCCTTGCCGGACAGGGCAAGATAGGAATACCCAATGGCATAATGGGGCTTTATGGGGCGAAGGGCGAGGTTGAATTCGACGGTGCGGCCGTCAAGCTCAATGCCCCGCGTGTTCCTCTTGATGCTTCCATGGCTTTTGTCAGCGAGGACAGGAGAGGTGTCGGACTTCTTCTCGATGAGTCCTTGGAATGGAACATTGCGTTCTCCGCAATGCAGATTCAGAACAAGTTCCTGAAGAAGATCGGATTTGTTAAGTTCCGCGACAACGAGGCGATCAAGAAGGTCACCGAGGATTATATCGCACAGCTCGAGATAAGGTGCACGTCCTCACGGCAGAAGGCCAAGGAGCTTTCCGGCGGAAACCAGCAGAAGGTATGTCTGGCCAAGGCGTTCGCCCTTGAGCCGAAACTCCTTTTCGTGAGCGAGCCCACGCGCGGCATCGACATCGGTGCAAAAGCCCTTGTCCTGAAGGCTCTCAGAAACTACAACGAGCAATTCGGAACCACCATCGTCATGGTGTCCTCGGAGCTCGAGGAGCTCAGAAGCATCTGCGACCGCATCGCAATCGTCCAGGACGGCATGATAAACGGCATCCTCGACGCATCCACCCCGAGCGAGGAATTCGGTCTGCTGATGGTCGGCGATGTAAAGAAAGGAGGCGGAAAATGAATTTGAAGGAAAGATTGGATTCGTTTGTGAAGGCCTTCGGATTACCTAGGATCATCATAGGTCTCTTTTTGGTCTTTTTGTTCATAATATCTCCGTTTGCGGGTATCAATATCCTGACCGGCCTCACCGATACGTTCAACAGGTTCGGAATGAATGCGGTGCTCGTATTGGCCATGGTCCCGATGATCCATTCCGGATGCGGCCTGAATTTCGGCCTTCCGCTTGGGATCATTTCAGGGCTTCTTGGAGCCACGCTGAGCCTTGAGCTCAACATAGCCGGTCCTGCCTCGTTCTTCATGGCCATCCTGCTCTGCACCCCGTTTGCGATCGTTCTCGGCTGGGGATACGGAGTTCTTCTGAACAAGGTCAAGGGAGGAGAGATGATGATCGCAACCTATGTCGGGTTCTCCTCTGTAGCCTTCATGTGCATCATGTGGCTCCTTTTGCCCTATGACAACCCTGCGATGGTCTGGGGATATGCGGGGCAGGGGCTCAGGACCACGATCTCCCTCGACGGGTACTACTACCACGTGCTTCAGGATTTCCTTGCGATAAGGCTCGGACGTCTTGAGATACCGGTGGGCATGTTCCTTTTCTTCGCCTTCCTCGCCTTCCTTGTGTGGCTTTTCCTCAGGACGAAGACGGGAACGGCGATGACCGCCGTCGGATCCAATCCTGTGTTTGCGACCGCCAGCGGAGTAAACGTAGACAGGATGAGGATGCTCTCGGTTGTCCTTTCAACATGGCTCGGAGCCGTCGGCATCCTTGTTTACGAGCAGTCCTTCGGCTTCATCCAGCTTTATATGAGCCCGTTCAACATGGCCATGCCGGCCGTCTCCGCGATATTGCTCGGAGGTGCGACCGTGAACAAGGCCTCGATCGCCAATGTCGTCATCGGAACCTTCCTTTTCCAAGGAATCCTCACGATGACACCGAGCGTCATGAACGGTCTTATCCAGACCGACGTATCCGAGGTTATAAGAATCATAGTCTCCAACGGCATGATCCTCTACGCGCTCACAAGAAAGCAGGAGGTGGCAAGATGAAAAGTCTGAACATGAGACCGAAGGAACTTGTGATGAACAACCTTGTCACAATCCTCTTCGTCCTTATCTGTGCCGTCAGCATTCCGTTCTCAGGATACAGTGGCACATATATACTCAACGAGGTGGTCACCCGCCTCAGCAGGAACGCATTCCTTGTTTTGTCCCTCCTGATTCCGATCATGGCGGGGATGGGATTGAACTTCGGCATGACCCTCGGAGCCATGGCAGGACAGATCGGACTCATATTCGTTTCCGACTGGAATGTCGTGGGAATCCCCGGCATGGTGCTTGCCGCGATCATTTCCACACCGATTTCGGTGATTCTCGGCTATCTCTGTGGCACAATCCTCAACAAGGCGAAGGGAAGGGAGATGGTCACCTCGTACATAATCGGATTCTTCATGAACGGTGTCTACCAGCTCGTGGTGCTTTATCTCATGGGATCCGTCATCCCGATCGTGAGCAGCGCCCTCATCCTTCCGAGAGGATATGGTGTCAGGAACACGGTCAACCTCATTTCGATGAGAAAAAGCCTGGACAACCTCCTCACGTTCTCTTTCTTCGGGGTTCCCATACCGATAGCGACATTCATCATCGTCGCATTCTTCTGCCTGTTCATCCTCTGGTTCAAGAAGTCGAAGCTCGGACAGGACATGAGGGCCGTAGGTCAGGATATGGAGGTTGCGAGGGAGTCCGGTGTCAAGGTTGAACGCACAAGGGTGATCTCGATCGTGCTTTCGACCGTGTTCGCAGGTTATGGCATGATCATCTATCTGCAGAACATCGGGACGCTCAACACGTACAACAGCCACTCCCAGATCGGCATGTTCTCAATTGCGGCGCTTCTGGTCGGAGGAGCCTCCGTCGACAAGGCAAACATCCGCAACGTGTTCCTCGGCATCATTCTCTTCCATCTGATGTTCGCGATCGCGCCTATGGTGGGAAGGAACCTGATAGGTCAGGCCCAGCTCGGCGAGTACTTCAGGGTGTTCGTCAGCTACGGAGTCATCACAGTGTCCCTCGTGCTTTACGAAGTACGTAGGAGAAGGGCCGCAAGGCTTGCCCTGGAACAGGAGGCTTGAGTATGAAGATCAGTATCAACAGATCCTTTTATATCAGGATAGCGGCAATCGTCGTCGTCATCCTGATCGGAGTATGG
This sequence comes from uncultured Spirochaetales bacterium, assembly GCA_949293595.1. Lineage (GTDB taxonomy): Bacteria > Spirochaetota > Spirochaetia > Sphaerochaetales > Sphaerochaetaceae > Ornithospirochaeta. Next base: position 99,807 of record CASFDW010000002.1, on the reverse strand, counting down.
ATGTTCTTCATAGGAAAGCAGCATACGATCCTAATAGACAACAACAAGAGCGGGGACCTCAAGGCGCTCGACGAGGTTTACGTCCAGATCGACAACCAACCCGAGATGGTGCTCTACAGCCGCATGAGGGACCAGTTCGTTGTCACCGGACAGAGCCATACGCTGAAGATCACATATGTCGACGACAGCTGGAACGAGGTGTCCTTCGAGAAAAAGCTCGACGTGCCACTTGATGAGAACATGATGCTTCTATCGGTCCCGTATCTCGTGGCAAACCAGGACGCACCGCAGGAGGAGTGGCTTACACACTTCGAGAGCCTTGCGGTCTCCGTCGATACCGGTGCAAGCGAAGAGATCGTTACCGATGAGACTGCGGCCTTTTCAGATTTCTGAACATGCTTGCATCCTTGCCTGCCTTTTGGATAGGCTGGAAGGATGCAACGGCTTTTGATTCCCCGTCTCGGGGAATTTTTTTTATCAAATGGAGGCTCTGTGATATCCGGAATTATGTATTGAGCTTGTCCGACAGTAATGTTATTGTTTTTTTGTGATATCGCGAGGAGGGCTTCATGAGACAGTGCATGGACGCGGAAAACCTTCACAGAAGGCTTAAGAAGATCATCGGACAGGTTCAGGCCATCGACAGGATGGTGGACGAGGACGTCCCATGCGAAGACGTGCTTCTTCAGATAAACGCAGCCAAGTCGGCCCTCCATAAATGCGGTCAGATTGTTCTCGAGGGACACATCCAGCATTGTGTGCGTGACGGCATAGAGCATGGTGATGCGGAAAAGACGATAGAAAGCTTCACAAAGGCTGTCGAGCGTTTTGCAAATCTGAAATGATTGCTTCATGGGTTGAAACCCATACCCCCTATAGGTATAATATAGACAACATCAAGGGGATTTCATCACATGCGTGGATTCATGGAAAGGCTTGAATGCTTGTTGGAGAAGGGCGGGATAAGGAAGGATGCCGTTCTTCTATCCGTTTCTGGTTTGTCTTTGCTGCTCAGTATTTTAAAGGTGTTTCCCGGAGGATTCGACTTGGCCTGGGTGGCTGTGGTGTTATGCGGTGTTCCGATAATACTGGAGGCCGTCATAGGCCTTACGACAAGGTTCGACATCAAGGCGGACGTGCTGGTGTCCATTGCGCTTATCGCCTCCCTGATCATAGGTGAGACGTTTGCGGCCGGAGAGGTTGCCTTCATAATGCAACTGGGGAGCCTGCTTGAGGAACTTACGGTGGCAAGGGCCCGGGCCGGTATCGAGAAGCTTGTGCGCTTGGATCCTCAGACGGCTCGTGTCATAGCCTGCGGCCGTGAGTCCGTGATCCCTGCAAAGGATGTGAAGGTTGGGGATGTCGTAAGGGTCCTTGCTGGGGAGACTGTCCCCGTGGACGGGATTGTCATAAACGGAGGAACATCGGTCAACGAGGCTGTTATGACAGGTGAGTCGATGCCTGTCGACAAGATGGTCGGAGATGAGGTTTCCAGCGGAAGCGTGAACTATTACGGCCCTTTCGACATGAGGGCCTCAAAGGTGGGTGAGGACAGCTCGATACAGCGCATGATACGCCTGGTCCGGTCTGCCGATGCCTCGAAGGCCAAGATTGTCGGTTTGGCCGACAGGTGGGCGACATGGGTGGTCGTGGCGGCGCTGTCCGCCGCATTCCTGACCTGGATAATCACCCATGAGATCATCAGATCCGTAACAATCCTTGTGGTGTTCTGTCCCTGCGCCCTTGTACTTGCAACCCCTACGGCGATAATGGCCGCGATAGGAAATGCGACGAAACATGGCTTCCTCGTACGGCAGGGGGATGCTCTCGAGCGTCTTTCCTATGTGGAAAGGATTGCCTTTGACAAGACCGGAACCCTAACGAAGGGGGATCTGACGGTTGAAAAGGTCGTTCCTGTTGAGGATGGGGCCGGGGATTTGCTGTTCTTTCTTGCCGCTTCGGCCGAATCACTTTCCGAGCATCCGATGGCAAAGGCCGTGACAAGGTCATACAAACAGCATGGCTCCGGGCCCCTTGGGGATGCCTCCAATTTCAAGATGCTTTTGGGAATGGGGGTGACGGCGGACGTCAAAGGAAGATCCGTTGTCGCCGGCAACATGAAGCTCATGGAGTCCTGCGGCCTCGTGGTCCCAAAATGGATTGGGGAGGAAGCGGAAAAGGAAGCCCTTTCCGGTTCCGCCATCATCAATGTGGCCGCAGATGGGGCTTACCTCGGGTTCCTTGTGCTTTCCGACACGCTCCGAAGTGATGCCGGTAGCATGGTCGATTCGATCCGCAGGCTCGGTGTGGAGCCGGTGCTGCTCACCGGGGACAACGGACGTGTGGCGGCATCCGTAGCCTCCCAGGTCGGCATCACGGAAGTCCGCTCGTCATGTCTTCCCGAGGACAAGCTGCTATGGATCGACGGCTGCCAGAAGGAAGGGAGGCGGGTCTGCATGATAGGGGACGGGATAAATGACGCACCTGCGCTAAAAAAAGCCGACGTAGGAATTGCCATGGGCGGAATCGGAAGCGATATTGCGATAGAGGCGGCTGACATCGCGCTTGTCGACGACAAGATCGGCCGGCTGCCTCATCTGCTGATGCTCTCCAGACGTATGATGACGACCATACGCATGAACCTGACATTCTCCATGGCCCTGAACTTTCTTGCAATCGTACTGGCAATAACGGGAATCCTGGATCCCGTTTCGGGGGCTCTGGTGCATAATGCAGGCTCCGTGTTCGTGATAGCCGATTCGGCGCTTCTTCTATCCTGGAAAAGCAGAAAATGACAGGTATATGTTTTTTTCAGAAAAAACACACGCAATCTTCACCATGCTTTTCCTTTTAGGTGATAAAGTATGATCATAAATAAGGGACATCCGGTTCACCATACTACCCCATGAAATAAATATTAAGGATGTCCCTTATTTTTTTGAGCTTTTATCCTTTCCGCTATTATAAGAGTTGACAATATTAAACCCATGATAATACCATATGTGGTATGGACCGCGATGAATCTGTTTTGGCTTCCCGACTCCTGTTCTCAAAAGAAGCTGCCGGGTATCTGGGTATAACCGTTCAACGACTTAACAAACTCATACAGAATGGCAAAATCAGCCCTTTGAAAAAGAATTCCTCCGGGACGATCTTCCATATTGACGAACTGAAGAGAAGAAAAGAGGAATTGGCAATTTTCACAGGTGAGGAGATTGATTCTGCGAGAGAGGATACGAAAATGTTCACGATTGACACTCCAACCAAGCAGGAAGCCCTGAATTTCGCAACCCTCATGCATGCTCTTGGCGTTGCAGAAAAAAAGCTTATACCGGATTTCGAGAGGTTTTCAATGGAACGCGATGTATCTGTTTCCATACCCTCCGATCTTGATGTGTGGTCATCTTTTTTCAATATTCCATCGGAAAAACTATCCTCTTCATATGCATATGCAAAAGCACAATTCGAAAAGTTGCACGAGGATGATGGGATAATCAAGATCCACGATCCGAATTACCCGAAGCTTCTGGCCGCGACAGAGGAGGCTCCAAGATTCTTGTATCTCCGTGGTGACAGGTCTCTGCTTTATGATGGACGTACCGTTGCGCTGGTCGGAAGCCGGCAGGCGTCCGATGAAGCAAAGAGAAATACGGAACGTGTTGCATCCACTTTGGGAAAGAACGGAATCATCATCGTATCCGGCCTTGCAAAAGGCATAGATGTCACTGCCCATATGACGGCATTGCAAAACAATTTCAACACGATTGCGGTGATAGGAACAAATCTTAACCAGTATTATCCGAATGAAAACAAGGACGTACAGCTTGAAATTGAGAGAAAGGGACTGGTCATTTCCCAGTTTCCTCCTTCGATGAAAACCGAGAGATGGTTTTTCCCGTTGAGGAACGGAGTCATGAGCGGCATCTCCTTGGCCACTGTCATCATGGAGGCAGGCGAGACCTCCGGAGCCCTCAAGCAGGCGACATTCGCCCTGAAGCAGGGCAGGGTGGTACTGATTCCACAGAATGTTGTGGATAAGCCGACATTGAGCTGGCCCAAAAAGTATATCCAGAGGGGAGCCTATGCCGTTAGAACACCCAAAGAAATAATAGAAAGGCTTTCGGAAAAGAATGTGTATAAAAAGATAGTGGAACCGGAGCTCCCGGGCTTGCTGGAAGATTCCGGTATGGATGATATCGTTGTGGCAGAAAGGGAAGAAGACTACAGTGGTAATGGATCCTGATTGCATAGGTGCTTTTGTTTTCTATCTTGACTCATATTTTTCCGTAGGAAAGAATCTTTCCGAATTGCGTCTGGTTGCTGATTTTGCCAAGACATACAAATGCTTTGTCATTACAGAAAGAAAGGAAATATACAAGGAATTGGATGGATGCCGCAATGTTGAATTTATCCCATGGGAGTTCCAATATCCAAATGTAAAACTTCATAAGACCATATTGGAGAAAACCGGATTCCTATATAATTTGACAGCCTATGTCTCGGATGATTTTGAATTTTTGAGAAACACCCGTCCTTATATTTGCTTTTCTGTTCATATAAAAGATGCATGCTGTCTTTTCTATAAAAAAGAATCCGGTTTCTGTTCTGATATGCTCTGCAGATCTCTTTCTGAATTGAAAAGATTTTTCGCCGGCAGATATGTCCTTCCTATTGGAGAACAGTCCATGGAAACAAAAGATGATCCGAGGGGCAGGATCATACAAAGCATGTATTTTCATGAAGGACAGTCTGTTTTCGTATTTGCTGCAGGAAGATACTATGGAACCGACCACTATATGCACATAATAGATGTATATTCGCGTTCTATATGCGTCAATAAGAAAGAACGTAGCAAGTTACGTGGGAAGTTCGATCATTTCTTTTCAGATCTTTTTACAGAGATGATAAAAGGCTTTATTGGAAAATCCAGAATTGAAATACATGGATTTTGCAACGTCCCCGACAAGCCTGGTAAAAAAAATAAATTCCAGAATATAACCCCATCTGTCTGCAGCAATCTCGGATTAAGCGATTTGAGTATGAATTTTAGGTGTATAAAAGACTATCCTGATAATAAATTTTATTCAGAAGAAGATCGCAGAAAGAATGTAAAGGGAGCTTATGTTTATGAAGGAGACCTTTCTGGTAAAAACATCATTTTAATAGATGACATCATCACAACGGGCGCGACCCTGATGGAATGTGTGGATGTACTTAAATCCAAAGGAGCTACGGAAGTATTTATTTTTGTGTTGGGAATCAATCAGTTTTCCTGCAATTATTGGAAACATGATTCTTACATTCATGAGTTTACAGAGAATAATTATCTCAATTTTAATTCAACGACATTGGTGCCGTTTTACAGCAAATATAATAAAAAGACATATGCAGATGCCGTAAGTTCATTGGTTGGACGTCTGAATCAGGAAATACTTGATTTCGATGATGACGATTCCTTTTCTTTGGAAAGTTTTTGACCTGTTTTCCAATCACCCGCTTACTGTTATCATTCCAACATGAGCAAAAGAGTATTTGTCGGAGGTCTTCACCATGAATCGGATACGTTCAATCCGATTGTGACCGGTATGGACGATATCCATGTGTTGCGCGGCCGGGACCTTCTTGATACGAAGAGGGACGATTCGATCTCGGGCATCGTCGATACCCTGTGCAAGGCGGATGTCGATGTGGTCCCGTCCCTGATGGCCAGGGCCGTTCCGAATGGGGAATGGAATCATGGGTGTTATGTCGGCCTGAGGAACGAGATCCTTGGCATTTTGGAGGAAAGTCTTCCCGTCGACGCCGTATGCCTTGCCCTTCATGGCTCGATGAGGGTCAGGGGAATCGGCAAGAGTGAAGGCGATCTTCTTGCAATGATAAGGGCCCTTTGTCCCGATATCCCTGTTTTTGCTTCACTTGACATGCATGCGACCGTGGATTACGACATGCTTTCATATGCCGACGGCTTCATCGGCTATAAATGCGCACCCCATACCGACGAATATGAGACAGGATGTCTTGTTGCAAAGATGACGCTGCGCGCCCTGGCAGGGGAAAGGACACATATGGCTGCTGTCCGCATCCCGATGCTCATTGCCGGAGAGCAGTCCGAGACGGGCACGGAGCCGATGAAAAGCCTCATGGGGGAACTTAGACGCCTTGAAAGTGAGGATGAGAGCGTTGTATCGGCATCCTATCTGCTTGGTTTTCCATGGGCCGATTCCTATGATAACGGGGTGACGGCCCTTGCATGTGCCTCCGAAAAGTCCCGTGCGGAGGCGCTTGCCATTCGCCTGGCTGGGGATTTTTGGTCGAAACGGAATGATTTCAGGTTCTACAGCGAGACCTATGAACCAAAGGAATGCCTTGAAAAGGCTAAGGAGAGCATCAGGGCCGGAGTGTGTCCGGTTGTGATCTCGGACAGCGGGGATAATCCTACTGCCGGTTCCAGCCAGGATGTCACGAATTTTCTGAAGCTGATATTGAAGGACAAGGAGCTATGCAGCCTCGACCCACCTCTGTGCTATCAGGCATTCTACGATCCTCCTGCCGTTGCAAAATCCTTCGACGCCGGAGTGGGGCGGACAATCGGCATCCCGCTGGGTGCCGGGTTCGACAGGAAGACCAGCACCCCCGTGGATGCGGAGGCAAGGGTTGTCGCCCTCAGGAAGGATTGGCCGGGATTCCAGGGTGTGTCGTTGGCCCTTCTCGATATCGGTGGGATCCATGTGGTGGTCACCGACCGCCATGTGGGATGCTACGATCCGGGCATGATGAGAGCACTCGGGGTGGAGCCCTCTTCCCTCAAGGCGTGCGTTGTCAAACTCGGATATCTTGAGCCGGAGATACGCGCCATCTCGAAAAGATCCCTGATGGCGCTTAGCGACGGCGGCAGCAACGAGGTGTTCTCCCGCCTGACCTACAGGAACCTCCCTCGTCCGATATTCCCCTTGGATGACGATGTTGCTTTCGAACCGTCCGTATTCTTCTCAAGATGATTCAGGAGAAATATCCGACGGCTCCCTTGAAGAACCTTAGGCCCGAGGTGGGTGACACGTTCTTGTACAGGTTGTCCCTGCACCGCTCGATATGACCCATGCGGCCGAATACCCTCCCGTCCGGGCTTGTGATTCCTTCCACCGCCATTACGGAGCCGTTGACGTTGTATAGCCCGTCCATGGTGGCGTTGCCGTCGGGATCGACGTACTGCGTCGCAATCTGGCCGTTTTTTATCAGCTCTTTGACAAGTGCGGGATCTGCTATGAATCTTCCCTCCCCATGACTGACCGGAACCATCTGTACCTCTCCCGGCTCGTACAAGCTTAGCCATGGCGAGATGGTGGACGATATGCGTGTCGGAACAAGCCGCGACACATGGCGGGCGATGGTGTTGAACGTGAGGGTGGGGCTGTCTGCTCCTGCATTTCTGAATTCCCCGTATGGGACGAGACCGAGCTTTATTAGGGATTGGAAGCCGTTGCATATTCCTCCTATCAGTCCGTCACGGTTTTCCAGCAGGTCTGCGATGCCCTCCATTATTCCGGGATTTCTGAGAAAGGCCGTGATGAACTTGCCCGATCCATCCGGTTCGTCCGCTCCGGAGAACCCTCCCGGGATGAACAGCATGTTCGAGCTTCCAAGCTCCTTCCTGAAAACTTCGATGCTTTCCTCCAGATTCTTGGATGTCAGGTTGTTGATGACCTGCACCACGGGATTTGCACCCGCTTCCAGCCATGCACGCCTTGAATCGTATTCGCAGTTGGTGCCAGGAAAGACTGGAATGAGAACCTTGGGCCTTGCCGTCCTGGCGGAGGGACGGGGCCGTGTGAACGGTTTGTCGTATGTTATGGTACAGACATTACCCGTCCCATCCTTTTTAAGCGGATAAACCTTTGCCAGCCCGCTCTCATAGGATGAAAGAAGCTCTTCCAGATTCCTGGAGTTGAACATCCTCTCTTCCTTTGTCCTTGCGACGAGCCTCAGTCCCGGAATCGGCCTGCTGCTTTCGATTATGAACGACCATGCGCTTGCCTTCAGATCCTCTTCCTCCGTATCGAGCCCGATCATGTTTCCGAACGAGAGTTTTGAGAGCGTGACGTCGACATCCTTCTTCTCGACGGTGGACGAGGAGAGCACGCAGTCCTTCCCGATGATTTTTGCGGCACGGTCGAGGTAGTCCTTCATATCCTCGCCGTCTTCTTTGTCGATCAGGTATATGTATGAGGAGGTGCTTTTGAATTCCGGGGATTTTATCCGGCTGATATCGGCTGTGTTTATCGCAAATGAGACGAGGGTGTTCGGGACGCTGAGGTCCTCGAAGCTTCCGGACATGCTGTCCTTGCCCCCTATTGCGGGACATTCCGTATCAAGCTGTGCCTTGAGCGCCCCGAGCAGGGCCGCAAGAGGAGCGCCCCAGCGTCTTTCGTCATTGCCGGTTTTCGCAAAGAATTCCTGCAGGCTGAGGTAGCAGCCTTTCCTCTTCCCGCCTGCTGCTATTATCTTGCATATGGAGCTCACCACCGCCTCGTACGCACCTGGGAACGGATCGGCGTCCGTCTTGTACGGCTCATAACCGTAGGAGAAGATGGATGCTGTGGAACAATTGCCTTCCTCGGTCGGGATCAGCGCACACATCGCACCTGCCGGTGTCTTCTGGTATATCCCTCCGAAAGGCATGAGCACCGTGCCCGCACCGATTGTGGAGTCGAAGCGCTCGGCAAGCCCCTGACGGGAGGTGAAGGCGAGGCTGGAAAGCCTTTCCTTGAGACTTTTCGGTTCTTCCTTTGTTTCCTTTCCCTTTACGATGAGGGCCTTGGCTTTTTTCGAAGCACCGTTTGTATCCAGGAACTTTCTGGTAAGGGATACTATTGTCCTGCCGTTCCATAGCATTTTGAGCACGGGAGCCTTTGTGACCGTGGCAACTGTGGTAGCTTCAAGGTTCTCTTGCTCTGCGAGCTGCATGAATCTTTTCTCGTTCCTCTTATCGATGACTATGGCCATCCGTTCCTGGCTTTCGGATATCGCGATTTCGGTTCCGTCGAGTCCCTGGTATTTCTTTGGCACGAGATCGAGGTTTATCTCAAGTCCGTCCGCAAGCTCGCCGATTGCGACGGCGACTCCGCCGGCCCCGAAGTCGTTGCACCGTTTGATCATGCGCGAGGCCTCAGGGTTCCTGAACAGCCTCTGGAGTTTCCTTTCCTCCGTGGCGTTTCCTTTCTGGACCTCCGCGGAGCAGGTCTCTATCGAACTCCTTTTATGACTTTTGGACGAGCCCGTGGCCCCTCCGATGCCGTCCCTTCCGGTCCTTCCTCCGAGCAGGATAACGATATCTCCAGGACATGGGGCCTGACGTACGACGTTCTCCTTTCTGGCCGCAGCAACGACCGCTCCGAGCTCCATGTGCTTTGCGACGTATCCGGGGTGGTATATTTCGTCCACCAGTCCTGTCGCAAGTCCTATCTGGTTGCCATAGCTCGAGTTTCCCTGGGCCGATGTGATTCCGATCTTCCTCTGGGGAAGCTTTCCTGCAAGCGTCTCCTCGAACGGCATCGTCACATCTCCCGAGCCTGTGATCCTCATTGCCTGGTAGACATATGCCCTGCCCGAAAGAGGATCGCGGATCGCACCTCCTATGCATGTGGCGGCCCCTCCGAACGGCTCTATTTCGGTAGGGTGGTTGTGCGTTTCGTTCTTGAACATCAGAAGATATGGAACGTCTTTACCGTCGATTCTTGCGTCGATGTTAATCGAGCATGCGTTTATTTCTTCCGACTGGTCGGTTCTCTCTGCCAATCCCAGGCTCTTGAGATACTTTGCCCCGATTGTGGCGACGTCCATGAGGCTCACCGGCTTCTTGATTCCGAGCTTTTCCCTAAGCCCGAGATATATGTCGAACATCCGCTTTGCATCCTCGTCGTCCGATCTGACGTACTCGAGTTCCGTAAGGAATGTGGTATGTCTGCAATGATCGGACCAGTAGGTGTCGCATACCCTGAGCTCCGTGATTGTCGGATTCCTTCCGATGCTTTTGAAATGGTCCTGGAATACCTTGAGGTCCTCCTTGTCCATGGCCAGGGAGTATTTTTCAAGAACAGCTCCGAGCCCCTCTCCGTCAAGGGCTGTGAAGCCTGCGAGGGTGTCGACCATATCCGGTGTCCGGTATGGGGTTTCCAGTGTTCCAAGTTCCTCAAGACCGGTCTCCTCGGCTTCCACCGGATTTATCAGGTATCTCTTGATTCTGGCGATGTCATCGCTTTCCGCCCCGGAGATCAGATATACCTTTCCGCTTCTGACGCGGCAGGAGGTTTCGGGGCTGATGAAGCTTATGCATTGCCTTGCGCTTTCCGCCCTCTGGTCGAACTGTCCGGGAAGATACGAGATGCAGAACACGTGGTCCGCATCCGGAAGAAAAGCAAGGACATCGTCCACCTGCGGCTCCGAGAATACCTCGTCCACGGCCTTGTCCAGAAGCTCTCCGTCTATGCCCTCCACATCGTATCTGTTTATTATCCTGAGCCCCTCGAGCCTGATTCCGAGGGACTCCGATATATCCTTCTCAAGCGCCTCCGCCTCGTTCCTGAAGCCTTTTTTCCTCTCAACGTAAATCCTGTGGACCATCTATGCCTCCAAAGCCTTTTTACCGATGTCCGTACGCATCGTCTTTCCTTCGAAAATGATCCTGTCCGCAGCCTTGTAGGCCTTTTCGACCGCCTGCTCCAAAGTGCTTCCCGTGGCGGATACGTTTATGACCCGTCCGGAGGATGTGATTAGCCGTCCATCCTTTTTCTCAGCCCCTGCGATGAAGACCTCAGCATCGAGATCTTTTGGTATGGTTATCTCCTTTCCTTTTTCGTAGCTTCCGGGGTAGCCCGAGGATGCGAGAACCACCGAGCAGGAGGAGCCTTCCTTCCACCGTATTTCGGTCTTGTCGAGATTACCTGACGTACAGGCCTTCATGATTCCAAACAGATCGCTTTCCAGAAGCGGGAGCACCGTCTGGGTTTCGGGATCCCCGAAGCGTGAGTTGTATTCGATGACCTTGACCCCGCTTTTTGTGATCATGAGTCCGAAATAAAGGCATCCTGAGAACGGGCAGCCTTCCTCCTCGAGCGCACGGATTGTCGGAATGATGATATTGTCCATCGTCTCTTTTTCAATTTCCTTGGTGTAGCATGGGTTGGGCGCTATGCAGCCCATGCCGCCGGTGTTCGGACCTTTGTCCCCGTCATAGGCCCTCTTGTGGTCCATGCTGGAGATCATGGGCTTTATGGTTTTTCCGTCGGTGAACGCCAGTACGGACACCTCCGGTCCTTCGAGGAACTCCTCGATGACGACCCTGCATCCGCTTTGTCCGAATTTTTTGTCGAGCATCATCTCCTTGAGGGCCTGCTCCGCTTCTGCGATCGTGTTTGCGATCACGACCCCTTTCCCGAGGGCTAGCCCGTCGGCCTTGATGACGGTTGGGAGTGTTCCCTTTCCAACATGTTCAAGAGCTTCCTTATAGGATGTGAAGACCTTGTAGCGGGCCGTCGGGATCGAATATTTTTTCATCAGATCCTTTGCAAAGGCCTTGCTCGATTCGATCCTGGCCGCAGCCCGGGTGGGACCGAAGCAGGGTATGGGAAGCGCATCGACCATGCCGATTGCAAGCGGATCGTCCGGGGTGACCACACAGTAGTCGATCGAATGGTCTTCAACCGCTTTTCTAACGCATGCGATATCTGTGACGGATCCAGGAAGGCATGTGGCATACTCTTTGATTCCACCGTTTCCTGGAAGGGCGTACAGTCTGTCGATTTCAGGACTCCTTGCAAGGCGGCTTGAAATTGCGCATTCCCTTCCGCCCGAGCCGAGTATGAGAACGTTCATATATCCTCCTCAGTGGTGGAACAGGCGCACGCCCGAGAAGCTCATCACGATTCCGTGCTTGTCCGCAGCCTCGATGACGAGATCGTCCCTTACAGATCCTCCCGGTTCGCTTATGTACGAGACTCCGGACCTGAAGGCCCTTTCAATGTTGTCGCTGAACGGGAAGAACGCATCCGATGCCAGTGAGATGCCTTTGACGTTCTCCAGATATCTCTTCTTCTCTTCCTTTGTGAAAGGCTCGGGGCGGGAGGTGAAATAATCCTGCCAGTTCTCAATCACATCGATCTCCGGATCCTCCGAAAGATACTGCTCTATGCAGTTGTCCTTGTCGTTCCTGGAAAGCTTTTCCTTGAACGGGAGGCTCAGAACCTTGTCGCTCTGGCGGAGGTTCCATAAATCGGCCTTTCCCCCCGCAAGCCGCGTGCAGTGGATTCTGGACTGCTGTCCGGCTCCGACCCCGATGGTCTGTCCGCGGTATGCGTAGCACACCGAATTGGACTGGGTGTATTTCAAGGCGACAAGCGCGACGACAAGATCCCTTCTTGCATCCTCCGTCAGGTTCCTGTTTTTCGTCACTATGTTCCCGAAGGTTTTGTCAGAAGGGATGAAATCGTTGTGGTCCTGCCGGAAGGAGATTCCGTACACGGTTTTCATCTCCTCTTTTTCAGGTCTGTACTTAGGATCGATTTGTATGACGCAGTAGGAGCCGTTCCTTTTCTTCTTCAGGATCTCAAGCGCCTCATCATCGTATCCGGGAGCAATCACGCCGTCGGAAACCTCCTTCGAGATTATCTTGGCGGTTGCCCTGTCGCAGGGATCGGAGAGGGCGATGAAATCCCCGAAGGATGACATCCTGTCCGCGCCTCTTGCCCTTATGTAGGCGGTGGCCAGATCCGATAGTTCGGTCTTGTCCGTGACGAAATACATCTTCTTTTCTTTCTCATCAAGCGGTACGGCGATTGCGGCTCCAGCAGGTGAGACATGCTTGAACGACGTGGCTGCGGCCATGCCGGTGGCCTTCTTGAGCTCCATGACGAGCTGGTATCCGTTCAATGCGTCGAGGAAATTGATGTAGCCTGCTTTTCCGTTGAGTATGCTCACGGGAAGCTTGTCGGGTCTCGAGATTGAAGCCTCTTTCTGGTTGGGATTGCACCCGTATTTCAGGTCCAGGATGTCCATTGTCATGCCTCCTTACTGTATTTGTTGACGATGATCTCGTCATCTCCGACCTTCACATAAAGTGATATCTTGTTGTCTTCGTCGAGGGACGACCATAGAAGATCCCTGAGACTTTCGGCCTCGCTTGGAATTTCGAACATCGGAGGGTTTCCCTCGAACGGGGGAAGGGGGGATGCGTTCTCCCTGTAGGTATGGATCGCATGTGCGCAGCCCGGGATTGCAGGGTAGGTATATGCGAGGCGGATATCCTTTCCTTCCTCCTTTTTCAGTATGAAGAGGGTGTATTTCATGCCGCCATTGTCATAGAGGACGCCGATGCGGGGTGTGAAGTTCGGGATGTCCGGTTCCGCCTCTCTTTCGACAAGAGCCTCTTCAAGACCTTTTCCATTGCTTATCGCTTTTTCAATCGTTTCGGTATGGTCCCCGTTTGTAAGTATTGTGAAACGTCCCGCTTCGAGTTTTGCCTTGTAGATTATGAGCGATGGGTCTTCCAGCCTGCTTTCATCCGCGGCCCTGGTTTCAAGAACCCCGTCTGAGAGCATGAACACGCGGTTGCGGCTGTTGCCGCTCCTGCCCATTATCGCATATGCAAGCACCGCCTTGTTGTCTCTTGTGCATCCGGCGAGGATGAACCTGCCGGGGTAGGTGTTGTTTTCAAGATAATTCTTCAGTTCAAGCATTGTTTTTTCTCCTTGTCGATTGTTTCAGCCATCATCTCCAGAGCCTGTGGAAGCAGTATCCACTCGGCTTCCTCCATGACTCTCTTCTGCAGGCTTTCGGCGTTGTCTCCATCTTTGACGCACACCGCCTTCTGCAGCAGTATGCGTCCTCCGTCGGGGATGCTGTTGACAAGATGCACCGTGGCCCCGGTGACCTTGACCCCCCGTTCAAGAGCGGCCTCGTGGACCTTGAGTCCGTAGCATCCCTTCCCGCAGAACGACGGGATGAGGGATGGATGGACATTGATGATCCTGTCAGGATAGGCGTTTATCACATCCTCCGAAAGGATTGAAAGAAAGCCTGCCAAGACCACGAGGTCGATACTTTCTTCCCGCAGGACCTTCAGAAGCTCTTTCTCGAAGGCTTTTCCTCCGATCTTCCTGCGGTTTATCAGCACGGCCTTCTTGCCATGGTTCCGGGCACGTGTCAGTGCGTATGCACCTTCCCGGTCCGAAACCGCCAGACTGATGGCCGCATTTTTGATCCTCCCTTCCTCTTCTGCCTTTAAAATGGCTTCAAGGTTGGTTCCACCCCCGGATACGAGGACCGCGACATTCACCATAGTATCACACCCTCGTTTGATCCGACGACGGTCCCAAGCCTGTACGCACCTTCTTTTTCAAGCAACGCGAGCGTTTCATCCTCATCCTCCTTCCTTACTGCAAGCACCATTCCGACTCCCATGTTGAAGGTGTTGAACATGTCGCGTTCGGGGATTCCTCCTTCCTTCATGATATGCTTGAAGATCGGCAGGATCCTCACCTCGCTCTTTCCTATTTTCGCACTGAGGCCTTTTGGCAGCGCGCGCGGTATGTTTTCATAAAATCCTCCACCGGTTATATGTGCGATGCTCTTTATATCCACGTTTTTCAATGCCTCAAGGACGGGGCGCACATAGATTCTGGTAGGTGTGAGGAGGACCTCCCCGAGTGTCTTTTCTTCCCCGGGGACAGGGGATGAGAGCACATCGGGATTGTTGTCGATGTCGAATATCTTCCTTATCAGGGAAAAACCGTTCGAGTGCACGCCGCTTGAAGGAAGGGCTATGAGAACATCGCCTGCCTCGACCCTTTTCCTGTCAAGCATCTTTTCCTTTTCCACGATTCCCGTGGAGAATCCGGCAAGGTCGTATTCGTCCTCTTTGTAGAAGCCCGGCATTTCGGCGGTCTCTCCGCCTACAAGCGCGCATCCGGCCTCGACGCAGCCGTCGGCGACTCCCTTGACTATCGATGCGATCTTTTCCGGTCTGTTCTTCCCGCAGGCTATGTAGTCAAGGAAGAGCAGGGGCTTTGCCCCGGTGCAGATTATGTCGTTCACGCACATTGCCACGCAGTCGATCCCGACCGTGTCGTGCTTGTCCAGGAGGAAGGCCAGCTTGAGTTTTGTTCCGACACCGTCGGTACCGCTTACAAGCACGTTCCCGCTTTCATCCGAGATGTCGGTGCAGCCGCCGAAGCCTCCGAGGTCGTCGCAGGAGTTCTTTGTCCGGGTGCGTGCGACATGCTCCTTCATGAGCTCCACCGCCTTGTATCCCGCGGTGATGTCGACACCGCTTTTCTTGTAGCTTTCCGAGAAACTATCAGCCATTTTCATTCTCCTTCAAAGGACTCTGGTATTTATCCTTCTCATGCCCGTTTTCAGGTCTGCATGGATAAATGGACGAAAAACAGGCGGTGCAGAATCCCAGCGACGGGTTCTGCGTGAGCTTGACCACATTCTCAACGGAGAGGAAACCCAGTGAATCAACATCGAGTATCCTCCTCATCTCCTCGTCCGTGTGCTTGTATGCAAAGAGGTTTTCCGATGAGTCGATGTCGGTTCCGAAGTAGCAGGGATAGAGGAATTTCGGTGCCGCCGAGCGGAAATGAACCTCCTTGGCCCCCGCATCCCTCAAAAGCCTTACTATCCTCATGCTTGTGGTGCCTCGTACTATAGAATCGTCTATGAGGATCACTCTTTTCCCTTTGACGGCGGAGGAGACGGGGTTGAGCTTTATCCTCACTCCGTTTTCCCTCATCGTCTGCTCCGGCTGTATGAAGGTGCGCCCGATATATTTGTTCTTGATCAGTCCGATGCCGTATGGTATTCCAGACTGTCTGGCATATCCGAGGGCCGCATCGATTCCCGAGTCCGGAACTCCGATGACGACATCCGCCTGTGCCGGATGCTCGAGTGCCAGGAACGCCCCGGCCCTCTGGCGTGCGACCTGCACGCTCTCGCCCTCGAGGATCGAGTCGGGACGGGCGAAATAGATGAACTCGAATACGCAAAGGCTTCTTTTTTCTTTGCCGCAGTGGCTTCTGTCGCTAGATATCTGTCCGTCCTTGATTGTTATTATCTCTCCCGGCTCGATGTCTCGGATGAATTTCGCTCCGATCGAATCGAATGCGCAGGTTTCGCTGCTGACCACATACCCGTCCTCGAACGATGCAAGCGAAAGAGGGCGGAAACCCCACGGATCGCGGGCTGCAATCAGCTTCTGCGGCGACATTATCAGCAATGAAAAAGCTCCCTTGATCTCGTCCATCGTCCTTGAGACTGCGGACTCCAGGGAGCTTTCCTTCAACCGGTGTTTCGTGACCGTGTAAGCAATCACCTCCGTGTCGCTCGTGGTGTGGAAGATCGAGCCGTTCAGCTCCAGGCTTCTTCTGAGCACCGCGTCGTTCGTGAGGTTCCCGTTGTGGGCGATCGCCATCCTTCCCTTGAGGTGGTTGATCACCAGGGGCTGCACGTTGATGCGCGGATCCTTTCCCGTCGTGCTGTACCTGACGTGGCCTATCGCCATCCTGCCATTTGGCAGGGAGGATAGGGCGTGCTTTGAAAAGACATCGTTAACAAGCCCGACGTCCTTGTGGCAGGAGATCACACCGTCATCACAGACTGCGATCCCTGCCCCCTCCTGTCCCCTGTGCTGCAGGGCATAGAGCCCGTAATATGCAAGATGGGCCACGTCGCTTTTTCTGTTGAGCGCGACGCCGAAGACGCCGCACTCCTCGTGCAGGTTCCCTGTCATCTGCCTTCTCCGAACACCCTTTTGAGCATTTCCTTGTAGGCTCCCTCCACGTCTCCGAGATCCCTCCTGAAACGGTCCTTGTCGAGTTTTTCATGGGTTTTCGAGTCCCAGAAACGGCAGGTGTCCGGGCTGATCTCGTCGGCGAGCACTATCGTGCCGTCCGAGGTCTTTCCGAATTCGAGCTTGAAGTCTATGAGGTCGATGCCGATGCCCTTGAAGAACTTCAGTAGGTATGAGTTGATCCTCAGTGCGTAGTCCTTGACGGTCTCAAGCTCCTCTTCGGTCGCCCATCCCATTGCAAGGATGTGGTAGTCGTTGACCATCGGATCTCCGAGCTCGTCGTCCTTGTAGCAGAATTCGAGTACAGGGCATTTCAATGCCGTTCCTTCCGGCGCACCGAGCCTTTTTGAAAGGGATCCGGCAATCACGTTGCGCACGATCACTTCAAGGGGTATGATCTTCACTTTCTTTACTTCGGTGTCGGTCTCCGACAGCTCGTTGATGTAGTGGGTGGGGATGCCTGCCTCTGCTTCAAGCCTCTTCATCAGGTAGTTGGTGAGCTTGTTGTTTATTGCTCCTTTTCCGCGGATGAAACTATGCAGACTTCCGGATCCTCCGTGGCATAGACCTTTTTGGCCTTGCCCTCGTAAAGCTGGGCGCCTTTTGTCATTTGTTGTATTTCTCCTCGATTTTCCTGTTCGATTCCAACACGCTCTTTGTCATGTCGGACCTCAATGCTTCAAGTTTTTGTTTCAGCTTTGGCTCGGATAATGAAAGGATCTGGGCGGCAAAGATGGCCGCGTTCTTTCCTCCGTTTATCGCCATGGCAGCAACCGGTATTCCCGGTGGCATCTGGACTGTGGACAACAGTGCGTCCATGCCACCCAGGTCGCTTCCCTGGATAGGAATCCCGATGATGGGAATCGTGGCGTGCGCGGCAAGCACCCCTGCAAGATGTGCGGCTTTTCCTGCAATGGCTATGATGACCGCAATGCCGTTGTCTTCCGCTTCTTTTGCAAAGCCCGCTGCCTCTGCAGGTGTTCTGTGGGCACTGTATACATGTACTTCGTAGGGTACGTCCAAGGATTCGAGCTGCTCGATGGCTTTCTCTGCTATGGGAAGGTCCGAGGCGCTTCCCATGATGACGGCAACCTTTTTCATTGATACTCCTTGATGTGTTGCAAGAAAAATAATAAATACAACATATCGGAAAGAAGAATGTTGTTCAACATGATTTTATGTTGCAATTTGTAGTTTTTTTTATCGATTATGTTGCAATTATGTTGCTTTTGGATGGATAATCACTTATACGGTAAGATATTTTGACAAATCAGGATGCATGGGAAAATATTTTTTCCGGAATTTCATTATATGTATGCTTTTACATGATAAAATGAAATAGGCAGGGTTTATATGAGAAAGGTTGTTGTGTTTTTGTTGGTTGCTGTTGCTTTCCTTTTCCAATTATCAGCCGCCACTCATAAGACCGGGGACAGTAAGACGTATATTGGGATTACGGCAGGCTACAGCGGTATTCATGAATCGATATTCTCCGCAGTAGGAAAAGCCCTTGCGGCCGCATTCGGGGCGGCGTTTTCTTTTGGGCATGCCGTTCCTGATGTGGACGTCATGAACGAGAACACGATCCCGATCGGTGTCGATGCCTATTTTGAGATAAACAACTGTTTTTCTCTGAGCTCCACCGCAGGTTGCGCTATTGCTTTTACCGAGGATACAGTCGCTCCTGCTCCGTTTATGGATGTCATGTTCTATGGGCGGCTCAACGGGGGAGAGAATGGGGATTTCCTTTTGGGCGGGGGAATCGGAAGCATGGGCATTTTCAAGCCGGACGGGCTTTTGGGCGAACTTTCTCTTCTCGGAGGCATGAGATACCAGCTGGATGTTGCAGAGCATCTCGGCTGGTACTTGGATCTTGTTGTGGGATGGAATGCCTTTTCCTATACGGATGACAGTATCATTTTCAACAATGGCGAAGGATTGTCATTCATGCATACCATAAGGACCGGGGTATCCTATTCTTTTTAATACACTGTCTGTTGATTAAAAAAGAGGAAGGACACTGCCTTCCTCCTTTGTTCAGATGTCTATCCCAAGAAATTGTTTTACGAGTATTCCGATAACGAACGAGATTGCCGCAACCGATAGGGATATGCCCGCCATCTCAAAGAATCTTTTCTTGAACGACAGTTCCTTTGCAACCGAAATATAGTAGCTGAAGCCTGCGATGATGATAACTACTACGGACAGCATTATTATCAGGGCAAGAAGGAAGGAATGGGATGGGAGAAGCAGGTATGGTAGTACCATGGCCGCAACTGTGAACAGGTATGCTATCCCTGTATAGGTTGCACTCTTTTTGGCATTCTCATCCCCGTCGCTTTTTGCAGAAAGGTATTCGGATGAAGCCATCGAGAGTGTTGCCGATATTCCCGTAATAAGGCCGGATAGTGCGATGAGCCTTGTGTTCTGGAGTGCGAATGTGAGACCAGCAAGGGTACCGGAAAGCTCGACCAGGGCATCCGACAGGCCAAGCACCATGGATCCTACGTACTGGAGCCTTTCCTCGTCGAGCATTGAGAGAAGCTGGTTTTCATGCCTTTCCTCATCCTCGCTGATGGCCTTGGCCTCAGGTACTTCGGATGAGAGGAAATCATAGTTCTTTGTGGCCTTGTCCTCTCCGCTTTCCATCTTCTTGAGGGCGAATGTGAATCCTAAAAGTCGTGCAAGGAATGTCCATCTTCTTACTTTCCTCATGTTTGGCTTGACGGTTTTTCCTGTATATCTTGACCAGATGACCGCATGCTTTTCCTCTTCGGCGGCGATGTTTTCAAGAACTTTCTTATTGTGCTCGTCTTTGACGAAACGGGCTATGCGTCTATAAATCTCCGCTTCCGTCACTTCGTTTTTTTGTAAAGCTGTAAGTATTTTTATTGTCTTTTCAGAAATAGTGCTGTTTTCCATATATACCCTCGTTTGGCGATTTTATACTTAAAAGGAATAAGGTTCAACATGGTGTTTTGCATAGTATTTTTGCATATTTTGGTTCTTTTGGGAAAAATGAGTTATAAAACGTGATAACGCTTGCATGCTTGCAGATATGATGGTGGAACCCTTATAATCTTTTGGTGGTGGCATATGATTATATATAAATCCAGTAAAGCTGAATTTCTGTCAAAGGTTAATGCAAAGGTTATTGCCGATGCTGTAAAAACTGAATATGAAAAGCGTATTGGAAAGGTAAATGTGGCCGAATATCATGCTTGGCAGAATTCCCTGAGGTGTATCGGTTCCATAATCGATACCGATGAAATTCAATCTGACACCACCATATGCGTGGAATATAAGCTTCCCAACAGGTCCAGCCGCATCGATTTCATTATTGCAGGTAGGGATAGGAATGGTAAGGAAAACGTAGTTATTGTTGAACTTAAGCAATGGAATGACGCAAATCCTGTCGAAGGGAAGGACCTTGTCTCCACTTTTATAAATGGAAGCTGTCGTGAGGTTGTTCATCCATCTTATCAGGCGTGGTCTTATGCGCTGACACTCAAGGAATATAATGAGGTTGTGCAGAAAGACAACATCCTTCTTTTTCCATGTGCCTATCTGCATAATTATGCTCCTTTGAGAAATGATGCCATTTTGGATGAGACACGATTCAAGGAAATAGAAGAATCCCCCGTATTTACCAATCAGGATGCTTTAAAATTGAGGGAATTCATAATATCGCATGTTTCTGGTCCTGATACAGGGGATATCATGACACGGATTGATTATGGAAAAATCAAGCCTTCGAAGTCACTTCAGGATGTACTTGGAAGAATGCTGAAAGGTAATCAGGAGTTTGTTCTGATCGACGAACAGAAAACCGTTTACGAGGATATCATGCATCATATTTACCGTATGGATGGTTCGTCTGATAAGAAAACAGTTTTTATCGTTGAAGGTGGCCCTGGTACCGGTAAGAGCGTTATAGCCATAAATCTTTTGGCAAGAATCATTCATGATGGTAAGTCCGCTGCCTATGTGACTAAGAATGCTGCTCCTAGGTATGTTTATAAATATAAACTTGAAAAAGAGGATTTCAGAAAAGGGTATGTCAATTCACTTTTCCTCAGTTCTGGAAATTTTGTCGAATCGAAATCCAATGATTATGATGTCCTTATTGTTGACGAGGCTCATAGGCTTAATGCCAAGTCCGGTTTGTTTGCAAACAAAGGTGAGAATCAGATTAAGGAAATAATCAATGCGAGCAGAATATCTGTATTCTTTATCGATGAGGATCAGAAGGTGACTGCAAAGGATATTGGAAGCATTAAGGAAATCAAAAAATATGCGAGAATATTTGACGCTAAAGTCTTTTTCACGAAATTGATTTCGCAGTTCAGATGCAATGGTTCCGATGGATATATGGATTTCCTCGATGATGTATTGCAGATAAAACAGACGTACTACACTTTTGATCCTAACGATTATGAGATAAAGGTTGTCGATGATCCCAGTGTGATGATGGCGGAGATCCGGCGGCTTAATATGATTGATAACAAAGCCCGCATGCTTGCAGGGTATTGTTGGAATTGGGTATCAAAGAGCAATAGTGATGCTTATGATATTGTCCTTCCTGGCTTTGCGTTTGAAGCGCAATGGAATTATAACAACACATCAACTTGGGCTATCGACGATGATACCATCGATCAGATTGGTTGCATCCATACTTCCCAAGGGCTTGAGTTCAGCTATGTTGGTGTCATTATCGGCAACGATTTGAGGTATGAAAACGGTAAGGTGATAACGGATTATACGAAACGCGCGCAAACCGACCAATCTTTAAAAGGGCTTACAGGCCCATGCAATCAGGGAAATATCCAAGCATTGTCTGAAGTTGATAAGATCATACGGGATACTTATAAGACATTACTCTCAAGAGCGATGAAAGGTTGTTTCATCTATTGTACGGATAACGCATTAAGCAATTATCTGAAATCCCGTATAGAAAAGAACCGCAAAGACTATGAAGTATTTTATAGGGCAAGGAGAGTTGCTGATCCAGGGAATTAATAGATTGTTGGCTGGAACATTGGAAATGTCTATTTTTTCTTGAATATCTACCGAACTGAAAGCAATAAGTATTTTTTAATGTAATGATTTGGATTTGTTTGTTTTCTGTTTTTGATCTGGATAATATAAGGTTTATGTATTACCCTGGAACATATGGAAGGTTTTGCCGAACGGCATGATGGTTTGTCCAGAAAACTGGTTGATTGCCTCATCATAGGAAATACATATAAACTTGATTATTTGGCAACATTGATCGGATGGCAACCGCAAGCTGCGAAAGGAAAGGGTGTTCTGGCGCCTAAGAATCAGGATGCCCAAATACTTTTAATGCATTTGGAAAAGGATAGATATTCGACAGAGACTTATACGGATCATCTTTATGGAACGACTTTGTTCTGGTCTGGACAAAACAGTATAAAGACTACGGAGAAGGCATTGATCGATGGGGCCAAGGATACGTTTGTTTTTATACAGCAAAGAAGGAAGCAACCCTATTTTTATTATGGTCGTGCCGTACCAATAAGAATGCAGATCAACTGGGAATTGGGCAATCCATCACGTATCGTCTTTGATCTTGTTGAGTATGCCTCTTTATGCAGAAGTCGTGGTGTTGAAGATGTTCATACTCTGTCTCCCAATTATTTTCTTGAGCATCCGGTCTCGTATGATGAAGAAACTGTCACTGTGCCGTTACGGACGGAAAGCGAGATTTTCACATCTGTTAGAAATGCCCAGACTTTTTATCGGCAGAAGGCCATTGCATATTGGGATGGTCGCTGTGCGGTCACTGGAGTGGACAATGTCGACTGGCTGATAGCAAGTCATATAAAGCCTTGGAGGGAATCAACCAATGCGGAACGGGTGGATCCCCATAATTCGTTGTTACTCACGCCAAATTATGACAAGTTGTTTGATAAAGGTGTTATTTCATTTTCTCCTGATACCGGACGTATTATCTTGCCTGAGACGCAAAGCCAGAAGATGTGGAAGAATCTAAGTAAAATGAATATTGATGATTCAAAATATCTACGTCATATGGATGATGAAGTTGCAAAGTACCTTGAGTACCATAATCAGTATATTTACCGTTTCGAATCCGGGATTTATGGATCTACGGAAGAATTGATTGATGGGATCATCGCAAAATCTTTTTCTTAATTTTTGTTATATGAAGGATGGATCGAAAGAAAATGTTCATTATGTTGGTGTTGCGAATCTGTAACTGACGGCTAACAGGAATTGATATATTTAGATTTATGTGAATTATGATTAACCAAACCATTAGTTTATCAGACTAATATGGTATATGTGGTTGATTAAACAGACAAAAATTCATCTTACTCCTGAAATGGAGGTCGTGGTCGGCCATCTCTGCTATTCCGCGGCAAAGGTATGGAATGCCGCCTTGTTCGAAAGGCGTGAGTTCCGGTTTGGAGAGGGAAAGGCTGTTCCCAATCTTCATTCTCAAAAAAGCGGTTTGGAGGATAATGTTTTCTTCAAACAGCTGGGGCCTTCCGTTGCAGGGGAGGTGCTGAAGAAGGTTGACTGGGCTTGGAAAAGCTATTGGGCCCGAAAGAAAAGCAATGTGGAGAATGTGCAGATGCCGAATTATCAGGGTGATAAATTCATCTGTGTCTTTCCGAAGAATTCCTTTTATAAGAGAAATGATAAGGTGATAATACCTTTAAGCTCCACCTTGACCGGATATCTGAAAACAAAATTCGGCATCGGGATATTCAGCCTTGTTTTGCAGAACAACATTTTCTCTGAATTTGATGAAATAGCGCATCTGGAGATATTTCCTCCATGTGATGGAATCATGAGGGTGAATCTGCTCTATAGGGTTGCAGAAGAGAATGGTCTTGATGACAACGGCAGGTATCTTTCCATAGACCTTGGAATCAAAAATCCTGTCACACTGTGCTGTCCTTCCACCAAGGAGGTCCTGATCCTTGGGCGGGAGTGGCTTGAGTGCTCGCAGTATTTTGCAAAGCAGATAGCAAGATATCAGATTCTGGATAAAAACAAGGATGACGGTAGACGGTTCAATTCCAAAAAGGTTGCATGGCTTTATGAAAAGAGGAACAACAAGATAAAAGAGATACTTCATATCGTTACGCGTTACATTGCTTCGTATGCCCTTGATAATTCGATAAATACCGTGATTGTCGGGAACCTCAACGGTATAAGAATAAACAACGACAAGGGAAAGAGGATGAATCAGATGCTCCATTCTTTTCCATACGACCGTTTTTATAAGATGCTCGGATACAAGCTCAAGATGATGGGTGTGCAGCTTGTGATGATTGATGAATCCTTCACCAGCCAGTGCTCCCCATGTTCCAAGGCGATAGATAAGGTGCATGCGGAAAAGGAAAGGCGAATCAAGAGAGGGCTGTATCTGGATTCTTCCGGAGTGAACTTCAATGCAGATGCGGTAGGGGCGTGGAATATATATCGGAAGTATGTTTTGCAGAAAGGAGGTGTTGTCGATTATCAGGATCTGAGCATGCTTTCCCATCCCAAGGTGATACATTTTCCTGTAATTCCAGGAAAAAGCGGAAGGTAACTGCTATCAGCAGTAGAGGCCGGAGCGGCTGGCCATATACCGACGGTATAAAAGCCGGTCATTACATTCCTTGTCCATGCTAGCTGTAGACTAAGGATTGTGATGGCATTAGCGTGGCCGCTAATGCCATTCAGTTACACTGAATCGGCATAGCTTGATGCATATTTTATCTTGGTGGTATGCAAACGTAATTGATCATGAACCATCCTCACAAATCCTGATAATCCAGAAGAGGTGATGCTTCATTCTATCGACTGATCATCCCTGTACGGTTATTTTTCCCTTAGCATTCGCATCATCCATTATGATATCTCCTACGGAAGGAACTGTTATTGTTCCCGACGCGGGATTTTTGATGCTGATGACATGGGTCTTTATTGTTGCTTCCACCTCTGATTTCTCGAAGCAGAGGTCCGTGTCGGTCATTTCGCAATCGATCAGCTTGAGGCCTTTACAGTAGCAGAACGGCTGTGTTCCTGTAATCCTGCAGTTAATAAGCGTAAGGTTCTCCGAGTACCAGGCGAGATATTCGCCGTTTATGGTGCAGTCTTTCAGCACCGCATTCTTGGTATGCCAGAATGCATCCTTTGTATCGAGAGTGGAGCTTTCCATCTTGAGATTTTCCGTGTACTGGAAGGAATATTTTCCTTTGAAGCTGATGTTTTCAAGATGGAGGTTTTCTCCACGCATCAAAAAGTATTCGCTTTCAGCTGTACTATCCTTCATCCCGAGATTCTTTACCGACCAGCCGAATTCGGGAGAGATGATGTCGCAGTCTTTTATCAGGATGTCGCTACATTCCCTCAGAGCCTTGATGCCATGAAGATGGGATGATGATATTTCTATGTTGTCGGAGTACCATATCGCCGCCCTGCACAGTTCGGTCATTGTGCAGCCTGAAATTTTTAGGCCATGGTCATGCCAGAAAGGGTAGCGGAGATTGCAGAATGTGTTTTCGACAATAATGTTGCTGCATTCCTTCAATGCGCTTTCTCCGTCCGCGGGGCCGTCGAACGCACAGTTTTTCAGTATAAGATTCTTTTGCCCGTATAATGAACGCTCCATGTCATATGTTATGTTTTCTATGGTTGTCATCAGGTAATCTCCAATTGGTGGTTGATTTATCAGCAAAAAGGCATTGTATCATTTTCCGTTTCTTGTAACAAATACTTATGATGAATTGTATTCCATGCTTTTTGACTATATCTGTTGAAAGTGAGGATTATAGTTCCCTCTTCGCATCTAGTAGGTAGGCAGAGCAGTACTGAAGCACAAAAACCCTTGCTCTATGAGGACTTATTTGGGAACTGATTGGGATTATGCGCTATAAATATATATCATATCAAAAGTTATTTTATAATAATATTTATAAAATTCATAATGAGTCTAGTATTCATCATCAAATATGTGTTTGATGTTTACTCGATCAAGGTTTTTGTTTTTTCAGATTATATTTTTTGTAGGTATTTTTCTTTTGATAGAGAAAAAATAAACATATAATACTTTTTAATAGATATGTTAGTAAAAAATATATTTATTGAAGAGAGAAATATATGTTGAAAAAATGTAATATTGCAATCAACGATATAGATTATAAAGACAGAGTACTGGAAGGTGTAGTCGAAATACTTAAGGGAAATGAATTAAATATATATTTTGAGTGTAATACGGATAAGGATAACCAGGATTTTATTTCTTATGTGAGACATCGAAAAGATACTTCTGCATCTTTTATTTTAACTTCTCCTGATTTTCAGATTGTTTGTTGGGATTGCTATGTAAAAAATCCTGTATTATCAAGTGTTAATCGAGAGACAGGTGAAGCATCTCCATTTTATACAATTGGTGGAGAAATGTTTATGATTGGATGTATTTCATGGATTGATTATCCTTTTCAGCAGTGTAATAAAGAAATATCATTTGATAAATTCATTTTGGAGCAGGGTGCAATAAAAATAAATAATATGACAAACTGGAACACATTAGGAAATGATGGATGTTATAAGTATAAAGCTAAATTGGACGGGATAACATTTAAAATTGGTCGGTCGTCAGGGGGTAAAATACAATATCTAAAAGATGCAGTTGAAGAATTAGTTCCTCATTTCTACTTTGAATTTGAAAATAATACAAAGTATATTTTACCTGAGTTAATTGATTTACTTGCATCCATTAGAGATTTTTTTAGTTTCATTACTGGAAGATATATACAGGTTAATAACGTAACAGACCTTTATTTATTTGAGGGAAGAATACCATATGATATCATATTTCATGCAAATTTATCATATTACCATCCGTGTATTGAAGAAGAATCTTCCTGGGGAGAGAATAATGTAACAATAAAGGAATTAGAGTCAAATGGATTAGATGTTCTTTTTTCTCGATGGAATGATTATTATTCAAAAAATTCTTATCCTTTAGCTTTCTTCAATAGAATTGATAGAAATAAAATAACGGCTTTTCAATATATTTCAGAGGCTGTCATTGCTTTTGATAGTCTTTCGGATAAAAGAAACTCAACTAAGGTACCAGAAGAAATAAAAAAACTTAAAAATGAATTTTTTGAAACGTATAACACCCAATTAACTGCTTTAGGGTATGATTTAAAGGATATCAATATTGGTTCTCGACCTGATACTTTAAAAAAAAGATTGATTAATGTAATGAAAAAGATCAATAAGCCTTTTATTGTTGATAGTAAAGAAGAGTTTAGTGTTAATGATATTGCTGAAGTGTTGAAAGAAATTAGAGTTTCTAAAGCACATGGTAGAAATGTTGATAAAGAGTTAAGAATAAAGCCTCATTGTTATCATGTTTTGAGTCGTTATATTGAAGATGTTTATATTAAATATGTTCGTAGCGAGGTGTTACGGCTTGATATAGAAAAAAAATAATAATAATACACATTATTTTCTATTTTTTTTCATTCGTATCGAAGTATCATTTTATTATATGTTAGGAGTTTTAAATGCAGTTCCCATTAAACGAGACGCTGACAATAGAATTTAAAAGTGACGTTAAGTCATATTCCACGGATAAGCTTGTCTATGAACTAATAGGTATGGCAAATGCTGAAGGTGGAAAATTATTTCTAGGCATCGAAGATGATGGAACTGTAACTGGAGTCAATGCGCAACATAGGGATGCACTCTCTCTTGTAGCCATTATTAGGGAGAATACAATTCCTCCTATAGCTGTGTCAGCATCTTTAGAAACGGATGATTGTACCGGCAAAGATGTACTGGTCTTTTCCGTAGAATTGACAGGGCAGCTTCATTCTACAAGAAATGGTAGGTATGGATATCGAACCATGCGGCAGGATGGCACACCCGCAACAAAACCTTTATCTCCCGAAGAAATTGTCCAGCGCCTTGCATATATACAGGTTCTTGATCCATCCTCGCAGATTATCAAGGACATCTCCAGTGAAGAAGCTTTCAGTTCCATTGAACATGAAAGATTAAGAAAATTAATTGGACTCCATCATGGGGATAGGACACTGTTGGAATTATCTGATGAGGAAATAGATCTTGCCCTAGGTTTTTCTCGAAGAATCGAAGATAAACTTTATCCGACAATTGCAGGGCTTCTGATAGTAGGTAAGCAGGAATTCATTGAAACTTATGTGCAGGACATGAAGTACTTTTTCAGGTAATGGATGGAACTGATGTTCTTATGAATCCTCCTGCTATGCATGAGCCTTTATTAGAAGTATTTGAAAAAGTTAACAATTTATTTGTGGCAAGAGTTACCGAGCAGGAGATACAGGTAGGACTGTTCCGTGTGCCGATTCCAAATTATGAACCTATCGCTTTCAGAGAGGCCTTCGTCAATGCTCTTGTTCACAGAGATTATTATCGGATTGGTGCTGTTACAGTACAGATTCAGCCGGATGTTCTTCAGATAAGTAGTCCTGGTGGTTTTGTACAGGGAGTCAACATAAATAATATCCTGACCGTTGCTCCAACTCCTAGAAACAAGCTCTTGGTGGAAGCTACAAAGCGTATAGGACTTTCTGAGCGTACAGGTAGGGGAATAGACAAGATATATTCAGCCATGCTTCGCAATGGCCATCCTTTTCCTGATTATTCTCTATCTACAAGTTCTAATGTTACTCTTCGTCTTATGAGTGCAGAAAAGGATTTCAAGTTTGTACAGATGCTTGTAGAAGAACAGAATAGGCTTAATATTGAATTCAAGGTCGACACTCTAATTGTCCTTTCTTCTTTAAGGGATGAGCATAGGGTCTCTATTGAGCAGCTTGCTTCAAGAATGCAGAAAAGTGAATTGGATGCTAAGAAAGTAGTTGAGTCTTTAGTAGAGAAAGGAATAGCTGAAGCAATAGGTACAGGTAGAAATAGAGAATACATTTTTAGCAAGGATGTTTATGAGATTTCTGGTAATGTCCATGGCTATAAGAGACAGAAAGGGTTATTGCCTGAAGATGAAAAGAAACTTATTATAAAATACTTGGAAGAGAATAGTTCTATATCCAGAAAAGATATATGTTCTATCATGCATTGTAGTGATACGCATGCAAGCTATATTCTGAAAAAAATGCTTGAAGATAATCTTCTTATCAAAATAGGAAAGGGCCCTGCGACATTTTATAGATTGAAATAAGAACTAGTTGTAATCTAAGAAAAATCTAAGAAAATCCGGGAGTGTAATTCGTTTTATCAATAGGTTTTTCTCAAATGAGGAGGCCGTAAATAAAATTGTGAACACTTGAAAAAGCTCCTATGCTAGAAAAGAGGAAGGCATAGGAGTTTTAATATGGCAAAGAAGCCAGCAAAGCAACTGAGCCCTGAAAGGAAGGAGCTCATCGCGAAGCTCATCGATGAATTCGGAATCAAGAGCGCAAGGGGCATCGAGGACATGTCAAGGACATGTTCTCACCGATGCTGCAGGAGATGTTCGCGGGGGAGCTCGACGAGCATCTCGGCTACGGGAAGTACGAGCATAGCGGGGAAAGCGGATTCAACAGCCGCAACGGCCACAGCAGCAAGAGCGTGACCACGTCATTCGGGGACATGGATCTCTGTGTCCCCCGCGACCGCAACAGCACATTCGAGCCGCAGATCGTGAAGAAGCACCAGAAGGATGTCTCGGACATGGAGAACAGGGTCATCTCGATGTATGCGAAGGGCATGGGCACAAGGGACATCTCGTCCCATCTAGAGGACATCTACGGCATAGAGGCCTCTGCGGAGATGATAAGCAAGATAACCGGCAGGGTGCTTCCCGAGGCCCCTTGACGGCAAATACATCATCATGTTCATAATTGCCATCCACCACCATGTGAAGGAGGAGGGGCAGGTGGTGAAGAAGGCTGTTTACATCGCTATAGGCATCCGCCTTGACGGGACGAAGGAGGTGATTGGGATGTACATAGGAGGAAACGAGAGCGCGAAGTACTGGCTGGGCGTGCTGAATGACCTGAAGGTCCGGGGAGTACGTGACATGCTCGTATGCTGCGTCGACGGGCTCTCCGGCTTCTGCGACGCCATCTCCGCCGTCCATCCTCAGACGGATATCCAGAGATGCATCATACACCAGATACGCTCATCCTCCCGCTTTGTTGTCTCGAAGGACATGAAGGTCTTCGTCTCTGACCTCAAGAAGGTCTACAGGGTGAACACCCAGTAGGAGGCATGAGAGCAGCTAGATGCATTCGATTCGAAATGGGGAAAGAAATATCCTTCCGCAGTAAAGAGCTGGGGAGGAACAACCGGGATGAGCTGACATCCTTCTTCCAGTATCCCTATGAGATGCGGAGCCTGATCTATACGACCAATGCCATAGAGGGGTTCAACAGACAGCTGAGGAAGGTCACGAAGACAAGGACGGCGTTTCCCACCGACGATTCGCTCTTCAAGCTTCTCTTCCTTGCGATGAGGGACATAACGGCCAAGTGGTACGGCAAGCCCCGCAACTGGGGCCTGATCATCTCACAGCTGATGATATCGTTCCCAGGCAGGATAAGCGATGAGGATTTTGCCTGATTTGGATCAACTGATCGGGTGATGGTAAAGGCACTGCCAGCGGTATTCGTTGACAGCGCCTCTGCATGCATCTATACTTCTGATGGCTGGCAAAAGGTTGCAGTCTGCTGCCTCAGCTACAGATTATTTCCCTTCTTCCAACTAGCTAAGAGGGAATGTCCAAAAAACGAATTATACTCTCATGTCCTTAAAGCATCATTTCCTTGAACAGCTCCTGACATAGCGCTTCAGAAATCTTTTCCTTGTTTGAGCGTGCATAAGAAAAACAATTCCGATAGTATTTTTTTGACCAAGTTGCTAACGAAGCTAGTTTTCGGCTTGATGGATGTCCTTTTTTGAAATCCTTTAAGTTTGTAAGCCAGGTATCAGCCATCACAATCATTGAATCATATATTTCAAATAGTTCCTCCTCACTAAATACTGAAGTATCCTTTTCATCGAGATATAAATTCATTATTTTCAAGAACTCTCTCCATTCATCTTCCTTGAGTTTTCTGGGGAATCTCTTAATCCAGGAGAAAAGTCTTGCATCTTCAGTATTCTTGTCTGAGCGATCCAATAAAGATTCCCATTGACGCCAAGAGAGTTTTTTCACAGTCTTTTCTTCGATTTGTGACAATCTGTAGCACTGTTCGAAGAAACTTCGTCTTTTCGAGTTCGTTCCCTCAGCCCTGGTTCTGTTCTCAGTGGTCGCAAGATTCTTTATCTCATCCCAGAATCTCCGTCTCTCTTTAATAGACACTTCATTCTTGGCTAGAATATCACCGAGGATTTTCCCTAAATTGTATTTGTACTGAAGAGAGTCGCCATACTGTTCTTTTAGATCTTGCTCAATCTGAGGAATGTCCTGTTGTAGAGTCTCTATGAGCTTATCATAAAGCAATACTTCGGACGAGGATAATATCCCTCTGTAGATTATATTTCCTGTATTATCAAATTCTACTATATGTGCCATCAGTTAAGACTCTCCCTGTATACATGTTCAATTTCGTTTGAAACCTTATCAACTAGGTCAACAGGATCTATGTTTTCAAGATCCTCTGCAGTAATGCCAAAGATTTCATATTTTCCCTCTCTGAGATAGAGGAGAACGAACTGCTTCAGCATCTGCTCCTTGCAGTATTCACGTTGAACTTCCTCATCTCCTTTGACTCCTTCATATGCAATATGACCAATGTTGAGAACAATATTCCTAGAGTTGCCTGTAATCTCATTCCAAGATCTGCGATGATTGCCTGGTTCTTTCCTGCTGATGATTTCAAATGAGTTTTCAAAGCCCGTTTTTGCATCGGTGGCATAATAGAAGACCATCTTGTGACTGGTAATCCTGTCTCCTTTCATGTAGTCTCCGCTATTACCATTTGCAATAACACGTGCGCGCAACTCAAGAGGACCTTTGTCAATGTATTGTTCAATTTCCTGAGGAGCAAAATATATGTCATCAATATTAATTATAGTCTCTTCGAACTGATCTATTGAGCCTTCTAATCTAGCAATATCCTTGATTTTGTCTTTTTCACCACTCCCGTTATGCAGGCTGACGCTGAGTGTATAAGGGAATACTTCGTTTCTTCGGTTCTCAATTCTATACGAAATGTTCGTCAGATAGTTATTGGGATCAACACGTCTCGAGTCTGGCTTCGGGAAAGAACAAGAATGGAGATTCAGGATTACTGTTTCATGGACATTCCTTTCTTTGTCGCAGTTGAAACAGAAGGGTATTGCTCTTTCAAGTTTCTTTCTTGCTCCCTGATTTTTAACTAAAATTTGAATAATGTTTTCTGCTTCGTTCAGAGCTGTAGAGGTATCAACCGTATAAATACAGTCAAACCTAGCCTCGTTGGTTCCTGCGATTTGGACAGTTCCCTTTTTGATAACATGAGCCGAAGTTCTGTCTTTTGCTGGAGAAACTTGGATTTCATAACTGAAGATAACATCCTGAACCTTTCGGTTTTTTACAATTACAGAGAAGGAAATGTTATCACCGCTTGTTACACGAGTAGTTGAGCTGTCAGGGAATGTAATGCTATTCAAACGAATGTCAAAATCAGGTTTTGAGTCACCCTGTCCTAGCTTTGGCATTGAAAGCCTCGAGAACAGGGATTGGATATCTTTGGCAATTTCTTGGAGATCCTCATTCAGTTTTGCATCTTCATTCTTTGTTTCTTTTATGTACCCCCATCTGACAAGGTTGTCATGAATGATGGAAGAAGAGTAGTTGCGGAGATTCTGGTAGCATGTGCTTCTCTTTTTTCCCTTTTTTATGCCGTAATGGATACTATCCTCTATTTCGGCCAACTCGGTTTCCCAGCTATCTTCTACCTCGATGTAGCCCCAGAATCTATCTGCGATTTTGTCCGGAATCTTTGCTTCGCTGATATCAACCTCTCCGATTTTCATGCCTTTCCTGTAGTATGAAAATCCCTTGAAAGGACATGAGGTATCTTTCGCAATATAGAACCCCAGGTGTTTGACGCGATATCCAGGCCTGTATTCGCAAGGAGAGGCAAGATTAAAACTGTTTTCGTAGTCAGGAGCTACAAAGTTGGTAATTCTTTCCCCGTTAACATAGATTCCAGAATCTTCTTTCATCCTCTGCATGAGTAACCACCAGGATTCGCGAATATAATCCTTTATTCTCCCATTAAGTATGTCGTGGACGATATCTTCATTGGGATTAAATATAATTACTCTTGTTCCAACTGTTGTTTTTTCGGAAAGACAGGTTTCGCTGATAATAAAATCTTTAGCTTCTTGATCTTCAAGAGCTATTGGCAAAATTTCGCCACCTTCAACTTTGTTGGCAACATATTTGCCATCTTTGGTGAGAGAGTCAAAACAGTATGTCAGAGAATCTGATGCTGCTGAGTACATCAGCTTTCCGACTCCATAAAGACCGCCACCTGTTTCGTTATCGCCAGAGTTAAATAAAGAAGAGAAGCGTGCAAGACGGCAACACGATTGGATAGGAGTCTCTGACTCAGACATTCTCCTTATCTCATCCATAGTGAAGTTTGGACCTGTCAGCCCAACAGTACCTCCGTCTTCGACAATCAGTAATTTTCCTTTTGCGTTATTAATTAGGTCTATTCGACATTTCCAGTTGTTAAATTTGTTTCCTAGACGAGCTCCCATAGCGTTCTGAATGACGTCTTTTTGAAATCCGTCACTGAACTCGATGCCTTGGCCTGTATATAGGTCGACAACAAATTTTACGTTCTTCTTAAAATTCGTCGGTAGCTGTACTTTATTCATGCTTCTTCCCCTCTGTGTTTTTTTACTTGTTCATCATTGCTTTGAGTTTCTGAATGAATGCCGACTGATAAAGTGTTTTCCAGATCTGAATATTCTTTCCAACGGCATTGGGATTATTGCCAGCATCTCTGCTTCCTCTTACAACTGTTTCAATCAGAGTGGGGCCGAGTTCGTCCAGCATTTTGAAAGGATCCAGTTCCCAGCAATACTTTCCATTCTTTTCTGTTACAAAGGCTCTCATCGTAGCGAGCATAGGATAGATGAAAGCTTTGGCTGTAGAGTAGCCCATTGGACGTTCAAGGAATTTGGATTTGTATACAGGTTTACCTTCTTTGGCTACGACAACACCTTTAATTGAGCCATATTTACCATTAGAGAAGGCCTGTTTGTAGTAAGACTGGACATGCAGTTCCAGCTGGTCATACAAATGGAAAATGTCATTGACTATTGGAAGCATCTTTTCATATGGATTCTCTGCTTCTTCTGAGGTGCCACTATATTTCTCATGTGCCTCAATATAGTAATTCAGACACTGTGCATTGCCATTATAAGAAACTGTAGGATAGTTCTTTTCATCGTTCACAGGATAACGATCAATGTTGAACATGTTGAGAATAGCCAAAATCTCATTGATTGAGATTGCTCCTTCCTCATTCTCTTTGTAACTGATATTGTCGGCATATGGCTGTCCTGCAACTGTTTTTTTTAGTTTGTCAAAATAACCCTGGAGGTTGCTGATTGAGCTGTCCTTTACTTGGGTAGATGTGTTTCTTGCTTCGGCCAGATCCTGAAAGATATCATCAATCCCAGTCAGAATTTCAAGCTTTACATATTGAGGGTTTGAAGAGGAAATTGAATCCCTATTCTCGAGGATGATCCTGTATGTATGTCCTCCATCAACGTTTCCATAAACAGGAGTTTCATTCTCATATTGTGTTCCAAAGTCAATTTCAAGCTCACGGGAATAAGCATTAAACGAAACATCCTTTGCGGACAGCAATATTCCTCTGTTCAGAAGATAGAAATCATTGTCTGTCCCGATAAGAGACTCTTTTATCTTTTTCGAGACCTTTGTATTCAGATTTTGATCTCTGGGGTTTGTTTCCATAGGAAAGTTTTCTGGAAGATTCATGACATCGCAGATAGCAACGAACATTCTTGGGGTTGCAAGTAGCTTGTCCTTGGATGTTGCGTACGGATTTAGAATTTCCTTGCAAGAAGCGACTTTGAATTTTGTTGTAATTGAATTATCCATGTTTGTACCTCTTGATTAGGAGTGTAAAAGTAGGTTTATTATGGATCAACGCTATAAATGTATCAAAAGTATTAAAACGCTATAAATGTATCAAACATATGCTTTTAATCTTGATTTTTGTAGATAAAGTCAAGATTATAAGAGTATGACACAGGAGCGTGATAAAACCATAACGGAGAAAATGGCTACCTTTCGCAGGCTCTTTGGACAAAATTTGTGTCGGATCAGGAAGATGAGAGGTTTGTCACAGACAAGTATGGCAGAAGGTTGTCAGATAAGCAGAGCTCATTATGGAAGAATTGAGCGTGGCGAACATTCTGTAACAATCGATTCCTGTTATTTGATTGCTACCTATCTTCAAATTGAGGTTGCTGAGCTATTTAATGATCTCCCGGTTTAGCTTGGAAGTATCAATCCTTTGCTTGAGGAGATTACTTTACCTGAAGATAGTAGTTGCCTCCAAGACTTGTGGGGAATTGGGTTTTCGAGAGCTTTTTCGACCAGCTGAATTATAGCATTTACAGTAAAAGCACTTCCCTTTACATGGGTGAGTTGCTCGATACATCGTAAATTCTTTTCAACGGAATTATTAAATCCTCCAGCAATATAAGCAAACGCAACAAGCTTATTTCTTGAGAAACTATATTGATAGATCTTCGGTATATAGTTGTATGTCATTCGGTTAAAATGATCATTTGTTATCGAGTATGAATTATATGCTTTTGTGTCTATGATGGCTTGATATCCTTCATCATCAGTACTTATGACCACATCGGGAACATTTCCTCTTGATCCTATCCATTCTGTTTCAAAATTAAATACATCATGAAAGATTGCCGCAGTAGCTTTCTCAAACTCTGTTGCAAGCTGGGTTCCTGAGAACGCCATCTGGTAATAGTTGCTGAGAAAGCCATTGATAGCGCCGCCTGGGTATACTTCCCTGACAACATCTTCAACCTGGTTGTACGTATATGTGTAAGCATTATCTGCAACGAGCATGTCTATAACATGAGAATCAATTCGATATATAGGTTCTTGCAAAGACAACTTGATGAAACTCTTTTTGATGTTTGTTTCCATCAAGATTTTTGGTGTTATTGTCCTTGTTTCGGCCAGGTTTCTTGTATCCTTCTTATGGAAAGGTCCCACACCGTATTTCCGTTGGAAATAAACCTCATCTTCTGGACGATCAATGAACGCTGGATTTGTTGAGAGTATTGAATCAACATATTCAGAAGCTTCTGTGGCTATTTTGATGCAGTTTTTCCCTTCATCTGTGATAGTTCTGTAAACGAGCTGTGTGTACTCGAATACATTCACCATAGTATTGGCAATATCAGTGAAGTATCCGATCTTTCCGTCATTGTCATCTCTGTATAAGCGATTCAGTTCTTCTATGGATGGAATTGCAACGCTACCCCTGTCTCTGTAATCGAGGATATGGTTGACTACCTTTCTGTAACAGCTATCGGATTCATTTTCTGCTTCTTCAATAAGAATGAAAGCAATCTCGTCTTCAGTAAGATACCCTTTTAGTACTGGGTCCTTTAGGAGCTTCAGTACAAATCTATATGGACGAATCTTGAAACGAGGTGCAACTTCAGATTTCTGGCGTGTGCTGAAATTTGAGGGGAATTGATATTTCAGAACTTGGGCTCGCATTACTTCTACTGGGGATGCACCATTGAGAATGTCTTCTGCTGCAAGAGTGAATTCCAGTTGCTTGTTATATTCAAAGATGAACCCATAGGAGCGAAGCCAAGCAAGATATGTCCTTGCACCACTACCACTCTGGTCTCTGCGATCCCCAATGCGTTTTAAGCCTTCTTTTTCTAGTGCCGACTCTACAGATAGATGTGTGTTTCTTTCACCAGACCATTTTTGACCAATAACTTCAGAAACTACTGAAGCAATGATATTAGGAATGCCAGTAACTCGACGCTTTGGCCTTGTGAACCACCACACATTTATCATGCATCATCCTCCAGGTTTGTCGGTACAGATTCATAATTGATGTCAGCAAATGTTTTCAGGATTGCTTCAAAAATGATTTTTGCACCTTTGCAAGGAACAGCCATGCCAATTTGCTTGCGAACTTGTTCCTTGGAACCTTCAAAGATGTAGTCATCAGGAAACGTCTGAAGGCGGGCACGTTCCCTGTTGGTTAGAGCTCTCGGTTCCGACCAGTGATAGATATGAGTACCACCACCGCCTGATCCAGTAACTGTATATGCTGGTTTCTCTGGATCAAGACGCTTGTAAATCTGGCTCATCCTAGCGCCTTTTACATTCAACTTGAGAGCTTCTGGCATTTTAGCTGTAAAGGCATTCTGACCAGGTTTGATGTATTTCAGCCTCTCGACAACAGCCTCTGATTGCTTTGTCTTCTCATTGTTCATTGCTCCGGCTGGAATTGGCGGATTCTCGATTGCATTGCGGCAAGTATTGTCATCATTTTGATAAGGAGTAGGGGATGGAACACGGAATTCATACGGTAAATCATCTCTGATGCCGATAATTATAACCCTGTGCCTTGCTTGAGGAACGCCATATTCCTCGAATTTGTATAGGTGCGGAGTGATTTTGTAACCCGCCGCTTTAAAATCTGAAAGAATCTTTGTGAAAGCTTTACCTTCATTGGCAGAGCGAAGGCCACCAACATTTTCAGCTAGAAACCATGCCGGGTTGAAGATCTGAAGGGCCTTAACACCATATGTATATAACGGCCCATAGATGCCATCAAAACCTTTTTGCTCTCCGACTACGCTGAAGTCATTACATGGAAAACCAAATGCGAGTGCATCAATCGGTGACAGCTTTGAGATTTCAAGCTTACGGACATCTTCACAGATAACGGAATCAGCATACTCAGGACAGATATTCCTGATATAAGTGTCACAAGTAGCCTTATCAAAATCATTTGCCCATTGATGGACAATTCTGTATCCAGGCACATCTGCGTGCATGGCTCCCCAAGCTAATCCTCCTGGTCCACAAAATAGTTCTCCTAATTTGAATTCTTTTATCTGTGTTTCCATGATTATCGATACATAGCTTAGCACATCTTGGTTTTTATGGGCAGCCCCAGAATTGGCGAATTTGCAAGAATAGGCATGGCGGATTATCGGTATTGCTTAGGGGTTGAGCTGACTCCCTTTTCAATTTTAAACCAAATCAGTGGCATCTTATTGACATTAATTCTGTTTTAATAACTATGGGATGTGAAAGTGAATTGTCAAACTAAGTGCAACACTTAGACAAGTTATGAAGTTCAGATTCGAACAGCTCCATAGGAGATTTGAATCCAAGAACTTTCCTGGGCCTGGCGTTCATCAGCGCCAGGTTTTTCTTCAGCGTCTTCTCCGAAACCCTGCTCAGGTCCCTTCCTTTGGGATAGAACTCCCTCAGAAGCCCGTTGCTGTTCTCGTTCGTCCCCTTCTACCATGCGCAGTACGGGTCCGCGAAGTACGTCCAACATTCCGAACGCTCCTCAAGGTGGTGAACGCGCTACTCCGTCGAAGGTAAGAGTTTTCCTTATCGCTGGAGGTAACGCGGATAGCATCCTGGTTTAGCATAGTGACTGCATTGGTAATCAATCATAGCGAAGCATTTAGGCGTGATATGGACCACGAAAAGGCCTGATGTTATACTGAATTTATGGTTGGAATGGCAGAGACAAGATTAGGTGGAGCTTCTTTTCGTGTAAAGCAATGTCTATCTGTCGGGCAGGTCTGTACCATGGAGGATATAGCAAATGCATTGGGTTGCAAGCCTTCTGCTGTTCGCGGTGGTGTGTATCATGCCGAGAATGCTGATTGTATAGCTATCCTTGTTACATTAGAAAAAGGTAGTGAAACTACGCCATATCAAGATAGCCTCTTTGAATCGTCTTCTTTACTTTTCTGGGAAGGGCAGAAGGTAAAACGGGTTGCAGAGAATGCCTTTGCCTCTGGACTTGATTGTCACGTCTTTATTCACAGAATTAGAAGGTCTGTTTACATCTATTATGGTCGGGCTGTTGTTCTGCGACAGCAAATTAACCAGATTGATACTCCATCACGTTTTGTTCTTTATCTTCCTGAATATGAGAGTTTGAATCAAAATCAGCAAATACAACATGAAGTTATCGCGGAAATGAACGCCTCATATTTTGTAGGTTCAACAGAACGGCAAAACATCCAAACTATCAGGACAAGGCAGTCTACGTATAGACAGGATGTTATTGCTTTGTGGCATGGACAGTGTGCTGTGACAGGCGTTGATGAAACGAAGTGGCTTATTGCAAGCCATATAAAACCGTGGAGGGAGTCAACTGATTTCGAAAGGGTAGATCCAAAGAACTCTCTTCTGTTATCACCGAATTACGACAAGCTGTTTGATAGAGGCGTAATATCATTCAACGCATCAAACGGGAAAATACTGCTTCCAGAAAAGATGAGTGCATCTTTCTGGAGGAATCTTGAACGCCTTGGAATCACTGACGATAAGTGCCTGTCTTTTATGCCTGATGGTACAGAGAAGTATTTGAGCTACCATCAGAAAATGATATTTGGATATGAACCTGTATATGGGTTTGATGCGGATGTCTTCTTAGAGGATATGCTGAGGCAGAATATATTTTTGGCATCAGTTGAAAGCAACCCCAAATAGTCATAAAAGTGTAATTGAATTACAAAGCTGACATAGCTGATACAAAGAATGAATTTTAGGTTTCTTTTTTTTCACATTCAACAGGTAGTCGGGGAGGTGCGGAAGCACAAAAAAAGCCCTTACAAAGTAAGGACTTATTTTGGAGCTGATCGGGATCGAACCGACTACCTGTTGAATGCCATTCAACCGCTCTAGCCAGGTGAGCTACAGCCCCGCAACAGGCTGAATATAGCATGTGCGGGAATTTTTTGCAAGAGCGATTGAATGGGATTGTTCAATCTTCCATTCCAGAAAGAAGTTCCCTTCCTTTTTTTGCCATCACCGTGTATCCATCCTGTTCCTTCAAACGCTTTTTCGTTTTGAGAGGGGATGAGCCCGTCACTTGTTTGAATGTTCGTGTGAAGTGGGTTATGTTGGAGAATCCTGTGTCGAAGGCTATTTCTGTCATGTTCTTGTCGGTCTCCAGGAACATGCGCTGCGCATGGAGTACACGGATTGTGTTTATATACTGCACGATTGTCGAGTTTGTATACTTCTTGAACTCGCGGCAAAGATAGAACGGGGTTATGTTTGCCATGTCCGCAAGCTCCTCAAGCGTCATAGGTTTGAAATAGTTCTTGTTTATGTACGACAGCACGTCGGTTATACGGGTGCGGGCAAGCGGCTTCTCCGGTTCTGCTTTGGAGCGTACGATCGTTATCAAGAGGGAGTTGATCAGCACTTTCTTCTGCAACTGCGTGTATTCCTCCTGTTTCTCATCCTCGTCCCTAAGGTCTATGACAAGGTTCCTTATGAGGTTTGCATTCCTGCCGGATATCGAATAGGCCGCAACCCCTGTCTGAAGAAATCTGTCGCATATTTCAGGATCGATGGCGTTTTTGGTGAAATATATCACAATACGTTTGAACGCCATGCCATCATCACCGAACGAGCGGTGCAGCACATGTGGTGGAAATATGATCAGGTCCCCGCTTTTTATCTTTATTATCTTGTCTTCTGCGACATGGTAGCGTTCCCCTTGTTCGAGATAGTAGATTTCAAAAAAGTCATGGAAGTGGGAAAGGAACATGTTGTCGTTCACCCCTTGCGCACGTTCTGC
Organism: uncultured Spirochaetales bacterium; assembly: GCA_949293595.1. GTDB lineage: Bacteria > Spirochaetota > Spirochaetia > Sphaerochaetales > Sphaerochaetaceae > Ornithospirochaeta. Next base: position 59,112 of record CASFDW010000002.1, on the reverse strand, counting down.
TGTCACGTCATTTCCCATCGCTATCCTCAAAGCTGCCCGGTCTATCAATTGAAACTCCTTAAATGTTTAGTTTGCAGCATTTTATTTTCTTACCCACATTAAGTGTAAAACCGGTTTACACATATGTCAAGAAATGTAAAAAAATAGGTTTTTATTAGCAAAATCTGTCAAGATTTGTCTGAAATTGTGACCGATACTTGTTCCTGACAGGAGGAGATATATGAAAATCAGCACCGTATGCAAATCTGTGGAAAAGAAAGACGGATACTACAGCGTCCTCACCGATGCGGTGGAAATCAGGATATTCTTCCTTACGGACGACATCGTAAGGATCCGTGCGGGATTCGACAGAACTTTCGCCGAGGAGAGCTATACACTTACGCTCACCGCATGGCCCGATCGGATGGATGCATTCATGGCCGGTTACAGGAAGAGGGTGGAGCCCGCAGAATCGGAGATTGTATCCGATGATGAGGACAGGACTGTTATAGAAGGCCGCACATTGAAGGTCGTGATCGAGAAGAAGGCCTTCAAGATTTCCGTTTACGATTCGGAAGGCACGATGATCCATTCCGATACTGTCGATCTGGCTTGGCAGTTGGATGGGAACAACAGAAGGATCCATACCTTCGAAATGCTTCCAGAGGACCATTACTACGGTTTTGGAGAAAAATCCGGACATCTTAACAAGCGTGAGAAGTTCATGACGATGAGCCCCACGGATGCCATGGGCTATAATCCCGAGGAGACCGACAGCCTTTACAAGCACATACCGTTCTTCATCAAGCTTAACAGCAGGACCAAAAAGGCCGTCGGGTATTTTTACCACAACACCGCGGAATGCGATTTCAACATCGGCAGAAGGAAGAGCAACTACTGGAAGCCGAGTGCTATATACAGGACCGACAGCGGGGATGTGGACCTGTTCCTCATAAACGGCCCTGCGGTGAGGACCGTGATCGAGCGCTATACCGACCTTACCGGAAAGTCGGCGATGCTTCCGCGTTATGCGCTGGGCTACATGGGCTCAAGCATGTATTATCCGGAGTTGGACAAGGACTGCGACGATGCCATCGTTGAATTCATAGACACGACAAAAGAAGAGGGGATTCCGGTGGATGGTTTCCAGCTTTCAAGCGGATATACCAGCCAGGAGACAGCAGAGGGGCTAAAAAGATGCGTGTTCACATGGAACAAGGACCGGTTCAAGAATCCGGAGAAGTTCTTTTCCGAAATGACGAAGCGTGGCATCGGAGTATCGCCGAACGTCAAGCCCGGCATACTTCTGGTGCATCCGGATCTGGAGGAGATGAAGAAGGAAGGAATCTTTGTCAAATCAAGCGTCTCGGATGAGCCTGCAGTCGGTACATGGTGGGGCGGCAAAGGGGTTTTCGTCGACTTTACAAACGAGCACTCGAGAAAAGTCTGGAAGAGGATGCTCAAGAAAAACGTCATCGAAAAGGGCACTTCGTCCGTATGGAACGACAACTGCGAGTATGACAGCCTTGTGGACAAGGACGCCCGTGTATTCTTCGAGGGAAAAGGCTCCACGATCGGTGCGACAAAGGCCGTGATGAGCAACATCATGTGCCATGTCACCAAGGAGGCGATAGGCGAGGTCTACGGCAGGAAGGAACGTCCGTTCATAGTCTGCAGGAGCGGGCATGCAGGCATACAGCGCTATGCCCAGACCTGGGCCGGGGACAACCTGACATGCTGGCAGGCTCTCAGGTTCAACATCGCGACGATACTCGGAATGAGTCTTTCCGGGGTCGCAAACCAAGGTTGCGACATCGGAGGGTTCTACGGACCGTCTCCGGAGAAGGAGCTGTTCGTACGCTGGATACAGAACGGGATCTTCCAGCCGCGCTTCAGCATCCATTCCGTCAATACGGACAACACCGTCACCGAGCCTTGGATGTATTCCGATGTCAAGGGCGTCATCCGTGACGCGGTAAACCTCCGTTATGCACTTTCCCCGTATCTTTATTCGTTGATGGTAAGGGCCCATGAGACCGGGCTGCCCATAATGGAGCCGATGTGCTCGGCGTTCCAGGAAGATGAGGGCATCTATGACGAGGATGTCGATTTCATGGAAGGCGATTCCCTTCTTGTTGCGAATGTTGTGGAAAAAGGTGCAAAGGAGCGCACAGTGACTTTCCCGAAAGGTTGTGCGTTCTACGATTTTTATACACGTGAGCGCTATGAGGGAGGAAGCACCCATACATTCCCTGTAGATATTTCCTCCATTCCTCTTTTTGTGACCGACAATGCGATAATTCCGATGAGCGATGACGGCCTGAAGAACCTGAGGACGGAGGAGGTGAGGAACCTGCACCTTCTTGTCGCCGCCGACAGGGACGGCTCTTTCAAGATGGTTGAAGACGATGGTATTTCACTTGATTACCTCGATGGCAAGAGCCTGGCGACGACAATCAGTGTGAAGAGCGGTGTCATGACCGAGATTTCCTTCCAAAAGGTAGGCGGATACAAATCCAGTATCGAGAACATTCTTTTGGATCTGATCCATCGCGAGAAGGCTCCGTTCCATGTGTACATGGAAGGAAAGGAGCTGGAGCATTTCCTGCATAGGCGCAAGTTCGAGATGGCGGATGAGGGATGGTATTACAGCCAGAGGCTCAAGAGCGTCCTTATCAAGGCACCTTACCCGAAAAAGGATTTCACGGTGAAGGTCTCGTTTGAACAGTTTGACATGATTGGCATGTAAACAATAGGAGAAGGCAAAATGAAAAAGAAATTGATCGTATTGGTTGTCTTCGTCATATCCTGTTTCCTGATGCTGACCTCCTGCGCCAAGCAGGGGGCCGGGTACAGCAAGGATGCGACGGCGGACAACCCGATGGTTTTGGCCCTTGCCCACAACATGGCTGAAAACCATACGGTCCACATCGCGCTTGAGGAGTTCGCAAACAGGGTCTATGAGCTCAGCGATGGAAGGATACAGATAAAGATCTATCCAAACGGACAGCTTGGCAGCGAGGTGGAGGTTTTGGAGCAGCTCATGGCGGGAGTGGTCGCGATGACCAAGGTCTCCGCCCCCGGTCTTGCCACCTACGACAACGCCTACCACACATTCGGCCTGCCGTATCTTTTCGACAACACGGAGGATTTCTACCATGTCATGGATTCCGACGAGATGAGGGATTTCTTCCTTTCCACCGAGGAGGACGGATTCGTGGCCCTCACATACTACACATCCGGTGCCAGAAGCTTCTATACGAAGAACAAGGCCATCAGGACACCCTCCGATTTGAAAGGACTCAAGATCCGCGTGCAGGACATGGCCAGCCAGATCGACATGATGCAGGCGCTTGGCGGCACTCCGGTCGCAATGGCCTATGGTGATGTCTACACCTCCCTCCAGACCGGAATAATAGACGGTACCGAGAACAACGAGACAGCTCTCACCACCGGTCTTCACGGAGAGGTCTGCAAGGTGTTCAGTGTCGATGAGCATGCGATGATTCCGGATGTTCTTGTGATGAGCTCCGATGTATGGGCCAGAATTGCACCGGAGGATCGGGAGATCATCCTTCAGGCGGCTCGTGAGAGTACCGACAATCATAAGATAGCCTGGGATGCCGCCATCGACGAGGCGGTCGAGATCGCACAGAACGAGATGGGTGTCGAATTCGTCTATGATGTCGACAAGCAGGCATTCAGGGATGCTACGGCTCCCATGCTCGAGGAGTACAGTCTGATGTATCCCGAGGTTGGTGAATTGCTCGATCTGATCGATTCTGTGGAGTGACGGGGGAAACAATGGAAAAAGTATTGGCAAAAATAAAGAATGGGATGAACTGGCTTCTTTCCCGTATCGCAGCGGTTCTGCTTGTGGCGATGTCGCTGCTTGTGATCTATCAGGTTTTCACCAGATATGTGCTTAACAATCCGAGTGCTTTCACCGAGGAGGTGGTCAGATACCTTCTCATGTGGACCGGCTTCATCGGTGCGGCCTATGCCTTCAGTGTGCGCGGCCATATGGCTCTCGTATTCCTGAGGGACAAGCTTCCCGAGAACAGGAAGAAGATCCTTGTGACGCTTACGGATCTTCTTGTATTCCTCTTCGCCCTCTTTGTGATGGTGATCGGCGGGGTCAAACTTGCTCTCAGCGCCGTAAAGGAATTTTCAGCACTCCTTGGAATACCGAGGTCCCTCGTTTACTCGATGGCTCCGATATCAGGCATTTTCATAATGGTTGCCCAGGCCATCAACATCTATGAGGATGTCACCGGCAGGACGGTGGCGAAGGAGGATAGGGTATGAGCATCGCACTTACAACAATATTGCTTTTCGTCGTGTTCGGTGTATTGCTGTTCCTTGGAGTTCCAATCAGCATCGGCATCCTCGTATCGAGCATCGTTACAGCTCTTTCGACTTTGAGCTGGGACCAGGTAACCTTCATCGTGATGCAGAAGATGAACAGCGGCATCGAGAGTTTCTCCCTGCTTGCAGTCCCGCTCTTCGTGCTAGCGGGAAACATCATGAACAACGGCGGAATTGCCAGACGACTGATCAATTTCGCAAAAATCATAGTCGGACGTGTTCCCGGATCCCTGGCTCAGACCAACGTTCTTGGAAACATGCTCTTCGGTGCCCTTTCCGGATCCGCGGTCGCGGCGGCGGCAGCCATCGGAGGTGCGCTCGCTCCAATGGAGGAGGAAGAAGGCTATGACAAGGCGTTCAGCACATGCGTCAACATCGCATCGGCTCCAACCGGACTTCTGATACCGCCTACCAGTGCTTTCATCGTTTATTCGACGGTTGCCGGAGGCGTATCGATTTCCGCTCTGTTCATGGCCGGGTACATACCCGGAATCCTGATGGGCCTTGGAACGATGATCGTCGCGTTCATCTATGCGAAGAAGAACAAGTATCCGGTCTCCGAACGTCCGACGCTCAGCCTTGCGGTCAAGACGACGCTTGAGGCCATTCCCTCGCTGCTTTTGATCGTGATCGTCATCGGCGGTATCGTCGGCGGGATCTTCACCGCCACCGAGGGCGCGGGCGTGGCAGTCCTCTACTGCCTCGTGCTTTCGATAATCTACAAGAGCATCACAGTTAAGGATTTCATGGACATCCTGCTCGACAGCGCGAAGACCAGCGGAATCATCCTGTTCCTGATTTCCGCATCCAGCGCGATGAGCTGGGTCATGGCATACTCGGGAATCCCTGCGGCAATTTCAGAGGCCCTGCTGTCCGTGACGAACAACAGGATAATCATATTCATACTCATGAACATCATCCTGCTTGTCATCGGCACGTTCATGGACATCACTCCGGCCATCCTGATCTTCACTCCGATCTTCCTGCCCATCGCACAGAGCTTCGGAATGAGCGCCATACAGTTCGGTGTCGTCATGATCTTCAACATGTGCATCGGAACCATGACGCCTCCTGTCGGATCGGTCCTCTTCATCAGCTGTGGAATCAGCAAGATATCGATCGAGAAGGTTGTCAGGATGCTTCTTCCCTATCTTGCGGTGCTGATTGCACTCCTGCTTCTCGTGACGTTTGTCCCGGCTCTTTCTCTGGCGCTTCCCGCACTTGTAGGTGCGCTCTGAGATTGCATATTGGAGATTGCATGGCCCTCCCTGTGGCGGTAAAATGCCATTGGGAGGGCTTTATGTTTGATTTCTCCGCAATCGCCGAGGCTGTCGAGGACCGTGCAGTGGACGAGGTGCTCCTTTTGAATATCGATACAGGTAAGGTCGAAGGCTTTTTCAAAGGGATTGGAAAAAATCCGCATGAGGGAGATCCCTCGTTCCTCGTGATACCGGAAAACCTGGTGGACGAGGAGACGGTCATGCGCCGGTATGCCGGATCCATTGAGGACGCCATGCTTTCAAAAAAACTATCATCCATGCTGGATGACTGCGGATGCGTACGTTTCATGGATGCACTGCGCATGAATTCGCTTCTTGCCCCATATGCCGTGTTCCGTCACGATGTGGTTGCCGACGCTGTGGCGAAGTGGATATCCACGGCTACGTGGGCAAAGTGAAGTTGCAATCGCTTTCCCGTCCATGTTAGAATTCCGATATCTGGATTTTGCATCATCGGTTGTTTCAGATTGGTGACGGGGGGGTTTATGAAAAGAATCATTACGGTTTTACTGCTTCTTTGCTTTGTGTGTGTTTCCATCTTTTCGTATGATGTCGTCGTGGATGGGGATTATGCGGAGAAAGGCTTTGTCCTTAGTAACGGTGGCTCTTCCTTCACCGTTGACGGGAGCATCCGCACCGTGCGCGTCATGGGCTGCAGGATCATGAAGGAAGGTGACGGGCTTTGGTCGCTTGACAGCGGACACGGGCTTGTCTATGTGGCTCTTGGTGCATCGGAAAGCGTTCTTGGCAAGATAGACGGGAACAAGGATCTTCTACTTCTGATTTCGTTCGACAGCAGTGTCGACGCCTCCTTTTTCGAATCCAGGGCGTTCGACTATGTGGCATTGCAGTCTTTCAAGCCTGATGTGCAGACGGTATTGAGGAAGAACGGAACCTCGATGATACCTGTCAGCTTCGGCACCGTTGTTTCCGTGGACGGGGATGTTGTCACATTCTTATCCGCAGGTCGTGCCGCACAGCAACAGACGGCGGAGCCGGAGGCCGAGGTTTCCGAAAGGATTCTTGTCGTGTGCCCGCATTGCGGGAAATCGTTTTATATAAGTCTTTGATTGGACAGGGCCGTCCGGCCCCGTCCGTTTCAGAATTTCCATCCGAAGTCCAGGCCTATTGCGGCCCTGTCGAGCTTTGTCGAGATTCCGGCTTCCATGCCATTGTATCTGATTCCAAGAAACACCGCCCTGTATCGGTATCCTGCTGTCAGGGCAAGGTTGTTGCTCAAGTCGTAGGCGAAGGAGAGTTTGATTATCGAATAGTAATCGAAACGCCGCTCCGTCACATATCTGTCATATATCACCTGGTTCAGTATGTCACCGGCCTCGACATGGAGGTGGTACCTGTCCCTGTCCCAGAATGCGGAAAGGGCGATGTCCGGAGGCACGAAGTAGATCGTATCGTCCTCGCTGAAGGATATGTTACCTTCCGCTATTCCGCTTACCGGGAGCAGCACGTAGTTGCGGAATGACGGTATGTTCCTGAAATCCAGAGCGAACGAGAGGCTGTTGTCAACCTTGTATGATGCGCCGATGTTTATCGAGACCCCGGTGCCGAACATGAGGTCGCCTGTGAAGATGTACAGGATGTCGTCGTTCATCCGCGCGCTTATGAATGCCTCGTTTGGAATGTCCATCTGGAAACGCAGCATCGGCTGGGCCGAAATTCCCAGCGAGAACCTTTCCCCGACAGGAACGGCATAGGCTATGTTCGCCCGTGCATCCACGGACATCCTGTTGCCCATCGTTCCCAGCAGTGACGAGGCTCCGTCATAATCCATGTTCACGTCCCAGTTCCATCCGAATCCGTTTTTGATCCTGCCCCCGTACATCTCGAGCGACAGATACATGTCACCTCCGAGGATCCTGTACGGGTCGTAGGGGTAGGCCTGCACGAGGGGAAGGCTGTTTGCGACGGCATATGCCCTTCTTGCGTCTCCGTAGTCGTTGGAGAGGAACGTTGTGGCAAAGTAGTTCCTTATCGAGGCAAGGTAGTACTGGTCCCCGGTGTCCTTTGGAAAATTGTCATCCAGGGAGGTGAACACCTGCACAAGCTGCGGGTTGTCCTGCCAGAACGACAGGCTTCTGCCTGCCAGGTGGTTTGCAAGTGCTCTTGCAGGTTTTCCTGCAAGCGTTCCGGCCGGTGCGGCAAGAAAGCCCAGGGCGTCTATGTCGCTTCCTGCCCGCAGATCGAACGCGAAAGGTGTTTCATCGGAGACTTCGGCAATCATCGCGGGGGAAAGGAATTCCCCCTTGGTCTGTTTTTCGAATGTCGGGCTGAAGACTGCGAAGGCAGGGGCCGCCGATGCCGCAAGCAGCAGAATTATGATCATTTTTTTCATTTTCATATCCTTATATGTCAGCAATCCTCTTCAGAAGGAATGTGTTCTTGTCGACTCCCTCCGCCTTGAAGTCAGGGTTTGTATACAGGCCCATCGCAACAAGCAGGCTTGAGGAGTAGTTCTTGAAATAAAGTACCGGATCTCCGTTTTCGTCCGTCGAGAACGTCCACGATGTGTCTGTCGGAAGCTCCGACGAGGATCCGGCAAGGCTGCTGTTGACCGTCGTCTTGTACGTATCGGCCGATACCACGGTGTCTGCTATCCTCCATTTTGCGGGGGACATGGACGTCGTGTTCCATTTGCCGGCGTTCCATCTGTAGGATTGGGCATAGCCTTGCGAGGAGGAGTAGGGAATCATGCCTTCTGGCATGGTCTCTCCAGACTGGTAGCTGTTGTCTATGAGAGGCAGTATCCTGTAGGACGAGCCGTCGTAGTAGCAGTCCTGGTCGTTCACGTATATGTAATAGGCATATGCGCTTTCCGAGGGGGCGTTCACTACCGTCACGGCAAAATTGCCGACCTTCCTGCTTAGCGGGTATGTGGTGTTTATCCACTGGTATATGCCGGAGAAATCCTTTGTCGTGAGGTCGAGGAGCGTGGTGGAGGTCCGTTTGTCCGGAAGCACGGCCTCTATTCCGATCCGATATCCGGTCTTGCTGTCCAAACCGTCCAGGACAAGCGTTGCCTTCCCTCCTGCGATCACCGGTTCTGCGGAAATCCCGTCCGATACCGTGATGTTGTATATCACCTCTCCATCCTCATATCCTCCGGCATTCCATGCGAGACGGATATCCTGGTATCCCACCTGCCTCGATTCCAGTGCTATTCCGGAGGTAACGAGCAGGTTGCAGCTGCTTGTCTCCCCGCCGGGCGTCGTGGCGACGACGTTGTATACCGCACTTTCGAAACTGGTCGAGGGGACAATTTGAAACGACGGATACTCCGGTGCGCTGGTCTGTACGGGCACTCCGTCCCTGCACAGCTTCAACGAGACGGCTCCTGCTGGAATGCCGTTTGCATCCAACACCCCGTTTTGATAGCTGATGGTGAAGCCCGTGTCATAGTCCGTGCTGTATTCCGGTATCGCGATCCCGGTGGTATATGCAGAAAAATCATCGGCGCTTGTACCGTGTTTGACGACAGCCTTGTATGAATCGTCCGGAACCAGTTCGTCAAATTCCACCTTCCCGTCCTCCGGAGCGGCTGTCTTGATTGTTTCTCCGTCCGCATTCTCGAGATCGACCGAATATGTGATTCCAGCGACCATGTTCACATCGATGGCCACGACGTCCTTTGTACGGTAGGAAAGCCATGCCACCGGTGCATACTCGAGCATGCCGGCTTCCGCAGTGGAAAAGTCTGTCTGTCCTATCATGATGAAATCCGTATTGGCGCTGTTTTTCGCATAGGCCGACACCGTGTATCCGGTATTTGGTGATAACGGCCGTATCAGCACCTTGAACACCCCGGACTGGCTGTATGACGAGGTGGAAACGGCTGTGGACCTGGTCTCGTCAGAACCTTTTTCACAATATCTTATCTCATAGCTTTCCGCGCCCATCACCGGCGTGAAGAATATCTCTGCCGATTCGCTTGCAGCCGTTACGTTGAGCACCGTGAGGCTGTCGGATGCAACGGGTATTAGGCCCATGCGGTCCGGTGCCGGCACGGGGGAACAGGAAAAAAGCAGCATCAGTAATGCCGGGGCCAGCAGTGCGGCCGTAATTTTTGTCTTCATATGTCTCCATGACTCCCGGCGCTATCGAGCCGGGTGTGGACATAAGATAATACCCGCCAAGGATTTGGGGAAGGTGGATGTGAATGGGGAATTTTCTTTCATTTTGTTATAATAATAACAATATGTAAAAATTTTAACATAATTTATTGAAAGTCATTGACCAAGGTTTTCAAAAACACTATTCTTGAGCTCACTATATCCTTGTGGGGACTTGAAGTAAGATGGAAAACAAGAAAATCAAAGTAGCCGTTATCGGCGCAACTGGTGCTGTAGGCCAGGTTTTCATGTGGATGCTTTCCGAGCATCCTTGGTTTGAGTTGAGCTATGTGACGGCCAGTGCCGCCCGTGTCGGACAGAAATATGCCGCGACGGTGCACTGGGTCATGCCGTTCGAGATGCCCGAGAGCATCAAAGATATGGATGTCAGGGAATTCAATTATGCCCAGATGAAGGAAGCAGGCGTCCAGATTGTGTTTTCTGCGCTTCCTGCTGCTGTCGCCAGCGAGGCCGAGCCACAGCTCAGGGCAAACGGGTTCTATGTCTTTTCCAATGCCGCCGCGATGCGCTATGATGCCAACGTCCCGATTCTGATTCCTGAGGCGAACATGGAGCAGCTCGAGCTGATCCGCAAGCAGGGCTATCCTCAGACAGGCTTCTGCGTAACCAATGCAAACTGTGTCACGACCGGTCTTGCGATGGCGCTCGCTCCTTTGAGGAAATACGGCATCAAGACGATTACAATAAACAGCTACCAGAGTGTTTCCGGAGCAGGATATCCCGGACTTTCATCATTCGACATCACCGACAACTGCATCCCGTTCATCAAGGGTGAGGAGGAGAAGATCGAGAGGGAGGTCAAGAAAATCCTCTCAATCGATCCGGAGGTTTATGCCTACACGGTCCGTGTGCCTGTCATGTTCGGACATCTCGAGACCGTATGGCTTGATTTCGAGCAGAAGGTGACTGCGGACATGATAATCAGGGACTGGGATGAGTTCAATGTTGTTCCGGATCTTCCCAGCACACCGGCAAAGCCTGTCGTGTATTCGTCCGAACCCACGTTCCCGCAGCCAAAATATGCGTTCTGGGGAAATCCCAAGGGAATGGTCGTCTATACGGGAAGGATCAAGGAGCAGAACGGCAAGATAGGCTTCTGTCTGCTTGTCAACAATATCGTGAAGGGGGCGGCAGGCGGTTCCATCCAGAATGCGGAAGCCTTCGTCCAGCGCTTCAACCTCATCTGAGGCGTTTTGGGCTTTCACTGCCGTCCGGGAAACCGGACGGTTGTTTTTTTCTGCTTACATACGTGCAGCAGTCCTTGACGTACGCCTCATATCTCTCCCCGTTCTGTGATAATTGGAAGACATATTCCCGGAGGCAGCCTTTGCAGTCATGTCCGAGCGAGTCATGCCTGTAACAGGACCGGCTTATGAACAGCGGAGGGGTGAAGTCCCTGACGATGGTGGGCTCGAAGGGCCATGGATCCACATATACATCCCTCTCCAGCCACAGATACCCGCCCTTGAGGCTGTTTCCGAGCAGGGAGGCGAGCAATGACGCACATTCCCTGTTTGAAAGGTACAGGTAGATGTCGGCGAAATATCCATGCTCCGGATGCTTTTGCGCGAACATGACCTGTCCGATGTTGTTGAGACCGATCATTACGGGAAGCCTGGCTTCCTTCAACCTGTCCTCGAGCTTTCCGTAATACTCCTCCTCGTCGTAGATGACCGGATCGAGTGTGATGTAGAGCCTGCCATCCACGACAACCCCTTCCGTCTGAAACGGTGTATGGGCCCCCGATATCACCGTCCTGGGCGGGAGGATTGTTCCTCCTTCTTTTCCGTGTACGCCGCATGAATAGCTTCTTTTATCGGGTATTGTGTCAAGCATGCTGCAGAAGTCCCTTCTGATAGCCTTTGCATCCTTCGGATTGATGAAGAAGGAGCCTCCTGGATAGCGGTTGGAAAACTTGTCAACCACGAGGGCGCATCCTCCTTCACCCCTTTGGCCGAGCAGTGTCTTCAGCTTCTCCTTCCCGCCGGGGTTCCGGGAATCGACGATCTGCGGGGTATATGTTTTTTTCAGTCCCGCCGCCTCTAGCACCACAGAACCGGCCCCAACCTCCACGTTGCAGGATACAAGCCTTTTTTCCTCCGGTATGTCCGTCGATGGTTTTTTCTCGTTCATCGAGCTGTCGCTCACCTTGTAGATCGTGGCATCCGCTTCAAGCCTCTCTTCGGATGGCAGCAGGAACGATCCGTCCTCAAGACGTTTTGCAGAAAACCTCACAGCCTCGCAAAGGTCCGGCCCGCCTTTTTTGATATACATGAGTCCGTCATGATCCTTTATCGTGCATTCAGGGGCCATGTACAGTCTGCGTCCGACCTGCTTCTTTGCATGCCCGGCCGGAATCCCGATATGGCCGGTGAACAGTGTCGTTGTCAGCCTCTCATGCCCTGGACCGCGGTAGGCGAGGTACCCGTCCCCGCGTTCCCTGCTGAATGTTGTGCGATGGGCCATAAGGCCGTCCCGCTTTCCATCAAGCAGTGCCCGGTAGAACCTTGTGACGGAAGCAACATAGCTGTTGCCCTTCAACCGTCCCTCGACCTTTGCGCTGTCTATGGCGATCTCGTCCAGCTCGATTATGGCCTCGCCGGCCTCGAGATCCTTGAGACTGAATGGATGGAGCTTTCTCCCGCTTTCCTCGTCAGTGAACCATGTGCGGCAGATCTGGGCGCATTCCCCCTCGTTCGCGCTCCTGCCGGTCTTCAGGAAGGATGCCATGCACAGGCCGGAGAACCCATAGCACATCGCTCCATGGATGAACACCTTCAGCTCCACGTCCGGAACCGCCCGGCGTATGGTGCGTATTTCCTCAAGCGAGAGTTCCCTGGCTAGCACCACGCGCTCGAATCCCAGGCTATGCAGCATCCTCACACCACCTATGTTATGGATTGCAAGCTGGGTGGAACCGTGCAGTGGCAGGTGGGGGAAGTTTTTCTTGATCATTCCTGCCAGGCCGAGATCCTGTATGATGACACCGTCCGGTCTGTAGTATTCGATCCTCTTGAGAAGCTCGAAAGCCTTGTCCAGGTTTTTGTCGTCCACCAGGGTGTTGACCGTCACATATATCCTTTTGCCGTTGTCGCCGGCGTATCGTTTTATTTTCGCAAGATCCTCGAATGAGAAGTTGACTGCCGCCTTTCTTGCGGAGAAATCCTTCATTCCGAAATATACGGCGTCGGCTCCGTTCCTGAATGCAACGAGTGCGTTTTCAAGACTGCCGGCAGGTATTGCCAGTTCGATCATGGATCCAGTATAGCAAAGAAAGCCGCCGCTGATAACCGCGGCGGGCCGTCATGCCTTCCACATGCTCCGCACTCGTTGGACAACACCCGGAAAATGCTGTTTTGAAATGTGTTTGCATACGTTTGTTATTCCATATGGGGGATAGACATATCCTCTAGGTTCCACGGGGTGAAATTTAGCTTTCCCCCGTATTGCACACGTTGCTCATTTAGGATACTCTTAGAACTAGATGTGAAGCCGGCAATGCCGGATTCGATATAAGGAGAATTTTGATGACTATTAAAGATCTCAAACATGCGAAGCTTATCAGCTGGATTGAGGAAATCAAGGAACTCTGCCAGCCGGATGACGTAGTGCTTGCAGACGGCTCCAAGGAGCAGTATGACGCTCTTATCTCACAGTGCGTCGACAGCGGTCTTGCCGTCCGCCTCAACGAGGAAAAGAAGCCGGGTTGCGTACTTTTCAATTCCGACCCTTCTGACGTGGCACGTGTTGAAAAGAGAACCTTCATCGCAGCCAAGACCCAGGAGGCTGCCGGCCCGACCAACAACTGGATCGATCCCACCGAACTCAAGAAGACCATGACGGATCTTTACAGGGGATGCATGAAGGGCAGGACCATGTATGTCATTCCTTTCTCGATGGGACCCCTCGGTTCTCCAATCAGCAAGATTGGTGTTGAGATCACCGATTCGGCATATGTTGTATGCAACATGATGATCATGACCCGTGTCGGTGAAAAGGTCGTCGACCTTCTCGGAACCGACGGATATTTTGTTCCTTGCCTCCATTCCGTTGGCAAGCCCCTTGCGGAGGGCGAGTCCGACAACGGCAAGTGGCCGTGCGCTCCGATGGAGCACAAGTATATCAGCCAGTTCCCCGAGACAAGGGAGATCTGGTCGTATGGTTCCGGATACGGTGGAAACGCCCTTCTCGGAAAGAAGTGCCTCGCGCTCAGGATCGCCAGCGTCCTCGCCCGTGACGAGGGATGGCTTGCCGAGCACATGCTCATCCTCAAGATCACAAGTCCTGAAGGAAAGAGCAAGTATGTGACCGGCGCATTCCCGTCGGCTTGCGGAAAGACCAACCTTGCTATGCTCATCCCGACAATCCCGGGCTGGAAGGTTGAGACCATCGGTGACGACATCGCATGGATGAAGCCCGGCAAGGATGGCAGGCTCTATGCCATCAACCCGGAGGCCGGTTTCTTCGGAGTCGCTCCCGGAACATCCGCTTCCTCCAACTTCAACGCACTTGCGGCTGCAAGCAAGAACACCATCTTCACCAACGTCGCCCTCACCGAGGACAAGGATGTATGGTGGGAGGGGATCGGCTATGACGCCCCCGGAAAGCTCATCGACTGGACAGGAAACGAATGGGTACAGGACAAGGGCAACAAGGAGCAGAAGCCTGCGGCTCATCCGAATTCAAGGTTCACCGCTCCTGCAAAGCAGTGCCCGTGCATCGCTCCCGAATGGGAGGACCCGCAGGGTGTTCCCGTTTCCGCAATTCTCTTCGGTGGCAGAAGGCCTTCGACGATTCCTCTCGTACATATGGCGAGGAACTGGAACCATGGCGTGTTCCTCGGCTCCATCGTCGGTTCCGAGGTTACAGCCGCAACCCTCGATGTGAAGGCAGGAACGATCAGAAGGGATCCGTTCGCAATGCTTCCGTTCTGTGGATACAACATGGGCGACTATTTCCAGCACTGGATCGATGTGGGCAAGGCTGCTCCGAGCCAGGATGTGTTGCCCAAGATCTTCTATGTCAACTGGTTCAGAAAGACTGCGGACGGCAAGTGGCTCTGGCCGGGTTACGGTGACAACAGCCGTGTCCTCAAGTGGATTTTCGAGTGCTGCGACGGAACCGCGAAGACAGTCGACACCGCAATCGGAATCATGCCGACAGTCGACGCCATCGACCGCCCGGAAGGGGTTACGGAAGCCGATATGGCCGAACTCCTCAAGGTCGATACCGCCGGATGGCTCAGGGAAGTGGAGGACATCAGGACCAACCACTATCCGAAGTTCGGCAAGCATCTTCCGAAGGAGCTTTCGGCAATGCTCGACACTCTCGAGGCTGCGCTCAAGAAATAAGTTCGGATCTGAACATTTTCCCGGCATCAAGGTGCCGGGATTTTTTTTTACTTCCCGACCACCTCGTGGTAGACCTTTGCAATTTCGTTGAGGATGTCTATATGGGTGAAATCCTTGTTATAGATTATGTTCGTCTCCCGGACCATGCTCATGTTCTCTATCGGAAGCACTGTGATCTTTCCCTTCTGGATTTCGTCCTGGCAGGTGCTCTTCGCAAGGATCGATACCCCGAAGTCCTTCCTGATGAGGTCCTTTATCGTTGCTATGTTGTCCACCTGCATGATCACGTTGAAATTGCTGAGGCTCTCCCCGAGGTTTGCAAGCATCGATTCGAAGTATACCCTGGATGCAGAGGAGGGAAGCCTCAGTATCATTTTCTCCTTCTTCAGGTCGCTGAGCCTTATCATCGATTTCCTCGCAAGCGGATTGTTGTTGGACATGACACAGACCAGGTAGTCCGTGTCGAGCATGAACGAATTCAGGTTCGGATTATCAGGCTTCCCGTCGGCTATTGCCAAATCCAATTCATAGTTTTCCAGCTTTGCATAAAGTTTTTTTAGGGTATTAGTAATAATCGTTATGCTCATGTCTCCCGATTCACTACTGTATTTTGCCAGTGAAAGGGGTATGGCGTTGCTTTCCGCCGTATGGGTGATGCCTATCCTCAGCTTTGTGGGGTTCTTGTCCTCGTCGTCCATCTCCGCCTTCATCTTCTCATACAAGGCTTTTAGCCTTTTTGCATAATTGACTGCGATATCTCCTTCCCTTGTAAGGAGAAGTGTTCCTTTAACCCTGTGTATCAGCTTATGCCCGAGCTCCTCCTCCAATTCCTTTATGTGGTGGCTTACCGCAGGCTGCGTCAGACAGAGGACCTGCGCGGCCTTCGTAAAGGATTTTTGGGAGGCGACGGTGATGAGTGTTTCCAGTTTCATATCAAGCATGTGGGGCTCCTCTAAAAATTTTTTTTATGAACACTAAAAAAAATATAATTTGAATTTATAATAAATCCATTTTAACATGTTGAAAATAAAAAAACCGGGAGGATGGACACAAATGGGAAAAGAAATTTTTCAAAGGATGTTGCGATTTCATTTCCATCCCGATTTATACCACAGTCCCTGGTGATTCCGAACCATTATCGATTATCAGGAGGAGGGGACGATGTATCATTACATAGCGGGCCTGCTTGAGGGCTCTTCATCTGCTGCGGCGGTCATGGTTTCGATCGCCTTCATGCTTTTTTTCGGATTTCTTTTCACAAGGGTTGCAAAGCTGCTGAAGTTGCCCAATGTCACCGCATACATCATTGCCGGTGTTGTGCTCGGACCGTACTGCCTGGGTGTGATACCGGTCAAGGTGATAGACGGCATGGATTTCCTTTCCGACATCGCCCTTGCGTTCATCGCCTTCAGTGCGGCCGAATTCTTCCGGTTCGACGTCCTGAGGAGGAACGGGGCAAAGGTTTTCATCATAACCGTGATGGAGGCCCTTCTGGCGTCTGTTTTCGTGTTCGTGGCGTTGTTCTACGTTCTGGGACTTGATTTCTCGTTTTCAATCGTGCTTGCCGCGCTTGCTTCGGCCACCGCGCCGGCATCGACGCTCATGACAATAAGGCAGACCGGAGCCAGGGGTGATTTCGTCGACACACTGCTGCAGGTCGTGGCCCTGGACGATGTCGTCGGACTGATGGCGTACAGCATAGCTATTTCGGCGGCTCTGGCATCCATGTCGGGGACTTTCAGCGCATCAAGCCTCGCGCAGCCCATGATCGTGAACATCGCGGTCCTTGTCCTCGGATGCTTCTTCGGATTCCTTCTGAAGCTCCTGCTTGCGAAAAGGTCCACGGACAACAGGCTCATCGTGCTTGTGGCCATGCTGTTCACGTTTTGCGGGATCTGTGCGCTTCTGGGCGTCTCCCCGCTGCTTGGATGCATGTCCATGGGGACCGTGTACATCAATTTCGCCAAGGATGAAAGGCTTTTCAAGCAGTTGAATTATTTCAGCCCTCCCATACTTCTTTTGTTTTTCGTACGTTCGGGCTTGTCTTTCAACCTCGGTGCTTTGTTCTCAATGTCGTCGTCTGTAGGATCGGTATCTCTGCTTACGGTCGGGTTCTCGTATTTCCTGGTCCGCATCATTGGAAAGTATTCCGGTGCGTTCCTGGGCTCCGCGGTTGTCGGGAAGAAGCCGGAGGTAAGGAATTACCTCGGGCTTGCATTGGTCCCGCAGGCCGGTGTCGCAATAGGACTTGCAGCGATAGGTGCCCGTACCCTCGGCGGGGAGGCGGGAGAGGCCCTGGAGACAATAATCCTGGCTTCAAGCGTCCTTTACGAGCTTATAGGTCCGGCATCCGCCAAGCTGGCGCTGTATCTTTCGCATTCCTATGACCAGAATGCGGTGAAGGATGAAATCGTGTTTTCCGCCGCTCGTGGCGACGATGGTCTTGGCGCGCTTGTCGACCGCGTCATGCGCATACAGGACGAGATTCCCCATCCGAGCCGGATCATGACGGACGAGGAGGCCTTCACGGAGGCTGCGGAACAGTATCTGGCGTTCGCAGGACGGAGGCGGATGGGCGCCCGGTACAGATGAGTTTAATCGGAGGTGTGTGATGAATATCGGTTTTACAGATCCAATTGCGGTGCTTCTGGGGCCATGGTCGTCGGTGCTGTGTGCCGGATCCGTCGTCCTCAGGATCCTGCTCGCCGTCGTATTGTCCGCCGTCATAGGTGCGGAGCGTTCCAACAAACGTCATTCGGCAGGGATGAGGACGTTCATCCTGGTCTCCCTGGCAACCGTGATGTCCATGCTGCTGGACCAGTATTTCCTTGGAATCCCGTTTTTGTCCGCCGCCGCGGTGATAGGCATGGCGATAATGAGCAACAACTCCATCCTCTTCAGCTCCAGAAGCAGGATAAAGGGTCTTACGACCTCCTTCGGCTTGTGGACATGCGGTATCCTCGGGCTTACCGTGGGTGCCGGGTTCTACACGTTGACGCTGGCTGCCACCGTATCGATGTTCCTCATCCTGTGCTTCCTTCCGGTCGTTGAGTTCAGGCTCAAGAACCGTTCCAACCATTTCGACATCCACCTCGAGCTTGCGGACAGGACCCGCATACAGGATTTCTCCGCAACGCTGCGCAGGCTCGGGTTGAGGATAGACGACATAGAGGCCAACCCGTCGTACATGAACACAGGCCTGTGCGTTTACTCCATATCGCTGACCATAATCGGAAGCGATCTCAAGAAATACAAGACACACAACGAGATAATAGAGGCGCTCGGAGCTCTGGACTACGTGCATTACATCGAGGAGATGAATTGATTACCTCGGGCCCCGAACTTATAATGTATGCATGAGCCAGACAGAAAGAGTCATGTACATCCTGGACCAGCTTATGGAAAAGGGGTGTTTCCGCATAAAGGATGTCGCCACACGCTACGAGGTTTCTTTGAAGCAGATACGGCGGGATAAGAACTACCTCATGGAGAGGTGCCCGCTTGCGTGCGGGAATCTGGACATATGCTACGATCCTGGGACGAAGTCCTTCCACCTCACACCGGAAAGCTCGCGGAGGCTTGCCGCATGGAGGGCCGATGAATCGCTTCTGATGGCGCGCAGCCGGGAGGAGGACATGCCGTTCCGCCAGCGTTCCTCCTCCGCCGTCATATCCGGTGATTCCGGGTATGTAAAATACAAGTCATATGCACGTGAGGATTTCAAGCCGGGAATTTACCTGCGCCTCATGGAAGCTCTGAAGAATTCGAAACGCGTCCTTCTCCGTTATCTGTCGGCGGACAGGCTGCGCCTGGTCGAGCCGCTCAAGCTTGTCAATTACGGGGAAATCTGGTATCTTGCCGCAATAGATGTCGACAAGGGCGGCAAGATGGTGACGTTCTCCCTTTCAAGGATATCCGATGTGTTGCCTACGGACGAGGACATTTTATTTTCCGACGGGGCAAGGCTCGAGAGGTTTCTGGACGGCTACGGGATATTCAACAACGATCTGGAGGAAAGCGAGTATGTCATCCATTTCACAGGGTGGGCGAAGGATATCGTCAAGAACCAGGTCTGGCAGAAGAACCAGAAGATCGTGGAGCTCGGTGACGGGACGCTCGAGCTGAGGATGCCGGTGTCGAACGATACCGAGCTTCTGTCCCGGATCCTTTTCTACGGTACGTCGGCGATGCCCGTTTCGCCTCCGTCGTTCGTTGAAAAATATCAGAGGGCCTGCATCGAGATGGCCGGGAGGTTTTCCTGATTGGACTACGAGATTGTATTGGATGACGACAGGCTTGCCGAGCTTGCCCGCGGATGGGAGGACAAGGGTATTTCCGTAGCCGTCGATTTCGAGGAGGAGTGCAACCTGCATGTGTACGGCGAGCACATATGCACGATGCAGCTTTATGACGGTACCGCATTCTATCTGGCAGACGTGCTTTCCGATTCCCTGACCGGACGCGGTCTGGAAAGCTTTTTCTCTGCGGATTTCGAAAAGATATGGTTTGAATGCAGGAGCGACCTGTCCATCCTGTTCAAGAAATACGGAATCAGGACAAAGAGGGTATTTGATCTGCGCGTCCTTGCAAAGGCCCTCGGGGAAAACGGAGGGCTTGACAAGGTGCTGTCCGCATTTCTCGATCTTCCTGGAGCAGGGGACAAGAAAAAGAACCAGCAGGAGAACTGGATGAGACGCCCTCTTTCCGACAGGCAGATAGCCTATGCCCTGGATGACGTTAAATATCTGTTCCTGCTCAGACACGAGCTTGAAAGACGGGTGGCCGAGGCCGGTCTGGAGGACCAGGTCGCAGGCGCCATGAGGAACATCTGCGCCGTCAGCCCCGGAAAGCCGGGATGGATGAAGCTTACGAACACCCGCATGCTGAACCGTGCGGAGAAGGTCTATCTCAGGAACCTGTTCAATGCCAGGGAGGCGATTGCGGAACGCTTCAATGTTCCGGCGGTCAACGTCCTTGACAAGAGGGAGGTGCTGAGGATCAGCCTGAAGTGTCCGAAATGCCGTCCGGACATGGCGAAGGAGCTCGAAGGGGCTCCCAAAAGATTCAGGAGCCTTTTGATCGAGGCGTTCGAAAAAGCGGTGGAGTCAGGCATTTGCGAGCTTGAAGGCCGCGCTGATGTCTGATATCACCTTTTCCAGCTCCAGCATTTCGCTTTTTTCCACCGCTTCGTCCACGGAGTGGGCGTTCTCATAGCCGCAGCTTATGACCAGCGCCGGAATTCCGAGCATGTTCAGATTGTTCGCATCCGATCCTCCCATGGAGGAGCGCGTTCCAGCACCAGGAATCGCCGACATTGCGAATCTGATTACCGGGCTGTCCGGATCGTGGCGGTAGGGCCTGTACAGCCTTTCTTCGAGGATTCCGACATCCGGATTGATCTTGCCCGCTTTCTCGATGAGATCGGATATGATCCCGTCGAGCCGTTTTTCATCGAGGCTTCTGGATTCAAGCACCACCACCGCCTCCGCTGGAACAACATTCGTGCTGTTCACGCTTGAGAAGGTCGCGATATTGACGGTAGAGCCGTCTTTGAGTCTTCCCGAGCCGGCCTGAGTGACGAATTCCGACGCAAGGAGGATTGCGTTGACACCTTTTTCTATGGCGAATCCCGCATGTGCCGCCTTTCCCTTGAAAACAAGCCTCAGACGGGTCTTGCCCGGGGCTGAGACGATCACGTCCCCGACCTTTCCACCTGTGTCCGGCACGATCGCGTATGCTATGTCGAACGGGGACAGGAATTCCCTTGTGATGGCTGCGGATCCGGTCAGTCCTGTTTCCTCGGACACCGTGAACAGATAGAGCACGCTACTGTCCCTCCTCTCCGCCTCCTTCATCAGTACGGCCACGGCCGCCTTGTCATCGGCTCCGAGCGCGGTCGTCCTGTCCGTGAAGAATCTTTTTCCATCCTCCATGACATGTGCGTCTGCGGCGATCGGCACCGTGTCCATGTGCGCACAGTACATCAGTTTCCTGCCTTCTTCGTCCAGAAAGAAGAGTATGTTGCCTTTTTCGTCCGTCCTGCTGCCGTATCCGAGTGACATGAAGTGCCTCTCAAGATATTTCCTGACCTCGTCCTCCTGCCCGGAAGGCGAGGAGATGGAAGCCAGATTCCTGAAATAAGAGAAAATGTCCATGACAATATTCTGTGCCATGGAAGTATTTTTTCCAAGTGTTTGCTTATGGTCTATCGGCGGCATGTCTGCTAATATTGAAGCATGTCTGATTTCAACGTGCTTGTAATGGACGGGCAGGGCGGCGGTGTCGGCCGCCAGCTCGTGGAGAACATAAAAAGGTCGTTTCCATCCGTGACCGTGACGGCTGTCGGCACTAATGCGCTCGCATCGCAGGCGATGCTCAAAGCCGGGGCGGATCATGCGGCTACTGGTGAGAACGCCGTCGTGGTGGCCGCCAGGAGGGCGGATGTGATAATAGGCCCGGTGGGGATCGCTATCGCGGACGCCCTGTGGGGGGAGATATCCCCCGCAATGGCCTGTGCTGTCGGTTCGAGCGGCGCGGCGAGGATACTTCTTCCGATGAACCTGTGCGGCAACTATGTCGCAGGAGTCTCTGATCTGTCCCTTCCCGCGATGATCGCGGATGCGCTTTCGCAGCTCGGAAAGGTGCTTTCGGAAAAGGGTTGCCTCTGACCCGTTTTTTCTGTATCATCATATCACCGGGCCTACCCGGACTTGCGCATCGCAGAAGACGGTGTTTTCTTTTTGAATCGGATTCAGTTTGCATATAAGATGGTCAGAAGGCCGTCGCCGGCATCCAGAAGGAGGCCAGTGGCGGTTTTTTTTGTATGGAGGAGCCGTGACAAAAGCGGTCGATGGCAGAAACATATCTTTTTCTTATGACGGTCCGGATGGGCGCAATGTCCTGCATGATGTCTGCTTGTCCGTCAGAAAGGGGAGTTTTGTCGTGGTCCTCGGGGCAAACGGATCCGGTAAGTCGACGTTGATGAAGCATCTTGATGCCCTGCTCCGGTTACAGAAGGGATATCTCGTCGTGTCCGGTCTGGATGCAGGGGACGAAAGATCGGTTTATCAGCTGCGCCGTCGTGTCGGCATGGTTTTCCAGAATCCTGACAACCAGTTCGTATCCTCCGTCGTGTGGGAGGATGTCGCCTTCGGACTCGGAAACGCCGGAAAGGACGAGGTGGATGCCAAGGTGGCCGAGGCCCTCTCGGTCGTCGGACTTTCCGGTTTTGAGAAAAGGGATGTCGATACGTTGTCCGGCGGACAGAAGCAGAGGGTCGCCCTTGCCGGGGTCATGGTCACCGATCCTGAAATACTGGTCTTCGACGAGGCGGCCTCCATGCTTGATCACGATGGACGCAGGGATGTTATTGCCTACGTGGAAAAGCTTCATGCCGGATCAAGGACAGTGTTCCTCGTGACCCATGACGTCGAGGATGCCGTCGGTGCCGATCTTGTCGTGCTCATGAAGGAGGGGACGGTCCTCAGGACGGGAACCCCTGCCGAGATACTCTCTGATGTCCAGCTTCTGAAGGAGGCGGGATTTCTGCCACCCCTTTCTGTCAGGGTGCGTTGCGACCTGCTTGAACGCGGGATCGACATAGGCGATGCCCCTTTGGACCTTCAGGGTCTTGCGGAGGTGATATGCGGATTGAGGTGAGCAATCTTTTTTTCACATACATGCCGGACACCCCTATGGAATGCAAGGCCCTTCTTGATGTGTCTTTCTCTCTGGACACCGGTGCGTTTCTCGGAATCACAGGTGGAACCGGATGTGGGAAATCCACCCTCGTACAGCTTATGGCCGGACTGCTGGAGCCCTCGAAAGGAAGCATCCTTGTAGGAGGGGAGGATATAAACGCTCCCGGGTATGACCGCAGAAAGCTGAGGCGCAGCCTTTCCATAGTGTTCCAGTTTCCGGAATACCAGCTGTTTGAGACTACGGTGGAGAGGGATGTCTCTTTTTCATTGAGACAGATGGGAATGGAAAGAGACGAGATCGGAAGGAGGGTCGAATGGGCCTTGGAAACCATGGGTTTCCGGTTTTGCGAGATAAGGGGGAAATCACCTCTTGCCCTCTCTTCAGGTCAGAAGAGGAGGGTTGCGATCGCCGGTGCGCTCGTATCCCGTCCTGAAATACTCATCTTCGACGAACCGTTTGCCGGGCTGGATCCGTTTTCCAGGGAGGATTTCATCAGGCTTGTGCGGACATTGAACGAGAATGGTACGACGGTCGTGATCGTATCCCATGACTCCGACAGCCTTTTCAGATGTGCCGGCGAGGTCATGGTGCTCGAGGACGGGAGGGTCGCCGCATTCGGACCGGCTTACGACGTGCTTTCAAAAAGGCATGCCGGGGTAGGCCGTCCGGCGATAATCGAACTGGCATCCATGATCGGTCTTGACCATCCCGTCAAAAGCTATGAGGAGCTTCTGGATGCGATAGCAGGAGGCTTGTCATGAAAGGTCTTCCTGCCGGACGATATGTCGACATCCCGTCACCGCTGCATCGGACGGACCCGCTGGTCAAGCTTGTCTGCGTGTTTGTGCTGCTTGCCTGCATAATCATCGCCGACTCCGTCCTCCAGTATGCGGCCGTAACCGTTTTCCTTGTCTTTCTGTCCATCTCCTCCCGTCTTGGATGGAGGCACGTCCTCGGCGGTATTCCGGGGATGTACCCGTTCTTCGTCATCATCGTTCTCATGAACTCGCTGTTCTTTTCCACGGAAGATCCATTGTTTTCGTTCTGGATCTTTTCATTCACCACCGAAGGTCTCGTGCAGGGGCTTGTCGTGGTCCTGAGGGTGTTCTTCGCCCTTGTGCTCGGGAACATCCTCACCTCGACGACATCTCCTTTGGAGATGACGGTGGCCGTCGAGGATTTCATCAGACCTTTGAGGTTCATCGGGGTCCCGGTGGGGGAGGTTGCCATGATCATCGGGGTTTCCATCAGGTTTGTCCCGGTTCTTATCGAGGAGGCCGGGATGATAAAGAAGGCCCAGACCGCACGTGGGGCAGGATTCGAAAGCAGAAGGCCCGGAGAACGCGCCAGGGCGGTCCTTCCATTGGTCATACCGATCTTCCTGTCCGCCTTCAGACGTGCCGACGAGCTTTCTGTCGCCATGGAGGCACGTGGCTACCGCTGCTCGGAAAGGGTTTTGGGAAGAAGGGTTGCAAGGAGGTTTTCGGCCTTCGGTGCCGTGCTCCTTTCGTCCTGCCTGCTGCTTCTGCTCTGTGAAATATTTGTTTTTTGAACAGCCGCAACCGTGCGGCTGGAAATATCCAGGAGGGTTTTTACCATGAACAGAATGTCTTCAGTCAAGAAGTCGATCATCACGGCAGCATGCATCGCGCTCTGCGTTGTGCTGCCGATGGCGTTCCATGCCATACCGAATGCCGCCAGCATATACTGCCCGATGCATGTGCCAGCGCTTCTTTGCGGTCTCGTGTGCGGTTGGCCGTTCGGGCTCCTTTGCGGCATCGCGGGGCCCTTTCTTTCGAGCCTGCTTACAGGCATGCCTCCGATGGCCTATCTTCCGGCCATGGTTGTAGAGCTTGCCGCATACGGTTTTGTCGCCGGTCTGCTTATGTCGGTTGTACATACAAGAAGCCTTTATGCCGATCTGTACATAAGCCTTGTGGCAGCCCTTGTCGCCGGAAGGATTCTGGCCGGATGTGCCAAGGCGCTGATCTTCTCCGCGGGAAAGTATTCGCTTGCCGCATGGACGACGAGTTATTTCATAACTGCCCTGCCCGGGCTTGTGATACAACTGGCATTGATCCCAAGCCTGGTCTTCGCCTTGGAGAAGGCACGGCTCATTCCCGTGCGCTATGATGGAAATGAACATTGAGCATTATCTGGACGCACATCTTGCATCGCATCCTGAAGCCGAGGCCCAGGATGTGATGAAGTTCTGTCATCAGGCGTTCTTCGGTCCCGGACACATGCTGGAGGATGAGAACTGGGCCAGGATCATGTTCTTCGAGGAATACGGCATCTCCAGATCGGGAGGAAGGGTGCTGTACGAGAATCTTTCCGACAGGTTCTGCCGGGTCGATCTCTCAGCCTGGAAGGAAATGGGATTCGACGGAGAGCTCCTCTTCTCGATTTTTTCGGCATCCTGCACCGTAGGTGCCGCCGGAATGGAGTATCCATTCATGCAGTTGCTTTCCGGGTGTTCGCAAACCATCAGGACAAAGCATCCCCATCTGTATCATCCATGGATGGATTATCTCGATTCATATCTTGGACAGGGGGTGCGTCCTGTACGCCACAGCATCCGTTACCGCAATGCCTACACGCCGGCCTACCGTGTGGTGGAAAGAGCTCTTCTTCTTGAAAAAATGACTGCCGTCAGAGGTTCCTGACCATTTCCACTACATCCTCCGCCTTCACCGGGCAGCCGCCTGCATGATGAATTGCCATTTTGCAGCACTCTCCGGCGCCGATTGCGCAGGCCTTGTTTCTGAAGCCCTGTCCGATCGCGATCCTGTTGGTGCCGAGTTTGTGCAGCAGTCCTGCTCCGTCGAGCCTTTTCAAGGCGTGTATCAGGTTTGCCTGGCATGCGGAGCAGGCGGATTCGGCCGCCACATACCTGGAAAGCCGTCCCGCTTCTCCGGTGGGACGGACACCGATTGCATCGGCAGGTTTTCCTATTTCCAGTATTTCGGCGCCACGCCAGTCTGTCGAACCGGCTCCGAAGGCCTCTGCAAGCGGTATGTATGACACGTCCTCGAGACTGAATCCGAGAAGCGCTGTGGAGTAGGCGTCGATCAGCACCGGATCCTCTGACATCATCATCCGGTTCATTTCGACAGGATTCCCTCCTTCCTCGAAGTCGAGGTCCCCGCAGATTCCGTCCACGATCGTCAAATCAGGCCTCAATACCGTGTTCAACGCCGCTATCGGTCTCATCAGCCCCATTGCATGGAACATCCGTTTCGACCTGTCGGAAAGGCACCCCTTCATGTTTTTCAATGCACAGGTCATGCCGGTCTGGCAATGCCCTTTAAGAACCGGCAGGTTTATGAGGAAGTCGAGCTTTGAAGCGGTTTCTGATATCTCCATCCTTATCCCGTGGCTTTCCCTTTCGACGTATCTGTCATCCTTGATGTCGAGGAGACCGACCGAGTATTTTCGTGCGGTGTCGATGTATCCGTTCAGACGGAAAGCCCGTTTCGTATCTTCCCCGACCCATGAGCCTTCAAGAATCGTGATGTTCTTGTATCCGAGGTTCTGCAGATGCTCGATGAGCGCATGGATTATCTCCATATGGGTCGTGGCACCCGTATCCGGAGTTGCCGCGATTACAAGGTTCGGCTTGATGCCTATCAATGCATCCTTGTCCGGCAGTCTTTCCTCGAACGGGTAGTGTGCCGCAAGAGACAATGTCATCCTGCCGATGTCCCGTCCGTATGTCACGTATATTCTTTTCTTTTCCGTCATGTGTGGTTTCTCCGATGTTTTTATTGTAAATCGGATGTGGTAATCTTAAAATGTGTAAAACAGATGATATCATGTCTGACGAGCATAAGGATGGTGCCATGAAAAAAGTTGTTCTTATCCCGGATTCATTCAAGGGAACGATGTCCTCCAGCGAGATATGCCTGATAATGAAGGAGGTGATCCTCCGCCACTACCCGGAATGCGAGGTCGTGTCGATTCCGGTGGCCGACGGAGGGGAAGGCTCCGTGGATGCGTTTCTGGAGGCCTTGGGCGGGAAGCGCATCGCAGTCCGTGTCAACGGTCCGTTTCCGGGCGAGATGATCGATTCATATTACGGCATGCTGCCCGGAGACGTAGCCGTCATAGAGATGGCCGCAGCGGCTGCGCTGCCCATGGTGGAGGGAAGGAAGGACCCATGCAGGACGACCACCTACGGTGTCGGACAGCTCATGCTTGATGCCCTTGACCGGGGGGCGGTGAAGATAATCCTCGCCCTTGGCGGAAGTTGCACGAACGACGGTGCCGCCGGGCTGGCCGCCGCTTGCGGCGTTTCCTTCCTGAACGCATCCGGAGAGAGGTTCGTGCCCGTCGGAGGCACGCTGAAGGATGTGGACAGGATCGATGTGGGTACGATGGATCCCCGTTTCAGGAACATTCCCATCGTCACGATGTGCGACATAGACAACCCGTTCTACGGACCGGAGGGTGCGGCGGCCGTCTACGGTCCCCAGAAGGGGGCTGACGGGGAGATGGTTGCGTTCCTTGATGAGAACATGAAGCATCTGGCAGAGGTGATCATGCGGGACCTCGGCGTCGATGTCCAGGCTATTCCTGGTTCCGGTGCCGCAGGCGGGATGGGAGGCGGTGTCGCCGCATATTTCAAATCGGAGCTGCAGATGGGCATCGAGACGGTTCTCGATACGGTCGGCTTCGACAACCTTATTGAAAATGCCGACGCGGTCTATACCGGCGAGGGCCGGATCGACGGCCAGAGCCTCCGTGGCAAGGTCGTCATAGGTGTTGCGAGACAGGCCAGGAAAAAAGGAGTGCCGACCATCGCGTTCGTCGGGGACATAGGCGACAATGTTGCGAAGGCCTATGACGAGGGCGTGTCAGGAATCTTCTCGATCAACCGCGTCGCAGTACCTTACAAGGAGGCAAGACCAAGGGCCAAAAGCGATCTTGCCCTTACCGTCGACAACCTTCTGAGGTATCAGAAGTCGCTCTGCGGCATTTGAGCCAGCCCCTTCCGGGGCTTTTATTTTTTCAGATAAAAGGTCTTTTCCAGCGGCAGTGTGCTGCGCGGCTTGCCGTCCAGGTGATAGTAGGCGTTCCTGACGGCGGGCGCTGTCGGTATCGCGGAGAGTTCACCGATCCCCTTCGCTCCGTAGGTGCTGGGGCTGTCACCCCGGCCCTTTACGGTTATCACCTTTATTTCAGGAACCTCGTTGCTTCTCAACAGCCCCAGGGTGCCGTACCTGCTCTTGACCACACCTTCTTCCTGTATGAAGTTTTCCCTCACGGCATATCCCATGCCGGTCACGACGCCACCTTCTATCTGGCCCTCTATCGCCTGGCGGTTTATCACGGTTCCGGCATCGCATGCCGCGATGATTCTTTCGACCTTCCCCCCGTCATCCAGGATCGCGACCTGTGCCGAATAGGAATAGGCGAGATGGCTTACCGGGTTTTTCTTCCTGCTGTTCAGCGGATCGGTATGGGGACAGAATTCCGCATAAAATTCCTGGCCCTCCAATTCATGTAGCCGATGGCCCTCCAAGGCCTTTTTCAGCTTTTCCGCACTGAGGCGGACCGCCTCTCCTGTGAAGGCTGTCTGACGGCTTGCCGTGCTGGTGCCGCTGTTTGGGGTTCTCGAGGTGTCGGGTTCCTCGACTATGAAAAGCTCCGGATCCAGGCCTGTCGTCTCGACCGCCACCTGAAGCGCCATTGTCTTCAAGCCCTGTCCCATGCATGCCGCGCTTGTACGTATGTGTATGCGTCCGTTCTCCACGCTTGTTATGCAGCGCCCGGTATCGGGGACTCCCATTCCCAGTCCGGCATTCTTGAGTGCCAGGGCTATGCCGGCATGCTTTGCCCCGTAATAATCATCCCTCACGGCGTCAAGACATTCCACCATGGCGGTGTCCGGTCCTGCTATCTGTCCGTTCGGAAGCTCCTGGCCGGGCCTTATCGCATTGATATGTCTGATTTCAAACGGATCGATTCCGATTTCCGCCGCCATCTCATCCAATGCGGACTCGAGAGCGAAACAGCTTTGGGTCACCCCGAAGCCGCGGAATGCGCCGGATGGGACGTTGTTTGTATACATCGCACGTCCCCTTACCTTCAGGTTCTGGTAGTTGTACGGCCCGCCCGCATGTGTGCATGCCCTTTGAAGGACCGGGCCTCCGAGACTGGCGTACGCCCCTGTGTCGGCCAGAATGTCCTCCTCCAGCCCTAGTATGCGTCCCTTACCGTCGCAGGCCAGGGCAAGGGTCATTGTCATGGGATGTCTCTTCGGATGCACTATCAGGCTTTCCTGTCTGGTGAGCTTCATCTTGACCGGACGCTGGAGGATGTATGCGGCAAGTGCGGCATGATGCTGCACGGACATGTCCTCCTTTCCTCCGAAGCCTCCTCCGACGAGGCACGAGGTCACGCGTACCTTGTCTTCCGGAAGCTTCAGCATCCTCGCGCATTCACGCCTTTCATCATATACGCTCTGACCGGTTGTGAACAACCGTATCCCCCCGTTCAGATCCGGGAGCGCGATGGCGCATTCGACCTCCATGAACGCATGCTCTGTGTGCGGGGTGGAGTAGGTGCGCCTGATGATGTGGCTTGCCTTCTCGAAGGCCTTTGCCGTATCCCCCCTGACTATGTTCTCCTCCCTGTACAGGTTTGAGTCCATTCCTTCATGGACGATGATGCGTCCCGACAGGGCATCCTGTGCGCTGTAAACCCCGTCCAGCTTCTCAGCCTCGACGCGCACCTTCTTCTTCAGCTCCTCGAGAGCGTTTTTATCGTAGCTTGCAATGAGCAGCAGCGCGTCTCCCTGATAGGCGGTTATGTCGCCTTCCCCGTAAAGCACGGGCCAGTCCTGGCTTATGTGTCCGTGGAGGTTGAATGGAACATCTTTTTTTCTTATGATCCCGACGCACCGTTCGTCCTTCTCGGCCTCGGAGGTGTCTATGCTTTTTATCCTTGCCCTCGGGTATGGTGTCCTGAGCGCGGCCAGATGGCACATCCCGTCGATTCTCATGTCATCGACGAACACACCTTGTCCCAAGGCTTTCTCCGCCGCATCTATGCGCCGGAACCTTTCACCGATCCTACCGTTCTCATGGCCGGGTGTCACCTCGAGGCCGTCCTTGAAGAAATGGGATGCCATGAGGATCGCATCCTCGATCTTTATGTATCCGGTACATCTGCAGATGTTCCCGCGTATCGCCTTCTTGACATCCTCCCTGGTCGGTTCCTGATTCACGTCCAGCAGGGCCTTGGCGCTCATTATCATTCCCGGGATGCAGAAGCCGCATTGGACGGCGCCGCATTCTGCGAAACAGTAGGAGTATACCTCCTTCTCCCTGTCGGACAGCCCCTCTATGGTGACAACATGCTTGTTTTCGAGTTTCGACAGCAACGGCACACAGGCCTTCACGGCCTTTCCGTCTATTATGACTGTGCATGAGCCGCAGGCCCCCTCCGAACAGCCGTCCTTGGTTCCTGTCAGACCGAGATCGTCCCTGAGGAATGAGAGAAGTTTTTTATCTTCTGCCGGGTGGTAAAGCCTGTTATTGACGAATATGTTCATAATTCTCCCCATGAAAGAGTGTTTCTCAAATGTCCTTCAGGGCCGCTTTGCTTCTGTTATGTCTTCAACAGCGGTCAGTGATACCCGTCCATTATCATTTTCAGTTGAAATATTCCGTTTGTCAATCTCGGGTTGCGGCATTTGCCGCATTGCCCGGCACAGCTTCCCTGGAAAAGCCTGCAGTCCGATGTCAGAACCTCAGTGTCAGCTCCTTCTTTTCCGGCACGAGCTGCATCAGCTCGATTCCGGCGCTTTCCATCATCCTTCTGGAGGCCTTGGTCGCATCTGTGTCCCTGTACTTGTCCGACAGGTACACCACCTTCCTTATTCCCGTCTGTATTATGGCCTTCGCACATTCGTTGCAAGGGAACAGGGCGACGTAGAGCGTGGCCCCCCTCAACGAGGAGACAGGGGAATTGAGTATTGCGTTGAGCTCCGCATGGCAGACGTACGGATATTTTGTTTCTATCCATTCGCCTTCGCGCGCCCAGGGCAGCTCGTCGTCGGAGCATCCGATCGGAAACCCGTTGTAGCCGACCCCGATGATCTTTTTCTCGGGGCTCACGATGCAGGCTCCGACCTGGGTGTTCGGATCCTTGCTCCTCATGCTGGAGAGCACCGCGATGCCCATGAAGTATTCATCCCAGGATATGTAGTCCTTCCTCTTGTCCATTTTTCATTCCTCCTGTGAAAAGAAATCGAGTATGTCGCGTGTGTATTCCGCTTTTGTAGAATCATACATCAAAAGCGAGTGCCGTGTATGCCTGAAAGGCGGCATCGATGGACTTTTTGCCTCGATGCGCCTGCTTTTCACGTTATTAAGGATTATCCTCTGGTTTTTGAAGGGAACGGTCCTGTCGCCCCTGTCGTGAATGCTGATCATCGGGACTGTGATCCGTGCGAGGTTTTTCCTGACATCCTTCATGCTGTGTATCAGGGACAGCCCCGGCTTGATGAAGAGTCCCGAATAGCCGGTCCACTCCTGGTCGCCGTCCTCCGAGCCCGGATGTCCGCAGACAGGCTTTGCCCCGATGCTTTTGACGAACAGGCCGGGAGTTCGTGCGAAATATGTGGAAAAGCTTGTGACGATACCGTACCTGATGAGGCTGTTGTACACGACCGGAGCCGAGAGCACGGCTATTGCGGACATCTCCAGCCGTGTGCCGGAGTATTTCTCCGCAAGCTTGAGCGTCATCTCACCGCCCATGGAGACACCGACCACGAACAGCTTGTCGTACCTTCTCCTCAATGAGACGTAATATTCGTCGATGAATGAGAACCATTGGCTGAACGTCGTATTCTCGAAATCCCTCCAGTCCGCTCCGAACGTGGGTATCAGAGGTGCGTGCACATCGTACCCGTGCGCGCTGAATACCTGTATCGGATAGCTGTACATCTGTGGCGTGGTCGGAAAACCATGTATGAAGAGGACGCATCGGTCGCTGCCGTTCTCAAGCCTGACCGACCTGCACTTTGGACTGAAGCATTTGTCCTCGTCGCTGGATAGCTTGTCCCTTCCCTCATCCTTGTAGAACGGAAGGGCGATGTTCCATATGATGAACAGCACGACGGCCAGTGTTGCGATGATGTATGTTGCCATGGATAAGACAACTATACCATGAGCCGCCTGCGATTAGAAACGTCCTCTTTGGAAAATGATGAAAAAACCGCAGAAGGAATCCCTCCTGCGGTCCGTCGAATGTACTATGCCTGTCAGATGGCGTTCATCATCGTCGGTACGACCGAGATGAGCACTCCCGCCGCCACCGCGCTTCCGATGACTCCGGAAACGTTCGGTCCCATGGCATGCATGAGAAGGAAGTTCTGGGGATCCTCCTCCTGCCCGACCTTGCTGGAGACACGTGCGGCCATAGGTACCGCGGATACTCCGGCAGAACCGATGAGCGGGTTCACCGGATGCTTCGGATCCACCTTGTTCATGAGCTTCGCAAGGAGGACTCCACCCGCGGTTCCGACTCCGAAGGCAACCATTCCGAGAAGAAGGATGCCGAGTGTCTCGAGGTTGAGGAACTTGTCGGCGGCCATCTTCGAACCTACGGAGAGGCCGAGGAAGATGGTAACCGTGTTCATCAGTGCGTTCTGCATCGTATCGGAAAGTCTTCCAACGACTCCGCACTCCTTTGCAAGGTTTCCGAACATGAGCGCTCCGATGAGCGGGCATGCCGAGGGAAGAAGGATCGCACAGACGGTGAGAACCATGATCGGGAAGATTATCTTCTCAAGCTTGGATACGGGCCTGAGCTGCTCCATCCTGATCATCCTTTCCTTCTTTGTCGTGAGGGCCTTCATTATAGGCGGCTGGATGATCGGCACGAGGGCCATGTAGGAGTAGGCCGCGACCGCGATCGATCCAAGATAATCCGGTGCGAGCCTGCTGGTGACATAAATCGCCGTAGGTCCGTCCGCACCTCCGATGATTCCTATTGAGGAAGCCACGAAAAGGTCGAAGTTGATTCCTGGAATGAAGGAAAGCAGCAACGATCCGATGAGCGCGGTGAAGATGCCCAACTGTGCGGCGGCTCCGAGCAAAAGGGTCTTCGGGTTCGCGATGAGCGGTCCGAAATCGGTCATCGCCCCGACGCCCATGAAGATGAGCACGGGGAAGAGTCCCGTGTCGATGCCTGCCGAGAAGAGGATCGAGATGAAGCCCGGATCCCCCGTCGACGGGTCGATGCTGGCGATGTACGCCATCGGGATGTTGGAAAGGATGCAGCCCATTCCGATCGGTACGAGCAGAAGAGGCTCGAATCCTTTCTTGATAGCAAGATACAAAAGCACGAATCCCACAAGGATCATGAGGGCGTTTCCGATTCCTCCCTGATCGAGGAGGAAACCCTTGAGACCCGTGGAAAGTGCAAGCTGTTGGAATCCGTTTATAATTGCCTGCATTTTATTCTCCCCATCAGCCGATGATCATGAGCGTGTCGCCAGCCTGGAGCTGATCCCCCTGGTTGACGCAGATTTCACTTACAACGCCATCGCATGGGCTGTAGATCTCGTTCTCCATCTTCATGGCCTCCATGACCATGAGTATGTCGTTCTTCTTCACGGCATCCCCGGCCTTGACGTTGAAGCGGAGCGCGAGGCCCGGCATCGGTGCCTTGATCTCAGTGGCACCTGCTGCGGATGCAACCGGAGCCTTTGCCGCCGGTTCTGCAGCCGCTGGAGCTTCCGGAGCCGCTTCGGCCACAGTCTCCACAACTGTGCCGCCGATGGTGATGAGCACGTCCCCGGCCTGCACCTGGTCACCCTGGTTGATGACTATGGACGATACCACGCCGTCGCACGGGCTGTAGATCTCGTTTTCCATCTTCATGGCCTCCATGACCATGAGTATGTCGTTCTTCTTCACGGTATCTCCGACCTTGACGTTGAAGCGGAGCGCGAGGCCCGGCATCGGTGCCTTGACTTCGGTTGTTGCAGTGGTTGTCACAACCTTTGCTGCCGGTTTTGCCGATGCAACCTTGATTCCGTCCTCGATCGAAAGCGGATATTTGACGCCGTTGACGACAGCGCTGTCCTTTTCGATCTTGACACCATAGCTGACTCCGTTGACGGTCACGGTGTATTCTCCGTTTCCGCTCTTCTTTTCTTCCTTCTTGGCTTCGGCGCTGACCTTTCTGACTCCATTGACATGAGCCTTTCCGGTGAGGTAGAGGATGCCCTTCTCCTTACAAGCAGCAGCAATGAACACGTTCTCGTCGGTGATCGGGAGACCTGCTTCCTTGAGCATGGCTTCCGCGGCCTTCCTGCCTTTCTTCGGGTCCCTGTCGTTGATGTCGACACACTTTTCGGTTGTCGGCTCGAGCTTGAGCTGCTCGCTGGCAAGCTTCACGACCTCCGGGTCTGGAGCCACGGGAGTCTTGCCGAAATATCCGAGGACCATCTTTCCATATCCTTCTGCGAACTTCTTCCAGGGCCCGAACATGACGTTGTTGAACGCCTGCTGGAAATAGAACTGGCTGACAGGTGTCACGCTTGTTCCGAATCCGCCCTTGGCCACTGTCTCGCCCATGGCCTCCACGATGAGCGGGTACTTGTCCATGAGGTTGTTGTCCCTGAGCATCTGTGTGTTGGCGGTAAGGGCTCCACCCGGCAGGGGGAAGAACGGAATATTGGGATTGACCATCGTCGCTTCCGGCGGGAGGAAGTAGTCCTTCATGCACTCCTCGAACACGCGCTCAGCCTCCTGGACCTTGGCGATATCGATGTCGAGGGTGTAGTCGGTTCCCCTGAGGGCATGCCACATCGTGATGATGTCGGGCTGGCATGTTCCGCCGGAGCAGGGGCTCATCGAAAGGTCGACCTGGGTGGCTCCCGCTTCAAGTGCGGACATGTACTGCTGGATGGACACACCTGCCGTCTCATGGGAGTGGAAGACGATGTTCATGTCCGGCCCGAGGAGCTTCCTGGCCCTCTTGATCGTCTCATACACGTTGTGAGGCGTGCTTGTTCCCGATGCATCCTTGAAGCATACGCTGTCGAACGGGATGTCCGCATCGAGGATCTGGCGGAGTATCTTTTCGTAGAAGTCGGGATCATGTGCGCCGGTGACCCCTTCGGGGAGGCTCATCATGGTGACTGTGACCTCATGGCGGAGTCCTGCGTCATGGATTGCCTTTCCGCTGTCGATGAGGTTGTTGACGTCGTTGAGCGCGTCGAAGTTCCTGATCGTCGTCATGCCGTGCTTCTTGAAAAGCTCTGCATGGAGCTTGATCATGTCCCTTGGCTGGGAGTCGAGGCCTACGATGTTCACGCCCCTTGCGAGGGTCTGGAGATTTGCATCAGGTCCTGCGACCTTCCTGAATTCGTCCATCATTGCGAACGCATCTTCGTTGGTGTAGAAATAAAGCGCCTGGAATCTTGCTCCGCCGCCTGCTTCGAAATGTGTGATGCCGGCTTCCTTCGCAGCCGCTACCGCAGGCATGAAGTCTTTTGTGAAAACACGGGCTCCATAAACGGACTGGAATCCGTCACGGAATGCTGTACACATGAATTTTACTTTTTTCTTGCTCATTTTTCGTTCCCCTTATCTGTTTTTGTCATAGGCTGCCGCGATTGCAGCTGCGATTGCAGCGGAATCGTCCTTCTTTGCTGCGGCCTTCGGTGCTGCCGCCTGGGGCCTTCCTGCAGAAGGCGCCGCCGGCTGTGCGGGCTGGATCTTCATCACGATCTTGCTCATCAGTTTTGTTGCAAATATGAGTATTACAAGAAATAGGAAGACTGTGCCCATGCCGAGAACCAGAAGAATCCCTCCGTCCTTGATCTGTTGGATGAGAACGTCCTTTGGCAGGTTTGTTAACAATGTCAACATCGTTTATCTCCTCATTTTGATTAAAAAATCATTCAAGATAGGATTTTATATGAATTGAACCCTTTCATCAAGTAATGGATGTTCTTTTATCGGTTGGAAACCGTAAAAGTTCAAACCTTTTCTAATTTCTGTCTGATCAAGAAATAGCAACGTCCGTACGATCGCTTTGTCATTACGTTGCTTCTTGCCCGAAATGCCCGTTTGTATTAGATTTTATGGCAATGGAACATAATCTGATGAGAGGATGACATATGCCTGATGACGAAAAGGATGAATTTGAGCTTCAGAACGAGAAGATAAGGGCCCGCATGGACCGCATCGGCCGCAAGATCATGATAATGAGCGGCAAGGGCGGCGTGGGTAAGACGACCGTCACGGTGAATCTGGCGAACGAGCTTGCGGACATGGGATGCACAGTCGGTGTGCTCGATACGGACCTCCATGGCCCGAATGTCGCGAAAATGTTCGGTGTTGAGGGGGCGACCCTCTCCTCGGCGGACGGGGTTTCCTTCCTCCCGGTGGAGGTCAGGCCCAATCTCAAGGTGATCTCGCTTTCCTTTGCCCTGGAGGACCAGGATGCTCCGGTGATCTGGAGGGGAAGCATGAAGATGGGTGCCATAAGACAGTTTCTGGGGGATTGCGAGTGGGGCGATCTTGACTACCTGCTCATAGACACGCCGCCCGGAACCGGCGACGAACAGCTGACCGTATGCCAGGCGATACCGGAGCTCACTGGAACGGTGATCGTGACAACCCCCCAGGATGTGGCGGTCCTCGATGCGCGCAAGAGCGTCAATTTCTCCCGCAAGATGGGTGTTGCGATAATCGGCGTCATCGAGAACATGAGCGGGCTCGTATGTCCGCATTGCGGAAAGGAGATTCCGATTTTCGGCAAGGGCGGCGGAAGGAGGATGTGCTCCGACATGCATGTTCCGTTCCTTGGTGAGATTCCGATGGAGATGGATCTCCGCGAGGCCGAGGACGAAGGCAAGGACTGGAGTCATGTGGGTGCCTCGCACCCGTCGCGCAAGGCACTGTACGACATAGCCAACGAAATCAACAACGGGACGGCATGCTCCACAGGAAGGGACACCTCGTTCTTGGGGACTCCCGGTTGCAAGCCCAGCGCCTGCGCCTCCTGCACCGCAAACTGTCCCTCGAGGAAGAAATGACAATGGACAAAGATCTCTTCAAGGCTCCGGGAGACCCGGAAAGGCTGATGTGGGTCAGCGGGAAAAAGGAAGTTTCGCATCATACGCCCATCTTTGATGTGGTAAGGGTTGAAAGACAAAGTCTCGACGGCTCCAGAAAAGGATCCTTCGTGCAGTTGCATACCACCGACTGGATCGTCGTGATACCCTGGTTCCGGGACGGGGAAGGGGTTCCCCGCTTCATCATGGAGCAACAGTACAGGCATGGCACGGATTCCGTCACATGGGAGTTTCCCGGAGGACTTGTAGAGGACGGTGAGGACAGCGCGCTTGCCGCAGCCAGGGAACTGCGTGAGGAGACCGGGCTCGAGGGAAGGCTGACCCTTCTGGGGGATGTCAGCCCGAACGCCGCCTTCATGGACAACAGGCAGAGGTTCTATCTTGCCGAGGATATGGAGCTCAAAGGATCGCAGAACCTCGACGAGAACGAGGAGATAGATGTTTTCTCCGTGCCTGTCGAGGAAGCGGTTGAAGGCATGGGACGCGGCATCTATGACAACGGGACCATGATGATGGCGCTTGGATATTTCCTACGCCATGCCGGGAAGCATCCGTATCTCAGGGAGGTCTTGAAATGAGAAAGATCGTTTTTCCAGCCGTTCTGGCCGTGCTTCTCATGCTTGTCTCGTGCACAAGCGTTTCGGAAAAGCCCAGGATAGAGGTTTCCGGGCATGCGTCCGTGTCCGTGGAGGCCGACACGGCATCCTTCACAATATCCGCCGAATGCGT
Organism: uncultured Spirochaetales bacterium; assembly: GCA_949293595.1. GTDB lineage: Bacteria > Spirochaetota > Spirochaetia > Sphaerochaetales > Sphaerochaetaceae > Ornithospirochaeta. The sequence continues at coordinate 21,452 of CASFDW010000002.1, read as the reverse complement.
CGGACAGACGACGGAGGAGGCTAGGGCCGGTATGGATGTGATGATCTCTTCGGCCGTCGGTATCCTGAAGGACGGATACGGCCTCGGGGACGAGGATCTCGAGACAGGCATCCTGTCCATTTCCCCCGAATATTCCTGGGTTGACAACCAGCGTGTGCTTTCCGGTCAGCGCTGCTACCAGTCGGTCAACGTGACGTTCGACGATATTTCGAGGATCGGGGCGGTGGTGGAGGACCTCTCCGGAATAAACGGGATCTCCGTGTCATCCATCGGCCTTGGCAGGAAGAACACCGACGAAGAGAAGCGTCTTGCAAGGAAGCTTGCCGTCGAGGATGCCCTGGAAAAGGCCTGCGACTATGCTTCGTCCATAGGACGCAAGGTCGGTGATGTGGTGCATATCGGCGATGGAAGCCAGTCCGGCCCGTATACGTCCAACTACAGGAGCGATGCGTTCGTCAAGATGGAGTCCGCCTCCGCATATTCCACGAGCTATTATGCCTACGACATAGAGATAAGCGACACCGTGTATCTCGTGGTCGAGCTTGATTAGCGAAAACGCCCCGGACGGGGCGTTTTGCTTTATTTGAGCACTTCCATTATGTAGTCGTTCAGACTTGAGTCCTCGTATATGAGCCGGTACAGGGCCTGGACGAGCGGGAAATCCTCAGCCTTTCCCTCCTTCCTGGTGAATTCCCCTATCAGGCGTATTGTCCTCTTTCCCTCGATGACCGTTGCTCCGCCCCTCTCGTCATAGGAGAACCCCTTTCCGATGAGCATCCCGAACGTCCTGTTCCGGGAAAGGTCGTTCAGACTGGTTAGCCCCAGGTCGCCTATGCCGCAGTAGCGGAATATTGTTTCCTCGTCACAGTCGAATATCCTCAGAAGCCCCCTCATCTCGTTGACTGCCTTCGTGTATACAAGGAAGTCCACGTTCGGGCTGTTGTAGCGTCCGGACACCAGTCCGATCGCTATCGCATACATGTTCTTCAGTATGCTCATCAGCTCCACGGCCCTCACGTCGCTGCTGTAGTCGAGCGAGAAGCCGGTTCCCGGGAGCACCTTGTCCCTGAAGTAATGGTAATCCTCCTTCTTCCCGCCGAAGGTGAACGATGTCGGGAAGCCATTCAGGGTCTCTATGGCGAACGACGGCCCCTTCATGCTTGCGGTCCTGTCGAACGGGATCTTCTCTGTTATGAACGCCCCGTCGTCGCTCATGCCCTTTGCCAGATTGATCACCAGTGGGTTCTTCTTGGCGTGGTTCCTGATCTCCTGGCTGAAGCTCACTATGGCCTTGGACGGAATCACCAGCAGGACGACGTCGGCATCCTCGAACACGGCATAGTCTCCGGAGGCCTTTATCCCCTGGTTTATGTATCTTGTGGGGAAATACTTGCTGTTGCGGTGGTTTTCCGTTATGTCCTTTTCGACCTCCCTTTCGATCGTATGGAGGACGATCTCGTTGTCCTTGTTCCAAGCGAGACGTTCCGCGACGCTTGTTCCGAATGTTCCGGCACCTGCTATTACAATCCTGTTCACTTCTTCTCCAATTTCCTGATGATATAAAGTCTTGTGGAACGGTCGGACAGCTTCCTCATGTCTTCGTTGTAGCCGTTTCCCGTATCCTTGTCCGCAAGCGCGATGCCCGCGTATTTGAGCACATCCCCCGACACCTCGTAGCACTCGAGCTCCTGCGGGTATAGGGAATCCTTCAGTTCCGTCTGTATGTGGTCCCTGGCGAAAATGCGGTAATCGGCATTCTCGTCCACCTGCGTGATCCTCAGCCGTTCCCTGCCTCTTCCCGCTTTCAGGTTCCTTTCCACGTACAAGGCCAGGATGACCGACAAGTCACCCGATGCCACGCTCCAGACCTCCTCGTCACCAAGTCTTTCCACCTTGATGCGTCCGAACTGGAATATGTTCCTGTACTGCTTGTAGAATCCGATCTGCTGGCGCAGCGCGACAAGCTCGTCCTCCTTCATGCCTGCAACATCGACGGAATACGACAGGATGCCGAAGAACGAGATGTTCGCCCTGCTGTCCGTGTCCGTATAGCGTGAGAATATCCTGTCCGGGGTCGGCTCCACCGCCTGCATCATGACGCACTGCGGGTAAAAGAGCATGAAGCCCCTGGTGCTGTCCATGCGCGATACGGGATCTGTGTTCCTGCTGAACGAGACGGCATGGCAGTAGTTGAGCGTGCCCGGATCGAACATGGCACCACCCGCATGGTTCTCGATGAACAGGTTCGGGAACCGCCTGGTGACCGTGTTGAGTATGTTTGAAAGCCCCATCACGTATCTGTGGTGGAACTCTCCCTGGCTTCTGCATTCGTCGCTGTTCAGGTATATGTCCGATTCCGGCCTGCTCAGGTCCCAGCGCACCCAATCCAGTTTTGCCGTCTCTATGATGTGCGACAGTGTCTCCGTGACCCAGTCCTGCACCTTTGTCTGCGTAAGGTCCAAAAGGAAGTCATCGTCCGACGACGCCCAGTTCTTTCTCTTCGGGTCGTGGAGAACCCATTCGGGGTGCTTTTCGAACAGATTGCTGTTCCTGCTTACGGTCTGGATGTCGAACCAGAGCCCGAACATCAGGCCCTGGCGGTGTATGGCCGCTCCGAGCTCCTTAAGGCCGTGGGGGAACTTCATCGGGTTCACATACCAGTCTCCCAGCGATGTGTTCCTTCCCCTGCGGACAGAGAACCATCCGTCGTCGATTATTATTCCGTCGAAGCCCAGGGCCTTCGCCTTTCCGGCGTATGAGACCGCCTTGTCATGGTCTATCGCATGGCCTGTTATGTCCGCCGTCGTGAACATCAACGGCCTGAGCCTGTCCTTCCATTGGCCGCGGAGCACCGCCCTGGCGATGAAGTTTTTCATCCTCAGCGATGCGTCGGCGAGCCCGCGCTCTGAAAACGTAAGCACCGCATCCGGGCTTTCGAACGTCTCTTCCGGTTCAAGAAGCCAGCAGAACAGGTCGTCGTTCAGGCCTGACACGATGTGCAGCGTTCCGTCCGCCTGCACGGAGAACGTTTCCTTGTAGGCGCCGGAGTATATCAGGTTGCCCATGTAGGCACAGCCGTCCCTGCCTATGACCGCATAGGCGGGATTCGAGTCCGTTCCGGTGACTATCTTCCTGGATTGGAGCACGTGCGTTCCTCGCCCCAGCTCCGTGCTTGTGACCTCGGCCTCCGCCGCGTTGGTGCCGGCGAGGCATAAAAGCGTGTACCTGTCCGGTGCCAGATCCAGCTGCAGCGATGCGCATGATGACAGCCTGACAGGTGCCTGCGATGCGTTCCTGACCATGGTCCTGCGCACAACCGCGTCCAGCCGTGGGAAGATGGTGTAGACCAGTGTCACCTCGATCTTCTCCCTTTCGTCCCTGAGCAGCACCTCGAGCGTTTCCGCGTTCCTTTCGTCCATCACGGCCTGTGCTATCTGGTTTTCCTTGTATCTTCTTATTCCTGCATATGCCCTGTGGTCGCAATAGCGCAGGTCCAATGTCCTGTTCTCCTCGAGCGAGACGAGCGGGAGCCTGAAATCGCCCTTGCCCTCCGTCGTGCATTCAAGCATCATCCCCTCGAGGCATACCGTAGGTCTCGTCCTGTCGATTGCCAGTGAGAACCCTTCTTTTGCGAGGTTCTTGCTTTCCATTGCCCTGCGGTTGAGGAACGGGTCGCGGAGTCTCTTGCCGAAATAAAGGTGTTCCAGATGTCCTGTAACGGTGACTCCGAACACATAGCTCAGATTGTCCGTATAAAGATGGAAAGTCTTATTGTTCCCGCATTCTATCATTGTCGCCCCCGCGCTTGGTCTGATATGATTATATTATAACAACAGGAGGGCATTTGTCATGGATATTCGTCGTCTGCCGCTGTGGGAAGGCAGGAATGCAACCTATATGAGCAATGATATCCTTCAGGTGGTGGTCGAGGACCAGGGTGCGGTGACGCTCGAGATATCTGCGGAATGCCCGTCCGGCGGCCGGGTGAACGCACTGTGCCTTCCTTATTTCCGCGCAACCGGAAGCGGGGTCCTTTCCGATCCCAACGGCGAATGGTACAGGATGAAGCAGACCCTCTATCAGGCGGGAGGAAGCTACTTCACGTTTCCGTTTCCCAGCGAGGACCATGTCACGAGCAACGGAACATACTGGACCGTCAGGAAATACGGGACCGAGGACCGTTACGGCGGTGTGTGGCTCTATTCCGAGATGAAGAGCCGCGAGGAAGGCAACCGTTACCGTCTCGAGAAAATCGACCTGGTCATTCCCGGACAGCCCGTGGTCTACACGGCGGTCAGGATAACCAATCCCTCCGAGGAGCCGTTGGTGGCCAATCCGAGCCTGAATGTCATGCTCGGCCCTCCGTTCTTTGAAAGCGGATGTTTCTTCGACACCAATGCAAGGCATTTCTCCGCCTATCCCAAGACCCACAGGGAGGTTGCGGACAACAGGTTTCAATCCGGCCCCGTGTTCGAGGATCTCAAGCATGCCCCTCTTGCGAAGGGCGGCAATGCCGATGCCTCGTATGTTCCTGCCCCGACCGGCACCTACGATTATCTGCTGGGCAAGATACCAGGGCATGTCCGTGGCGGACGCATACTCTGCATCAACCCGCGGCTGCAGATGGGCTTCATGGTATTCACCCCGCGTATTGACGGAGATGATTCCTGTTTCCCGAACATCTCGCTTACCCAGAACTATCTTGGACGGCTGGATGCGCCATGGGCGCTTTGGGATGGAGCCACCAGCCAGGTCTTCTCCGCAACGCTAGGTCTCAACTGGGGGCCGAGCCGCACGCGTAACTTCGTTCTTGATGCCGGCTCGTCGAAGACCATTTACTATGCGGATTCGTTTTTCAGCTACGACAACCCGCGCATGAGCCTCGGCTTCTATTCGTTCGAGGCCGTGGACGGAGGTTTTCTGGCAAAACGGACAAAGTCGACGTTCTTCATTCCATGCGATCATTCGTTCGATATCGTGAGAGATGTCTCGTCATCCCTGTTCCAGGCCTCCACCGACGCCGTCAGACTGTGAATAAGGCAGGGCACGGGGCCTCCTTGGTCAGAACGGCCATTCATCTTTCAGACCGTAGCGCCCGGACAATTCCTTTATCACCTTCTGCAGTGACGGAGGAACGGGGCATCCGTGCTCCCTCCTGATCCTGTAGGCCTCCCATTCAAGCTCTCCAGCAGTGAATATCCTGTCGTGCCCCGGCGCCTTCCTGCTGTTCCTGAGCTGGTGCAGGATTTCTGTTGTGACAGCCTTGAAAACCTTCTTGCCCATGAAGAAGTCGGGATTGATCGCAATGAAAAAATGACCAAGTGGATAAGGTATGTCTTTTCCGTCGGAATCCTTTCCGTTGAGCATTTTCAGAAACGAGCCGTCCTGCAGCGCCGCAGAAAGCACCTCCACGACGGTGGCATATCCGTATCCCTTGTAGCCTCCTGTCTCTGTGCCGAGCCCTCCCAGCGGCGTGAGGGCGGCCTTGCCCGTGGTCAGGTCCTTGAGTATCTGCTCCGTATCGGTCCTCGTGTTCCCGTTTTCATCGATCACCCATCCCGGGGGAAGTTCCTTGCCGGCTCTTCCGTAGACCTCTATCTTGCCCCTCTGCGATACGGATGTCGCACAGTCGATGACAAACGGGAATTCGTCGTTTGTCGGGAAGCCGACCGTCAGAGGGTTCGTCCCGAGCATGTTCTCGACCCCGAATGTCGGTGCTATGGACGGTCTGGCGTTCGTTCCCGTGATTCCGATCATGTCCTCCTTTGTGGCCATGGTCGCGTAGTAGCCCGCTATGCCGTAGTGGTTGCTGTTCCTGACCGCAACCATGCCCATGCCGTATTCCTCCGCCTTTTCGATGGCCATGCGCATGGCCTTGTGCGATACGACGTGGCCCATGCCGTTGTGCCCGTCCAGCACCGCGGCCGTCTTGTCGTCCCTGAGCACCTCTATGTTTGTTACGGGATTCATTATCCCCTTGTCGATCCTGTCGATGTATATCGGCTTCAGCCTGCCGATCCCATGGCTGTCTATCCCCCTCTTGTCGCTTTCTATGAGCACGTCCGAGATTATGTCGGCGTCCTCTTCCGGGATTCCGGCGCCCATGAGCGCCTCCTTCATGAATTTCTCCAGCTTCTCGAAGGAGACGAATGCGCAGTCGCTGTAGCCGTCGAGATACCTTTTATCGAATTCGGTCATAAAAAAAACCTCCGTTTCCAGTATAAATGTAAAAACGGAGGTTCTGAAAAAATATTTCCGTACGACTTCTCAATAGATGTATATGTTGTACGGATGATATGCGTACGGCATGTTTTTCCCGTCGAACCTCATTGCAACCCCGAAGTATCCTCCTCCGTAGAAGCAGAAGCGCGGATCGCCCTTCGGCATCACCGTTCCGTAGAAGTTGCCGTTCATGCCGACGGTGAAGCCCACTGACTGTTTGGGATCGGCAAAGAATGTCAGGGCCGCATCGATCCCACCGCCGACGCACAGCGTGCTGTCCGTGTCGGAGAACACGGCTATCGAAGGTCCGGCCACAAGAGTGAAGACCGCTGTCTTTCCTATGGGTGATTCGATGGCGAGACCGAACATGAACGAGGTGGAGAATTCGGCTGCCGGTATCGCCAGGGTCACGTCGGCCCGTCCTCCGATCCCGAGCCCGTTGCCGGATTGCCCGACAGGTGCCGTCCACAAGGCGTTCGTATACACGCCGATGTCGAACGATTCCATCGGACTGTCGTAGAACATGTCCATGCCCGTGGAATAAAGCGGTCCGGCTGCAAAGAGAGATGCCGATGAAAACAGAAGCCACGCCAGCAAAGTAAGTGTTTTTTTCCTCATGCCATAATTCTCTTTCCCCGCATGTTTTTTAGCAAGTGCTTTTCGACATATTTGCTCTTGCAAAACAGCAATCTTTCTGTTAAAGTCTTAGAGCAGTTATGGAGTCGTACCCAAGTGGCCTAAGGGGACGGTCTGCAAAACCGTTTTTTCATCGGTTCGAATCCGATCGACTCCTTTTCCTTACCGGTTTGGTAAGGATTTTTTTTGCTCCTGTTGCCCGTAGAACGATGCCGCATGTGCTTTTTTACAGGGCATCATATCATTTCTTAATATATTATTAAGTAATATCATTCTTAATTCGGAATATTAATACTTGAATTATGGTTTCTCGGAAAAAGTCGCATAGAAGGTAGGGATGTTCAGCTCGTGAAGATATCCCTCCCCGTTGGTGTCCGTATATATTCCCTTGAGAACGAAGCCTGCGTCGATCTGTCCCTGTATGTTCTCCTCCATGCCATGGCTGAACTGTACTCCCTGTCCGGATGCAAGCGCCTCCTCGAGCTGTCCGGGGTTTTTCAGCGGATTGTATGGCAGCGGGGTGGTGATGCGGCTTTCGTCGTCGATGGCGACAATGAAGTTTGTTCCGTTGTCCAGCCCGCTCAGAAGCCTGCCTCCCTTCCTGAGCACCCTGAAGCATTCCCTCCATATGCCGGCCACGGTCTCAACGTAGACGTTCGACACCGGGTGGAAGATCAGGTCGAACGATCCGTCCTCGAACGGCAGGGGCTGCGTCATGTCGGCTTCGACGAGGTTTATGCGTATGTTCTCCCGTCGGGCGACAAGCGCATCCTTCTCCAGCTGTGCAGGGGTGAGGTCCAGTACCGTCGTATCCGCACCGAGGGCCGCGAATACGGGACCCTGCTGCCCGCCTCCCGATGCAAGCGCAAGGACCTTCTTCCCCCTTACTTCGCCAAGCCATCCGGCGGGAACGGCCTTCGTAGGCGTCAAAAGGAGCCTGAAGGAACCGTTTCTTGCGGCCAGAAACTCCTCATGGCTTATCTCCCTGCTCCATATCCATCCCTCTTCGACCCATTTCGTGATCGTTTTTACATTCAGCATCTTGTAATCCATGCGGGTATTCTATCTTCTGCGAAAGCCGTTTACAATATCCGAAAGGAAAGGACGGCCGGTTCTGCTTGACAGCCCGGACCCGTTGGGATAAGAGAGAAGGGAAGGAGGAAGGATGGAGAAATTCAGCAGGATGAGCCTTTTCGAGACGGCTCCGATTCCGCAGGCGGTCGCCCGTCTTGCCGTGCCCACGATACTCTCGTCCCTCGTGATGGTCCTCTACAACCTTGCCGACACATATTTCGTCGGCATGCTCAACGACAGCGTGCAGAATGCGGCGGTGACGCTCGCGGCTCCCGTCCTTCTGGCCTTCAATGCAGTCAACAACCTTTTCGGTGTCGGCTCCTCCAGCATGATGAGCAGGGCTCTGGGACGTAAGGATTATCCCACGGTCTACAAGAGCAGCGCGTTCGGTTTCTATTGCGCAGTCTTCTTCGGCATTGTGTTCTCCCTGCTCTGCCTTGTTTTCCACGACGGGCTTCTTTCCCTGCTTGGAGCCGATGGCAATACCTGGGATGCGACGTCCGCATATCTGGAATGGACGGTCATATACGGGGCCGCCCCGGCCATAGTGAACGTCGTCATGGCCTACATGGTCAGGGCCGAGGGTGCGGCCATGCATGCCTCCATCGGTACGATGAGCGGATGCCTGCTGAACATAGTGCTCGACCCGTTCTTCGTCCTTCCCGGCTTCCTTGGAATGGGTGCGGAGGGTGCGGGCCTTGCCACGTTCATCAGCAACTGCGTCGCATGCCTTTACTTTTTCATGCTCGTGATCGGGAGAAAGGGAAAAACGTACGTATCGATAGACATAAGGAAGTTCAATCTCCAGAAAGCCGTGGTCATAGGGGTCTGTGCGGTCGGCATACCGGCATCCATCCAGAACCTGCTCAATGTCACCGGAATGACAATACTCAACAATTTCACATCCTCCTACGGTCCGGACGCTGTTGCGGCAATGGGCATCACGAGCCGGGTCAACAATGTCCCCATGAACATCGCAATGGGTTTCAGCCAGGGTATAATGCCCCTCATAAGCTACAATTACTCGAGCGGCGACGTCAGGAGAATGAAGGAGACAATCTTCTACGCCGCAAGAATAATCATCATCGGGATACTGGTTGTAAGCTCGGCCTACTACATATTCGCCCCGTTCTTCATACGGATGTTCATGAACAACGATGTAATCATAGCCTATGGGACAAGATTCCTGCGCGGTTTCTGTCTGGGATTGCCGTTTCTTGCCATTGATTTCCTTGGTGTTGGTATTTTCCAGGCCGTTGGGATGGGGCGGAACTCCTTTGTGTTCGCCATCCTGAGGAAAATAGTCCTCGAGATTCCCGCGCTATGTCTGCTGAACATGCTTTTCCCCCTTTACGGACTTGCCTATGCACAGCTTGCGGCGGAGCTTGTCCTTTCCTGCGCAGCCGTTGTCGTGGTGCTGGGCATGCTCCGCCGTCTCGACCGCGGACAAGGCCTTGGATGATGGTTTTCATGATTTCCATTTCAAATCATGCTTCGTCATGGTAGAATGACCATTGAAACCGCAGGAAATGCGGCAAACGATGTTGGTAATGATGGCAAACTAACATCCAATTATATGTGATATGATAAATTATTCATAATAGGAGATTTCATATGGATGATCTTGAAAAGAGAGCGTTGGCGTATCACTGCCTGGACGGACGACCTGGCAAACTGTGTGTCGAGGCCACAAAACCCTGCATGACTGCCGAGGACCTTTCCCTCGCTTACACGCCCGGGGTCGCAAAACCCGTGCTCAGGATAGAAAAGGATGCGGAGGACGCATACAGGTATACAAACAAGGGCAACCTCGTCGCTGTCATCTCAAACGGTACTGCGATCCTCGGACTCGGGGACAGGGGAGCCCTCGCCTCGAAGCCCGTCATGGAGGGCAAGGGCGTGCTTTTCAAGAGGTTTGCCGACATAGACGTGTTCGACATCGAGATCAACGAGAAGGATCCGGACAGGCTTGTGGACATCATCGCTTCCCTCGAGCCGACGTTCGGAGGCATCAATCTCGAAGACATAAAGGGGCCCGAGTGCTTCAGGATCGAGAAAAAGCTTATTGAGAGATGCTCGATCCCCGTGTTCCACGACGACCAGCACGGCACTGCGATCATAGCAACCGCGGGCTTGATGAACGCGGCCGGGATCGTCGGCAAGAGGCTTGATGAGATGAAGGTTGTCGTAAACGGCGCCGGCGCGGCGGGTATTTCGTGCTCGAGAATGTTCCTCGCGGCCGGAGTCAGACGGGAGAACCTTGTCATCTGCGACAGCAAGGGTGCCATCCACAAGGGGCGCGAGGGCCTGACGGAGGAGAAGGCCTCGTTGGCCGCGGAGACCGGAAAGAGAACGCTTGCCGAGGTCCTCCGCGGAGCCGACGTGTTCATGGGACTGTCCGTGAAGGACTGCGTCAGCGATGACATGCTGCTTTCGATGAACAGGGATCCGATCGTGTTCGCAATGGCCAATCCCGATCCCGAGATCACCTATGAGAAGGCCACCGGCCTGCGGAGCGATGTGATCATGGCCACGGGCAGGAGCGATTATCCAAACCAGATAAACAATGTGCTCGGCTTCCCGTTCATATTCCGCGGTGCTCTTGACGTCAGGGCCTCCAGGATTACGGAGAACATGAAGATGGCCGCCGCCAGGGCGCTTGCGCTCCTGGCGAAGGAACCTGTCACCGACGAGGTCAGAAAGGCCTATGGCGGGCAGGATTTCTCCTTCGGCCGCAACTACATCGTTCCCAAGCCGTTCGATCCGCGCGTTATAGAGTACGAGGCGGTGGCCGTTGCGAAGGCCGCCTGCGAGGACGGGGTGGCCGCAGCTCCGATCACCGACTGGCAGGCCTACAGGGAAGGCCTGAGGAACAGGATGGGCAAGTACTGGAAAAAGATATGAGTGTCGTGGTTGTCTCCATAGATTCACTTATCTGCGAGGATCTGGAATATCTTGCACGCATGAAGCACATGGGGCCCTATCTTGAAAAGGCCGGATGCATGAAGGTGGTCCCCATATATCCCACATACACCTATCCGTGCCATGTGTCGCTTGTCACGGGATGCTATCCCGACAAGACCGGCGTATACCACAATTGCAGTTTTCCCGGGAAAGCATGGCAGTGGGACAGCTCCGTGGTCAAAGTGCCGACGGTGTTCGATCTGGCCCGTCGTGCAGGACTTGCTGCTGCCGCGGTATGCTGGCCTGTCACCGGCGGCGCGGACATGGATTTCCTTGTTCCGGAGGCCTGGGCCGAGGAAGAGGGCGGCGATCCCGATCCTGTTTTCGGCCGTCTGTGCTCGGAGGCGGGGTTCAGGTATTATCTCAGGCACAAGGATCTGCTGGACTGGATGCGGACCCCGGGGATGGATCTTTTCGCCTCCTCATGCTTTTGTGACATCATGAGGGAGAACGATGTCGATCTTGCCTTCGTACATTTCTCATACCTTGATCACCAGCGGCACAGGAACGGGGTGGCGAGCGGGGTGAACGCCGAGGCCCTGTCCTTCATTGACGAGAGGATGGGGGAGGTTTTCTCCGCAGCGGGCGACGATGCCGAGATAATCGTCCTGGGGGATCACGGACAGCGCGGGTTCTCCCGTTTCTTCAGCCTTCGGAAACTGTTGGACGACATGGGGCTCGGGGAAAGGATTCTTGTGCATTCCTGCTCGATGTCCGCACAGGTGTACCTGTCCGGCATCCCGGAGGACGAGGCCGGAGCCATCCTTTCGGATATCATGACCGGACATCCAGGGCTTGTGGAGAGGATACTCACAAAATCCGAGGCACGGGAGCATCATCACCTCTCCGGTTCGTTTTCCTTCGTTCTGGAGGCTGCCGACGGCGTGAGCTTTTCCGATGACATGGACAAGGGCGTTGTCTTTCCGTCCGGAGTCTCCCATGCCGCACATGGCTATCTGCCACGGAAAGGACCGTTCCCTCCGCTTTGCGTCAAAAACAGGAGGCTGCTGGCGGAATGGTGCGATTCGGTGGACATCGCACCAACGGTCATGAGCCTCTTTGATGTGGATATGCCTTGCGACGGAAAGGTGCTGGAAATGGCTTAGAACGCCTTTTCCAGATCCTTCTTCGCCTTATCCAGCGTGTCGTTGTACTGTTTGTCGAGCTGCTCGAGGTTGTTGTTTATGATCTCGAGCGCTTCCTTGTCATCCTCGATGCGCAGATTCACCTGTCTTCCGTACTGCTCCGAGAGCTGGGCCTGTTTCTGCTTGAGCATCGGCTCGAGCTGCTGCCTCAGTCTTTCCACAAGCTGTTTTTTATGTCCCGTGTACTGCTTCAGGAATTCCAGCAGCTTCGAATACAGCGCCGCCGCTTCCGGGTTGTCCAGAACGGTGCGGGCGAGCGTGTCCAGCCTCTCCATCCTGTCGTCGACCGTCTCCGATCCCGGCAGGGAGAGCCCTCCCATGAGAACCGGCTTCAATGCCTTTCTGACTTCGTTGCCGTCGTATGATGAAAGCGGAGCAAGCAGTCCTTCATCCCTGACGTCGGCGGACAGGTAGGATCCCGCGATCCTTTTGATCCTGTCCATGGTTTCGGCCTGTCTGATCTTTTCCTCGTCGATTTCTATGCCCTGGGTGCGTTCAAGGGCGATTTCCCATGCACTTCTGATTTTTCCCATGCCAAAATTATTTTTCTTTTGCCTGCCTCTGTCAACAGAGACCACGTGCATGCATGCCCGCTCTTTATTGTATTTAATCCGCCTTTTGTGTAGGCTTAGGCCATGAACGGAAACATTGTGTTGTTTTTCGACCTGTTCGGAACGATGATCTTTGCGATCACCGGAGCAGTCAAGGGAATAAGGAACCGGCTTGATTTCCTTGGAGTGGTGTTCTTCGCCATCACTGTAGGCTGCGGCGGCGGCATGCTCAGGGACATGCTCATCGGAAGCACCCCGGTTGCTGCTTTCAACAACCCCTCGTATTTCGTCGTGTGCATACTCACCGGGACAGTCGTGTTCATCATATCACCGAAGCTTGTCGGACGCTGGCATGCGATCGTATATTTCGACGCCATAGGCCTCGGGGTCTTCACGGCCCTGGGAGTCGCAAAGGCGGCCAGTCTCGGAGTAGGGGTCGTCGGCATGATAATGAGCGGGATGTTCGCCGCCGTCGGAGGGGGAATACTCAGGGATGTGTTCTCGAAGGAGATACCGATGGTGTTCACCTCCGATTTCTACGCGTCCGCATCCATCCTCGGATCCGTGCTGTATGTCCTGCTCGCGATGTTCACGTCGCTCGACGGAAACTCCGTCCTGATAACGACCGCCGTATGCACGACGCTTTTGAGGATAATCGGATATGAGTGCCATTTCCGCCTTCCGGTGGCGAAGATGCACGGGGAGTGACCATGGAGGAGAAGCTTTATTACCAGGATCCATATCTCCGGTCCGCAGAGGCCGGGATAGTTGCGGTGGAAGAGAACAATGTCTATTTCGACAGGACGGTGTTCTACCCCGAGGCTGGCGGGCAGCCGGGTGACAGGGGGGTGTTCGAGGGACGACGCATCGTCGATACGAAAAAGACCGGAAAGGGCATAGCGCATGTTTTTGATGATGCTTCGGGTCTTTATGTCGGAATGCATGGTACGATGACCCTTGATTGGGACCACCGCCATGCTTTCATGGAAAAGCACAGTGCGCAGCATCTGATCTCTTCGCTCTTTTTCGGCATGTTCGGGCTGGGGACGGTCGCGGTGCACCTTTCGGACGAATATGTCTCCATCGAGCTGGACGGGGACGCCCCGGGGCCGGACTGTCTTGACGCGATCGAGGATGCGGTGGCGGAGGCTTCAAGGAAAAAGGCTGCGATACACTCCGCCGTATTCACACGCATGGAGGTCGAGCAGATGCATCTGAGGCGCAGCATAAAGGTTTCCGGGGATGAGGTCAGGGTTGTGTTCATCGACGGATACGATGCGGTGCCGTGCGGTGGTGTGCATCTTGCGTCCACATCCGAAATAGGCGAGGTGTCGTTCCTGTACGGCGAGACGATACGCGGACACGTGCGGACCTTCTGGCTCGTCGGAGGAAGCGCCGTTCTGGAAAGGAGGCGCAACAGGGATGCCGTCAGGAGGCTTTCCACCCTCCTTTCTGAAAAGCCTGCCGATGTCGTGGATGCGGTTGAAAGGAAGATTGGAGAGATAGAGGCGCTCAGGTCCTCGGTCCGCCATCTGCAGGAGCGCCTGGCCGGAAACGAGATTGCCTTGCTGGATCCCTCCGTAAAGGTCCACAGGACATCCGTACCCCTGGAATTTTTCCGAACGGGGCTTGTGAAACATGGTTTTTCCGATATTTTGCTGATAGGGGAAGGCGACAGAAAGGAATTTTTGTATATTGGTTGTGATGAGGCCTTCAAGAAGCTGAAGGACAGGCTCCTCCTGCGCGGAGGAGGCAGGGCGGGGCTTTTCCAGGGGGCGTATGTGATGGACGCCGACACGTTGGAGAAGGAAGCCCTGAAGGTGATGTATGGAGAATGATGACGAGATAAGACATAGGCGCAGGCCGCGTATAGCCCTTTATGCGGTTGCGGGATTCGTGCCCATAGTACTGGCTTTTGCCGTATTCTTTTTTGTCGTGCAGCGCCTGGGGCGGAACAACTATCAGGCGATGATAGAATACATAACCAGCCATTTCAATTTCTTCCAGATGTGTCTATACATCTGGATGACCGACACGTTCGTCCTTCCTCTGTCGCCGATGTTCGTGTTCCCGATGGTGATCCAGTTCCCCTGGTATTTCGCAATACCTGCGACCGGGCTGGCATCCGCGCTCGGAGGGGTGACCGCATATTTCATAGGACGGCTTTTGGCAAAGGTACCGCTGGTGAACAGAGGTGCCGTCAAGGCCCATGACAAATGGGGGGCCACCATCGAGAAATACGGGGTGGTGTTCGTGCTCATCGCAAGCATACTCCCGCTTCCGTTCAGCGCGGTGTGCATGGCGGCCGGGGTGATGAAGCTCGACCTTGTGAAGGTATCCCTGTGTTGCACCACAAGGATACTCCGCATGGCCCTGTATTACTTTCTGTTCGTCCTCGGTCTTGTCGCCGTCTGACAAACCCTTACGGTGCGCTCGGCTGCCTCACCGGTGTAGGCCGCCGCATCCAGGAGCTTTTCGATCTCCTCTGCCTGAAGGAATCCAAGTATCTCCGCATCTCCCGTCAGCATATCCTTGAGCGGATTGTCTTTTCCCTCCTGCACGTACTTCCATGCCTCGAGGGAGTGCCTTCTGATCACCTCGTGCATCTCCTGCCTGTCCGCACCACGCCTGCCGAGCTCCATGAGAAGGCGTTCGGTGGCGCTGAAAATCGAATACCCGTCCATCAGGCGCTTTGTCCCTGACTCATGGATGTTCATCCCCGAAACGATCCTGATCTCCGTTTGCAGCATCTCGTCCAGGGCGAGGAAGGTCTCCGGAATGAATACCCTCCGGTTCGCGCTGTCGTCCAGGCTTCTTTCGAGTATCGTCTGCGAAGCGTTCTGCCAGGCGGCCTGGCACGATGATGACACCAGCCTTGCCAGGGAATCGATCTTTTCGCTGTTTATCGGGTTGCGTTTGAACGGCATGGCCGACGAGCCGACCTGGAATTTTCCGAACGGCTCGCTGAACTCTCCGATGGGAGGGGTCTGCAGAATCCTGAAATCCAGACTGAACTTGTGCAGGCTGCAGGCTATGTCGGAGAGTATCTCCACCATCTTCAGGTCCTGCTTCCTTGTGTATGTCTGGCAGCTTGCATCGAAGGCCTTCAGTCCAAGCTCGTCCAAGGCCCATTCCTCCATCTCGCAGGCTTTTACACCCGTGCCGCTCAGAAGCTCCGTGTAGCTCGCAAGCGTGCCGACCGCACCCTTGAAGCCCTTTGCACGGATGTTGCCGATGAACCGTTCCAGATCGTCCATGTCGTCGGACAGGTCCTGTATGGTCTGGGCGAGACGGTAGCCTATGGTGGTTATCTCCGCCGGCTGTATGTGCGTGAACGCCATGGTCGGAACATCCTTGTATTGCAGCGCCTTTTCCACAAGCCTTCCGATCAGATCGCCGAGCTTGGAGCGTATTATCTCCAACGCCTCCTTGAAGCGGATGATGTCGGCGTTGTCAAGCGCGTCCATGCTGGTGGCGCCAAGATGTATTATCCCTCCCGCGTCCGGACATTGCTCCGCATATGTCCTTATCTCGGCCATCAGGTCGTGGTGGATCAGGCTCTCTATCTCTTCTGCACGCCTGATGTCTATGTCATCCATGTGCTTCTCGAGCTCCTTCACCTGGTCATCCCTCACAACCCCTGCCCTGGCCTGTGCGCGGGCGAGGGCCACCCATACGCGTCTCAGGAGCTTCCTCTTGTGGTTCTCGCTGAAGACTGCCCTCATTTCCGACGAACCGTAGCGCCATGTGTATGGGCTGATGTACGTATTATGATCGAATCCCGGCATCCTGTCTCTCCTTAACCCAGATGGAAGGTGAATGAATCACCGTCCTTTATCCTGAATATGTCCTTTTCATGGGGCCGCGAGCCCCAGGAGTCGTCACCTCCGACCCCCATCATGCCTTTCAATATCCTGACGACGATCTTGTTTCTTGGCCCGAGATCCCATGCATGGGATGCGTTCTCGATCTCCGAACTCCTGTAGGGGAGGACGGACAGGATCATCGTATCCTCCGCCTCCACCTCCAGATTGCCGATCGACGCCCTTTTGACCGAACATCTCGTCCCGGCTTCCTGCGGGACGTGGTACGGTGTGAGGTTGTCCATCCCGTCGAAGCTCCATAGACCGAACAGCGCGCCTTCCTTCCTGTCGCTCATGTTCTCATCCGGCCCCAGCCCCAGATACCTCACATCCCGGTTGTCCGCATACAGCACGAAAACCATGCCGAACTCCGGTATCATGCATTGCTTGCCGTGGTATGTCATCGTGATCTTGAGCCTTCCTGCGACCAGGCTGTACGAGGTCTCGACCATGGCACCTCCGACAGGCATCGCATGCCGTGTGGTCACGACATCCCCGTCGAGGCTTACATCCTCGAGCCTCTCGAACAAGGTGTCCGCATACCATCCCGACAGCTCCGAATCAAGCTTTGCCCCGCGGTCGTTGTCCACCGATGCGCGCCAGAAGCTGTGTCCTGCCTTCTCCTTGAACAGCTCAAAGCCGTTTTTGCGGAAGGATACCAGGTGCCCCTTCGTCCTGTCCAGAAGGATGGACAGCCCGTCCTTCTTCATCCCGTAGTTGACATCGCCGCGTATCACCGGTGCCGGATCTCCCGAAAGCATGGTCTTCCCGATGCCGAACAGCTCGCCGTGCGCCACCTCGTGCCCCTTTGGGGCCCATGGCGTCCTTTCCTTCAGCGAAAGCGTGAAGCGTGATGACCATGAGCCGTGGCGCTCCCTGTCCCCGATTGGGATGGTGAGTTCCATGCCGGGAGCGAGGGAGAGGTCGAAGGTCATCACGTCCTTGAGCACTCCGTCCTCGAAGTATTCGTATTTCTGAGCATAGCGCGACATGTCGTCGCACAGGCTGTGGTTGAAGACCCTTATCCGATCCTTTGCGACCTCTATCTCGAAATTCTGATATGCGTACCTGACCTCCTGCATCTTCGGGGTCCAGGTCCTGTCCGCGAACACCAGACCGTTCGCACAGAAGGAGAAGTCGGACGGACGGTCTCCGAAATCGCCGCCGTAGTATGTCGCTCCGTCGACGTCGAAGGTCTGGTCTATGAAATCCCAGATGAAGCCGCCCTGGAAACTCCTGTCGCTCCTTTCGAGCCTTATGTAGCTCATGATGTCCCCGTTGCTGTTTCCCATCGAGTGGGAATACTCGCACATCATGAACGGCTTGTGCCGGTCGGATGAAAGGAATTTTGCGACATTCTCCGCGCTGGTGTACATCTGGCTCTCCACGTCGCTCGTCCCGTCCTGGAACCTCCTGTCGTGGAATACGCCCTCATAGTGCACGAGCCTCCTGTCGTCCCACTTCCTGATCTCCATCGCCGCGTCGCGCAGCACCGTGCCCCCTCCGGACTCGTTCCCGAGCGACCAGAAGAGGATCGAGGGATGGTTCTTATGTTCCTCGTAGTTGTTCCTCTGCCTGTCGAGCACCGCATCCCTGTACATCGGACTGTCATACGGCACGCTGCTTTCGTCGAAGCCGACCTTCCCCATCTTCTGCCATGTTCCGTGGGTCTCAAGGTTTGCCTCCGCGATCATGTAGATCCCGTAGCGGTCGCACAGGTCGTAGAACTCCTTGCGGTCGGGGTAGTGCGAGGTACGTACCGCATTGATGTTGTTTTTTTTCATCGTGATGACGTCGTCGAGCATCTCGTCGAAGGATATGGCCCTCCCGTTCCTGCAGCTCCATTCATGCCTGTTCACACCGTGGAGCAGCAGCCTCCTGCCGTTAAGCAACATGACCCCGTCCTTTATCTCGAAGCGTCTGAAGCCCGTATCGATCTCAGCCTGCTCGCTTTGCACGCCGTCGACGAACGTCCTGATTGCCACCGGATACAGCACGGGCGTCTCCGCGCTCCACGGCACCGGGTCGCTTATGACGAACCGGAAGACGGCCCTTCCGTCCGACACGGCCCTTCTTTCCCTGATGCCGTGGAACTCCGCCTCAACCTCGTCAGCCTCCGTGCTTACTGTCAGCTCGAGATGCCCGCTTCCAAGATCCTCGCCGAGGTATGAGCGGACATCGACGTCCCACAGCATCCTCTTCGGACGTGAAAGGAGGAGGACGGGACGGAAAATCCCGCTCATGCGCCAGAAGTCCTGGTCCTCGAGCCATGATGATGAGGAGAAGCGGTATACCGCCACGCATATCCTGTTCATTCCATCCTCTACAAGGTCCGTTATGTCGAATTCATGTGCGCTGAAGGAGTCCTCGGCATAACCCGCATGCCTGGAATTGATGTAAAGGTCGTAGGCGTTGTCCACCCCTTCGAAGCGTATTATGAGCTTCTCCGGCTTTTTTACGGACACATCCCTGAAGTACAGGCCGACAGGATTGTAATGCCGGGGTATCGAGGGCGGGGAGAGCTCCTCGTGCCCGTCCCACGGATATTGGGTGTTCACGTAGTGCGGTTTCCCCCAGCCCTGGCACTGTATCATCCCGGGAACGGTTATGCTTTCCAGCCCCGATATGTCGAAATCCCTTTCGAGGTATCTGTCCTCGATCCCGTCAGGTCCCGCCAGATAAAGGAATTTCCATTTGCCGTCGAGCCTGGTGTCAGAGCTTTTCCTGCCCGATACCGTGAAATTGCTTCTCGCATCCAGTGTCCCGATGCGGAATATGGAGGGGTTTGAGAGATGTTCCATGGGAACAATATATCACAGCAGGGGCCTGTTTGTATTTTCAGTTTGAAAGAAAGAAGCCTATTATTCTTGAATTTGCCTCCACCGATTCCTTTTTGTCAGGATCGGCGACGTTGAAGACATGCACGCAGCCCTTGTGCGTCCTGTCGTAGGAGAGTTTTTCATACGCCACTCCGTTCTCGTCGAGGCATGCCGCCATCCTTCTTGAGTTGTCGTGGAACACATCCGCTTCGGACGTGAGGATGAACAGGGGAGGGAAGGACATCGTCCTTGAATAGCTTTCGAAGCTTATGAGGCCGGCAAGCTCCTCCTCGTCCTCCCTGAGGGGCATCATCATCTTCCTTATCTCTTCCGTGAGCTTGAGACTGAGGGCCGGTGATTTGAAGCCGTTTATGTTGTCAAGCATGCACACGGGGCTGGTCAGGGCCATCGCGGCGGCCTCGAATTCCAGATCCGGAGACCCAAGCGCCTTTTTCAGCGTTTTGTTGCCGGCGGTCGCAAACGCCAGGGTTATGAGATGTGCGCCGCAGCTGTCACCCGTGAGGTACACCCTCCGGGTGGATACCCCGTAGCCGGCTGCCGCAGCACATATGCCGTTCATTCCGTTGATGACAGATTGCACCTGCCCGCGGATGTCCACCTCGGGCAGCAGGCTGTAGCCCAGCGAGGCAGTGAGGAATCCGTTCTTTGCAAAGAACGAGCAATAGGCGCTGTTGAGGTCCTGGTCCCCGTATATCCATGCACCTCCGTGTATGTCTATCAGAAGACCGTTACGGCATGGCGCGCCGTCCTTTGCCATGTAGAAATTTGCAGGTCCTCCCTGCGTGCGTATGCCCTTTATCGAAATGCCGTCGGTCCCGCCTTTCCTGACCATCCTGTCACCGGCCTTCTTCATGCCGTTGTAGGCCTTGACCATCAGCCTCACCATCTTGTCCATCACAACAGAATATAAGGAAAAGCCTTCCTGAGGGCAATCATCTGGCCAAAGATTGCGCCATCCTGTGCCATGTGTGCCTTATCCCCCTGATGGCGGTGGAATAGGTGGTTATGTTCTCCGCCAGGGCCATGCCCAGATACCCGCTGTCCCCGAGATGGTGGACGTCGGTGCCCGTCATCTTGCATTCAAGCGCGATGCGCCGGATCGTGTCCGCATCCGACCCCTCCTGGCTTGTGCCGACGGATGTGATTGCCAGCTTTCCGCGTTCGTGCACATGGCTTACGAGGCTTCTTATGTATTCCGTGGTTATGCCCGGCACCGTCCCCGGAGCGGGCATCAGGATCATGTCCGCACCGCTGTCGATGAAGAGGTCCGTGTCGTCCTTCGTGATTATCCTTTCCCCGCTTTCGCCGAGCACGCCCGATGCATGCATCTTTCCGGCAACGAGCATCATCCTGTTTCCGGTTTCCTTGGATATCTTTCTCAGCGAGGATGCGATTGCTGCATTGGACACACCGTTGCCGGGATTTCCGGTAAGGACGATGAAATCCACGCCCATTTCCATTGAGAGCAGTGCGTTTTCGACGCTTGCGCACCTTCCTGCGCTCATTTTCCAGATTCCGTCGCTTTTTATCGCTTCCATGTCCACTGGCTCGAGGTTGATCCCGACAGGCCGGCCAATGAGTCTCTTGAGCATCCTGACCGTATCCTTGGCGCTGCATTCCGGCAGGGCGTTTATCCTCGGGGACAGCACGTCGAAAAGATTGAGTATTATGATGTCCGCGCCCATGGCCGAGGCAAGCTCGGCGTTCGTCACATCCGTGAGCACCGGCTGGGTGATGCCTATTGTCTCGGCGGCCATCACCCTTCCTTCGCTCATGGCGATCGCTTTTATGAGGTTTTCCTTGTCGAGGTTCACAAGCTCCTGTGGTGTGAGGTCGAGTAATCTTTTCATGTCATCCTCCTTCAGACAGTCTATCACGAAGGATGTCCGTGGTGGAAAAAAGGTGGATGGACCCATCGTGCGCCGCATCAAAGGAATGCATGATCTGCAATGGGCAGGAAGGATATGGTCGTCATTCCCACTTTGCCGGATCCTGTGCCATTTGCCAAACCAATTGGGACGCAGGGCTTTGAGCATGAAAAAAAAGGCCGCCCCAATCCTGATATGCTCCCCTTAAGTAGGACATTGAAATAATCAATGAACTATCTAAGGGGAATAATCATAATGGGAAAGAAGCCTAAGTTTTCACCAGAAATCA
>CASFDW010000001.1 GCA_949293595.1 uncultured Spirochaetales bacterium | reverse complement strand
GAAGATCAAATCGGCTGTAACACCATATCATAAGACAAACGGAATAGGTGATTGGCAAAAATCTATTGCCGAACGTAATGCATACAAAGAAAGAGAACTAAAAAAGGAACTGGGCAAATACAATTTTCATGATTTTAGGTTGTGATATTTTTCACCCCGCTCAATAGGTTTCTTCTGAAAACTGACTAAAACTTGAAAGCTATTTCTTACAATATTGTCTTTCTGTTTCATTTTTAAGTTATTTTAGCCAAATGAAATAATTGACATAGATTCCGGATGTTTCGCATTTGAATATTTCTGATTCTCAAAACGATGGAATACAATCATCGGTGTATTTTTTTTCAAATTCTTATCATTCGGATGCTCGGAATAAAAAACTTGCATTATCAGAAAAACCGTGTAACAATATTTCTATAAAATATGAAAGCGATTTCAAAATATTCTGAAAATAGAGGTGCTATGAAAATTGCTGTTTTGGGTGCAGGGGCGATGGGGTCTCTTTTCGGTGGATACTTATCAAAAGAAAATGAGGTTTGGCTGATTGATGTAAATGCAGAGTTGATCAATCAGATTACTGATAATGGAGTGAGCATACAGGAGAAAGATGGTAGCTCTAAAGTTTTCCATCCGAAAGCGGTTGTTGATCCGCAGGATATCCCGGTTGTGGATTTACTTATAGTTTTTGTCAAATCCATGTACACTACGGTTGCTTTGGCAAGATGTAAGAGTATCATCGGATCGAATACCTATGTTATGACTTTGCAAAACGGAATAGGTCATGAAAAGTTCCTTAAGCAATTCGCCAAGCAGGATCATATTGTTATAGGTTCCACTCAGCACAACAGCTCTGTCCTTTCTCTTGGTAAAGTAATGCATGGCGGTTGCGGAAAAAGCTATATAGGATTATTGGATGGCGATCCTTCGGTCTTATATGGGATTGTATCTTCTTTCAAGCTGTGTGGATTCGACTGTGAAGTTTCTTCTTCTGTAAGAAAACAGATATGGGATAAGCTGTTCATAAATACATCCGCAAGTGCATTGACTGCTGTTTTTCAATCATCTTTGGGCTTTATTGTAGAGAATAAAAATGCAAGGAAACTTATGCATTTGCTTACATTTGAAGCTGTCAATGTCGCCAATGCACTTGGACTTGAATTCGATTATAAGACAGTGGTCCAAGAGATAGAGGGAATATGCACAAATGCAAAAAATGCTTTCACATCAATCTATGAGGATGTTCGGGAGGGCAGAGTAAGCGAGGTTGACACAATCAGCGGGAGTGTTGTCGCTGTTGCCAGGGAAATAGGAATTCCTGTTCCATACCATGAAATGCTTGTTTTGGTCATTCACGCAATCGAAGAAAAAAATAGGGGATAGAAATGGAAAAAGTATTTAATTTGAATGGGCTTCGCGTTATTGATTTGACAAAGCGTATTGTTCCTGAGAAAGAAACGCGGCGGTGCAAATTGCATCGATTCAACACAGGTGGTCCGATTCCAGATTTCCATACGAATATTGATATAATGAGTCATCTTGGAACCCACTGCGAATGTCCTTATCATCATGATGATTCCTGGCCGGATGTAGGGGCTATTCCCTTGGTCTCTTTCATTGGTCGTGGAATTTACCATGAGTTCACAGAGCTTAAGCCATTAAGCCATATCACGGCCGAGGATTTGGATATGGCACTGGGTGCAAAAGTCCGTGAAGGCGATGTTGTCATCCTTGATTCCTGTTTCAAGCTGGAACCGTTTACTTCAAAAACAAATGGCCCTGAAGATTTACGATTACTCGTAAATGGGGAAACAGCGGAGTGGATGGTATCTCATAAAGTGAAGTGCGTGGGTTTTGGTGATGGTGTGTCAATTGAGAACAGCAATGAAGATGTTAAGCCTTTCCACGATATCTGCATGGAAAAAAATATTTTGTTTCTTGAGGTTCTGAAGAATTTGGATGAATTACATAAGGAAACATTCTTTATTTCTTATGCACCGATGTATATATCAGGTTTGGATTCGTGTCCGGTTCGCGTATATGCAATTGAAGGTCTAGAGGGGTTTTGATGATTCTCCAGGTTTTGGCAGATTATACTTGTTCTCTCAGGTTGGAGAGTCTGGATCAAGAACATATAAAGTGGGCCCAGCTGTGTTTGCTGGACTCGATAGAATGTTGCTTTGATACATTCAATGATTTAAGAGTACAAGTTGCGCTTAAGGTTGCCCTGGAAGAAAAAGGGGGATGTACTTTGTTTGGCAGAAATGAGAAATCCTCTGTCAGAGGTGCGACCTTCTACAATATTGTTTCCGGTTCCGTATCCTCGAGAAATGATATGAATATCGAAGGCAATGCTCATCCGGGAGCTTCAATAGTCCCGTTGGTTGTGGCATTGGGAGAGGCAAATGCGGTTTCCGGGAAAACTGTGCTTGAAGCGATCATTGTCGGATACGAGATTTTAAAAAGGTTTGGTATGACCATCGGGCTGGATGGTTCCGGCAAGATTCCAGCATCTTTGAGGAAAACATCGTTGGGCATTGCTTTGGCATCTTCTTTTGCTGCTTCGAAGATTCTTGGGTTGAATGGGGTTATGACTGCAAAAGCTGCTGCAATGAGCTGCCATTATATTTCAGGATTGAATGAATGGAGAATGGAAGGTACTGGCGAAGATGTGTTCCTAAATGCATATGCCGCTTTATATGGGTTGTCATGTGTGACACTTGTCAAGGCGGGTGCAGATGTCACATTAGGGAACTTTGAAGGCGATTTCGGCCTGCTTAATGTCTTTGGAGCCAGGGGGAACAGTCATTTAATGACGATGGACTTGGAACATTTTAATGCGATTATCGAGACCAAGCATAAACAAATTAAAGCTTGTCGTGCATTACAGTCTCTTTGCTTGACGGCTGAGAAAATTGTAGCGGATGTTCGTTTTGATTTGAATAAAATTAAAAAAATCAGCTTGATCGTATCAAGTCAGTTGCAAGACAGCCCGTGGTATTTTCGGAAAAATGATGTTTGCAATCTTGTCCAAGCATCCATGAGCATGCCATTTGGACTGGTAGCTACATTATCATCGGGAGCCTGCACAGATATTCAGTGGATGCCTCCTTATGATGACAGAGTTCGTAGCCTGATGGATATGATTGAGATAGTCTTTACAGAAAAAAAGATGCGTGATGCTGTTGAGATAGATGTCATGCTTGATGATGGTATGCATATCATTGCAACGGCAGACCAATTCTACTCTCTTTCAGCAGAGGGAATTGAAAGCAATTTTTTAAAGCATATGCCTGGTTATATCGGCATGGAAAATACAAGACAGGTATTGGACCTATGCAGTGAATTGTCATGCTGCCAGAATTTCTCGCAAATGCTGGATTACTTATCAGTTAAAAAGGAGGAAATGAATGAATAGTGAACAGCCTTTGATCGTAGAGGTGCAAGATGGGATCATGCTTATTAAAGCAAATAGGCCTGAAGAGGAAAACGGGATGAATTGGCAGGCCTATGAGATTATGGCTGATGCATTTGATGAGGCAAATTCCCGCGATGATATCCGTGTTGTCATCATGACCGGTGATGATAAGTTCTTTTTTACAGGAGGACGGGTAAAGTATGGTGATGCCGAGGATAAGCTAAAATACAACAAAGCTTTGTCCCGGAGAGAGACTGCACAAAAAAAACTTGATAAGCCCATAATCGCTGCTGTTTCAGGGGATTGTAGGGCCGGTGGAATGGGATTTGTCGCAGATGCGGATTTTGCTATTGCAAGAAAAGGGGTTAGGTTTGGCTTTACAGAAGCGAAGAATGGTACATTTCCAATGGTTGTGATAGCTAGGACAATTGATGTCATGCCAAAGAAGAAAGCCTTGAAGGCCTATTATTCTGGGGAAATGTTTTCTGCCGAAGAAGCGCTTGAAATGGGATTTTTAAATGAAATCGTAGAAGATGAAGAGTTCTGGCCGACAGTCATGAAATATGTTGGGTATATAACCCATTTTGATAAAGAAGTGTTCCGGATTGGTAGAAAAGCTTATTACGATATGGCAAATTGCACAGATCGTGATGCGCGTAATAAGGTTTCGTTAAATGCGCTTCCTTCCCTATTGGAAGCTGTAACCATTGCAAAACAGAATAAGTAAGTTTTTTTCATAAAAGGAGGTATATATGAAAAGAATAATAGCTATGATTGTTGTCTTATCAATCGTTGTAGGGGTCTTGATGGCTGGAGGTACTACCGAGAGTTCTGCAGATGGTGTTATTTCGCTGAAGATGGGCACAACAGGCGCAACAACAGGTGTTCTTTATAAGGCTGCCGTTGAGTATGCTGAAAAAGTTGCAGAGGTCAGTGGTGGGAAAATCAAAATTGAGGTAATCGGCGCAGGAGCGCTGGGGACAACTGCACAGCATTATGCTCAATTAAGGGAAGGTTCACTCGATATTTTTATCACAGCATTGGATACAGGAACAACAATGAAAGGTGGTGAGGATTTTGCAGTGTGTGTGGTCCCCTATCTATTCAGGGATTCCAAGCATTATGCCGACTTTCTTGAAAGTGATGTCCTCAAAGAGATGATGGCAAAAGTTGAACCGGAAAATGGGGTTAAATACCTTGGCCCCATGGGAAACGATTTCCCACGTTGTCTTTCTGCCACATTCCCAATTTATAGTATTGAGGACGTCAACAACTTAAAAGTACGTGTTCCTGAAACCAAGTCCATGATGATGGTATGGGAGGCTTGGGGAGCAAATCCGATGGTAATTGCTTCAAAAGAAACGTATACCGCTCTGCAGTCAGGCATGTGCGATGCTCAGGAAAATAGTTTGCAGACAGCTTTTAATAATGGTTGGTTGGAAGTCGCAAAGTATTTTATGCCAATCGACTATGTTCAGCAGGGCAATATCCTTTATATGTCTGCTCTTACATATGATAAACTTACAGACCAACAGAAAGCGTGGCTTGAAGAAGGTCGTGAATTGGCCCATGTTGAATTTAATAACTGGATGCAGGATAGCTATGCTGATTTGGTAGAGACAGCAAAAGATCAAGGGGTTATTTTCATTGATGATGTCGATGTATCCGGATTTATTGCAAAGGCAGCAGAAGTAGCAAAGGAACTTGATGGTGTTATGTGGACCAAGGGTCTGTATGACAAAATTGCAGCCATTGGCATTTAATGAAAATGAGGCTGTATTCTTTCAATAGTATTGAATTTTTACAGCCTCTTTATTGCCTTTTGTCGAGGGTGTTATGGAAAAAATACAGAAGATCGAAACATTGATCTGCGGAATAATTGAACTAATAATTGCATTGATTCTTGGGTTTATGGTTCTATCCATGACCATACAAGTAATAACAAGGTATTTTATTGCTGTACAAGTAACTTGGGTTGAAGATGTGTCTGTCTTGTGCATTCAATGGATTACAGGGTTGGGAGTTCCCTTGGCTTGGTTTA
The DNA here is from genome assembly GCA_949293595.1 of uncultured Spirochaetales bacterium. Classification (GTDB taxonomy): domain Bacteria; phylum Spirochaetota; class Spirochaetia; order Sphaerochaetales; family Sphaerochaetaceae; genus Ornithospirochaeta. Next base: position 617,107 of record CASFDW010000001.1, on the reverse strand, counting down.
AAGGAACGCACTTGGAGATGGATATAACAGATCATCTTTATTCTGAGAAAGTGAAGAAAGCGTTATATATTGTTTTACAAATTGTAGCAGTATATGCATCAATACAATTGGTTCGATTGGGAACCTACACATTTAGGTTGAATAGAGGTTTTACAGAATCTGCTGTAGGTTATGATGAGTCTTTTCGCTATGTTCCATTGATTGTGTGCGGATTTTTACTTTTTATTGCAGCGGTTTTCAAGTTTTTATTAACAGTTATTCCAATAATTACACGACAAGGAGAAAAGAAATTATGAGTTCTCAAGTAATTTTAGGATTAGCGGTCCTTTTTGGCTCTCTGTTTATTTATATGATGGCATTCCGTTTTCCCGTCTTTTTCAGTATGATTCTTGCCTGTGCTACTTGGGGACTTGTATTTCCAGGAAGACTTCCAATGTCTGTAATCGGTTCGGGAATCATCAGTGGAATCAATAGCACTACATTCGTGGCTATCTGTTTTTATTTCTTTTTGGGTGAGCTATTAAATAGTACTGAATTAGGTGATAGGCTTATTGCCTTCTTGAAATCATTGGTTGGTCATATACCAGGTAGCTTGAGCCATATAAATATTTTGGCTTCAATGATTTTTGCTGGTGTGTCTGGTTCTTCTACGGCAGATACAGCATCTATTGGATCGATGATGATTCCAATGATGAAAAAGGAAGGGTATTCTGCTGGATATTCTGCAGCTGTTACTGAAGTTTCTTCAATTATTGGGCCTATTATTCCTCCATCAAATGGTTTTATCATGTGTGCTATGGTATTGGGTGTTTCTGTCCGTAAGTTGTTTTTGGGTGGAATAGTACCTGGAATATTGCTTGGTGTCTTTCAATTGGTTATTAGTTTTATTCTGGCAAAGAAAAGGCATTTCCCCTGTTCGGAATGGGGTGGATGGAAAAATGTTTGGAGACAGTTCAAATATGGATTCGGCGCAGTATTGCTTCCTGCTTTAACTATTTTTTTCTTGTTGGCGGGCATTGGTACGGTTGTTGAAATCGGAGCTGTATCTTGCTTGATAGCAATAATCTTATTAATTGCTTATGGAAATTTCTCATTCCGTAAAGTACTGGGATGTCTTGCCCGTGCAGCAGCAACAGGTGGAAGAATTCTTGCAATAATTTGTACTTCGGGTATTTTCACTTGGATTATTGCATCAATGGGAGTGACAAATGTAATTTCAGCTTGGGCATCAGCCAATATTGGTTCTCCTTTCCTGTTGGTTTGTATTTGCATGATTATTTTCTTTATCTTAGGTATGTTGCTTGAAACTGTGGTACAGCATATGGTCATTATGCCAATGATGGCAACAGCTTTGATATCTGCAAATGTTGATTTGGTATGGTTTTCTGTATTAGCTTCCCTGGTTATAAATATTGGTCTTAATACTCCGCCTGTCGGTAATTTGATCTATGCTTCTGCTTCTATCGCGGAGTGTCCAGCAAGCGAAGTTATCAAGGAGTCATTGCCATATCTTGCTGTGATGATTTTGCTTTGTATCTTGATGTTGTTTTGCCCGGGAATTGTGACTTGGTTGCCTAATTTAGTAGGTTAAAAATAAATGGAGGATAAAAATGTTTGCGAAAAAAGAAGAAAAAAAATCTTTGAAAGAACTTCTGGAAGTAGGACCTGTTTTTGCACCATGTGTATATGATGCAATTTCGGCAAGAATGGCGTATGATTTGGGTTTTACCGCTACATGCCTTTCCGGTTCTGAAACAGCCCGAACGCGTTCTGGGTTACCTGATATAGGTTTAGGTACTTTCACCGAACTTTGTACCACAATCGAACATATTACAAGTATATGTCCTTTGCCAATGATTGTGGATGTTGATACGGGATGGGGCAATGAATACAACGTAATGCGGACTTGTGAGCGTATTGTTGCTTCTGGTGCTAAGGCCATACATCTTGAAGATCAGAAGTTCCCCAAAAGATGTGGACACCTGGCAGGTAAGGAAGTCATTAGCAGGGAGGAATATATTAGAAAGATCAGAGCTGCACATGAAATATTTAAAGGAACGGATGTGATTATAATTGCCAGAACTGATTCGTATAATATTCTTGGGATCGAGGAGGCTATTTGGAGAAATAATGCTGCAATAGAAGCTGGAGCGGAAGTTTCTTTTACCGAGGCCATCGATTCTGTGAAAGCAATGGAAGAAATTGGAAGACGCGTGCCAGGTTGGAAAATGTTTGGCATGGCTTCTTATGGAGCAAGCCCGAAAGTTACATTCAAGGATATGGTTGATATGGGGTTTAATCTTGTGACATTCCATTGGACAATGATGGCTATGGTAACAGGAATGATAGCTTATGGTAAGGAATGCTTGAGAAATAAAAACAATTTTTACGCTATCGATCATGCAAAATATTTCAAGGATAGTCTATCTTCCCCTGAGGCTTTAACGGATTTGAAAAAGTGGGAAGAATATGTTGCTAAGGTAACTTTAAAGTAAGGAGGCGAATATGTTATTCAATGGAAAAAGACATGTTGATTTCAATAGTTTATTTAAGGCGGGGCCGGTACTTCTGTCCAATGTCTTTGATTGTGTTTCCGCAAAAACAATGGAAATGGTAGGCTTTGCCGCTTTGAATATCCCATACAAAAATGTTGCGGCCAGTCTTGTTGGCTTCCCGGATTTGGGAATGCTCGATTTCGAGGAGTTTTTGACTGTTGTTGATCATATTGATAATATGAGTCCGCTACCGTTGATGGTTGATCTTGGGTGTGGGTTTGGCAATGAGATAAATGTATTAAGAAGTTGCGAAAGAATGGTTAAAGCAGGTGCTTCTGCGATTGTTTTGGATGATACCGTATTCCAGCCGACATTTATAGAAGGACGTAAAATTGTTCCTCGTGAAGAGTATTTGTCCAAATTGAAAGCGGCAAAATATATTACAGATAGTACCGGATGCATGCTTGTTGCGAAAACCTTTTCCAAAAAGATTGCCGGGTTGGAAGAAGCGATAGAGCGTTGTAAGATGGCCCATGAACTTGGTGTTGACGTTGTTTGTATTGGGGAAATTGAATGTTTCGATGAAATAGAAAGTTTCTCCAAAGCGGTCCAAGGACATAAGATGTTTGAAATGAATGAAAAAAAGGTTGCCTCATATGAACAGCTTGTTTCAGCAGGTATTGATGTGATTACCATGGAATTTGCCATGGCTGGTGCGAATGAATATATGTGGGAGTATGGGTTGCACTCAAAGCAGGATATGAGCGATATCTATTCTGTGGAACATTCTTATCTTCCAAACGGGGAACATATGACAGCCTTCGGTAATCATCAGATGTTTGGAGCAAATGATTGGTTGGGTTTGGGTGCATCGTTCAGTGACCACTCTCAGCTGAAATTTGCGGGTGCGTTCTTACCAAAAGATGAAAAATAAGTTAGGAGTCTGAGTTTGTCTCAAAAATCTCCTATGTTGTTTTGGCATAGGAGATTTCATATCTTGGTGATTGCTATCGAGAAACAATTATAGAAAATGACTAAGGAAGAAGAGGTTCTTAATGTTTGATTACTAATTTGAAAAGCATTGTTTATCTGTCTTCTTAGGTTGTTTCCCTTTCGATGATTTCCACATTTATCATCATTTTATGATTGACGCGCTCTCCTTCTAGGACATTAAGCAAATTCCGCACTGCAATCATACTTGTGTCATACAACATATTGTCAATACTTGTTAAAGCGGGATTACTGATTTCTGCATACTTGGAATTATTGATTCCGACAACTGCAATTTGGGATGGAATACTTATGCCCGCTTCTGTCAATGCATGTATTCCTATCAATGCTAAAAAATCCTCTGCATATATGATTGCATCTATTTCTGGAATTTCTTTGACGAGATTCAGTGTCGCAGCATATATTTCGGACGTTTCATCTCCGGCCACGATTGTTACATAGTTTCCATTTTTTGAGTAAAGCTTGAATCCTTCCTCAAATCCTAATACTTTATCATTATTGCTTGGAGTAAAGTGGTTTGCTATGAATGCCATATTTTTATGGCCTTTTTCACAAAGCATTTTCACGCATTCCTTTAGCCCGGTTCTCTCGTCTGTAACCACTCCATAAATATTAGGACCTGCCAAATATCCGTTGCAGATGGCAACAGGAATATTAGGTAAATAAATCATGATTGCATTCTGCACACTCTCATTCTGATATACAGATCCCATCAAGACAACTGCATCTATTTTCCTTTGGCTAAGCATTTGTATGTAGTATGCTTGTTTCTCTGGATCTGTTCCTGTGTTATAGATGAGGCATGAATACCCATTTTTGGTAAATTCCTTTTCTATGTAGTATATTCCATCTGTATGTTGTGTTGTGCGTATGTCGGCAATGAGTATGCCTATCATTTTTGAGGCATTTGTCACCAAACTTTGCGCTGTTGCATTGGGAACGAAATTGCATTCTGCCAAGACCTGTAATACTCGGGCTCTTGTGTTCTTTTGTACATATGGATAGTTGTTTATTACTCTTGAGACGGTTGCTGGAGATACATTGGCTTTTTCTGCAATTTCATTAATAGTCATATAATTACATATAATATAATTATCTCATTATTGCAATCAAAGGATGTTTTTCTTTCAAAAAAATATGAAATCGTTTCCAATTTTATTGAAACCGTGATATTCTTTTATTGGAGGTAAATATGATAAGAAAATCTGAAAACATTCTGCCTGAGCGATTTGACAATAAATTTGGTGGGGATGGATATATTTTGGTACGTAATTTAATAACAAGTGATGAAGAGCTGAATAATAAAGGCCGTGTATTTGCACATACCACACTTAATCCTGGATGTGAGATTGGATATCACGTCCATGATAAGGATATGGAAATCTACTATATATACAGTGGAACAGCTGAATATAATGATAATGGTTCAATACGCACTGTTGGCCCTGGTGATGTTACTTTCACTCCGGTTGGTACGGGACATGGGATCAGGAATTCCGGGGAGCAACCTGTAGAAATCATTGCTTTGATAGTTTATCCGAAGCAATGATTACAACATGTGGTATGAAAAAGGGGTTGCTGAATTATGGTGATTTCGGAGCTTTTTGAAATACTTATGATTATCCTTTTTGGGTGTTCTTGGCCTGTAAATGTCATGAAATCATATAAAAGTAGAACGGCAAAAGGTAAGAGTTTGGTTTTCTTGTTGCTTATTTCTTTAGGATATGTATTCGGCATTATGGGAAAGCTCATTTCTGGAAATTATAAGTGGTACGTATTATTTTTCTATTTCTTGAATTTAGTCATGGTATTGATGGATGTGGTTCTTTTTTTTAGGAATATCACGATTGAAAAGCAGGAGCAAAATAAGGTAGGTACGTGATTATCGCTTTTATCCATTATAACTTTATATTGTTTTGCATCAATTGCTTTCTGTTTTGATTTATAATTCCATAATGGAAAGAGAATGACAAGCAACCATGTCATTACATGTTCTTATGATGGATTATAAAAGTATAAAGGATTTCTATATTTCTGAGGTCGGGAACAATTTCCTGCCTTACTGGCTTGAATATGCCGACGAGGAATACGGAGGTCTGCTGAACTGCATATCGAACGATGGTGGAAGGCTTTTGAGTTACAACAAGTTCACCTGGTCGCAGGGCAGGTGGCTCTGGGTTTTGTCCACGGTATATGAGCTTGCGGGGAAAGGGGTGCTTGCTTCGGTTGAAAGGAAGAGTATCCTTTCCTTGATGAGGGGGACATACGGCTTCATCAAAAACTGTTCGATTTCCTCTTCCGGCCGATGCCATTTCCTCCTTGATAGGTACGGCAATGCGATTGCCGGCAATGACTCCGGACGTACCGACCTTTCTATCTATGCCGATTGTTTTGCCCTTATCGGGATATCCGCATACATCAGGGTGACGCATGATGCGGAGGAAGTTGTGCTTGCTGACAGGCTGTGCTCGAGCATCGTCGAAAGATTGGGAACGGGGGATTATCTTACCGATCCTTATCCGATTCCCCCGGGATACAAGGTCCATGGAGTTCCCATGATAATGATCAATACCCTGGATGAGTATGCCATGATGCGGGAATCCTTCGGCCTTGATTCCTCCGCTGCCGTTTCGTTGGCTTCCAGGGAGCTTTCTTTCATCCTTGACTGTTTGTATGACGATGCCCATGGCGTGATCCGGGAGCATGTCTCAAGTGTTGCAAATAGTGATGTCCGCCTTATCGACAGGCACGTGAATCCCGGGCATGTCCTTGAGGATGCCTGGTTCTGGATCGAACATCTTGAAAGATACGGAGGTCTTGAGGAGAGGCTTGCACGCATAGAAAGGATTGTTTCCAGCACTTTCGAATTGGGCTGGGATGATGAATATGGCGGACTGTTCAGATTCGTCGATTGCGACAAAGGCGCGCCCCATGGAGAGCTTTTCGGAACGCCGTATGAGAAGCTGATTGCGGATACCTGGGACATGAAGCTCTGGTGGCCGCATTCCGAGGCCCTTTACATCTCGTTGCTCCTTCATAGGATCACGGGAAGGGACTGTTATGAGGAAATGTACGGCAAGGTGCGCTCTTATGTGTATTCGACATTTCCTGAAGGAACTGATAGGGAATGGATACAGATACGGAAACGCAACGGATGTCCGGAGGACAAGGTTGTGGCCCTCCCTGTGAAGGATCCGTTCCATATCATGAGGGATTATCTTAAAATCATAGAGCTGTTGGATACGTGGGATGAGACTGATTGACATCAAGAGTGATGATGTCCGTAAGCATGGGGGTATGAATGAAAGAAAAGTATGATGGGCTGATAGACAACATGTGTGAGGAAGAGCTGGTGGCTCTTGCCTTGAAAGGTTTTTTCGTGCGGGACGTGGTGAACGACAGGGTGTTCTGCCCCCGTGGTTTTGTCCTCCACAAGAAAAGCATCAAAAAAAACGGTTGCACGAGATATTGCAGCAAGCATGCCTGCAGCATGTGCGATGCAAGGTGCTTTGTTCCAAACGAAAAGAAGAAATGGAAGGAGATCGATTTTCCTCCATCCTGCAGGATAAAGGGGAAAAAAATTGATACGGTCCTGACTGGTTTGCCGCACTGAGTTTCCCTTGGTGATACCATTGTGCATTAAGTTGTTTCTTTTTTTCCTTCTTTCGCAGAGATTATCAACTGATATTCTTGTTCGGAATTCCTGGTTATTTCTTTCCACAGGGAAAGAGCCATTGCAATCAAAAGAATCCAGAAAGATAAAAGTATGCCTCCAAGGAGAGAAACAAACATATTGTTTATCAAACATCCGATGACAACCAGTAATGCTCCGGCTATTCCGGCGGGTAGACCGCAAAGCGGTATCTGCCATTTTCGCGGAGGTGCATATTCTTTTTCCGTACGTTTTGCCAGGTATTCGGGGATGTGGGTATATGAGCATCTTGGGCATGACACAAAAGGGAAATCCTTATCCCGCAATGATAAGCGTTTGATAAAAGTTATTTTCTTGCATGAAGGGCATTGTATAAATGGCATCGTAGTCTCCTAGTATGGCAGATTCTGGGCGATGAGTTCCGCATTTTTTTTCATCGAAGGTATGAATGTTTTTGCCAGATCTGTTGAAAAGCGGTAGGTTGGCGCGGCGATGCTTATGCTTGCCTCTATTTTTCCTTGCTTGTTCAAAATCGGGACGGCAATGCATGTAATATTATCGTGGTGTTCCTGGTCATCCAAGGCAAATCCGTTCTCTTTGATTTGTTCAAGCTCAAGTAGAAGCTTGTCCTTGCTTGTGATTGTGTTTGAAGTGAATGCTTCCAGTTTGGTTTTTTCAAAAAAAGAAATTTTGAATTCTGCCTCACTGTAAGCAAGAAGGGTTTTTCCTCCTCCCGTGCAATATAGAGGAATGCGTTTACCGATTTGTGATTTCAGTCCGATTGTGTTAGGAGTATCGATCTTGTCCAGATATATTGCCTCGTATCCGTCCCTGCAGATGAGGTGTACGGTTTCTTGGGATATGTCCGCCAATTTCCGGAGATATGGCTTTGCCATTTTTGCAATTTCAATCGTATCAAGAATGGAACTGCCTATTCCGAGTATTTTGAACGTCAGTCTGTATTTTTTGGTTGTTTCGTCCCTTATCACATAATGTCTTTCGATGAGACTGTTTGTAATGCGGTAGACTGTGCTTTTGTTGAGTTTTGTAATTGCGGCAAGCTCATGCAATACAAGTCCTGATGGATTTTGGGCCAGGCCCTCCAAGATATCGATAGCCTTGAGCGGATTTGAATTTGTATTCTGTTCTTTGTATTCTACTTGTTCGGACATGGTAGCCTCATATCATTTCATATATAAAATATATAATATTACTATTGCATTCTTCAACTGTAAAGTCAAGGCAAAAGAATAACATAATTATTTTTGCTGTATAGAAATTATTTTTTTTATAAAAAAGTTTGACAATTAGATTCTAGCATAATAGGATTTTATATATAGAATAGTGTTTTATATTTGAAATTTATACAAGAGGAGGCAACATGAAATCCCAGCTTAAGAAAATACCTTTGAATTTAGTGTTTCTGATATTTGTTTTCATCTTGTCGGTCTTTTATACATTCAATGCATTCAAGCTTTCTTTCGGAACTTTCAGGTCTCCTGGCCCGGGATTCATACCGAGAATAGTCGGGGTTGCCACATGTGTCGTATCCTGTGGACTTTTTATCTCCGACTATTTGAAGAAATCCCGTCCGGAAGCTGATATGGATTATCCTGTGAAAATTCTTTTGTTCATAGTTTGTTTCATCGGCTATGCCTTGATTTTCAAACCTGTGGGGTATGTTATCTCAACCGTCGTCTTCACGTTTCTTTTGTGTTTGATAATGGGCAACAGGATCAGGTCGGCGGCGATTATTTCGATTTGTACCGGAATTGCGTTCTTTTTGGTTTTCTCTTTGTTGGCTGTCCCGCTTCCCAAAGGGATTCTAGGCTGAGAGGTTGATTATGGATGTATTGATGAATCTTTTTTCCGGTTTCTCTGTTGCCTTTGGTGCCCAGAATCTTCTCTATTGTTTCATCGGAGTTCTTTTGGGAACCATTGTCGGAGTCCTTCCCGGACTCGGTGGTGTGACCACCATGGTATTATTGCTCCCTCTGACATATACGATGGGCTCGTCCACGGCATTGATCATGCTTGCCGGTGTTTACTACGGATCCATGTACGGTGGATCCACGACAGCGATATTGATGAACATGCCGGGGGAGTCTCCCGCGATGGTTACCACCTTTGACGGATACAAGATGGCAAAGAAGGGAAGGGCCGGGGCTGCGTTGGCAATCTCTGCTTACGGATCCTTCTTCGCCGGTACGATAGGCGTTGTCGGGATAATGCTTTTCTCCCCGATACTTGCGAATGCGGCATTGGCCTTCGGCCCTCCGGAGTTTTTTGCAATCTCGGTTCTCGGCTTTGTGTTGTTGAGCAATCTTACCGGTAAATCATTCATGAAATCACTCCTTATGGTTTTTGTTGGGGTGATGCTTGGAACGATAGGTATCGATCCCATCGAGGGGTGGCAACGGTTCATTTTCGGAGTGACGGAGCTAAGCCGTGGCATCGAGATGTCTGTTGTGACAATAGCCGTATTCGGTCTGACGGAAATACTCCTGACCGCGGCGGAAAGGCAGGATTCAGCGGATCTGATCAAAGTGAAAATACGGGAGATGTATCCGAACAAGGAGGAGTTGAAGAAGTCCGTGATGCCGATATTGCGTGGTAGCTTGATCGGGTTTTTTATCGGGCTGATTCCCGGACCTGCCGCCATAATGTCCACACTGGCCTCCTATGCCGTGGAAAAGAAGGTGTCGAAGCATCCTGAAGAGTTCGGGCATGGGGCGATAGAGGGTGTTGCCGGTCCTGAATCAGCAAACAATGCAGCCAGCTCCGGAGCGTTCGTGCCTCTTCTGGCCCTTGGTTTGCCGTTCGCTCCGGCTGCTGCGATTCTATTGAGTGGGTTGACGATACAGGGAATAACGCCCGGACCGTTGTTCATCACGCAGAATCCGCTTTTGTTCTGGACGCTCATTGCAAGCATGTATATCGGCAATGTCATGTTGCTCGTGTTGAATCTGCCACTGGTTCCTGTCTTTGCCTCTTTGGTGAAAATACCAGCAAGGATATTGCTGCCCATAGTCACCGTAATAGCTTTCTGTGGTGCCTACAGCATGAACAACAGCACTTTTGACTTGTGGTTGCTGATTATTTTTGGGGCGGTCGGCGTATTTATGAAACTGGCCGGTTACGATGCCGCACCGTTGATTGTCGGTCTTGTTCTTGGCCCGGAGATGGAAGCGTCGTTGAGAAGGGGACTTGTCATGAGCAAAGGTGATTTTGCAATGTTCTTCACCAGACCGATTTCCGGGACCATACTTGCTCTGACATTAATTTATCTTGTTTATTCGTTTGCTTCCTCTTTCATCAGGAAGAGAAGAAAACAGAACGTCGAGGAGGTTTGAGATGTTTAAAACGAAATGGATTGCAGTTGCATTGGTACTGTGTCTTTCCGTGTTGATGCTGGTCGGTTGTTCCAAATCGACAAGTACGGATAATCAGACGGCCGCAGGATCTGCGACGGTATCGACAACAGGGACTGCCGCTGCGGCCAAACAGGCATACCCTACAAAAGCAGTTGAGTGTATCATGGCTGCATCTGCTGGGGGAGGAACAGATCTGCAGATCAGGGCTGTGGCACCATTCTTCAGTAAGAAGTTTGGCAAGGAGCTCATTCCGGTTGCTGTTCCCGGAGGGTCCGGAACAATTGGCATGACACAGCTTGCCGACAGCAGTCCGGACGGGTATACAATCGGAGTCCCATATACCGGAGGAGTATCCATCATGCCTGGTTATGGTCAGACAACGTACACATCCGACAGTTTCAGATATATCTGCCAGTACTCAAATTCTCCGATTGTACTCGCCGTGAATGCAAAAGGTTCGATCAAGAATGTCGATGATCTGATTGCCGCTGGGAAAAATGATACCATTTTCTACAGCTGTGCAGCAAACGGGGCAATCGATCTTGCAATCCAGGCTTTTGCGGAAAAAGCTGGCATAGAGATGCTGAACGTTCCGGTAGAGGGGGCCACTCCCGCCATTACCAACGTGCTAGGAAACCAGGTGCAGGTCGCAGGAGTCCACCCGACAAACATCTATCAGTATATAGAATCGGGCGACCTGATTCCGATCCTGATCTTTGAAGCTGAAAGATATCCGACCCTTCCTGATACTCCTACGGCCAAGGAAATCGGAGTTGACATGGTTGTGAGCATATGGAACGGTCTTGCTGTGCCTGCCGACACTCCTGATGACGTGTATGATACTCTTGTCGACGGTTTTGCCGAAATATTCGCCAATCCGGAGGTGGCTGAAGCTTTTGACGTCATCGGTTCCACAGTGGACTATCTGTCACCGGATGAACTGCTCGACAAGATAGCCAGCGAGTCTGCGATGTTTGCAGAGCTCATTGCAAGCAAGACCTGATTATTAGTCGCCGGGATGACCGGCGATTTTGATGGATGTCGATATGCATGATCTTATTATACGCAATTGTTTCATCGTGGATGGAAGCGGTAGTCCTGGATTCCATGGCGATATTGCCATAAAAGATGGGCGGATTGCCAGGATAGGTGATGCTGCGGGCTTGAAGGCATTGGATGAGGTCGATGCGGGAGGACTATGTGTCTCCCCGGGGTTCATCGACATCCATTCCCACTCGGATCTGACGTTGATGAGGAATCCAGCCGGAGAGAGCAAATTGTACCAGGGGGTCACGACAGAGGTTGTCGGCAACTGTGGACTTACTGCCTTTCCGATCTCGGATGCGCATCGCAGGAGCTCGTTGGGGTTCATAGATGTACCCGGACTGGATTGGACCTGGACGTGCTCGGAAGAGTACGTCGGCCTATATTCAAAATTGAAGCCTGCAGTCAATGTCGCGCAGCTGATGGGGCATGGCGGCATAAGGGCGGCTGTATTGGGCTATGGCAATGTGAAGGCCGACAAGGCCGGGCTCAGACGTATGCAGGATATGGTCCAGAGACATTTCGATATTGGAATGTTCGGATTGAGCACCGGACTCGGTTATGCCCCCGACTTCTACAGCGACGAGGATGAGCTTTGTGCTTTGGCCGAGGTTGTTGCAAGCAATGACGGTTGTTTCAGCTTCCATGTGCGAGGTGAACGGGCAACTCTTTTCAAAGCGGTTGCCGAAGCCATAGATGTTGGAAGACGTACAGGTGCGGAGATAGAGATATCTCATTTGAAATGTGGACATGTTTCGAATATCGGGCGCATGCACGAGCTTTTGAAAATGATTGAGGAAGCAAGGGATGAAGGGGTCCGGGTCAATTTCGACCAATATCCATATACTGCAGGAAATGCCTATCTCGGGCTGGTATTCCCTCCGTGGACACATGAAGGTGGTGTTGACGGTTTGTTGAAAAGGCTTGGCGATGCCGGAACCAGGAAATTGATAAAAACCCAGATGCTTGCCGGCTTTGAAGGCTGGTACAGTTTTCTAACAGGTATGGAGGGCAAGCTTTTCATCTCGTCTGCACCTGACGAATTGAAAGATTTCTGCGGTAAGAGTTTCGAGCAGGTGGCAGAAGGGATGGGAACGGATATCCCCGAGGCCTGCTGCAGGTTGATGGAGGTTTCTTACGGGAAGGTCGAGATGCTCATGTTCCAGCAATTGGAGGAAGAACTCGAACTTGCGATGAGATCCGATTTCGGAATTGTCGGATCCGACGGATTTGCCATGGACAAGGGAAAGCGGATCAACAAAGGAAGGCCTCATCCTAGATCGTTCGGAACATTCGCAAGAATCCTGGGCCTGTATGTCCGGGAAAAGGGTATTCTTTCTTTGGAGAAAGCCATAAAGAAGATGACCTCGATGCCGGCAGGGAAAATGAGGTTGAGGGGCAGGGGTCTATTAAAAGAAGGATATGTGGCCGATATTGTTATTTTCGATGGACAAAGAATAAAGGACAAGGCTACATACGATGATCCATTCGAATATGCTGAAGGAATCAAACAGGTGTATTTGGAAGGAAAACCGGCTTTCGATTGGAACGGACAGGGAAAAATAATATGCAACGGCAGTTATCTGCTTAAAGGAAAGAAATGAGATTGACTGATATTCAGACACCTGCAGTAATCATCGACATGCAGGTCGTGGAACGCAATTTGGAAAGGGCGGCGGATGTTGCGGAAGCATGTTCCAAAAAACTTCGTCCGCATATCAAGACGCACAAGATTCCGTCTTTGGCTTTGAAACAGATTGAACACGGGGCCGTCGGCATATGTACGGCCAAGGTATCAGAGGCGGAAGTGATGGCTGAGCATGGAATCGGCGATATACTGATAGCAAACGAGATTGTAGGAGAAGCCAAGCTTGAACGGGTTATGGCCTTGGCCGGACGTATTGATCTGTCTGTTCTTGTCGACAGCTTTGAAACGCTTCTGCCCCTTGCCGACATGGTTGCAAAACACGGCGTGCATATCGGCGTATATGTGGAACTTGAAACCGGAGACAAAAGATGCGGTGCGACGGAGGATGTTGCAGTTTCCCTTGCAAAGAGGATTGAAGCATCACCGGGGCTCTCCTTTTTGGGAATCGAAACATTCGGCGGTTCGATATTCCATTGCAGCGGGGCGGAAATGGAAAAAAGCCGGTTGGACGAGGTTCTCAAAGCGCTTGTTTCTTGTCGCGGACGCATGGAGGCGGAAGGAATCCATGTGGAGGAAATCAGCGTGGGCGGATCTCCTGCCTTCAATTTGCTTGCACGTTGTGGACAGATAACCGAACTGCGACCCGGTGTGTATGTTTTCAATGATGCGGCAACGGTATCGCGTTCCGGTGCCTCTTTCTCCGATTGTGCGCTTTCTGTTCTTACGACGGTGATAAGCATATCGGCTGACAAGAGTTATGCCGTTGTTGATGGTGGGGCGAAGACATTCTCATATTGTTGCCCGGGAATCGTTTTCGGCCATAGGATATTGCATGGTGTTCTCAAGGATCAGGTCGATGTCTGTCTTTCCGGGTTATCCGAGGAGCATGGCATTGTCGATATATCGTCATATCGGAAAAGGTTCGAGCTTAAAGTCGGGGATGTTTTGGAGGTGATTCCTGCACATGCCTGTCCGGTGGTCAATCTTACCGATAAGGTTTATTTGAAGAGCGGTGGGGACTATGTTTTGGAACCTGTGCTCTGCAGGGGACTTACTGAATAAATGGAGAGGCTTATGAGTGAAAGTATCAAAGGTGTGATACCTGCTGCGGTTGTAGCTTATGATGATGAGGGAAATGTGAGCGGCACCAGATTGGAGCGATATTACGAATATCTTTTGCAGAATGGTGTCGATGGGATTTTCGTCGGAGGTTCTACAGGTGAATGGCCTCTGTTGTCCATGGATGAACGGAAAAAAGCAGCGGAAGTGGCTGTCAATGTGGCATCAGGTAGGGTTCCTGTAATAATGCATGTCAGTTCTCTTTTGGTCGATGAGGTTGTTGCATATGCAAATTGGGCGGAAAAGGCCGGTGTCGATGCGCTCTCGATCATAATGCCTTACTATTATAACTATAGTGAAGAAGGCATGTATGAGTATTTTTCCAGGATTCTGTGTCATGTGCATCTTCCTGTATTGATTTATAATATTCCGGGAAATGTCAAAAACGTTCTTACTCCTGGTTTCTTAAAACGGCTTGGAACTTCCTTTCCTGTTGTAAAAGGCGTGAAGGACAGTAGCATGGATTTCCTGCATCTGCAGGAATACATGGAAGCTGTAGACATTCCTGATTTCATGTTCTTCACAGGAAACGATGCCCAGATTGTTCCTGCCATCAAGTGGGGGGCTTCCGGTGCTGTTTCGGCCGCAGCTTGTGCTTTTCCTGGTTTTGTGACTTCAATGGCAGGATACGTGCAAAATGATTTTGAAAAAGCCAGAAAAATGCAGGATGCGGTTATGCGGTACAGACGTTTCGTAGTATCCCATACTCCTTTGAGTGTCGTGAAAGCGGCATTGGAACTCATGGGAATAAAAGTTGGAAGGCCAAGGGCACCGTTATGCGGCCTTGATGGTAGTGAAATGGAAAAACTGAAGACAATCATAGATGTGGAGGGTTTTGATAATGGACGATAAAAAAAATTTCAAGGAGCATGTTTCCTCCCTGGGAATCACATTGCCCGAACCACCTTCGGCCAAAGGTGTTTATCTCCCTGTCGCGAGGTATGGGAATCTTATATTCACATCGGGGACGGGGGCTAACATCAACGGACAAAGGTTGTATACAGGCAAGGTTGGTGGTACCGTTACTTTGGAAGATGCCCGCAAATCGGCATATTGGGCGGTTTTGAATAATATTTCAAACATATATTCTGTGATTGGCGAGGATATAAGGAATCTTAGGATTCTGAAGTTGACAGGGTATGTCAACAGTGAACCGGATTTCATCCAGCAGGCAAAGGTGATAGATGGGGCTTCCGAAGTCCTTGTGGATATTTTTGGTGATAATGGAAGGCATGCAAGATCTGCCATAGGTGTGGCAAGCCTGCCGTTCAGCCTTTCTGTGGAAATCGAACTTGTTGCAGAAATAATGGATACACGGATATAGTTGTCTGCCGTCTATTCGATTATTCCTTTCCGGCTTATCACAAATTGTATCGTGTTCTTGTAATACGGTATGCTTTCTATGTTTATGTTGACCGTCTCGAAATAAAGCTTCAGCCTGTTGTATATGTTCTGAAGTCCTATGTGCCCGGATTTCTCCGGGCTGCTTATTATCTCGAAGACCTTCTCCTTGTCCATGCCTTTCCCGTTGTCGGTCACGCAGATCGATATGTTGCCATCCCCGGTGTCGGTGATGGCGACAAGGATGGACGGCTGCACGATTATCGGGTTGTTCGGCATGCAGTTGTCGAATCCGTGCTTGATGGCGTTCTCTATCATCGGCTGGATCATCACCTTCGGAATCTTGAAGTCTGCTATGGATGGAGAGAATTCCGACTTGTAGCTGATTTTCGTATTGAGTCTTCTGTTGATGATCCTTATGTAGGCTGCTGCATGGTCGATCTCGTTGGCCACCGAGGTCATGTCCAGACCCTTGTTCAAGGTGTATCTGAGTATGTTGGCGAAATCCTGTATCATCATCGATGCGTTGTCCGTATGACTGTTCAGCACCTCCATGTTTATCGCTTCAAGGGTGTTGTAGATGAAATGCGGGTTTATCTGCTCGGTGAGCAGCTGCTCTAGATACCGTGTCTTTTCCTTCTCCGTCTTCCTGATGAAGTCTATCTGTCCGTTGATCGTCACGTACATCGAGTTCAAAGCGTTGATCAGGACTCCGATCTCGTCGTTGTATTTTGGCTGCACGGCAAGGTCGTAGGTATTGTGCTTTATCTGCTCGATTATCTTCATCATCAGTCCGAACGGACGGGTGAGGAAATTGGATATGTACAAAAGCAGCACTATGCCTGTTGCCAGCACACCGAGCGATAGGAGTATCGGCAGCAGCAGAAGATTGTTCCGCTTTGTGATGTATGTGCTTTTCTGTACCGCGATGGTTATGGATATGTCTGGCCGCAGCGTGCCGACTGTGTTCGTGAAATACAGCTTGTTGCCCAGATATGCCTCGTCACCGATGTATAACGGCTTGCCGTCGAGGCTCAAAAAGCAATAGTTTTCGAAATAGCTCGAGCTTCCCTTGTTCAGCTCCGCAGACAGTGTCGCGTGATCGAGGAGCACGACCAAAATTATTTCCGCATTCCCGTTCGCGATCGATATGTATTGGGGGGCTCCCAGCATCCTGAGCGGCACGATCATGGGAATAATGTTTTTCTTCAGATCGAACGGGGAGGGGCGGGCTTCCTGGAAAGTGATTCCGTGGCTGTCCGCCATGCTCTTGAAATCGAACAACTCCGAGACGTAGTCCTTGATCGTAACGTCGTATTTCGTATATATGTTGTTTCCCTTGTCTATGAAATATGCATCGGATATCAACGGGGAGACTGCAGTTATCTCCTCTATGTCCGTCTGCAACGCTATCTTGGTGCTGAGGTATGTCGAATAGTCCTCTTCGTCCTCGAACAGACGGTTGATCGTCTGCTGCAGCCTTGTCTTGGCCGTTATGTTCTGTATCCCTGCCTGTATCTTCTCAATCTCCAGATCGAATGTGGACCTCGCGATGTCCAGCCATTGCATGGCGCTTTCCTGTGCGTCGCTCTTATAAAGGCCGGCGAACTGCACCATGGAGATCACGGCTATGGACAGGCATAGGAACAGCGTCAGCGTGGTGGTGGAGATTATGATCTTGTATTTCAGCTTGAGGTCGTTGAATTTCTTCATCATATGCCCGATGTCTTTCTATATGCCGCAGGCGGGAGTCCGTTCATCTTCTTGAAGTTGCGGCAGAACGATCTGTAGTCCGAATACCCCAGGGCAATGGCGATCTCCTCGATGGACAGCTGGAAATCCTGCAGGAGCTCCTTCGCCCTCTCGTTCTTCTTGTTGTTTATGTAGTTTCTGAATGTGTCTCCGGTCTTCTGCTTGAAATATGCCGAGAAATATGCCGCGTTCAGATCCAGCTTCCCGGCTATCTCCTGTGCGGTGATGTCGAGCGAGATGTTGTCCTCTATGTATTTCTTCGCCTGATAGATGACCGGATCGTTTGCAAGGCGTATCTCGGGTATCTGCCTGTTCTTGAGATCCACGAACAGCTCGTACATGTACCTTTTGATCTTGTCGAGGGAATAAAGGTTGTTGAACTGCGAATAATCGATCTCCTTGAAGCTCTTCTCATTGGCATGCAGTGCGTTCTGCACGGTCCTGAGCGTGTCGACGTACAATGAGAAACACATTCCCTTTACGTAGCTCGGCGGCGGGGTGGGGATGTACATGAGCTGGGAGAAGAACCAGTTTATGAATTCCATTATGCTTGAGTCTGGATCATCGCGGAGGATGGCTTCGGAGAGCTTGCCATGGTTGCTGTTGGAGGGAAGGAACCGTGGATCCCCGTCGGTGATTATGCCCGGATCGTATATCTTCCTGTTCTGGTCGTATATGCTGTATGAGACTGCAAGCATGGCCTTCTGAAGCGAGGATGAGATGTCGGCAGGACTGCCGGCCTTTTCCCCGATTCCTATCGTGATGGAGGGGGAAAGCGAGGAGATCAGCCTGGCTGCGTGCATGCATACGGAGAAATCGTTGTTCGACATGCACACGATGCTGTTGCCGTCTTTTTCAAAATAGTCGAACCCTCCGTCGGAAAGCGTGTTCCTTATCTTTTTCAGCGTATCCTTGCCGATCTGCTCGTGCATTATGAGCACCATTGCGATCGCCGGCTGGAACCTGAGGTTGAGACCGAATTTTCCGATTCCGGATTTCACCTCGTCGTCGGAACTGATGTTGCCGTTGGCAAGCTGCTGCAGAAAAAGTATCCTTGCTGATTCCTGGAACTCGTAAAGCTCCGGATGCATGTTGTCCTTTGTCGACCTTATCTTGTCTATGGCCTTCTTGATGGTTTCCGAAAGCTCCGTTTTGGAAAGCGGCTTGAGAAGAAAGTTCTCCACCCCGAGGCTTATCGCCTGCTTGGCATAGTTGAAATCGTCGTAGCCGGAAAGGATGATGAATCTGGTATGGCTTTGTTCCGCCTTGATCCTTCTTATCAGCTCGAGCCCGTCCATCTCCGGCATGCGTATGTCCGTTATCATTATGTCAGGCGCGGCTGCGGATGCTATGGCGAGCGCCTCCTTTGCCGTCGAGGCAAGGCCAACCACCGAACACCCAAGCTCGTTCCAGTCTATCGAGTTCTTCAGCCCGAAGCGTATGGTAGGTTCGTCATCGACTATCAAAACGGAAAACAAGCCTTCATCCTGCACCTGAATCATCTCCCTGTCATTAAGCCATTATACGTCCATCTTACTCAAAAAATCCAAAAAAGTGTTACATAAAGGTAAAAAAGTAACCTTGTGGGCACAGAAAATGGCCCTTACACTTCAAAATCAAGGAGGATACAGATGAAAAGAGCTTTTTTCATTTTGTTGATTGCAATTTTTACAGTAGGAACTGTTTTTGCTGGCGGCTCCGCCGAACAGTCCACAGGAACAACTTCCGCATCTGGCAAGACCGTCATCAATGTTTGGACGAACGACCGTCACGACCTTGCATATGTCGAAGAGAAAATAGCGGAATTCAATGCTACAAACGATAAGAACATCGAAATCGTCCTCACAACCGTCGTAGAGGATTATCCGAACATGCTCGTGATGGCATATTCGTCCGGAAACGCACCTGATCTTTTCGGAATCAATGCGAGAGGAACAGGTTTCGATCTCAAGACGTTTGTCGACGGCGGCATGCTCGTTCCTCTTACCGATTACATCAAAGATGAGGAATTCGAGAAGGTCACCGAGGCCAGCCAGCATATCATCGAGGGCATCAACGCCATCGACGGGGTTCCGTACATGATCTACACGGCCCTCAGGAGCGGATCCAGGATGATCTACAACAAGGATCTTCTCGAGGCTTCCGGAATCACCGAACTTCCGACAACGCTCCAGGAACTCGTCGAGGTGGCGGACAAGGTCACCAAGACCGGAAACGGCCAGTACTATGGAATCGCGACATGTTCGTCCGCCCAGCTTGAGAGATGGCTTGAAGGCGTATGCACGAAGAGCGGCGCATATCCATATGATTTCAAGACCGGCAAGTTCAATTTCGACGGCTTCAAGGAACCTGTGAAGATTGCACAGCAGTTCTTCAAGAACGGCAGCATGTTCCCGGGATCCAACAACCAGGGCGTCGATGCGATGAGGGCCCAGTTCGCAGCAGGCACCTTTGCCATCTGGGGCAACGCAAGCCAGGAAGCAGGTGTTTTCACAAGCCAGTTCCCGATCGAGGATTTCGAATGGGTGGTGGGAGAGCTGCCGTCGATAGATGGAACCGTGAAGGGAGCCGTCGAGGCACGTCCTCAGAAGGCCTACTGCATGTTCTCGTCCTCCAAGAACAAGGATGCGGCATGGGAGGTAATCAAGTTCTTCAGCAGCGAGGATTTCCTCAAGGGATATCTCGAAAGCGGATTCGCCCTTCCGATCTCCAACTACATGGCCGAAAGGATCGATATGTCCAAGATCGGACGCATGGCCGATTTCGCCATTCTTGATTACGAGGGTATGTTCCCTGCTTATCCTGCAGTCACGGTCGCCGGCGACGATTATGCAAAGGCTCTCTGGAACTGCATCGTCAGCGGTTCCGATGTGGATGCAGTCATCGCTGATCTCAACAAGAGGTACAACGAGGCACTCGACAGGGATGTATCGATCGGAAAGGTGAAGCGCATCGTAATCGAGGATTTCGACATGCTCAACCCCGAGGCAGGTACTCCTGTATATCTGGACAAGTAATGCATTTAAAACTGCTGGGCTGCTCATGCGGCCCGGCATATTCCATCAAGGGAGGTATTCATGGCAATGGGGAAAAACAAGCTCATGAAGAAGGGTGAGGGTAATATCTCCGCTTTTTTTATGCTTTCACCTTCGATTCTGATGTTGATCATCGTTTCGATCTATCCGTTTTTCTGGCTTTTCCGTTATGTCTGCTACGACTATAACGGTTTTACTGCGTATTTCACCGGTACTTACAACATCGTCAGGATGTTCCATGACGAGATATTCTGGCAGAGTGTCCTGCATACGTTCGAGTATGCTTTCATGAAGCTGATAATAGTCATACCGGTTTCTCTCATCATCGCTGTCTTGATCAGCAACAACATACCGGGAAGCAAGGCGTTCCAGGGCATCTTCTTCCTCCCGACGGTCATAAGCCCTGCCATCTACAGCTTGATCTTCACGTTCATCTTCGCTGTGTTCCGCGGTCCGCTGAACACGATGCTCATGAACATACATCTGATAGACGCGCCTATCGACTGGCTTGGTGATCCGAACTGGGTCATGATATCCATCGTGATCGTGGCGGTATGGGGTGCGATCGGTAACTACATGATCTACTTCATCTCCGGACTCACGGGCATATCCACCGAAATATATGAAAGCTGCATGATCGACGGTGCGAACTCGAGGCAGACGTTTTTTAGAATCACGCTCCCGATGCTCAGCCCGATATTGAAGGTCGTCCTTCTTCTTGCGTTGACTGGTGCGTTCAAGGATTACGAGACCATCATAGTCATGACTAACGGAGGGCCCGGACACAGGTCGCACGTCATGTTCTCGTACATCTACCAGCTCATATTCTCTTCTTCGACCACTCCGCAGATCGGATACGCGACGGTGCTCAGCATCATGGCCGCCCTGATCATCGGTTCTGTCACCGCAATATACCTCAGGCTTGCCAGAAAGCTTGATGATGTCGTTTAGGAGGTGGATCATGAGTAAAAATGATAATGTACATGCCATCAAGTCGACAAAACAGAAGGTCTACACATTCATAATAACCTGCATAGTATTATTCTTTGCCATAGTGATGCTTTATCCGGTGGTGTATATCTTCCTCGGCTCCTTCAAGGAGAACAAGGAGCTCCTTTTGGGAGGGGCCAACATATTCCCGTCGAAGTTTGTCGTCACCAACTACATACAGGCGTGGCATGAGGCGAATTTCTCCGTATACACGAAGAACAGCTTCTTCCTCGGTTTCGGGGTGATGCTCCTGACCGTCATAGCCACGAGCATGGCAGGGTATGTGTTTGCACGTAAGGATTTCAAGGGCAAGGAATTCATATACAGCCTCTTCGTCGCGTTCATGTTCGTCAACGTCGGTTCGGTCACTCTCCGCCCGCTTTTCGAGCTTGCCGTCAAGGTGCATCTCAACAAGACGCTGTGGTCAGTGGTTTTCATCACTGCCGGAACGGGGCAGGCCACCTACATATTCCTTTGCCGCGGGTTCGTCAACTCGATTCCGAAGGAGCTCGACGAGGCGGCAAAGATAGACGGATGCACGTTCTTCCAGATCTACTACAAGATATTGCTTCCGCTTCTCAAGCCGATTCTGGCGACCGTCTCGCTGCTTTCGTTCAGAACCGGTTGGAACGACTATATCCT
Source organism: uncultured Spirochaetales bacterium (assembly GCA_949293595.1). Classification (GTDB taxonomy): domain Bacteria; phylum Spirochaetota; class Spirochaetia; order Sphaerochaetales; family Sphaerochaetaceae; genus Ornithospirochaeta. The sequence goes on along the minus strand of CASFDW010000001.1, from coordinate 595,004 downwards.
TCCGTTGGTGTTCACCATGTCCAATGAAAGCATGCGCCCGCTGACCGTAGGCGTCAACATGCTCAAGAACAACGGCGACGGTGCCGCGGCTTGGAACATACTTTTCTCGGGTGCGACTTTGGCCATTATCCCGATGATCGTCATTTACTGCTGCTTCAGCAGATACTTCATGAAGGGAATGACGGCCGGTGCCGTCAAGGGATGATTTGTATGGAAAAAGGTTTTCTCGATTGTTTCCTGGTGACTCCGGTCACCGAGACCCTGTTCAAGGACGATGGGTCGGATACCGATCAGATGAGATACGAGCGCACGCTCAGGGGAAAGATCGCAAAGAAGATCGTTTATCCCGGAAGCGGGGTCGATTTCTCGAATTGGCGTTTCTATTATTCGCATGACAATGATTTTGTCGATTTCAGCACATTCTATTCGATGCTGACCTACGTCAGGTTCGATGCGGTCTCGACAATCGAGGCCGAAGCGGATTCCGAGCGTAGGTTCATCCTTTGGACGTATGGCGCCGTGACTGTTTTCTGCAACGGGAAGAAGGTATGCGAGGTGGACCGCCCCGTGTACAAGCCAATCATCAAGAAGGAATTCGATCTGCATCTGAAGGCGGGCCGCAACGAGATCTATGTTGTGCTCCAGAACCTTGGCGTAAGGGACACGAGGAACCTTTTCGCGCTTGAATGCCTCGATACATCCGGGCTTTCCTGCACAATCCCGGCCGTGGAGCATTCCGTTGAGTTCCTTAAGGCGAAAGGATTCCTCGATGGGATAAGGATGGGGGAGGCCGAGCTTTTCTTCCCGTCGGATTCTGTCGCATACAGGATCGGATATGATTCGAACAGCCCCGACTTCGCGGATGAGCCGACGCGCATAAGTTGGAAGGATTGGTCCGAGGGCTCGTCGTTCAAGGTCGAGGACGGACATCCGTACGTCCTGGTGAAGGTTTCATGCGGAAGCCAGGAGCTCGTCAGAAGGTTCGAGTTCTGCTCGATGATCCATCCGGAGTATTCAGGATGTTCCGGGTTCGAGGACAACTACCGCAGGATGCTCAATAGGATAGCTTCCGCCGAAGGTCTTTCAAGAGGTGGAAAGTTCGGTTTCTATATCCAGAACATTCTTGCCAGAAAAGCCCTCGGAATCGTGAACCCGAGGGACGGGGAGTATTTCCTTACGACACTCCAGCAGATCAGCGACAGGTATGATTGTTCTGATTTCCTCATCTCCGGAGTTATCAGGTACATGAAGAACTATGAGGTTTCAGACGAGCTCAAGGCAAAAATCAAGGATGTGTTGCTGAATTACAGGTACTGGATGACGATGAAGGGCTCTGATGCCATGTGCTTCTGGAGCGAGAACCATTCCCTTCTGTTCTATTCCAGCGCCATGCTTGTTGGGGAAATGTATCCCGATGACTACTTCCCGCTTGCCGGCATGACAGGCAGAGAGCTTCATGAATTTGGCAGGAGGCTCACGGAGGAGTGGTTTGACGACCTTGAGGAGTACGGTTTCGAGGAATTCTTGAGCACCGTCTACATGAACGTTACGTTCGCCTGCCTCCTGAACATCGTCGACTATGCTGAAGAAAGCATCTCGAAAAGGGCTTCCGCCACCATTGATAGGATGCTCAGGATGCTTGCCCTGCATGTTTTCGACGGGGTGATCATCGCTCCGATGGGCAGGGTGTACCGTGGAATCATCAATCCATCCAAGCAGGGTGCGCAGGCGCTCATGAATCTTGTCAATCCGTCGGTGCCGGTATCCTTCGGAGAGGGATGGCTGTCCTATTTTGCAACTTCGAGCTACAAGATTCCGTCCGATGTGGCCGGGTTGATGACGACGGATGCGAACGAGCAGTATTCAACGGGGGATGCGCTTGTCAGGATCGTCAAGAACGACGCTTATATCCTCACTTCCGTGCAGTCCCCACGCACCGACGGGTTCAAACGCTGGGAGAACATAACGCTTCATGACGACGTGTCGAAGTATGAGAACACGCATATCTACACCAAGTCGTTCAACGAGCGTTTCCATGGTACCACCTTCTTCCAGCCTGGTGTCTACGGCTATCAGCAGCATATGTGGATGACCGCTCTGGACAAGGATGCGGTGCTGTTCATCAACCATCCGGGTTCCAGCTGCGACGACAGCTCGATGAGGCCTGGTTATTGGTATGGAAACGGAGTCATGCCGGCTATCAAACAAGAGGAAAATCGGTTGGCCCTGATATATGATATCGGGAACGATCATCCCATCAGGTTTGTACACGCCTATATTCCGGCATGCAAGTTCGATGAGATCGTGATTGAAGACGGTTATTGCTTTGCTAGAAAAGGTGATGGCTGCCTGGCTCTTTGGTCCAGCACGAATGCTGTCGCTTATGACGATGTGGTTGCAAATGCGGAGCTCAGGTTCTATGGTGTTCTCAACGCCTTTTTCCTCGAGGTTGGGAGAATATCGGACCACGGTTCGTTTGATGCCTTCATGGATGCATTCAAACGTAAGGAGATATCATTCGATCCAGATTCTTTGACCGTGTATGCGGATAAAAAGGCATTCATGACGGCCGTTCCTGGACATGACGATACTCAATATGTCTGACTCAATTTGGATTGATTGAATCATCAAACAAAAGATTGCGGGGCCTTGATAGGGACCCGCTTTTTTTGTATTTCCGGTTTCAGTCACAGACCTGTTTGCTTTTATGAAATGGTGGTAGCATTTATTTCCACGTTTTTTGAATAAAAAAGATGTCAGATGAAATTCAATCCCATCAGGTATTGGATTGGATTTTCTATTGCAAAAGTCTGTAAAAGGTTTTTAACCATGTTGGCATCTTACAGGTTTTTGTATGCATATGCGCTTGGTTGTGCGTTAGGATGATCAGGCCGGCAGGCTGAGCAGTATTCCGACTATGCCCGCTATGGCAATCCAGATTATCGGGTGCACTTTCTTAAACTTGAGCATGCATGCAAGCAGTATTGCAAACACCACCGTTTCCTTGATTCTTATGGATGTTCCATTGAACAGGGCTATCTGGTATACCTGGAGTCCCGCATATGCAATTAGCGCTATTACGGTGGCTCTAAGCCCGTAGAACGCATAGGCCACAAATCTGTTATTTTTGAATTTCTCCAGTATTTTCGCGATTATGAGAATAATTATTATCGATGGACTGACAAGTCCCAACGTGGCTACAATTCCTCCCATCACGCCGAATGTGTTGTTGCCTGCGAACGTTGCCATGTTTATGCCCATCGGGCCCGGGGTCGATTCGCTGATTGCGATCATGTTGCTTATGTCCGTGTAACTGAGCCATGCCGGATGAGAATCGGAAAGATGGAAAAGAAATGGAAGCGTGGCAAGTCCACCACCTATTGCAAAGAGTCCGATTTTGAAAAACTCATAATAAAGTTCAAACAGAATCATTTACGTCCTCCTTTTTTGTCTTGATGATGGAGATTGCGATTCCAAGCACGGCTCCCGCTATGATGAATAATACTGGCGAAAGCGAAAAGAGTATCATACCCAGAAGCGTTGCGATACAGATTATGAGCGTAGGAATGTCTACTATGCTCTTTTTTGCCAGCTTGATCACGCTGAGCGTAATCAGTGCGCATACGGCTGTTTGTATGCCTTTAAGCGCTGACTGGACATAAAAGTTCTCTTGAAAAGCCTCCAAAATGGAGAATACTATCGTTATTATCACAATCGACGGGAATACCATGCCGAGGGTTGCGACGATTCCACCCGCTATCCCGCGTTGCTTGTATCCTATGAACGTTGCAGTGTTGATTGCGATTATGCCCGGTGTGCACTGTCCGACTGCAAAATAATCCAACAGGTCCGTGTCCGTGCACCAGCCATTGTTGATAACTATTTCCCTTTGCAACATCGGAAGCATGGCATACCCGCCGCCAAATGTGGTGACACCTATCTTTGCAAAGGTTGCAAACAGCTTCGCATAGGTTGTCCTGTTGCCTTTGTTTTCACTCATATACACTCCTCTGTTAATGCAAGCAAAAAAGTATGGTTACACTGTGGGTTATTATATACATATTTCTTTAAATGTAAATAAATAGTTTGAATGGTATATGCTAATCCAGACTATTAGTGATTATCTTTGGCCATGTATTATAAACTGTTTGGACTTGGATTTGTGTATGTGGAGCGGATGGGGACAAAAATGTAGTACCTGCAATCAATGATGTAATGTTGTATTCGGAGGAATCATATGACTTGGGAATTGTAAGGTATGATTGTACAAATACTGGGTGGCTCAGCGGAAGCTGCCCTTGTTGTTTGCTTTCATGTAAAAATGATGTAATATGATTATCGAAATCCAAGGGGCTGGTTTGTTGTTTTCTTACTGTAATGGAATTTATCCGGGTTCAGATCCGGAGATATTCGTTATTGCATATTATTTTATTGAATAATGAATCTGGTAATCTGGTTTTGCAATAGGAGGAAGAAAGGTTTCCCATGGTCAGATTGGAAAAAGATGATTTGGTCCTTGTTGTGGATCCCGATGACGGTATGACCGTGACCTCCATCCTTTATAAAGGTATGGAGACCGTACAGTTTGATCAGGAACGCAGGAAAAGCGGTGCCACATACGGCATACCTCTGCTTTTCCCGACGCCGAACAGGGTATCCGGCGGTTCGTTCGACTTCGACGGACTGACCATACCCGCCGTCATGCACGGGCCCTTCCGGCATAAGGTGTTTTCCGTTAGGCAGATGTCGCCGGACCATGTTTATGCCGAATGCGGCTTCGATCCTTCTGACAAGTATTTCCCATATTGTGGGAGGCTTGGGATCGCAATTGGGATTGCGGACGATGCTGTTTCCTGGACATTCACAGTACGCAATGAAGGTGTGCGTCCATTCGCATATGGCCTTGCTTTGCATCCTTTCTTTCTGAAGAGGGACGGTGGCGTGTTCAGCGCCAACGTTGTCTCCCTCATGCTCTCGGATGATGACAAGATTCCTTCGGGAAAGGTCGAGGATGTCTCCGGAAGCGCGCTTGATTTCAGGAAACCGACACAGGTTTCCTTGATTGACACCGATTCCGTGTTCATTACGGACGGTGCCATGCGCGCATCATTGGATTTCGGATGCTACCGCATCGACATGGATTCCTACGGCGGTTTTGAGCATGTGGTTGTGTACACCTCTCCCGACAGACCGTTCATATGCGTCGAGCCCCAGAGCTGTTCAACCGATGCCCATAATCTGTATAATAAGGGGTATGCGGAGGAATCGGGTTTGATAACCGCCGTACCGGGAGCCGTGCTTGAGCATGGTTTCAGTCTGAGATTCAATTAAAGTTGGAGGATACATATGGATATTCAGAATTTCTTTTACACGGATGAAATCGAAGCTGTGGAGGTCGATCCGGGGGTGACAAGGAAGGTTCTTGCCCACAGCGACAATCTCATGGTTTGCGAGCTTCATTTCCAGAAGGGTGCCCGCGGCAATCTCCACAAGCATCCGCACGAACAGATCAGCTACGTCAAGAGCGGGAAGTTCGAATTCGACATCGGCGGAAAGAAGCAGATCGTTTCTGCCGGAGACACCACATACAAGCAGCCCGACGTGGTGCATGGTGCCGTCTGTCTCGAGGAAGGTGTTCTTCTTGACATCTTTACTCCGGAGAGGAAGGATTTCCTCAAATAATAATTGTAGCTTCTCATTGCACGCTTCGGCGTGCATTTTTTTGTCTTTTCCTTAAATAGCCGTGGATATTAGTGCTTACGTATCTGTAGCTTTTTTCACCGTCTTTAATATATAGTGGAAGAGAGGGGGATACATGCTTCATCATATATTGGTCAAATACAATAATTCCGTGAAAGACAAGGATGCATTTGCAAAAGAGGCGGAGATACTTTTCAGCGGACTGGTGGGCACTGTGCCCGGAATAAACGACGTGTCCGTGCATAAGAACTGTATCGACAGAAGCAACAGGTATGATTTGATGATCGTCATCGACATGGAGAGGGACGCCCTCGATGATTACGACGACAGCATGATACATAAACGTTGGAAGAAGGATTATTCCGATCTGATTGAGATGAAGGCCATTTTCGATTGTGAAAAATAGGTATTGATTGCATACATCTGTCAGTTTGGTGTATTTTTGCTGTTTGATTTGAGAAAAAGGATATCATGTTTGCTCATGGGGGTTGGTTCTTTTTGCTCGCAACGCTTTTTGTAAGTCGTCCTGATTAATCTCTTTGGACACTTTTCCAGCACTTCTCCTGATTCCATTCCTGTTTGGTATTTCCGGGAAAATTCGATTAAATTCGGATAATGGCATTTCAAACCCTTTTCCATATGCGTGGTGTGTTATATCATGGCCTTATCACATGCATGGTAGGAGGATTGGCCCATGATGGATTTTCTGGTCGCGGTGAACGACAGGGTGAATTCGTTCGTCTGGGGGGTTCCCATCATAGTTCTTATTCTTTTCGTCGGACTCTTGTATTCGTTCCGTCTCCGCTTCATACATTTCAGAAAAGCCGGGTACTTCGTGAGGAGCACGATTGTCGCCGCTTTCAAGAAGAAGGATGTCGAGCACGTGCCGGGGGAACTTACATCGTTCCAGGCGGCGATGGTGTCCGTTTCCGCCATAGTCGGTTCAGGAAACATCGCAGGGGTTGCGACGGCTCTGGTGCTTGGCGGTCCCGGGGCGCTCGTATGGATGATCCTTGCCGCCCTGATCGGGATGCCGAGCAAATATGCGGAAATAGCTCTCGGAATCAGGTACAGGGAAAAGCGTGAGGACGGTACGGTCGTCGGTGGTGCGATGTATTATTTGGAAAAAGGGCTTGGACAGAAGTGGCTCGGTATCCTGATGTCTATCCTCGTCATTCCGTTCGCTTTCGTCATATCCGGCATTGTCGATACGAACACTATCGCAGCCGTCGTGGATGAACGCATGGGTGTTCCGACATGGGCTACCGGACTGTTTCTCGCAGTCGTGACGGCAGTGATAATCTTCGGCGGAATAAAACGCATAGGACACGCCTGCGAGGTGATTTCGCCGTTCATGGGCGGTGCCTACATAATTGCGGGACTGCTGATAATCATCCTGCATATCTCCAGCATCCCTTCGGCTGTTGCCGAGATATTCTCGTCGGCTTTCTCTCCTGAGGCCGCAACCGGCGGAATCGTGGGATCGATATTCGTATGCATGAGGGCTGGAATTGCACGCGGACTCTATTCGAACGAGGCAGGACTCGGAACGGCAGCCATGGTCCATTCCTCCGCGAAGGTGGAGCATCCTGTTGAACAGGCGATGTGGGGACCGGTGGAGGTGTTCCTTGACACGATCGTGATCTGTACCATAACAAGTCTCGCGATCGTCCTTTCCGGATTGTGGGATTCCGGGCTTGACGGCGCCGTGCTCACGATGCGTGCGTTCGAGGTCCTGCTTCCGGGTTCCTTGGGCGGGATCATATGTTTCGGCTGCGTGATCCTTTTCGGCTTCTCCTGTCTCATAAGCTATTACAATTATGCAGAGCGTGCAGGGGAATACCTCTTCGGCTCCCGCTGCAAACCAGTTATAAAGGCCCTTTGGGTCGTGACCATTTTCATAGGCTCGCAGACCACGCTGGGATTTGCCTGGGATCTTGCGGACACGTTCAACGGACTGATGATAATTCCAAACCTCATCGGGTTGATACTGCTTAGCGGCGAGGTCGTTTCCCTGACCAGGGAGTACTTCGGCGAGAGGACCGAGGGAGTGGGGGGAACAATTCCCGAAAGCGACGGTCAAGGCATCTGAAACAAAATGATGCGGAAATTGAAAAACCATCGGACTGCCGATGGTTTTTTTCATTCAGAAAAGAAGTGAGAGGCTGACATACGGAATCAATTCGTAACCGAATGTTCCGCCGAGCCTGACAGGGTCGTGTCTCACGGTCACAGATCCGCTCTTTTCCATCGGTGTGACGTACTTCATGAACATGAAGTTGGTCTTCATGCCCGCATTGACATACACTGTCGACGCGATGTCCAGGGAAAGGGCTATGTCAGTTATGATCTTTAGATCGATCTCGCCATAGTCGGTGTATCCGTCATAGGACGGAACATAGGTTCCTGCCGGACTGTTGCGGAAAGTTGTTCCGAATCCGACAGATGAGTGCAGGGCGAAAACGGATGCAAAATCCCAGTTGTAGATCAACGACAGACCTATTGAGTTGGAAAAACCACGCTCCCTTGCTTCGGCCCCGCCGTATGCGATCAGCACTCCGGGATAGTCGTTCATGTATTCGAAGCCGAGCCCGAATGTCTTTCCGTCATCGAAATAAAGATCGAATGCAGCGAATGCTGTCTGCAGGTTCTCCTTGATCTCCACCTTCCCTCCGTCCGAGGGAAGGTCGAAACGCTGTGTCTGCATCTTGTACCCGTAGCCGAGCTTGTATTCCGTGTGCACTCCTGCGAAGACCGCCGTGGATGAAAGACATATCACTGCGATAAGGATGAGAAGCTTTCTTTTCATTTTGTCCTCATTATAAAGTTTGTATTTTAGAATCCGAAATCGGAATTATATATTTCTATATATCTTTGTGCTCAACCCATACGAGTTTCGAGACGTCATAGCCTGCCTGGATGGCTATTTCAAGATATCTGTCCCTGACATCGTCCGGTATGTCCGGCGTTCTGGACAGTATCCAGAGATAGTCCGTATTCTTTCCAGCGACCAGTGCGTATTTGTATCCGGGGTCCAATGCAATGACATTGTATGATGCATAGAAAGGACCGAAGAAGGATACCTTCAGTTCCGCGATATCGGAACTTCCCCTGAATTTGGCCTTGCCGACGGCAGAGGAGAATTCGTTTTTCACATAATTGTAGCCGCTGTTCACCACCTTGACGGTTCCGTCGCTGTTAAGGCTGTAGTCGGCCGTGGTGTTGTTCATGTTTCTTTCGAATCTGAAATCCATTCTGGCGATCTCGTACCATCTGCCAAGATACCTTTCAAGATCGAAATCCTTTACTGCGCTTGCCTTTTCCGGTATTGTCGCGCAACCTGCGAGTGTGAGGACCGCACATAATGACATGAGCAATCCACTGAATTTTTTCATTTTGCCTCCGGGGAGGCTTTCCTCCCCAAGCCAAAGATAATACCGTCGGAGGAATAAAGAAACAGCAGGATGTGGTTTTTGTTGGAAAAACACGGTCCTGCCCTGAAGGAGAGGACCGTGCTTTGAAGAATCAGGAAAACATTCCTGAGAGCGCGTCGACATAAGCCAGCCAGACGTGGTAGAGCTCCATGTATCTTTCATGTGTATCCTCATCCGCCGCAACGCCCATGCTGTCGTTGAACGCGACATGTCCGGAGACTATGTCCGAAATATCCTTTCCGCTTTCCGCCCATAATGCCTGGAGTGCGGCCCCGAAGGCCGCAGCCTCGCCGATAACCGGGACCCTTACGTCCAATCCGGTCATGTCCGCGACAAGCTTTCTCCAGAAAGAGCTTTTGCTCCCGCCTCCTGTCAGCGTGATATGCGAAGGGGTCACCCCGGCTTCCCTGAACGCGTCGAGCGCAAGCAGCAGGCTGTATGTGACGCCCTCGAGCGTCGCACGTGCGATATTGGCATCTTTGACGTTGTCCGGCGTGAATCCGATGATCGCCCCTTTCCCGTTTGGAAAATTCGGAGTCCTCTCCCCGTTGAAGAACGGCAGCATGAACAATCCCTCCGAGCCGGCCGGAGCCTTTTCCGCAAGGGCGTCGAAGGCTTTCACATCCATTCCCATGTAGTGGCGCATTATCTCGCTGGATACCGTGCAGTTCATCGTGCAGAGCAGGGGCAGGTACGGTCCGTGGCTGGATGAGAAGGACGCCAGACGCTTTTTTGCATCGTGTGCGGGGGCATGGCTGGATCCGAAAACGGTCCCCGACGTGCCCAGGCTTATCGTGATGCTGCCTGGTTCGACGGCGGCGGTGCCTATGGCGCTCATCATGTTGTCCCCGCCGCCTTTCGCGACCCTGACCCCGTCGCCAAGGCCAAGCTCGGCGGCCGTCTCCTTTTTCACGGTACCAATGAATCCGTCGGAGGGGGACAGGGGTGGAAGCTTCCCAACCAGGTCCGGGGAGATGAGAGCGCACAGCTCCGCATCCCATTTCCTGTCGTCCATGCGAAGCAGCCCGGTTCCGGAGGCATCCCCGTACTCCATGCAGAAAACCCCCGTGAGATAGTAGTTTATGTAGTCGTGGGGGAGAAGCACGTATGCCATCTTCCCATAAATGTCCGGATGGTTCTTCTTCAGATGAAGTATCTTGCTCGCCGTATAGCCCGGAAGGATTGGGTTGCCGAGCCTTTCTATCAGTTTCTGCTCGCCCCCGTACGCCTTTGTGAGCTCGGCGCATTCCTTTGCCGTCGACGTGTCGCACCAAAGCTTCACGGGATGCAGAACGCTCCCGTCCGAAGCGACGGGCACGAACCCGTGCTGCTGTCCCGAGACGGAAATGGAAGAGACCTTCCTTTTCTCATCCGGATCGAGTTTTGAGAAACATTTTTTCAATGCCTCGATCCACCAGGACGCCTCCTGCTCCCTGATTCCTCCGTCCCTGCTTGCAAGCTCGAGCGGACACGAGCTTTCCGATGTTATCCTTTTTTCATCGCTGTCGTAGATCACGACCTTGATGCTCTGCGTTCCCGCATCAATACCCAATGTATGCATCAATCCTCCCCGATGTTCTGCCTTATCTTTATTATGTTCTTCGTCACAAGATCGGATGGCCTCTGGTTGTCTATGAAGTAGTCCTGCATCCTTCTGATGCTCTCATATCCCTGCCTGAACGGCTCCTGGGTTATGGTCCAGTACAGCTTTCCTTCCCTGACAAGATCCCTCACATCCTCCGTGTCATCGTTTGCAAATGAAAGTACGGAAGCACCGTCAAGACCCCGGATGGCACCGCGTGCACCGGCTGTGGCTATGAAAAGAACATTTATTCCATCTTGTCCGGACATCGTTTGTCTTACCAACTTTTCCGCCTTTCCATCACTGTCGCCAGTCTCAAGAATGCCTCTGATTGAAAACTCCAGACCTGTTTTACCAAGCCCGGACAAAAAGCCCTCCACTATCTCGTCGTGGCCCCTGAGCCCGCTGGATCCCTTTAAGACGAGGATGTCGGCCCTGCCTTTGTGGCACAGGTCGAGCATGGCGGCGTGGAGCTCTCCCTTTTTGCGATAGTCCGGACCCGTGTAGAAAAGCTTCTTGTCCGACGTCAGGTCGGAGTTGACGGCCGCAAACGGGAGGCCCGAATCCTCGGCCAGACGCTTGACAGACTGGCTGTCCAGCGTTGCAAGAACCAGTGCGTCGACTTTTTCCCCGACAAGCTCGGCAATTCCCTGCGAATGCACAGTCTCGTCGTATCCCGACACCTGCTTCAGCACAAGGGAGAATCCCAGGTCGTGGTATTCCTGCGTGGCCTTCTCCATGCCGCGGATCACGTCGTCGAAGAACGGATTGTCGCAGGAGGGAAGGAGCACACCTATCTTTCTGGGTGTCTTCCGCGCCGCAAGCATCCTTGCTGCACGGTTTGGCCTGTACCCAAGCTTCTCCGCCATTTCCAGCACGTTGGCGCGAACCTGTCCGGACACTCCCTTGCGTCCGTGTATCACGCGGTCGACGGTGCCCCGGGATATCCCCAGGGCGTCCGCTATGTCGTTTATCGTCGGCTCTTTCCTGTCAGAACGGGCACTCGCCATCATAAAGCATCCCCTTCGGCCTGTTGAACGAGACGTCTTCAACCCCGAGGTACGAAAGGACCGCATAGAGGCTTCTGCCTATGTGCCCGAATGCGACCGCCCCGTGATGGGGGAAGTGCTTTCCAACAAGCACATGGCGGTAGAAGCGCTCCATGTCGGGAATGGCGAAAATGCCGATCCCTCCGAAGCTCTTCGTCGCGACCGGGAGGATCTCGCCCTGGCATACGTAGGCCTGCAGAGACGTATCCGCATTTGAATGCAGGCGGAAGAACGTGATCTCTCCAGGTGCGATGTCCCCCTCGAGCGTCCCGCGTGTGAAGTCAGGCGTGTTCCCGTTCTCGAGCAGCCTGTTCTGGATCATCTGGTATTTCACGGCTCCCGCGGAAAGCCTGCAGAAGGGCGTGTTGCCGCAGTGGAAGCCCATGAACGTATCCCTGAGCGCATAGGGATATGCTTTCCTTATGCTCTGCTCCCACATGTCCTTCGGAACGGTGTTGTTTATGTCCAGAAGTGTCACGCTTTCCCCTGTTATGCAGGTGCCGATGTATTCGGAGAGGGCTCCGTAGATGTCGACCTCGCATGCGACGGGTATGCCCTTCGATGCGAGCCTGCTGTTGACGTAGCATGGCTCGAATCCGAACTGTTCCGGGAATGCCGGCCAGCATTTGTTCGCGAACGCCACGTATTTCCTGGCACCTTTATGCTCCTCCGCCCAGTCAAGGAGGGTAAGCTCGAACTGCGCCATTCTTTCGAGCAGGTCGGGGTAGGTGTTGCCGTTTCCGCCGAGCTCCGCGGTCATCTCTCCCACGATTGCACCGATTCTTTTGTCGCCTTCGTGCTTCCTGTATGAGACCAGGAGGTCGAGCTCGCTGTTTTCTTCTATCTCGATCCCGAGGTCGTATAGCGCCTTTATCGGGGCGTTGCATGCGAAGAAGTCCTGCGGACGCGGCCCGAACGTGATGAGCTTGAGGTTCCTGAGGCCTATTATGGTACGCGCCACCGGTATGAAGTCGCCGATCATCGCCGCGCATTCGCGCGCATCCCCGACCGGATACTCCGGAATATGCGCCTGCAGCTTTCTGAGTCCCAGATTGTAGGAGCAGTTGAGCATGCCGCAGTAGGCGTCGCCCCTGCCGTTGAGCAGGTTGTCACCCCTCTCCTCGGCCGCGGCCATGTACATCACGGGGCCGTCGAAATATTTTGCGATCAATGTCTCCGGTGTCTCTGGTCCGAAATTGCCCAGGAACACGGCAAGCGCGTTGCAGCCTGCCTCCTTTGCCTGTCCGAGCGCCTTCAACGCGTCCTTCTCGTTCTCCACCACGGTCGGACATTCGTATACGTCCAGCCCCAGCTTTTCAGTCTCTTCGATTATGTTCTTCCTTCTCTGCTCGCTTATGGATATGACGAAGCAGTCCCTGCTCACCGCGATGAGGCCCAGTTTCACACTTGGGATGTTGTTCATTTCCTTTGCTCTCCTTCCGTTCCGTGCTCGAGCACGTCCTATTCCCAGTATTTTATGGGAATCGCATATTGTCAAATGGTTTTTCTTTTCAAGACAGTCTTTTGAAGGCTTGGAAGGACCGAATTTGCGCATATGTTACTAAAAAAGTGGACTTACTTGTTTCTTTCCGTTTATTATTTTCAATGGGAATCCGGAATGCGGAACCCATTTTCTTGTCTTAGGGGAGTTTTATGAACATACGGGAAAGGCAGTCCCTGATTTTATCGATCCTTAATGAGAAGGAGTTCATCACGGTCGAGGAGCTGTCGGAGATGCTCGATGTGACGAAGGTCACGATAAGGTCCGACCTTACGGCCCTTGAGGCAAAGGGTGAGCTTGTGCGGGTCCACGGAGGTGCCACAATAACGGAGAGGAAATCCCTGTCCAGGATCGTGAGCAACACTCTGAACGAATTCCGCGAGGAGAAGATGCGCATCGCCAAGAGGGCCGCCGCCATGGTGCAGGCGGACCAGACCGTGATCGTCGACTCCGGCAGCACCACGGTGCACATGGTCAAGCATCTTTCCGGCCGGCGCGTAACGATGGTCACGGGAAGCCTTATTGCAGTCAACGAGGCCGCAAGCGACGAATCGATCGAGGTCGTGGTGCTCGGCGGGATGCTCCGCCGTGCCTCCATGGGTGCCATAGGTGGTTTTGCCAGAAACAACCTCGAGCAGATACATGCCGATATCTATTTCATGGGAGCATCCGGCTATACGGGGGATCAGATATTCTGCTCCAACCTGGTGGAGGCCGAGACAAAGCAGGCCATGATGAGGAGCGCGGACAGGATATGTCTGATCGCCGATTCCAGCAAATTCGGGAAGAAGGCATTTGCGAACGTCTCGTCATGGGCGGACATAGATTACTTCATCACCGATTCGATTCCGGACGGCCTCAGGGAGGAGCTGGAGGCGAAGGGTGTGTCCGTGATAATAGCTTGACTTTGCTTTTAAAAAGCATGGTTTTCGTTTTGCTTTCTTTTGTTTTCTTTTTTCTTGCGTTTGTCCCAGATTATGATATCCTTATTTTGAGGTGTTTCTTTTTATGGATAATAACGAGCTCAATTTGGGAATGTTCAAGGCATATGATATAAGGACGAAGATGGAAAAGCTTGACGGTCCGCTTCTGGAGCGGCTGGTCTACAGCATCGGCAGGTACATGCTTGAGGATCTCAGGTGCGGCAGCGTCGTGGTGTGCAGGGATGCCCGTATCGGCGCCCCGGCGGTTCTTGACAGGATAGTAGACATCTTTCCGTCCATCGGGCTGGACGTGCTGGTCAATCCGCTGCAGGTCTCGACATGCCAGTTCTATTATTCATGCATGCGTCATCCGTCGAGCGCCGGCATCATGGTCACCGCCAGCCACAATCCAAAGGAGTATGTCGGCTTCAAGCTGATGGCGATGCACAACGTGCCTCTTGCATCCGGATACGGCCCGTCAGGCGGTATCGATGCGATCAAGCGATACTATCTCGAGGACCACAGGCCTTGTGTCGCGGCATCCAGGGGCAGGGTCTCCATCATCTCGTACATGGAGGATTTCATCAGGTATTCCATGTCTTTGGCCGGGGTGGGGAAGGATTCCCTCAAGGGACTGAAGGTCATGGGTGAGTTCCTCTGCGGCTCGGCGGGGGCCGAGGTTTCCGCCGCATTCGGGCTTGCCGGCGCGTCGTTCCAGGCGAGGAACCTCATACCCAACGGGCTGTTCCCTGCAGGTGATCCCAATCCGATAATCGAATCAAGCATAGCTCCGGCAAGGCTTGCGATGAAGAGCGGTGATTTCGACCTCGGCTTCTGTTTCGACGGGGACGGGGACCGGATGGACCTCATGGACGGGACCGGAAACCAGATTGTTCCGGGTTTCAACATCGCCGTGCTCATCCCTTACATACTCGATATCTTCCGTCCTGCTTTCAAGAGCTCGTTCAGGCCGAAATTCTATGCGGATGTGAAGGCCATCCCGACCGCGCTTGCGGAGATAGCGGGCGCCGGGATCGACGTCCACATGATCCGCAACGGGCATTCGTTCATCAAGGCAAAGCTGATGGAGAACTTCTCATCATGCTATCTGGCCTCGGAGGAGGAGAGCGCCCACTACTACATGAATTTCCCCGTGGATCCTGACGACTGGGGCAAAGGGGCGGTGGCTTCGGAGAACACGCTGTTCTTCTCCCTCCTGACTGCGAGGGCCTGGATGGAGAATCCCGGGAAATACGAGCACATGCGTGCGATGCAGAGAAGCTTTTACAGGGTCAAGGAATGGCCGCTTTATTTCGACAACAGCTTCGGCCGCATGCAGGAGATAATGGACGAGGTCGAGGCCCTGATGGCGGCAAAGGGTGCGGCCGTCGTAAAGAGAATGGACGACGGAAGCGATCTGGATGCGGTGCTCATGAGGTTCAACCTTCCCGAAAGCATCACTCCAGAGACCAGGTTGGACGGCACATGGTGCCAGGTCGCGGAGAGGATATCCCGCAGCGAGGATGCCATGACACGCTGGGAGGTCGTATCCTCCGACGAGTCGATGTGCAGGGCGATGAACGACGAGATAAGGAAGATAACCGACAGATACGTCGCTTCCGGCTGTGCGCATTACGGGGAGTAGGCCATGTCTCGGAAGGGAATGTCGCTGGTCGGCTTCAAGACGGCGGCCGAGATCGCCTCGTACATCGAGCTGTGTCCCGATGCGCGTTTCGAGCTCTCCTACAACATGTCCAAATGTTTTTTGGACGAGGTGGAGCCTCTTGTCAGGGGCAGGGTGATGTCCCTGCACGCCTGCGTGCCGTCCGAGCCTTGTTTCCCCAATTTCGGAAGTTTCGATCCCGAGGTGCTTGCTGAAAGCAGGGATGCGGTTGAAAGGACCGCACGGACCGCCGTCCGCTATGGTGCCGACATCATTGTCCTGCATCCAGGGTACCTTACCGACAAAAGGGTCGGCTCACGGTACGAGGAGCGTTCCAGGCTCATGAACGGTCCGGAGTTCGCCCCGTACGTGGGCAGGACCGAGGGCAGCATCGCAAGGAGCGATTTGCTCGGAATGCCGGGGTACAAGAGTCGTTTTTCACATATGGCCGAGGAACTCGGCGAGCTGCAGGAGGTCCTCGGAAGACGCTATGGTGTCAGGATTGCGGTGGAGAACCTGAATCCACGGGCCGGATATCTGAACATGAGTCCTGACGAGCTGGATCTGCTTCCTTCCTGTGTTTCCCTGTGCCTGGATGTCGGACATCTGTGGATATCCCATTTCGTCTTCGATTTCGATTTCCTCGATGCTGTCGCAAGATATGTCTCCGACAAAAGGCTTGTGTCGATGCATCTGCATTCCAACAGGTCCGACGGGACGATCCTCGAGGACGGACACAATGATTTTCTTGCTCCGGGCTTTCCTTCCCGGCAGATTGTTTCCATGGTCGGAGGCCGCGATGTGAATCTTGTGCTCGAGACTGTTGGAAATCCAGTGGAGAACACGAGATACCTGCATGAAATATGCGGATGAGTTTTTGATTTCCTTTCGTTTCTTTCGAAATAAGAAAGTTAATGGAAAATTTTTCTTGCGTATTGGAAAATCCTGAACTACACTGAAAATAACGGTTTATGCGATTTTTTATAGGAGGTTTTATGAAAAAATCCATATCAGTATTATTGGTCCTTTTGTTGGTCCTCGGCTCTGTTTGGGCCCAGGGAAGCAAGGAAGCCGCGGTCGACGCATCCGGTAATCCCGTCCCGACCGGCAAGCTTGTCATATACAGTGCCGCAAGCGAGGGCGAGGCCGAAAGCCTCGTTGCCAAATTCAACGAGCTTTATCCGGATATCAGCGTGACCATCATACGTGCCGGGTCGGGAGACCTTGTCACAAGGGTCAAGACCGAGTGGCCGAAGCCGGAAGGGGACGTGATCCTTCTCATGGCCCAGGAAAACCTCGACCAGATTTATGACATGCTCGAGCCGTACAAGGCGGCCAACCATGACGCGTTCGCCCCCGAGAACAGGGATTCGGCCGACATTCCGAGATATTATGGTACTTCGATGCCCCTGCAGGCGATCATGTATAACACCAACATCCTTTCCGAGGACGATGCACCCAAGTCCTGGAAGGATCTTGCCGATCCCAAATACAAGGGTGAGATCGTGCTTGGCAACCCGGCATCCTCCGGTTCCTCTTATGCACAGCTTTTCATGATGAACGAGCTCTACGGACTCGATTTCATCGAAGACGTGGTTGCCAACTCGACATATGTCGCATCCTCGACATCGGGTCCTGATTCCGTGGCACGCGGCGAATACGCCATCACGGTTACAGGCGAGGCCAACATCGCAAAGAAGATAGACGAGGGCGATCCGGTTGCATACGTGCTTCCCGAGGAGGGAACGGGCCACAGGATCGAGGGCAGCGCCATACTCGCCAACTGCGCCAACCTTGACTCGGCCAGGAAGTTCATCGACTTCATGACAAGCACGGACGCCATGCTCATCGTCAGGGACGAGTGCTTCCGCCGCCCGATCTCCAACGAGATCTCCGGTCCAGAGCACCTGCCCGATCTCAAGGACATCAAGTTCTTCGAGTACGATGCCGTCAAAGCGGCGGATGTGAAGAAGCAGCTGGTAACCGATTTCAACGGGATGCTTTGATCCGCGTCCGGCTGCAACTGACCTGCCTGCCATCAGGCAGGCCATTTATTTTAGATAGGAAGGAAGATTATGAGCCACGATTTGACATATGAATCAGTAAACAAGATATACGACGAAAAGGGAAAGAACCCGGTGCATGCCCTGAAGGATGTGTCCTTCACGATCAAGGAAGGGGAGCTGTTCTGCCTTCTCGGACCTTCGGGTTGCGGAAAGACGACCCTTCTCAGGAGCACCGCCGGTCTTGAGAGCATCTCATCTGGAAAAATGCTCTATGGCGATGTCGATATTTCGACAATCCCCCCGTACAAGAGGAACATAGGCATGGTTTTCCAGAGCTTCGCCCTCTATCCCCATATGTCCATATTCGAGAACGTGGCTTACGGTCTCAGGGTAAGGAAGGCTCCGGAGGAGGAGATCAAGAAGAAGGTCACCGAGGTCATGGAACTGGTAGGTCTCCAGGAGGAGCTCAAGAGGAATCCGAGCCCCACGGGTCTTTCCGGCGGACAGCAGCAGAGGGTGGCCATCGCCCGTGCCCTCGTATACGATCCTGACATCCTTCTCCTCGACGAGCCTCTGGCGAACCTTGATGCGAAACTCAGGAGGTACATGAGGGCCGAGATCAGAAGGATCCAGAAGGCGACCAACATAACCACCATCTTCGTCACGCATGACCAGGAGGAGGCCATGGCCGTTGGCGACAGGCTTGCGGTGCTCAGGAAAGGTGTGGTGGAGCAGATCGGCACATCCGACGAGCTTTACACCAGGCCGAGAAACGCGTTCGTTTCCAACTTCATCGGAAAGATGAATTTCTTCCATGCGTCGGTCTGCTCTGATAATGCCGGGTCTGTTGCATGCCGGATCGCGGGCACGGACATGGTTGTCGAGGTGGACAAGGCGAGATGCCATATTCCGGAAGGCTCGTCGTCGCGCGACGTGCTCGTCGGTGCAAGGCCGGAGATGCTGGAGATATCCAGAAATGCCGGAGCGGATTGCGTGAAGGGAAAGGTCAGGATCATACAGCACCTCGGACAGTTCGTGCGTTACGAGGTCGAGCTTCCGTCTTCGATCTCGGATACGATCTTCGAGGTGGACATGCCGTTCTATCTTTCCGACATACACGAGCACGACGATGTGTATGTGACGGTCAAGAAAGGGCTGGCACATCTGTTCTTAGCGGAGGATGGACATGAGAAAGAGTGAAGAGAAAGCCATGGACGTCCTGGCCGGGGAAGGTAAGGTCAGACGTTTTTTCCAAAAGGATTTCAGCCAGTACATTATATTTGCGGTACCGATGGTGTTCCTTGCGATCTTCCTTCTGTATCCCATGCTCACGACGCTGGTAAGGGCCTTCATGGCACCTGCCGACGACCTGGCGTTCCACGGCTTCAGCCTGGAGGGATTCAGACAGTTCGCGACATCCAGGCTTTATAGGAAGAGCCTTGTCAATTCGTTCGTTGTCTCCATCAGCGTCACATTCTTCACGATGCTGATCGGAATACCGATGGGATACTTCGTCGCCAGGGTGAAGATGCCTTGCAAGAACCTGATCCTCTCCCTCGGAATCCTTCCTGTGATCATGCCGTCGTTCGTCGGCGCGTTCACCTGGGTCATCCTCCTTGGCCGCAACGGAATCGTGAGGGTGTTCCTCAACTGGCTCCTGTCACCGTTCCACATCGAGGTGCCAAGCATATACGGCATGTTCGGCATGATACTCTGCATGACGCTCACGTACTATCCGTTCGTGTTCCAGCTGGCATATGGTGCGTTCGCATCCGCGAACCCGCTCCTGGAGGAGGCCGCCATGCTCATGGGTGCCAAGAAGGGGCACATACTGCGCACGGTGACGTTCCCCCTTGTGCTTCCGAGCATAGGTGCCGCCGCGCTCCTCGTTTTCGTCCGCGCGATCGGAAACTTCGGAATCCCTGCGATGATAGGCGGAGACAGCTACGTTCTTCCGACATTGATCTATTTCGAGGTGAACGGGTTCTGGAACATCAACGGCGCCTCGTCGATCGCGGTCGTCAACGTCCTCATAACCGCGTTCGTCCTCTGGCTGCAGAAGTATGTTGTGAGCAAGCATGAGTACGAGACGATCTCCGCATCCCGTTCCGCGATGAAGCTGAACGAGGGCAGGGGGATAAGGATCTTCGCAATCATATACTGTCTTGTGATCCTCGTGTTCTCGCTCCTTCCTCAGGTGACCATCATCGTGATGAGCTTCTTCAAGAAATGGGTCGGGCTTTTTCCGGAAGGCTTCACGCTTTCGAATTACACCAGGATCCCGAGCTATTCCCACAGGGAGCTTTTCAACAGCTTCTATCTTTCGATACTCGCAACGGTGCTCTGCGCCATCCTTGGAAGTCTTGTGGCCTACATAACCGAAAGGAAGAAGCCAAAGGGGGCCGCCCTGCTGGATCTTTCGGTTATGGCTCCGTTCATCCTTCCGGGAACGGTCGTCTCCATCGCCCTCCTGTCCGCATTCAGCGGCAACAGCGCGATAAGGCTCACCGGAACATATACGATAATAGTCATTTCGTACATGATCAGAAGGACACCGTACGTGTACAGGTCTGTGGCGGCAAGCCTGACCCAGCTCAATCCGTCGCTGGAGGAGGCAAGCACGATCATGGGAGCCTCGTGGTTCCATACGTTCCGCAAGGTCAGCGTGCCTCTGATCCTTCCCGCGATCATATCGGGTTCGATCCTGACGCTTACGACCCTGCTGCAGGAGCTGAGCACGACGATCCTCCTCTACAGCGGAAAGACGAGAACGGTTCCGATCCAGATATACGGTGCCGTATCGGACGGCAAGCTTGGCGAGGCCAGCGCATTGTCGGTGGTGCTCCTTGTGGTCGTGTTCATAATCGTCTTCACGATGAACAAGCTTCAGGGAAACAAGTTCGCATCCGCATTCAAGATGGGTTGAACCGGATGATTCTGTACAGGCGGTCTTCGGACCGCTTTTTTTTTGCAGCCTCACGGCGTATCGTACCTTCGACGTATTTGAAAAAAACGTGCAGGACTGCATCCTGCACCAAAATGTTCCAAACGATATCAAACTGTTGTGCCAATTGGATCAGGCACTGATGCACCCCAGCATCGAACTTATCCGCGCCGCTGTCTCCTTGAGTTTTGGTATTGCAGCCTCGATCTCCTCCGCCGTCATGTTTGGTTCAAGGGCGCTCATGCTTATTGCCGCGATTGTCTGATTGTCCTTGTTGAGAATCGGTGCGGCGGAGCAGTTGTCTCCCTCGATGAATTCATTCCTGTCTCTTCCTATCCGCTCCGCACGCACCTTCTTCAGTTCTTCCTTTATCCCTTCCGGTGTGCAGATCGTTTTCTCCGTAAACTTTCGCAATCCTTTGTTCCTGATCAATTCGTCAATCTCTTCGTCAGGCAGATTGCATGTTAGTATTTTCCCTATTCCGGTGCAATGAAACGGCACAACCCTTCCCGGGGTGAAAAAAGTACGTGGAACCGTCTGTGCTTCAATCCTTTCCAGCATGATGATGTCCTGCTGGCGTATCACCGCAAGATTGACGTTTGCTTTTGGGTATTGGGTCCACAGAAGCTCCAGATAGGGCATGGCCATCTTTCTCAATTCCATGGATTGGAGAACGTTTGTGGACAGCCTGAGAGACTTTATTGAAATGAAATAGAGTCCGGTATACGGATCCTTGTCAAGATATCCGGAATTCTGGATGCTTGAAAGAAGCCGGAACGCCATATTGCTGTTGCATCCCAAAGCGTCACAAACTTCTGAAATTGAAATTGGACTTCCCTTTTCGCAAGCAAGATCCAGAATCTGGAACGCTCTTTCAACTCCCTTTATATTGTATGATTCATTGTTATTCCCCATAAACAGCTCCTTGGTTGTTTTTCTACCCATGGATTATTGTAAACCATAATTATTATAAGTTGAATATAAAATTTATTTTATTCTTTCGAGCATGTTCTTCTTGAAGCATATTTTTTGTAGTTTGTTTATAAAAAATCTAATAGTTTTATATTTTTAAAGAATTTTCTTGACAATTTTATAATTGAATTTAAGATTATTCATGAAGGATGCGTAAAATGAATAAAATTAAGACGGATTTCATAAAAGGTATTATCATCCCAATAGTCATTCCTGTTGCAGAAGATGAACATGTGGATGAAAAGCTGTTGAGAAAACATGTTGATTTTGTGATAGAAGGGGGAGTTGACGGCATCCTTGCATTTGGTTCGAACGGTGAGTTCTATGCGTTCGACGAGGAAGAGATGCATGCCATTCTGGATATCATTGTTTCCCAGGTCGCAGGCAGGATTCCGGTCTACATGGGCATAGGTGCGATTAGTACGAAGAAATGCATGCGTCTTGCAAGATACGGGGTGGAACATGGCTGCAGCGGGGTATCCATACTCCAGCCGATGTTTCTCAAACCGTCCGACGATGAGCTCTTCTCGCATTTTTCAGAAATAGCCTCGTGCGTCCCAGATCACCCTGTCCTCCTTTATAACAACCCGGGTCGTACGGGTTATCCATTGGGCCAGGACCTGGTCGGAAGGCTTGCCCATGAAATTGAAAACATTGTAGGAATGAAGGACAGCAGTGGAGACATGACACAGACGGAGGAATTCATCCGACGCAATTCGGATGTAGGCTTCAAGGTGCTCTGTGGAAAGGATACGTTGATATATTCGGGACTTTGCGTGGGGTGTGTCGGTGCGGTCTGTAGCACGGCAAACTTCCTGCCCGAGCTGGTCTGTTCCATCTACAACCTGTTTGAGGGTGGCGAATATGAGGAATCGTTGAAAGCACAGTTCGTCCTCAATCCAATCAGATTGCAGATGGACAAGTCTTCTTTCCCCGTTGCAACGAAAGATTACTGCAATCTTCTGGGACATTGTGTCGGATTGCCTCTTAAACCATCAAAATGCTCGACAACGCAACAGCTTTCGGGCTTGAAGGCGAGGTTGGTCGAAGCCGGTATTCTCAAATAAGAATTTGGAGGAAAAATATGAAAATCGGTTTTATCGGATTGGGAATCATGGGCCGTCCCATGAGCAAGAACCTGATCAAGGCGGGGCATGAGCTTGTTGTATGTGATTTCAACAAGCAGGCCGTGGAGGAACTTGTTTCACTCGGTGCCAAAAGCGCCGATAACGGAGCTCAGGTCGCTGCATCGTGCAACCAGATAATTACAATGCTGCCGAACAGCCCCCATGTGAGACAGGTGGCATTGGGAGAGGGCGGAATAATCGAAACCGCAAAGCCCGGAACGGTTTTGATCGACATGAGCTCGATCGATCCGGTCGAAAGCAAAAAAATAGGGGAGGCACTTTCCCAGAAAGGCATAGTCATGCTGGATGCGCCTGTTTCAGGAGGTGAGCCGAAAGCCATAGATGGCACACTGTCCGTCATGGTCGGTGGTGAAAAGGATGTTTTTGACAGATATTACGATGTTCTGATGTCCATGGCGGGTTCTGTCACCTATGTCGGTGGTCTCGGGGCAGGAAATATTGCAAAGCTGGCCAATCAGATTGTTGTTGCCTGCAACATAGCTGCGGTTGCCGAGGCACTGACATTCTCAAAGAAGTGTGGAGCCGATCCCGAGCTGGTTTACAAAGCCATCCGAGGAGGTCTTGCCGGCTCCACTGTCATGGATGCCAAGGCTCCGATGATGCTTTCTGGAAATTTCAAGCCGGGATTCAGGATTGAATTGCATATCAAGGATCTGACAAATGCATTGAATGCGGCCCATTCCGTAACGGCTCCAGTTCCTCTTACCTGCCAGGTAATGGAAATGATGCAGTCCTTGAAAGCATATGGATGCGATAAGGACGACCATAGCGCATTGGCAAAGTATTATGAAAAACTCGGTGACGTTGTCATCGAAAAATAAGGAATGTGCATAAGGAGGTATTATGAACATCAAGAAAATCATTGCGGTCTGCTGCGTTGTCATATTTGCGTCCGCTTGTATTTTTGCCGGAGGTTCCAGTGAATCATCGGCGTCTTCATCCAAATCAATCGAGGTCTGGATGATTTCAAATCCGGATGAGAAGATCATTTCGGCTTTTGACCAGGTAGGTGCCGATTTTGAGGCCGAAACCGGAATAAAGGTTAATTTCATCAGAACACCGACAAACGACTTCCATTCGAAGCTTGTCACAAGCGTGAGCGCCGGAATCTATCCCGATGTCATCATCTGGAACAGCGCCCCTGGAATCGAGTTCTGTTCGACTGGCATGGTCGAACCGATGGATGGGATAATCGATTCCGTTGGCCGGGATCAGTTTGGTGAGGGAACGCTTTCGATGTTCAGCGTCGATGGTGTGCTTTATGAGGCTCCTTTCATGGTGCGTCCTGCGGGACTTCATGCAAGAAGGGATTGGCTTGAAGCCGCCGGATATGATCTTACGCTCCAGATTGATGAAAACGGCAAGTACTATATCGAAGGACTTGAGACCTGGGACGACATAATCGAGGCTGGTAAGAAGATCACAGATGTATCCAATGGAAAGTACGGTCTTGGATTCGCCCATTCCCGCAAGGCTTTCGGGGATAGTGCCGGATATGCATTCTCACTCATTGTCAGCTATGATGCGAGGATTGTCGACGATGATGGAAATCTCTGCATCGACACACCTGAGATGAGGGAAGCCTTGGACATGCTCAGGAAAATATGGGATAGTGGTGCGGTACCGGCTGCGGCTACGACGTGGGATGGAAACAGCAACAACCAGTTCTTTATCGCTGGAGATATCGGCATGGTGATCAATTCCAATTCCATAATGGGCAAGCTTGATGAGACGACAGCTGTGAAACCTGAGGATCTCATCATGCTGCCGTTGCCCAAAGGACCTTCCGGAAAGGCATGGATGCAGGCAAATCCGGAATCAATCACGGTTTTCAAGACAAAGAATCTGGAATCTTCCAAGCTTTTTGCGGAGTATCTGCTCAGAAGCGATGTTCAGCTGAAGATGTTCGAGACGATGGGGTTCGGTTATTACAGCCCGCTTAAGAAAGATGTGATGAACGATCCCATGTTCAGCTCGCTTTCAGACAATGAGAAGGTCCTTCTCAACAGCGGCGACCAGTATGTCGGATCCTGCTTCCCCGGCGAACCTGATGCCAAGCTGTCGGCTTTGTATGCTTCCTATTTCTATGACGACATCCTTTCCCGCATTGCGGTCGATGGATGGACGACGGACCAGATAATCGAAGAGATGGAGCAGAAGGCTTCCGAGATGCTTTTCGAATAGACCGAAGATGGAATTTGGCCGCCGTTTCTTGCGGCGGCCTTGTTTCAATATGATTGGAGTTTAGAAATGTCAATAGTTAAGATCATGAAATCAGATGGAAGTGCGGCTGGATATCCGTCCCTTGAAAGGAGAGATAACCGTATTGGCATTTACTTCCTACTTCCAGCCATTTTTGTATTGCTTGTCATAGTCGCATATCCGCTCTGCTATTCCGTGGTGATGAGTTTCCATCGTTGGAGACCTATCGACAACAACAGGGCTTTTGTGGGGCTTGCCAATTATGTGCGAGTGATAACCGATTCCAGATTCCTGCAGTCCATAGGGAACACTTTTGTGTATGCGATTGTAGGAGCCTGCTTCAAAGTTGTCATAGGCATGGGATTGGCCATGATGATGAATAAGAAATTCCGTGGCAGATCCGTGGCCAGGGTTCTTCTGATGCTTCCCTGGGTGTTTCCAGTCACAGCAAGCGTGACAGCATGGAACTGGATGTTCGACGGGATGTACGGAATATTCAACGTAATTCTTTTCCGTCTGGGATTGATAGATACATATGTGAATTTCCTTGGACAGAAGGGTCTGGCCCTGGTGTGTGTCCTGATCGTGGGCATTTGGATGGGTTATCCGCAGATGATGATGATGCTTTTGGCCGGGCTTCAATCCATTCCGACCGAGATGTATGAGGCTGCGAAGGTGGAGGGAGCCGGACCTGTGACAACTTTTTTCAGAATCACCCTCCCGTCATTGGCAAATGTGCTGTCGATGACGATAATCCTGTCCATCATATGGACATTCAATTCTTTCAATGTCATATGGCTCATGACAAGAGGTGGCAGCGGAACCCATACAATGAATACATTGGCTTATGAATTCTCTTTCATAAACATGAGATACGACCTTGGTGCAGCCATGAGTGTCATTATCCTGGTGTTCCTCGCTGTATTCCTGTTCATTTATTCCAAGATGAAAAAGGAGGATGACTGACATGTCTTTAGGAATGAAAAAAACGAGAATCATCAAGAGCGTTGTTTTCTATGCCGTCCTGATTCTTGTGATATGCATATTGGATTTCCCGATCTATTGGATGCTCAAATGCTCCCTGACAGATGTCGATCAGATAATGACACGTGATGTTTCTCTTGCCATCACGGAGGTGGATACTTCCGCATACAGGCAGGTATGGTCCGGCACCGGTTTCGCAAGCCAGCTGCATTTCAAACAGTACATGGCCAATTCGTTCATTGTAGTGCTTGTCAGCTCCGGAATATCCATAGTGCTGGCAACACTCGCAGGATACTCTCTTGCCAGATTCAAGTATAAGAGGAGGGAAGGGATCGCCCAGGGAATCCTGTACGTCTACATGTTTCCGCAGATGCTGCTCACCACACCTCTTTTGGTTTTGGTAATCAAGCTCGGGTTGTACAACAGCTTGTGGTCCCTGATACTTGTGTTCTGCACATTCAGTCTTCCTTATTCGATCTGGATGATGCGGTCGTATTTCCAGACACTACCCAAGGAGCTTGAGGAGGCGGCGATGGTCGACGGATGCACGAGAATAGGTGCCATCAGGAGGATAATGATGCCTCTGGCCCTGCCTGGAATTGTTGCAACGATAACATATACTTTCGTTCTCGGATGGTCCAATGTCATTTATCCGCTGTCATTCATAACAGATGAGACGAAGAAGCTTGTGTCCATAGGATTCCTTTCGCTGGTTTCCGGCGATGCGACACCATGGAACGGGGTGATGGCCGCTGCAATTTTCAGTGCGCTGCCTGTGGTCCTGGTGTTCCTGTTCCTGCAGAAGTATCTTGTCGGAGGACTTGCCTCCGGCGGAGTGAAGAGCTGATAAGAGGAGGTTTGATATGAAAATAACCGATATGATAGTCACGCCTATCGCTTTTACCGACCCGCCGCTTTTGAATGCGGCCGGACTGCACGCTCCCTATGCGCTGAGGATAATCATCGACATCAGGACGGATGAGAACATAAACGGTGTGGGTGAAATTGCCGGAGGTTCCGCCGCATTGGACGGTCTTGCAAAGGCGAAAAGCTTCCTGATGGGAATGGATCCGTTTGAAAGAAACAAGATAAGGCTTGCCATTGAAAAAGGTTTTTCAGAGGTCAAGGACACCCTGAATACCGGATATGCGCCCAAGAATGTCGCCAACAGGATGTACTCGGCGATCAACATTGCCTTGTTGGATATCATCGGCAAGGCTGTGGAGAGGCCTGTCTGCGATGTCATTGGAGGACGTGTACGCGATAAGATAGATTTCTCCGCCTATCTTTTCTATAAGTATGAAGGTGCAGGTGGTGAGTACGGGCTAGGCGGGCATGATCCATCTGCTTCCGGATGGCATAAGTTCAAGGAAGGACGGTTCCTCAGTCCTGATGAGATCGTTGAGGAAGCAAAGGCGATGTGTGGTGAGTTCGGATTCAAGAGCCTGAAGCTGAAGGGAGGTGTGTTCGAGCCACAGGTTGAATGTGATACTATCATCGCCCTGTCCAAGGCCTTTGGCAAGGACGTACCGCTGAGGATTGATCCGAATGCCTGTTGGACATTGGATACAAGCATCAGATACGGGAAGATGCTCGAGCCATATCTTGAGTATTACGAGGATCCATGCAAGGGTCAGGAGGCTATGGCCGAACTGGCAAAGCATGTCTCGATACCAAGAGCCACCAACATGTGTACGACAAGTTTCGACGAGATTCCTTCCGGCTATACGCTCGGTAGCGAGGATATCATCCTTGCGGATCCCCATTATTGGGGTGGTATCGAGGCGACGATGCAGCTGGGGAAGATCTGCAGTACTTTCAACCGTAAGCTGAGCATGCATTCAAACAGCCATCTTGGTATTTCATTGATGGCGATGGCCCACCTCGGCGTGGCCTGTCCGGAGATATGCTATGCCATGGACACGCACTATCCCTGGCAGAAGGAAGAAATCATCAAAGGCGGTCGTATTCAATTCGAAGACGGCGCGATAAGGGTTTCGAATGAACCCGGACTCGGGGTCGAACTCGATTATGAGATGCTCGAGAAACTACATCAGAATTATCTCAGATGTGGCATCACAGAACGGAATGATGAAATTGAGATGCAGAAGGTAGTGCCAGGGTGGAAATTCAGCGAACACGTGTTCTGACAATGTTTCAAATCCCGAAGTTCCGGCCATGGGCGGTTCCATGGCCGTTTTTTTTGTTTCATCAGTCATGGTGGACCCATATCAGGCTTCCTGTATCGAAGCCTATTTCCTCCGCAGTCGAAAGGAACGTGGAAAGGATTTCGTCCGGGATTGTCTTATCCCTTGAGAGTATCCACAGGTAGTCGAGACTTTCCCCTGCCACCATGGCATAGTTATAGTCGTCGCTCAGGGCGATTATGTTGTATCCCGCATAATATGGTCCGAAGAACGATACCTTGAGCTCTCCGACGGATGGATCACCCCTGAACGATGCCTTTCCTTCCGCCACTTTCCAGGATCCGGTCCGGACATCGTAGCCCTCGTTGACGATCTTGAGCCCCCCTGTTGCCAGGATGTATGTCGCGGTGACGTTGTTCAGGTCCTCCTCGTATTCGTTGTCGATCCTTGCTATCTCGTACCATGTCCCGAGATACCGGCTCACGCGGAAGTTCTTGACCGCAGTGGCCTTCTTGGGTATGCTCGCGCATCCGGCAAGCAGCAACAGTACGGATAGGGCCGCAAGAACGGCCAGCATTTTCTTCTTCATCTTCTCTCCAAGGGCGCATTGCCCTGTGGCAAGAAGATAACAAGCCCCGGATGCAAAAGCATCGCAGGGTATGAAGGTTCATCAAAAATACAGACGCAGAAAGGATCGAAGGGTCAAAACGACCGCATGATGCGCATCACCTGTCCTTGCATCTGTAGCTAAGCACGCTGGATCTGCCCTTTCCGCCGGTTTTCCTTATTTCGTACAGCTCTGGAAAGCTCCTGATTATCTCCGAGAGTTTTGAGTATCCGTACACGTATGGATTGAATTCCGGCCTGACGCGCTTGATGTAGGCTCCTGCGGCGCTCACGTTTACGAAATCGTCGTCGTCCTCCTGGTATTTCTCATAAGCTATCCTCAGCAGGCTGTGGATCTCGTATATGTCCGGAAGCTTCTCGATCTCCTTCTCCTCCGGTTCGTCCTCCTGCTGGATCTTCTTGGGCGCGATCTGGTTCTGAGCTTGGTTCTTCTGTTTTTCCTGATTCCTTTTGCTGCTCTTGGTCGAGGAGGTGAGGTATTCGAGATATATGAAGTCGTCGCATGCGTTGCAGAATGCCTCCGGAGTCTTTTTCTCACCCACACCGATCACGTATATCCCGGATTCCTTGAGCCGTACGGCAAGCGGTGTGAAATCGCTGTCGCTGGATACCAGCACCACGGCATCGTACATGCCTGTGTGCAGGAGATCCATGGCGTCTATGACCATGGCGATGTCGGTGGTGTTCTTGCCCGCCACGTAATCGAACTGCTGCTCGGCCTTGATTGCAAGGCGTTTTATCTGGTCCTCCCACTTGGAAAGGGTGGCCTTCTTCCAGTTCCCGTATGCTTTCTTGACGATGATCCTTCCATATGTCGAGACCTCGTGCAACACCTCCTCCAGCTTGGAGAGCTGGGTGTTGTCGGCGTCTATGAGCACGACCATCTTCTGAAAATAATCATTCATACTTCTAGAATATGCCAAAAAAGGTGGCGGCAGTCAAATATTTGGTCCTCATACGTTGAGAAAGTCCCTGTTGAGCCTTACATTGAAGGCCTTTGCAAGTTCCTGCAGCTCCTCGTCCGTTATCGTCCTGACGATTCCGGCACCCTTTGCCTTGAGGTATATCTCCGCAGCCTTCTCGATCGTATGCACAAGGCCGAATGTCTCGTCGAAATCGCTTCCGGTTCCGAAGATCCCGTGGAACGCCCATACGACCGCGCTGTATCTGTCCATCTGCATTGCGGTCGCCTTCGCGATCTCCGTCCCTCCCGGGACCATCCAGTCCACCATGCCGACACCGTCCGGGAAGACGACTGCGCATTCCGTCTCGCTCTGCCAGAGTATGCGGGAAAGCGTCCTGGCATCCGGGGCGATGGTGTAGGTGAGGGCGGTGATGTTCGCCGGATGGGCATGGTAGACAACCCTGCACCTTCCTCCTGTAGCCTTGCTCCTGACCTGATGGTTCAGAAGGTGGGTCGGAAGCTCGCTGGTCGGCTTTGCACCGTCCTCGAGACCCCATAGTATGCTGTATCCGCTTCCGGTCCCGTCGATTCTTATGATACCCATGTTCTTTTCCGGGGCAAGCGGGATATTGCGCATGTACCGGCCCGACCCTGTGACGATGAAGCACTCATCAGCGAGATCCTCAAAAGTCATCGGCAGGTCCATGTGCCTGGGCTCCGTGGAAAAGAGGGCGGATACCTCCTTCATCTCGTTTTCATCCATCCTGTAGCTGAGGTTGCCCCCGTTCCTTTCGTGCCATCCCTGCAGGAAGCCGTCGTAGCACATCCTTGCAAACCTGTCTATCGCAGTCTCTCCCATCTCTTCATCCCCTCTTTGAAAGTGTTTTCTTCTCGTATTCCATGACCTTGCCGTACCAGGACGGACCGTCGTCCAGACCCTGGCGGCGCAGGTATTCCTTCCAGACCGCCTGCCACGGCAGCTCCTTCGTGTCCTCAGAAAGTGCAAGAAGCCCGGTGAAATCGCTTTGCTCCTGCAGACTCCTCATTTTTCCGGCCGGCTCCAGAAGCGCGATGAGCAGGGCCTTCTGCATGTTCCTGGTCCCGACCACCCAGGCGGCTATCCTGTTTATGGACGCATCGAAATAATCCAGTCCGACGAGCACCTTGTCCAGTGCGTCGTTCCTCACGATCTCTTTTGCAATCTCGATAGTCTCGTCGTCGAGCCGGACCACATGGTCGCTGTCCCATCTCACCGGGCGCGTCACATGGAGCGGTATCTTGTCGAAGGTGCAGAGCAGGGCTGAAATCTTGTCGGATATGTGCTCGGTGGGGTGGTAGTGCCCTGCGTCCAGAAGCAGGTACAGGTCCTTGTGCGAGGCCGCATATCCCATGTAGAATTCGCTGCTTCCGACCGTGAAGGACTCGAGGCCTATCCCGAAGACCTTGCTTTCGAGACAGTCGACAACCCCGTCCAGCTTGCCGTCGTATATCCTGTCCAGACTGTCCTTGAGCCTGAGACGTGGTGAGAGCCTGTCCGCCGGCGCGTCCTTGAAGCCGTCGGGTATCCACAAATTGCATGTGCAGTAAGTGCCCAGTTCCCTTGCGAAATATGCTGCTATCCTCCTTGATGCCCTGGCATGGGAGATCCAGAAGTCGCGGACCTCCCGGTCCGGGCTGGAGAGCGTAAGGTTGTCCCTCACCATCGGATGGGAGAAGAATGTCGGGTTGAAATCAAGTCCTAGCCCGTTTTCCACCGCATATTCCACCCAGGCTTCGAAATCCTCTTCCTCTATGCAGTCCCTGTCACAGCTGCGGTCCGTCACAAGGTAGCTTGCATGCAGGTTGAGCCTCTTCTTGCCAGGAATAAGCGAAATGGCCATCCTGAAATCGTCCATCAGCTCCTGCGGGGTCCTCGCCTTTCCGATGTGATTTCCCGTGGCTTGTATGCCTCCGCTCGGCTTCCTGCCTCCGTTTTCGAAGCCTTCAACGTCGTCGCCCTGCCAGCAGTGTATGCTTATCGGAGTGGATGAAAGCCTTTCGATAGCCTTCTCCGTATCCACTCCGTATGCCTCGTATTCCATCCTGGCGTCCTGATAGTTCATATGTCCGTCCTCCTGATGTATGTGATGTCCGCCGAGTTCCTCAACACCTCGTTCTTCTCCCTCGTTTCCATGGTGCCCGTAGCAGCCATCGAGAAGAGCAGGTTGCCGACGGACGTCCCCTCCGCGGGGCCTGCTGAAATCTTTTTTCTCGTATGCATGGCCGTGAGCAGGTTCAGATATCCGTCCTTCGAACCTCCTCCGACTATCGCGATATGGTCGAACGTCCTTCCTGTCGCGTTTTCAATGGCAGAAGCCGCATCCGCATAGGCTTTGGCAAGCGAATGGTAGACCACGGCCGCGCATTCCTCCCAGTCGCGGCATGTCCTGTAACCGGATTCCTCCAGCGCATGGCCGATTTCCTCCGTCATGCTGGATGGGGACAGGAAGCGTGCGTCTCCCGGATCCACCAGGCCAGGCGGATCCGTTTCCCGTGCGGCCTTTTCCATCTCGTCGAAGCTCTTGCCGCATTCCCTTCCCAGACACTGTATCATCCATGTCCCCATTATGTTCTTCAGAAGCCTGATGTCCCCGTACGCCCCTCCCTCGTTTGTGAGGTTCTCCTCCTGAGCCCTCGCGTTGAGCACGGGCGCCTCCTCCAGGGCACCGACAAGCGACCAGGTGCCGGAGGAGAGGAACAGGCTTCGGTCATCCAGGGGGGCTCCGATCACGGCGCATGCCGTGTCGTGTCCCGGAGCGAGCACCACTGAGGCCTTGCATCCTGTCTGACGCATGATATCCTCTTTAAGCGGCCCCAGCACCTCTCCAGGCATCGATACGGGCAGGAACAGATCCTCTTTTATCCCGAGCCTTTCTATCAGGTCCCTGTCCCAATCCTTTTTTTGCGCATCCAGGAGGTTGGAGGTGGATGCGATCGTGTATTCCTGCCTCATGACGCCTGTCAGCAGGTAATTGAGATAGTCGGGAATGAACAGGAGCCTGTCCGCCTTCATCAGTGCCTCCGGCTCCTCATTCTTTATCGCAAGAAGCTGGTAGATGGTGTTGAATTCCTGTTTCTGTATTCCGGTTCTTGCATAAAGCTCCTCCTGTGACACGGGACATGATATGCCTTTCGTCCTTTTGTCGCGGTAGCTTGTGCTGTCCGTCACGAGCCTTCCCTGTTTGTCGAGCAGGACGAAATCAACCCCCCAGGTGTCGATGGAGACAAATGATGCGTCCCCCGATTTCCCAAGGCCCTCGAGAATCGAACCGAAGAGACTGTCGAGGCTCCAGCACAGATGTCCGTTCCTTTCCTCCAGCGTATTTTTGAAACGGTGGACAACCTCCGTCGCCAGCCTTTTTCCCCTGAGGTTACCCTTCAGCATCTTACCGCTTGACGCCCCGATGTCGACAGCAATGTATTCCATGATTGAATCATCGCCCGGAAAACCTTTCCACGCAATTGATAGTTTTCGGTATTATTTGATGTTTTTTAGCTTTTGATGATATAAAATCAGAAATATGGGGAATAAGCTTGAGGTTTTTTATACCATGACGAAAGAAGAGGAGGAGTACAGGAGGGCGTACCTTGAAAAGGAGCGCACCATCCCCGAGCTGCCCGTGCAGCTTAGGGACAAGGTCATGGCCGATCTTCGGGTAACCCTTCCTGCAAAGTACTATCTCAGCGTAGGAATGCTTCCGGCCAGGCTCATGAAACATCCGTGCTACATGCCCGAGTACCTGCACTCGCACGAGTTCGTGGAAATCATCTATGTGCTTTCAGGAAGGAATGTGCGTCAGAATGTGGAGGGTGGCTTGTTCGTGATGGGCAAGGGTGACCTGCTTCTGATCAATCCGGGCCACTACCATTCGATAGGGGTTTTCGAGGACGGGGCCGTCGTGCTGGATCTTCTTGTGGAGAACAGGTTGTTTGCCGATGTGTGCGGCAATCTCGGCGACACGTTCATCACCAACAAGAAGTTCATGCTTGTCCATGATGATGGACCGGGCGTGGCGGACACCCTGGAAAGGATCCTTGCCGAGCAGGAGGATCCCGACGGATACTCGGTCCATATGCTGGGACTCCTGCTTTCAGGGATGGTGGTCCACATCAGGCGTTCGTGCGCTGTCCTGAGGGTAGGAAACAGGCAGGAGGGTGACGAGGCCTACCGTCTGCTCGAGTACATCGGCAGAAATTTCAGGACCTGCGACCTAGGGGCCCTTGCGGAACATTTCGGGATAAGCGGGCAGTATGCATCCCGCCTTATAAGGGAAAAGCTCGGAGAAAACTACTCCGGGCTTATCAAAAGATTCCGTATGGAGGCCTCCGCCGCACTGCTGAGGGGTGGGAAAATGTCCTGCAAGGAGATAGCCTATGAGGTTGGCTACTTCTCCCAGGAGCATTTCACCCGCATATTCCGTTCGTACTTCGGCAGGAGCCCCGGCGAGTACAGGAAGGAAGCTCAATCCATGTGAAAGACTTCGTCCAACGGTATCGACACGGGCGATCCGTCCGGGTTCGTCTCCATTATGTCGGCCATGAAGGCCCACCATCTTCTGATCGCCTCCTCCTGTCCCAGGTCCTGTGAGCCCGATTGTCCGCGGTTCTTCTGGAATGCGAAGAGCGTTCCCGTCTCCTTGTCCAGATATATCGAATAGTCGTAAACCCCGCTGTCCTCCAGAAGCTTCCTCACTTCCGGCCAGATATGTGCGTGCCTGTATTCGTATTCTTCCTCGAATCCCTTTTTCAGGTGCATCTTGAAAGCCTGGCGTTTCTCCATCGTGCGTCCTCCTTGTTGCAGGGGCGTCCTTCGGAAGCCCCTCCGAATGCAGGCATTCAGTCTGCGATATAGTTCTTGCGCTCCATCAGACCGACGATCCTTGCGACGTTCCTGTCGCATATCTCCGTGTCCTCCGCCTCGACCATTACCCTGATGACGGGCTCGGTGCCGGATTCCCTCACGAGGATCCTCCCAGTATCCCCGAGTCCTGCCGCAACCTCTCCGATGGCGGACTTGATCTCCGGATCGTTCATCACGGCCCCCTTGTCCTTCACCCTGACATTCTTCAGCACCTGCGGGTATATCTTCACCGGCTCGGCAAGCTTGGAAAGTTTTTCCTTCCTCGCCAGCATGACCTCCATGATCTTGAGACTTGTGAGTATTCCGTCGCCCGTGGTGGCGTATTTTATGAATATGATGTGTCCGGACTGCTCGCCTCCGATCCTGTTGCCGTTCCTTACCATGTAGTCGTAGACGTTCTTGTCACCTACGGGAGTCTTCGCATATTCTATGCCGGCCGCATCGAGCGCCTTGTACAGTCCGAAGTTCGACATCACCGTCGTGACGACCTTGTTCGTCAGAAGCTTTCCACGGTCCTTCATGTACTTGGCATAGATGTATATGATCAGGTCACCGTCGACGACCTTGCCGTTCTCGTCCACGCACAGGCAGCGGTCCGCATCCCCGTCGTATGCGAAGCCGACGTCGCACCTGTTCTCGACCACGAACTTCTGAAGCCCCTCGATGTGGGTGGAGCCTGCGTTGAGGTTGATGTTCTCTCCGTTCGGATCCGCGTTTATCATCATGACCTTCGCTCCGAGTGCCTCGAAGACGACCCGTGCGATTGTCCATGCGCTGCCGTTTGCGCAGTCAAGGGCGACCTTCATGCCACGGAACGAGTACATGCCAAGGGAGATCAGGTATCCGATGTACCTGTTCCTTCCCGACACATAGTCCACGGCGACCCCGACGTCGGCACCGGTGGCGTAGGGGATCTCGTCCCATTTCCTTCCGAACACCTCGAGCCTGCCGTCCAGATAGTCCTCCACCAGGGCAATCGTCTCGTCGTCCATCTTCTCGCCCCTGCCGTTCAAGAGCTTTATCCCGTTGTCGAAGTAAGGGTTGTGGCTTGCGCTTATCATGATTCCGCAGTCGAACTCGTCAGTCCTTGTTATGTAGGCGACCGACGGGGTGGTGGTGACGTGCATTATGCAGGCGTCGGCTCCGCTTGCGGTGATTCCTCCGACAAGGTTGTATTCGAACATGTAGCTCGATCTTCTGGTGTCCTTGCCGATCACGATCCTGGTCCTGTGTTTTGCATCGTCCTTGTTCTTCTCGGTGAAGTACCAGCCGAGGAAACGCCCGATCCTGTATGCATGCTCCGCGGTCAGACCGACATTCGCCTTGCCCCTGAAGCCGTCCGTTCCGAAATATCTGCCCATGTCAGACCTCCTTTTCCACGATGTGGTCCTTGTCCTTGTAGATATGGTTTTCCGCCACTGTGCCCCTCACGGATGAAAGGGGGTAGACGTTGCTGTTCCTGCCTATGACGGTTCCCGGATTCAGCACGCTGTTGCAGCCTATCTCCGCCCCGTCGCCGAGAAATGCACCCACCTTTTTGATTCCCGTCCCGATCAGGCGTCCCTCCTCGTCCCGGATCACCACCGGTTTCTTGTCCGCCTTGACATTGGATGTTATGCTTCCTGCCCCCATGTGGGCCCTGTAGCCAAGGATGCTGTCCCCGACATAGTTGTAGTGCGGTGTCTGGACGTTGTCGAACAGGATGACGTTCTTCAGCTCGCACGAGTTTCCAACGACGCAGTTGCTTCCGATCATCGCGCTTCCCCTTATGAATGCGCAATGGCGGACCTCGGTGTTCTCGCCGATGATGCAAGGACCTGTTATGGATGCCGACTGCGCGACCCTGGCGCTTTTGTGTACCCATATGTCGTCCCCGTACACGTAGTACTGGTCGGCAGGCAGGCCGCGTCCCGTCTCGATGATCATGTCCTTTATCCCCTTCAATGCCTCATGCGGGTATGTGAACCGGCTGAGATACGCCGCCGCCTGGGTGTGCTCCAGATCGAATAGCTGTCCGATGGTATACATTTCTGTTCTCCTTGGAAAAATGATATGCTATTTTCACCCATTGATAAACGTTTCTTCCGCTTTCTGCGTGTTTTTTTTATATTTTTATCGTTATTCTTTCAGACGGAACGATTAATCTATTATGAAACCGAATGTTGCGAACAGGGCTGCGTCGAACACGGGTGTGCCGTAGTTCAGCTTCTGGGCGAATGTGCCTCCGAGCTTGAAATAGGAATCCCCGGTTTTTGCCAGTATTCCGA
Source organism: uncultured Spirochaetales bacterium (assembly GCA_949293595.1). Taxonomy (GTDB): domain Bacteria; phylum Spirochaetota; class Spirochaetia; order Sphaerochaetales; family Sphaerochaetaceae; genus Ornithospirochaeta. Next base: position 558,051 of record CASFDW010000001.1, on the reverse strand, counting down.
AGTTGATGAAATACCCCCATTCGCCGAACGTCTCGTACTCAACCGGTCCCTTGTGGTTCTTCTCGTTCGTGGTAGCTATCCTGTTTACGGACATATCGAGCCCGGCATCGGTGAAGAATCCGAAACGCTTGAATATCTGGTAATATGATAGCCCGGCCTTGAGGGTGCTGCGCCTGTCGAAGTTCCTAGAGAGGTATCCGCCATCCCCTGCGGAGCTGGAGTATCCGACCGGGAAAAGGAACTCGAGCGCCAGATATGGTCCGATCCTGAGCGCGGGGGAGGGGAACACGACCATCTCGAGATTGGTCCCGATCCTTCGGACGTGTTTCATCTCCGCGTCTGCGAGGCCGAGGTTGTCGAGCATGGGCCTGTAGTGCTGCTGGGCGGATTGTGACAGGAAGTTGCGGTTGCCGACGAACGACGCACCTCCCCAGACCTCGTATGCGGCGTAAAGGTTGAACGAAAGTGCCAGCAGCAGGACTGCGGCCGCGATCCTTTTTGTTGTATTCATTTCTCAATCCCCCAGTTTCAGACCGAAGCCCAGATACGGGACGACGGACAATGTGAAGTAGTTCTCCTCATATATCTCGGACAGACTTCTGACGAATTTCATCAGATGGGCCTCGTAGCTCAGGCCGATCGTGAAGTAATAGTTTTCCTCGAATATGAAGTTGGCGAAGCCGTCGACCTGCAAGCCGATCTCGAAGCTCTGGAAAAGGTCGTACGAGCTTATGGACGGCCGGATGGCCAGTCCGAGTTCCGAGACTCTTCCTGGCTTGAACCGGAAGGCCGAGCCTATCGAGAAAGATATGTACGGCATCTGGCTCTTGAGGCTGTCGTATTTCTCGTAATGCCAGTTCCCGTTCTCTGCTGCCTCGTCCCAGTCTGCCTCGCCGGTGGACGGCACATAGCTTCTTGAGAAAAGCGGGAAGCGCGCGTTTGCCCCCAGGGACAGCCCGACCCTGTCGTTTTTGAAGAACATGTTGGATTTTATCCCGAATCCCAGATCGAAACGGTAGAAGAACGGGTGCACGCTCCTATATTCCAGATATCCGGCATCCGCATTCTGCACTAGCGGATACGAGAAGATGTTCGTGTCCAGGCTCGATTCGATTTCCGTCTGTAGATAGAAGGAACCGGAAAAGAGGGCGGTAACGCCGAGTATCAACATGAGTATGAGAATGGCCGCTCTTTTCATGCTACAACCCCAATGAGAATCCGAATGACTGCCGGACTTCGTTATCCCCGTTAAGAACGGGGTCGGCCACATATCCTATCTCGTAGTATATGCTGGCTATGTTGAATATCACGAATTCGGCCCTGAAGCCGACCGCTGAGAAAAACTCGTTCATCTGCCTTGGCGTGCTGCTGTTGAGAAGCTCGCCGAAGCTGTATCCGATATCGAAAAAACCCATGACGTACGGATAGCAGTCATAGCTGTTGATCTGCGGTCCGTACAGCGTCACGGAGCTTCTGTTAGTGATCACATGTCCGGTGTTGGGACCTTTTATCTCCCATATGGATCCGCCTTGGATGAAGTAGGGGACCTTGCTTCCTTTGATGTAGCTGTAACTGGTGCTGTTGTCAAGCACCAGCGAGAGCCATGTCGTGTCCCTTTCCCCCTGCTGTCCGATGGAGAACACGGTCCAGGATGCATCGAGCGAGCATTTGATGGCATAGTAGTCCGCAGAGACTCCGAAAAGCTGCAGCATGGATGGCGAGTACCTCACGTCCGCCGACATCCTGACACCGTCCCTTCTTGTTATTCTGTCCCTCATGAAATTGATGTCAAGCCCTGCCGAGAGCGATATCATGAACGCGGACCTGTCGCCCTTGAGCTCCGGGGCCCCCACCCAGGACGAATCCGGAAATCTCGGCTCTCCCGGCCTTTTGTTGAATGTTCCCTCTGTCTCTGCCGGATTGCTCATCCAGGAAAAACGTTCGAAGGCGTTCTCGAACCTTCCGTCTATGGAGACCCGGAGCGTCAGCAGGTCCTCGCCTGCAAACTGCGTGTTGACGAATCCCTGTGCGAAGAAAAGGTTGAATTCGTCAAACTGCACCGTGTAGTCGCGGGGGAAAGCCCCCTTTCCGTCCGGATCCTCCTGGTACGGATCCCCTGTGTCTGGATCCTGCTCGAGCGTCCTGTATTCAAGCCCGTTGTCCAGACGGAAGGCGAATTCCGTCTTGCTTCCACGGACCATGTCGGGAACGGGGAAGTTGAACTGGTATACGAGAGAGGAGGGGAACACTCCATTCGAGAACTCCGGTGTGGTCCTGATCTCAAGTATGTGGTATCCGAAGCCGATTGCGGAAAGGGTGGCGGAGGACAGGGCCAGGAGCATGGTGATTGTTGCGATGAGTTTCCTTTTGATCATCCTTTCCTCCCTCAAAGCGAAACATAGAAGCTGATTCCGGCGTTCTGGGTCCATGCCGGATGCTGAGCCCATATCCCGCGTATGAAATTATAGCCGCATGAATAGTCGAAGTTGATGAATCCGAACAGGAGGAGGTGGAAATTCATGTTAATGCTGCTTTTCAGCTCGACGGCCCTCGTCTTGTCATCCGTCTCGTTCGCCACTCCGCCCCAGTACAGGTTGTTGTTGAGCGAGATCGTGAAATACGTGTAGCAGTCACCCGCTATGAACTGCGGGCCTGTGAGCGTGAGCCACAGCCTGTCGGAGACCATCCCCCTAAGCCTGTCCGTGGTGATTTTGTTTTCAGGGACGATGTCCCCCCAGATGTATGAGGCCGAGTTGGAATGTCCAACGTACATGCTGTTCCAGTTCCATCCGTTGTCCTGTTTCCATTCGTACAGGATCATGTTCTGCTCGAAGTATCCGTGAAGACGTATGAAATCGCTCGTCGGATACTTTGTGAACATGTCGTTCGCAAACCATTTCGGCCCGTATTCGATTCCGACATAGCCGTACAGGCCTTCATAAGTATTCTTTACATCCTCCACGTCCATGTTCAGGTAAAGCGTGGTGTACATGTAGTTGTTCAGGCTTCTCCTCGAGCCCTGCAACCATGGGTATGCGGGTATTTCGGAGGAGAACCGGTCCAGGAGGTTGCCGTCCGCATCCACGAACGTGGGCGTGCTTGTCAGACCCCTCGACAGATCCAGCGGCTCCAGGGCCATGGTGTAGTAGGAATTGAAGCCGATCCGCAGGTCGATGAGGCTGGATCCCTCATCCAGCGGGTTTGTCCCGAACCCCTGTTCGAGGAAAATGTTCCAGAACGCTGTCGGTTTGAAGAACTTCCCGGAGTAGTTGTCCGCAATCTGGGTCTTTTCAGCCCATTGCGGCCTGCCTGTGTAGAAATCGTATCCGCCGAAGGATGATCCGGTGAATGAGAAGTTCAGGTTCGTCTGGAAATAGGCCTTGTTTCTAAGAGTCGGAAAGATTGTGAAGTATTTGTAGAAGTCGAAATTGGTGCCGAGGGGGAACATGCCGAGACCGAAGGCGTACTCACCCCCGGATATCCCGTTTATGCTCGTGGATAGCGATATGGAATCTGAAAAGCATGGTGCCGATATGCATGATGCAAGCAACAATATCACCAAAAGACTTTTTTTCATCGATCTCATCTGCCGGAACGCTTCCAAATCAATCCCGTTGTTTTCACCAACAACCCTTTTTTATATCGGTTCTGTATAATATCATAAAACTCCGGACAGATAAAGACTTCTTTTATTCGTTCGTCGGTCATGATTTATCCTTGTTCCAGCGGGGTAATTGAAAATAGGTGCTTGATTTTCCTGCATATTTCGTGATAATTTACTCTTCGGTGCTCATGTCACCGTTTCGGGCAGTAGCGCAGGGGCTAGCGCACTTGGTTCGGGACCAAGGGGTCGGCGGTTCAAATCCGCCTTGCCCGATCATGGATACGGTATCCGGTGGTCCGGATACCTTTTTTTTTCAATAGCTGAGACCTGTTGGATACTTTTCTCCCTTTTCCTGCACAAGCACCCTTGCATATCCTTCCATGCTTCCGCATCGGAGGATATCGACCTGGTTCACGATTTCCCTTGATCTGGAGACCACCGTCCATTCGCATCCGTCCGCCCTTATCAGCAGTCCGCACGCCTCGGTTTCGTTCAGGACGGTCTTTGCATCGATCAGCTCCACTGGAAGCCTTTTTATCGTTGCATCCTCGTCCCCCGATATCAGAGTGGCCACGGTGCCGTACCCTGGAACAGCCTTTGAAAGGCTTATGCACTGTCCTTCCTCCATGATGTTGTAGAAAGGGCTGATCCCAGTTTTGAAGATATCTGGATCCGTGCCGTGGTCGGGGAGCATTGTGATCCGGCTGCTTCCGTTGCAGATCACAATGCGTCCTTCCCCCTCGGTCAGCGTGCTTCCGGGCTGCACATGCCAGAAGGCCTTGTATGCGAAGCTTTCATTTTCCGGTGCAAGCACCTCGTCCAGCACCAATACGGTACGTTCTCCCAGCGATAGCACCTTCCTCCTGCAGACGGCCCTGCTTCCAAGATATTCCAGATGGGAGGCCTGGATGAGGGTGTAGCGTCCCGAATGGACCGAGGGTGAGCGCAGTATCTCGTATATTCCGGTGTACCCCCAGGAACCGTATGGCCTGCAGTGTTCCAAGCCTTCGAGGATGAATGTGTTGTGCGCCTCGAAATCCTTGAGCGTCCTTCTCTCGTCGCAGTCGACATACGTGTATCTTCCGCTGTCCGTGAGCAACGTTGCTCCACGGTATGTGAAATCCACATGGAGCGGATTCAGGTGTCCGTGTCCGGAACCGAGGTTGCCGGCCGACATCCGTACCTCCATCAGGCCCGTGTCTATCCGATAGTTCCCGCTTGCCTCGAGAAGGCCGTCCCTCACTCTCCGGGAGGCCTCGGGAACGTCCAGCCCCTCCATGTCCCAGCAGTTCTCCTCCTTCCTGCGTCCTCCCGACCTTGCCATGAGGGTGGGGGAGCCGAAGAGGCATGCTGCGAGATATACGAGGTCCTGGCAATTGATTTCATCGCTGTCACCCTGCAGCAGGAGCGTGCCGTTCCTCTTCATGAGCAGCGATAGGGCAAGGGCCATCTTCTCCGCCCTGCTTCTGAAAATGCTTCCCGTCCCGATTCCCAGACGCCTTGCTGCAAGCAGCGTGTCAAGTATCCCGTGCAGCACCTCGCAGTGGTACAGCGGGCTCTGCTCCCAATGGACGCCGTCAGGCAGCACCTGGTTGACGACCTCCTCCTCGAGACGGTCCAGCGCCAGCTTTGCCGTATCCGTGTCGTTCAGGTATGATGCGGCCAGAAAAAGCCCGTGGTCCTGTATGACGCCCCAGTTTGACAGGCGGTGGAAAGCCCTCCTTGTCTCCAAAAGCTGCTTCTTGTGCTCCAGAAGGCTTTTGTCCATGCGCTCATCCAGGTCCTTGTCCAAAGGAGAGCCTGATGCCTTGAAGATTGCTTTCGACCTGAGCCAGTTCTCGACACGTATCCCGGTTTCGAGGCTCCTCCAGCTGGTGTTGAGGCAGTCCGCACGGTATGACGTGTTGTCAAGAAACGAACGCATCATCGATGAGAAGGTATCCTTGTATGCGGCGTTCCTGGTGAATGCGTATGCCTTGGCCAGATTTAGGAGGATGCTGTGCCTGTTCAGTGCGTAGAGCCATTCGGGATCCCTGTTTTCAATCTCGTTTGGAACGTTGTTCCAGACGCTGCTTGAAAAACGTACGGGGACCATGCATCTCTCCATCTCGTAGTGCGCACGGTGGCGTATCGTCCCGCCGCAGGTCTCATCCGCCCATTGTATGATGCCGTCCTCCTCCCCAGGGCAGCACAGCCTTATTTCATGGACAATCCTGTCCAGGTCCTTGAATTCATATGGATTTCTGTTCATCTTGTGTTGTTCCTTTTGATTATTATATCCGCAAAGCCTTTCGGTGTCGTGCCCACGTATTTGGAAAACACCCTTATGAAGGATGTGGAGCTGGTGAAACCGACTTCTGCCGAAAGGTCGGAGATCTTTATTTCCGGATTCTCCGCTATTTTCCTGCGGGCGACATCGATCCTGTACTGGTTGAGGTAGTTCTTGAACGTATCGTTGCTAAGCTTCTTGAAGATCTGGCTGCAGTATTTCGGCGTCAGGTTGAATTCGTTGGAAAGGTCTATGAGCATTATGTTCTCGTTGTAATGGGTGCCTATGTAGTCCTTCATCTTGTTGATGATGTTGTCATAGTCCTCCTCCTCCTTTTTCCTCGTTGCGGAGCACACCTTGGAAAGTATGTCCCTTATCTTGCGGAGCGTCGCTATATGGTCGGGATCCTCAGAGAGCGCATTCCAGTCTATCCTTTCCCCGATGAGGGACTCGGGTTCCTCCTTGAGTTCCTGGAAAACCCTCAGCGTGCTTGCCGTGACCGCAAACGTGAACCTCTCGAGCTCCTCTGGCGGCAGGTCATGTCCCTGGCCGAGGTTGCTGTCGATGATGGAATCGAATATCCCGATGGCTTCCATGTCGTTTGACAGTATCGCGTTCATAAGCCGTCCTTCCTCGGAGAGGGGATAGTACATGAACGTCTTTTCCCCCATGCAGTCCTGCGACGTGAGTATTATTTTGTTCCTTATCTTGTACCTGTATCCGAGAATCTTCTTAGACTGGTCGTAGGCGGCGTGGATGCCGCTGTGCCCGTACACCGGGTCGGCTATGGCGAAGCAGATCTGGTCTGCGTTCTCGAAAAGGCTGGTCGACTTTCTTATCATGTCGATAAGAAGGGTGGAGGAGACATCCTTTTCCGTGGCCTTCTGGATGAACACGCATTCTCCGTGGGATGTACGTACGCTGTGCAGGTGTGGCCTCTCCTTACAGAGCATGTCCATTTTTGCAAAGAGTGTGTCCGCATCCCCGTCGTCTTCGGCCATGCTGGCCGTGCAGAGCGAGAAATACGAGGTCGGATCGTCTATTGCGGTCTCTGTCGGCACCCCTCTCAGGAACGCCCTGTACTTCTGCTGCTCGGAGAGCATCTTCTGTTCCTTTCTGGCCTTTTCCAGATCTATGTTCAGCTGTTCTATCTTCCGGCAGTTTTCCAAAATCAGGTTGAACTCGTCCGCCACCGGGCTGTTGCCGGTGTTGAGCCTGCTCACAGCCTCCTTGACGGGGCTGTACAGGTTCTTCGTCATGAAATAAGTTGCCGCGGCCAGTGCTGCGACCGCCATGGCGAATATGAGTATGACCAGAGCCGTTATGGCGCTGTGTCCAGAACGGAATCCGTATACAAGCGTGAGCCTTATGTCCGGATACTGCGTCACGGTGAAATTGTAGCTGCCCGCATCCATGTTGCCGGATGCCACCGACAGCATATCGAGGTTTTCGGATATGGTTTCCACCATGTCGGCCGAGTCGGAGAGGATCCTCCCTCGGTTTCCGTCATAGACGGCCATCTCGAGGTAGCTGCGGTTGGAGAATATTGATTTTACGGGGATCTTCGAGAATATGACCATGGTGTTGCCGTTTATGAACCTGTTGGTCACGAGCGTGAAGTCCGATATCATCCCATCCTTCCCGTAGATGGGATAAATTCCCTGATCCAGAGCTTCCGGATTGCTGGCATCGATTCCGTTCTGCGAGAAGAACATCTGCTTGGAGACTGTTCCATCGGTTGTTATCACGAAGGATTCGTCGTCCATGCGTGTCACCGATATGTCGTAGTCGAGGTTTTCCACCGAAGGTCCGACCGATGTCATTTCCTTGAACACACGCACTGATCCGAGGTAATACTCCGGGCTTCCCGGCTCTGAATCCAGCCATGCCTGGATGTTGCTGTTTGTCGAGAGCCTGTCTATGGACGATTTGATGAATTCGAAAGTGAGGTTGGCATTGAATGACTGGGCATCGGCGGAGGAGATGATCACATGCTCCCTGGAGACGGAAAGGTTCCTTATCAGGAGCATCGCCGCCAGAAGCAGTATGACCGATGTCGCGATGGTGGCGGATGCCAGCGTCATCGACAGCTTTTTGAAATAAATGTTTTTCCCTCGTCCCATATCTTCGATATTCTACCACACCTTTTCATCGTCATTTTTCCTTTTTTCGGGTTTTTTGATGATGAGCGGAAAAAAAATGATTTACAGCGTTTGTAAACGCCGTTTAGACTGATTTTAGATTAAAAAAAGGAGGATTCGGGATGGAAAGAAGAGTAAAAGTTTCCGCAAACACGCCTTTGAAAAAGCGTTTTTCGAAGTGCTGGCAGCTCCTTATCCTGCTGCTTCCCGGTTTCATTTGGTATCTTATGTTCTGCTATCGGCCGATGGTGGGGCTCAGGATGGCGTTCTATGATTACAATATTTTCAGAGGTTTCGCCGGAAGTACTTTCGTAGGGCTGGACAATTTCAGGACATACATGCTCGGTCCCGATTTCATCCGCACCGTCAAGAACACTCTTTTCATTGCTCTCTGGCAGATGGCCATCTGCTTCCCGTTCCCGATCATACTTGCGATCGCCATAACGGAAATGAAGAGCAAGATAATCAAGAAGACTGTGCAGACCTCCTCGTTCCTCCCGTACTTCATCTCGACCGTCGTCGTATGCGGAATGGTCGTCAACTTCCTTTCCCCGAGCACGGGAATCATCAACAAGTTCATCGAGAAGTTCGGTGGCGAGGCGACATACTTCATGGTTTACCCGCAGTATTTCCGCCCCGTATACACCCTGATGACACTCTGGCAGACTGCAGGCTTCAATGCAATCGTTTATATTGCGGCCCTCATGGGCATCGATCCACAGCTGTATGAGGCCGCCATCGTCGACGGCGCCGGAAGATGGCAGAGGATCCGCCATATCACGATTCCGGGAATCATCCCGACGGTTGTCACGATGTTCATCATGAATATCGGAAAGATGGTCAAGGTCGGCTACGAGGCCATACTTCTTTTGTATCAGCCGTCGACATATTCGACAGCGGACGTCATCAGCACGTACAGCTTCCGCGTGGGAATCCAGAACGGCGACTACGGCATCGCAACGGCTGCCGGCCTCTTCGAGGCTGTCATCGCACTTATCCTGGTCGTGTTTGCCAACAAGTTCAGCAAACGTCTGACCGAGACTGCTTTGTGGTGAGGAGGATGATATGAAGGTGTTTTCAAACAAGATAAAAGGAAATGTGGGATCCTCCGCAAGAATCGAAGGGACCGGAGAAAAGATTTTCGATATCGTGCTCAACATCATTGGTGTCATCCTTGTCGCGATCGCCCTTTATCCGATCTACTATGTGTTCATCGCATCCATAAGCAGGCCGCTGTACGTCGAGAACGGACAGGTCATGTTCAAGGCGGTGCTCCCGACATTGCAGAGCTATAAGGAAGCTGTTACGACCCCGTATCTCTGGTCGAGCTACGGCAACAGCATTTTCTATACGCTGTTCGGAGTCCTCGTGAACATGTTCTTCTCCTGCACGATGGCCTACGCACTGAGCAAGCAGCGCCTGATCGGACGCAAGGCCTTCACTCTCTTTACCGTGTTCACCATGTGGTTCAGCGCAGGTGTCATCCCCCTTTACATGACATTCAGGGACTATGGGATGATCAACACCAGGACTGCGATTCTCTTCGGATTTGCGATCAGCACGTACAACATGATAATTCTCAAGAGCTTCTTCGAGCAGGTTCCGTCATCGCTGGAGGAGGCCGCGTTCATCGACGGTGCGAACGATTTCAGGATCTTCGCCCAGATCTACCTGCCGTTGTCGAAGCCGGCCCTTGCAACCGTCGGACTGTTCTATGCGGTCAACAGATGGAACGGCTACTTCTGGCCGATGAACCTTCTCACCGATGACAGCAAGGTTCCTCTCCAGGTTCTGATGAAGAAGCTGCTTGTCGACAGGACCGCAAACGAGATGGAGTCCGCAATAATAACGAGCGCGTCGCTCTCCAGCCAGACAACTGTCATTTATGCGCTCATCATAATCGCGATCATTCCGATGGTAATCGCATATCCGTTCGTCCAGAAGTACTTCAAGAGCGGATTGACCATCGGTGCAAATAAAGGTTGATGAAGGAGGATATCTTATGAAAAAAACCTTATTGGTGGCATTGTTATGCCTTTTGGTGCTGATGCCGGTCATGGCGATGGGAGGAAGCGAATCCCAGACTTCCGCAGCCACGTCCACAGAAGCGACCCCGACCCTGAATGCCGATGGAACGTTCCATCTGCCGATTACGGAAAAGCCGACCACGTTCACGATTTTCCTTAATTTCAACAACATGCCTTTCGATCCTTCCTGGAAGGTCTGGCAGAAGCTTACCGAATTGACGAACATCAGCTTCTCGAGCGTGATAAGCCAGTCGAACTCCAACGAGACTGAAGCGTTCAACCTGATGCTTTCCTCCGGCAACCTCGCCGACGTCATCGGTTATGTGAGCACATCCGATCTCGAGAAACTGGGCAGGGACGGCGGACTCATTCCTCTGAACGACCTCATCGACCAGTATGCCCCGAACATCAAGAAGATGATGGACGAGGATCCGAAGTTCAAGCAGTATGCGACCAGCACGGACGGCAACATCTACTTCATTCCAAAGAACCAGCAGCTCAAGGCTGCGGAATTCTGGTGGATCAGGAAGGATTGGCTCGACAAGCTCGGTCTCGAGATCCCGACAACCGTCGACGAGCTCTACACAGTCCTCACTGCCTTCAGGAACGAGGATCCGAACGGCAACGGGCTCAAGGACGAAATCCCCGTGTTCGACCGTGCAGGTTGGAAGATGCCTGACGAATACCTCTATCTCTGGGACACCTCCCTCGAGTTCTATGTCCGTGACGGCGTCGTGGAGTATGAGCCGATGGAAGAGAATTTCAAGGTCGGCGTGACCAACATGATCAAGTGGTATAAGGAAGGCCTCATCGATCCCGAGATCTTCACCCGCGGACCGAAGGGCAGGGATACGCTTCTTGCTGCAAACGTCGGTGGATTGACACACGACTGGGTCAGCGCAGCTGACTACAACGGAAAGCTCAACAGCGAGATTCCGGGTTTTGAGTTCGTCGTCATGGCGCCTCCTGCAGACCAGAACGGAGTCGTGAAGGAAAGGACGGAGCGCTTCCCGGGCGTAGGCTGGGGCATCTCCAGCACATGCAAGGATCCTGTGTCCGTGATCAAGTTCTTCGATTTCCTCTTCACTGAGGAGGGTTCCGCACTGATGAACTGGGGAATCGAGGGCGAGTCGTACTATGTTGACGAGAATGGAAACAAGCAGTTCTACGACGAGATCCTCAACGGCGAACAGACCGTCACCGGATATCTCAGGAGCATCGGAGCCATCTACCGCGTCGGAATGAACCAGGACGGAGGCTATGAGCTCGCCAGCATGAACGAATACGGCAAGGCTGCTTCCGAACTTTACGAGTCCCATCCCGAATGGTACCTCGACGACCTTCCCCCGTATGCGGATGGAAAGCTCGATATGAAGTACTTCCCGGATGATGAGACAAGATACCAGAGGATCATGAGCTCCATCACACCGTACGTGGAGGAGAAGTTCCAGTCATGGATCCTTGGTACGAGCGACTTCGAAGCCGATTACGACAAGTTCATCCAGGAACTGAAGAACCGTGGCATCGAGGAAGCCATCGAGATCAACCAGAGAGCCTACGATTACTATATCGAAAGCGGTAAATGATCACACAGGGGGCTTCGGGCCCCCTTTTTTAAAGGCGTCATATGAAAAGAAAAAACCTTTTGTACATATTTGCCGACCAGTGGAGATACCATGCCGTCGGCTGTTCCCATGAAGATCCGGTCAAGACCCCCAACATGGATGCCTTCGCATCCGAGAGCCTTGTCTGCGACAATGCGATAAGCACATATCCTCTGTGCTCCCCCCACAGGGCGTCCCTGCTCACAGGAAAGCATCCGCTGAACTGCAACATGTGGACGAACTGCAAGATCGGGCTCAAGGATGTCCTGATGCTCTTTCCACAGGAGAAACTTATAAGCGACGTGCTGTATGAGAACGGATACGATACATCCTACGTGGGGAAATGGCATCTTGACGCGAGCGAGCTGAACTTCACCAAGACTCCCGCCTCCGGGGCCAGGAATTGGGATGCATACACTCCTGAGGGTGAGAGAAGGCATCATTTCAGCTTCTGGCACTCCTACGGCGCGATGGACGACCATCTGGATCCCCATTACTGGGAGGACAGCGAAAAGCAGATCAAGCCTGGAAAATGGTCGCCGGAGCACGAGACGGACGTTCTTTTGTCGCATCTTGATGAGAACAGGGGCGATGCGCCGTTCTGTGCGTTCCTTTCATGGAACCCCCCGCATCCGCCTTACGACCTGGTACCTGAAAAGTATCTTGCCATGTATCCGGAGGGGTGCCAGGAGTTCAGACCGAATGTTCCCGAAGAAATGGCATCGGACCCTGCGTTCCGTCTCAAATGGAGGCAGTACTTTGCCGCCGTGAGCGGCTTGGACGAACAGTTCGGGCGCATTATCTCCTATCTCAAGGAGAACGGGCTTTACGAAGATACGCTCGTGATCCTTTCCGCGGATCATGGCGACTGCATGGGTTCCCACGGTCTCTATGGCAAGAACATCTGGTACGAGGAGTCGGTGCGCATCCCGCTCATGATGCATGGCTGCGGGCTCAAGCCGGGAAGGAGCGACACCCTGCTGGTGAGCGCCGACCACATGCCGACGATACTTGACCTACTGGGGGTCGGCATACCTTCCAGCGTGGAGGGCCTGAGCCATGCCGGCGTGCTGCTCGGAAAGACTTCTGAAAAAGTCCGCAGCGACTGTTTCCTGTGCATGATACCCGGCATGCCCGATCTTGTGGAAAAATACGAGCGCCTCGGTCTCAACAACAGGGCGTTCGGCTGGAGGGGTGTGCGCGATGAAAGATACACCTATGTCGTCGACAACGGCACGGAGCCCGGAGTGGCGCAGAAGAGATATCTTTATGACAACATCGCAGATCCATACCAGATGTCTCCTGAAATCCTGGAGAAAGATGACGGACGCTGCGTGAAATACGACGGACTTCTGAGAAAACATCTGGCGGAGAACAAGGATCCGTTCTTACTGTAGTGGAGGTGATATGCTGGATTTTGAAAAACTTGCGGACCTGGACAATGCCACGATTTCGGCAGCCAAGGCATGTGTGCTCGATTCAACTTCGAGATGCCTGCCCGAATTCACCCGTTCATTCAAATATTCGCATTCTGAGAACGGATTCTATCCCAAGAGCGGTAATGTCGAGTGGACGACCGGTTTCTGGACCGGCCAGCTCTGGCTCTGTTACGAGCTTTTCGGAAACGAATCCTTCAGAAAGGCCGCCGAATGGCAGGTGGAGTCGTTCTATTCGAGGATTGTGAACAGGATAGATGTCGAACATCATGACATGGGTTTCCTTTATTCCCCTTCGTGCGTGGCCGCATACAAGCTCACGAAGAACGAGGTCGGGCGCAAGGCTGCCATACTGGCGGCCGACAATCTTGTATCCCGTTTCCAGGAGAAGGGAGGATTCATCCAGGCCTGGGGGCCTCTCGGCGCAAAGGACAACTACCGCCTCATCATCGACTGTCTGCTGAACCTTCCACTGCTGTTCTGGGCCACCGGGGAGACCGGGGACAAACGGTATGAGGAAGTTGCGGTAAAGCATCTGGACACCGCGCTGAAATATGTGCTCCGTGACGATGATTCCACCTATCATACATATTATTTCGACATGGATACGGGAAAACCTCTGAAAGGCGTCACGGCGCAGGGGAACAGGGATGGTTCGGCTTGGTCGCGCGGGCAGTCCTGGGGGGTCTACGGTTCCGCCCTGGCATACAGGTATCTGAAAAACGACGAGGCCCTCGATGTGTTCGACCGTGTGACCGGATATTTCCTTTCCCATCTTCCCGATGACGTCATACCGTATTGGGATTTCGATTTCACGAATCCGAGCAACGAACCACGAGACTCGTCGGCGCTTGCGATCACTGTCTGCGGAATGCTCGAGGCCTCAAGATGGATGGACAAGGAGAAGTCTGAAAACCTGAAAAGGACCGCAGGCAGGCTTTTCCGCCAGCTTTATGAAAGGTGCGCGGTTAAGAATCCCGATGTGTCCGACGGTCTGCTGCTTCATGGAACATACGCAAGAAAGAGCGAATGGAACACCTGCAACAACCGTGGTGTTGACGAATGCAACATATGGGGGGATTATTATTACCTTGAAGCCCTTGTCCGGTTGTCGAAGGACTGGGATCCCTATTGGTGAGTGATATGGAGAAGAAAAGGAATATACTCATGTTCGTGCTCGACCAGCTTGCCTGGCGGGCATTGGACATCCATGGCGGGTTTGCGCATGCTCCAAACATTGGCAGGCTCGCTTCTGAAGGCATCGACATCGATGAATGTTATTGCCCTTATCCCCTGTGTCAGCCCTCCCGTGCCTCTTTTTGGACGGGCAGGTATTCGCATCGCAACAGGGTGTGGTCCAACGGACGCAAATGGAAGATAACGGAGATAGGGGAGGATTTTCCCACCATCGGATCCGTATTCTCCGAAAACGGCTACAATGCCGTCCATTTCGGTAAGAAGCATGACGGAGGGGCCCTGCGCGGTTTCTGGTGCGACGAGGAGAAGGAGAAGAAGATCCCTGACGAGGATCCGGCCTTCCCGTTCAACATGGACACCTACGCGGATGCGTACACGGTAGACAGAAGCGTCGACTTCCTCTCGTCCTACCGGTTCGACAAGCCCCTTTTGATGGTTGTCGACCTGATAAATCCGCACAACATCTGCGGCTGGATAGGAAAGAACCGCGGGGTGCACGAGGATGTCCCATTCGACGGGGAACTTCCCGAGCTTCCTCCTAACTATCGCTTTGACGATATTTGCAACAGACCTGTTCCGGTGCAGTATCTGTGCTGCTCGCATGTCAGGCAGTCCCAGACAGTCGGCTGGACGGATGATAATTTCAGGCATTATCTTGCCGCCTACTCGTATTATCTCAAAGTGGCGGACTCGCACATCGGAAGGGTTTTGGACGCCCTCGAAAGGAGCGGGGCGAAGGATGATACGCTCATTGTGCTCTTTTCGGACCATGGGGACAACATCACCAGCCGCCAGTCGGTCACGAAGCAGGTCACGCTTTACGAGGAGGTTGTGCGCGTGCCGCTGATCTTCTCGGGATGCGGGGTAGGCAGGAAGGGCGTCCGGCTCTCCGGTCCGACATCCCTGCTCGATTTGTTCCCGACTCTCTGCTCGTATGCTTCCATCCCGATGCCTGACGGTCTGGACGGAATGGACATATCACGTGTCCTTGCCGGAGGCGACCTGCCCGAAAGGGAATATGTTGAGAGCGAATGGTTCACGGAGTGGGGCTACACGATCTCTCCCGGCCGCATGATAAGGAGCGGCAGATGGAAATACATGCGGTATCTCGAAGGTGATGGCGAGGAGCTCTACGATCTTGCCGAGGATCCGTACGAGATGAGGAACCTTGCCGGACTGGATGGGTATTCGGCCGAATTGGAGAAGATGCGGGCCTTGCTTGCAAAGCATCTCGAGACAACCGGCGACCCGTTTTTGTCCCTGCAGTGGAAGGCCTCGCCAAAATGGCGGAGCCACAAGATCGGCTACCAGTGCCATTGTGGCATTTCTGCGCCGGAGGATCCGGAGGAACAGTGATGGAGAAAAGAAAACAGTTTATTCTGATCATGACGGATACGACAAGGAAGGATATGCTCGGGTGCTACGGTGATGCAAGGATGAAGACGCCGTGCCTCGACCGCCTTGCGTCCGAGGGCCTGAGGTATGAGAACGCATATACCTGCCAGCCGGTATGCGGTCCCGCCCGGTCCGCGATATTCAGCGGCACGTTTCCTCATTCGAACGGGGTTTTCACAAACTGCGTGCCGTTCGGAGACAATGTCAAGACCATCGGCCAGAGGCTCAGGGACAACGGAGTGAGGACCGCATATGTCGGCAAGTGGCATTTGGACGGAGGGGACTATTTCGGATTGGGGAGATGTCCCGACGGATGGGACGATGAGTACTGGTACGACATGCACCGCTATCTTGAGGAGCTGTCCGACGAGGACAGGATGCGCTCCAGGAAATCCGAGACTGCATACGATCCGTCGTGGACCGAGGACATGTGCTATGCCCACAGGTGTGCCGACCGTGCAAAGGATTTCATAGGACGCTATCATGACGAGGATTTCTTCTTCACCCTCAGTCTTGACGAACCGCACGGACCGTGCGTCTGTCCGGCCCCGTTCAACCACATGTATGACGGATTCGCCTTCGCAGACGATCCTGTCTATCATGACAGCCTGGATGGAAAGCCGATGATGCAGCGCCTCTGGGCCGGTGATGCGATCGACGAGGATCCTGCCAACCTTCATAAGAGCTCGGCGATGCTCTCCCTGTTTTTGGGATGCAACAGCTTTGCGGATTATGAGATCGGACGTTTCCTCGAGGACGTGGACAGGCTTTGCCCGGATGCCGTCGTCGTCTTCACATCCGACCATGGCGACATGCTCGGCGCCCACCGCCTGCAGGGCAAGAACGCGGCGTTCTACAAGGAGATTTCGAACATCCCGCTCATAATACGCAACGGGCGTGGAGGACGCAAGGGTGTTGTCAGCCATCCGGCATCCCATATCGACATCGCACCTACGGTGCTTGATTATTTCGGCATTCCCGTTCCGAAGCTTTTCGAGGGACGCTCGATGCTGGAGCAGATCGCCAATCCCGAAAAGGCGGTGAACAAGCATGTCTTTGCGGAATTCACAAGGTACGAGGTTGACCATGACGGTTTCGGAGGTCTGCAGATGATGAGGGCTGTCACCGACGGGAGATACAAGCTTTCCGTGAACCTGATGGACAGCGACGAGCTGTACGATCTGGTGGCGGATCCGTCCGAGACTGTCAACCTGATCTACGATGAAGGATACGCGGCGGTGCGGAACAGCCTGCATGACGCGCTCATCCAGCATATGGACGAGACGAGGGATCCCTTCAGAGGTTACCAGTGGTGCGCACGTCCATGGCGCAAGGATCTTTGTCCTAAGTGGAACAATTCCGGATGCACCAGGCAGAGGGAGAACGAGGAGTACGAGCCAAGGCAATGGGACTACGACACGGGGCTTCCGATGAAGGAGGCTGTCCGGGGCAAGAAGCTTTACGACGAGAAGAAGTGAAAGAAAAGGCCGCGATGATTGGGTCCCATGCATCGCGGCCGCCCTGTGTCATGCCTTCTCGGGCATTAAGATTCAGGAGGGGTAATATAAGCTTGCTATCCTGTTTGCACCTATATTATCAACACGCCGATGTGTGTTTTTTATGAAGAATTGCGGAAGATTTCATTTATTGCGCATTTTCATGCTTGAGGCAGGTTTCTGAAAGTTGCCGGCCCGTTCTGCCCGGTTACGCATCATCGGCCGGATGTCCTCCGGAAAAAATATTTTTATTGATGTTTGCCCGTTTAGGGTGGACAATCAATATATGAGATACTTATCTGTTGATTTGGGAGCCTCCAACGGCAAGGTGCTTGCGGGAGAGCTCCGTGACGGCAAGTTATGCTGTGAAACCGTTTATCGCTTCAAAAACACGATGATCCGTCAGGACGGCTTCCTTTGCTGGGACATCCCCCGGATATTCTCCAACATCCTAGAAGGCCTGAAAATGGCAGGAAAGGCCGATTATGTCTCCATTGAGTGCTGGGGTGCCGATTTCGTCCTCCTCGACGACAGCGACCAGGTTGTCGCGCCAGCCGTAAGCTATCTTGATTCGCGTTCCGACAGGGTTTCGATCCCGTACGATCCCCGCGAGCTCTATTTCAAGACCGGCGTGCACAACCAGAAATGGAACACAGTGAACCAGCTCGTCTCGATTGCGGAGGAGAGTCCGGAGATCCTCGACAGGGCAGGAAGCCTCATGTTCATCCCCGATTATCTCAATTACCTTCTTACAGGTGTCAAGGCGACTGAAAAGAGCATCGCGTACACCTCGTCCCTCATCGACTACAAGACCGGGGGATGGGATCTGCAGCTCATCGATTCGCTCGGCATCCCTGTACGGCTGTTTTCGGAGATATCCGAACCCGGACGGGTCCTTGGAATAGTCTCCGATGCCGTTGCCCGTGAGATCGGATACACCCCGGCTGTCATACTCTCGTCGTCCTACGAAGGTTCCGCGGCCATATACGGAGCACCGGGCACTGACGATGCCCTGATGCTGTCCGTGGGCGGTTTCTCGCGCATCGCGATGCTCTGCGACGATATGCTTGTCTCGGGAGCCGGATGCGACGGAAACTTCTCCAATTGTCCGACATACGCCGGCCGTAACGTGTTTTTCAAGCGGATACCCGCGCTCATACTCATCCAGAGGCTCAAGGAGGAGTTCAAGGAGGGGACGAGCTACGACGAGATCGAGAATCTCGCCAGGAAGGAGACCGAGTTCCCCGGAATCATCGACATATTCGACCTGCGCCTGCTGCAGGGTGGAAAGATAAGCGCCACGGTGGACGAAATGCTGGCCGAAAAATCCCTCGGGCCGTGCAGAAGCCTCGAGGAGACAGCTGCGGTGATCTATTACTCGCTCGCCAGTGCATATGCCTGCGAGATCGCAAGGCTGGAGGCTGTGTCCGGTGCATCCTTCAAGGAGATAGACATTACAGGAGGAGGAAGCAGGGACATGTTCCTGTCTTCCCTGATAGCGATGCTTACGGGCAGGACCGTCGTCGCGGGACCGGCCGATGCGGTCGCGATCGGCAATCTTGTGATCGCCATGGCGGCCACCGGCAGCCTGAACATTTCCGGGCGCAGGGATGTGCTGAGGTCGTCCTTCTGCTACACGACGTACAGCAGGAAGGAGGACTGACCGCTTCTTTGTGGCATCACCTCCGGGGGATCTGTCCCTCCGGAGGTTTTTTGATGCTTTTTTGCAAAATGTCTTGACCAATCGGAAAAAATGGGAATAATTCCCAAATTATGAAAAACTACAACACTCAGCAGCGTACGGCCCTTCTGGATTTCCTTAAGGGGCGCAACGGCGGCTATGTCGCGATGAGCGAAATAAGCATGGGCATGGGCGGACTGGCGAGAAGCACACTGTACCGGCTTGTCGGAAGACTGGAGGAGGAGGGACTTCTGGAGAGCGCGATGGTCGGAGGAAGCAAATGCTACGCCTACAGGCCCGAGGAGTGCCACGCCCATCTGCACATGACATGTTCCGTCTGCGGCAGATGCATACATCTTGATGAGGAGGAAAGCCGGAAGCTCAAGAATCTTCTGCGAAACGATACCGGGTTCGAGCTGGACGTGTTCTCCTCGGTCCTTATCGGGACATGCATGGAGTGCAGGGCATGATTGGAAGATGCTTTCTCCTTTTGCTGTCGTCTGTCCTTGTCCTCTTTTCTTCCTGTTCGGAAAAAAAGACCCGGCAGGACGGGGGGCTTGTCATAACCGCCTTGGACTTCCCCTCCTATGACGCGGCACGTGCCGTGGTGGGGGATTTGGCGGAGGTGGTCATGATCCTTCCTCCGGGGACGGAGAGCCACGGGTATGAACCGAGTCCGGAGGACATGGTAAAAATCCTCTCGTCCGATCTTTTCGTGTACTGCGGAGGTGAGAGCGACCATTGGATCGACGGGATTCTGGACGATCTGGACGGGAAGGTTGCGACTTTCAGCCTCCTTGCCAATTCCCCCGTGGTGTTCCTCGAGGATGATGTGGGAGCCGTCGAGTCCGTGGACGACGACAGCCACGGGCATGATCATGGTGCCGTATACGACGAGCATGTATGGACCTCCCTCACCAACGAGATCGCAATAATTGAGGCCCTGTGCGGGACGATATCCGGACTGGATCCCGGAAACGCCGGAGCCTACGGCGTGCAGAGCGGAAACTATATCGCCCGGATAGAGGAGCTCAGGAGCGGGTTCTCAGCGCTGTTCGAGCAGGCGAGCCATCCACTCATGGTAGTGGCGGACCGCTTCCCCCTGATTTATTTCGTGTCGGAGTTCGGCATACCGTATCTTGCCGCATTCCCTGGCTGCGCGGAGGAGAGCGAACCGAGCGCGAAGACGGTCGCATACATGATCGACAGGATCAGGGCCGACGGGGTTGATAGCATTTTCCACATGGAGCTGTCCAATACCATGCTCTGCGATCTGATTGCGGAGGAGACCGGGGCTTCTCCATATCTGTTCAACAGCTGCCACAACATAACGAAACGGCAGTTCGACCAGGGGGTGACGTACGTCGACCTCATGGAGGAGAATCTGGAGACACTCAGGGAGGCGTTCCTATGAGCATGCTGATAAAGGCCGAGAACCTCTGTCTCGGCTATGAGGGCAGGAGTGTGGCGCAGGATATTTCATTCGAGATATCGGAAGGTGATTATCTTTGCATTCTCGGGGAGAACGGAGCGGGCAAGAGCACGCTCGTGAAGGCCGTGCTGGGCCTTCATGCACCGCTTTCCGGTAAGATATCGTTCGCTCCGGGTTTCTCGAACAGGGGGATCGGGTACCTCGCCCAGCAGACGAGGATACAGCAGAGCTTCCCCGCCTCGGTATCCGAGGTGGTCATGAGCGGAATGGTCAACCGCCTTGGCAGGAGGTTCAGGTATTCCAGGAGCCAGAAGGACGAGGCGATGGGGAATCTGGAGAAGATGGGGCTCGGGGAGCTCAGGAGGAAATCCTTCCAGGAGCTTTCCGGAGGACAGATGCAGCGGGTGCTTCTGGCCCGCGCCCTCTGCGCGGCGGAGAAGGTGCTGCTTTTGGACGAACCGGTTGCGGGGCTGGACCCGCATACCTCGAGCGAGCTCTATTCGATAGTGGACCGTCTGAACAGGGGTGGCATGACGATAATCATGGTGACCCATGACATCCATCCAGCACTCAACAGCGCCAGCCACGTGCTTTATCTGGGGGCAGGGTTCTTTTTCGGCAAAAAGGATGAATATTTCGATTCAAAACCTGGAAGGAGGTTCCTGAAGGAGGCCGGACACCATGATTGAGATGCTTTCATATCCGTTCATGCAGAGGGCGTTCATAGTCGGGTTGCTGGTATCCCTTTGCGCGTCGCTGCTCGGCGTATCACTTGTTCTGAGGCGGTTCTCGATGATCGGCGATGGCCTGTCTCACGTTGGGTTCGGAGCCCTTTCCGTGGCATCGGTGCTGGGATTGTCACCACTGGGATTCACGATTCCCGTCGTGGTCCTGTCCGCGGTGCTTCTTCTCAGGATGAACGACAGGAAGCTGCTGTCGAGCGACGGGGCCATAGCCCTCATAAGCGCATCGTCCCTTGCCTTCGGCGTCATGATGATATCCTTCGTCAAGGGGACCAACACGGACATAAACAACTTCCTGTTCGGTTCCCTCCTTGCCGTAGGCAGGAGCGATGCGGTCTTCTCCGTGGTCCTGTCCCTCGTCGTGCTCGTCTGCTACGTGCTTCTGTACCCGCGGTTGTTCGCCGTGACGTTCGACCCTGTCTTTTCCAGTGCCGGAGGGGTTGGGAGCGGCAGGTACATGATGCTCCTTGCGGTTCTGTCCGCAATGACGATAGTCCTCGGGATGAGGATGCTGGGATCACTGCTGATAAGCGCCCTGATAATATTTCCTCCCCTCACATCGATGAGGGTCTTCAAGACCTACCGCGGGGTGACCGTCTCAAGCGCGCTGCTGTCGGTTGCCGCGTTCGTCTGCGGGATAAGCTTCTCGTTCTACGAGGGAACCCCGGTCGGGGCGTCCATCGTGATGGCCCATCTGGCACTCTTTCTTGTTTTTTCCGCCATCGGATTCATCCTGAAGCGGGAGAGGTGAACCCCCACCGCCCGGTGAATACGATCTCGTTACTTCCGGATAGTCCCTTGTTGAAAAAGAATCCGGGGGGAGAGAAGTCCTTGATGCCCTCTGCGGTCGTGATCCGGTTTGTGGCCATGAAGCGTACCAGCATGCCCCGGAGCATCTTCACGTGCACCCCTTTCTCGACGAGACTGTTCCGCCCCTGCTCGTAGAATCTGACGCCCACGATCCTCCGGTTGCCTGAATACGGACGGACCAGCGCCGAGTACTCCCTGCTTGCCAGGTCGACAATCAATTCTTCGCCGAGGCTGCGGGACACCTTGTCCGACCAGAAACCGTACAGGTTGCCGCATCCGTCGGGCGCGATCGCGCTTGTCATCTCCAGCCTGTACGGCATTATTCCATCAAACGGACGCAGCACGCCGTACAAGGCGGAAAGTATCCTGAGATGTTCCTCGAGATAATCGTATTCCCCGTCGGTGAACACGTCGCCCGCCATGTACGAATACTGTATGCCTTTGAAAAGGGGGAGCGCGGCGTATCTGGTTCCGTTGTCAAGATCAATGCGTCCGTACAGCCTGAAGCTTTCCTCGAGCAGCCTTCCTTCTATCTTCAGCGCCTTTCCAAGCCCGTCCTTTGACATGCTTTTCAGATGCCGGATCAGCTTTCCGGCCTCCTGTTCGAAAATTGGAACGCCACGTGGCTCGAATCCGGGATCCTCCGTCTTCATCTGCTTTGCAGGGGAAATCATGATCTTCATTATCCGGATGATAGCATTTTGGCCCGGATGTCTGGAAATTATTTTGAAAAAACATGCAGGTTTGAAAATATTTCATGGCGGTGACGGCCAGAATTGAAGTTATAATGTTCGAAGGAGGGGATATGAAGCTGTTCTTGGATACCGCTGATGTGAATTTCATTCGTTCCACCTATTCGATGATAAACGCCGACGGCGTGATCACCAACCCGAGTCTGATAAGCAGGAGCCAGTCCAAATACGGCTCGGCGGTCCTGGACCTGAAGGTGATAGGCCGGTTCATCGACGAGCATGGCGGAAGGCTGCATGTGCAGACTGTGGGCCGTAGCTACGAGGACATAATGAAGGATGCGTCTTTCATATCCGAGGAGTTCGGAAGCCGCACTGTGGTGAGGATTCCGGTCAGCCGCGAGGGTCTTGCAGCCATGTCATCGCTGTCCTCAGCCGGAGTCGAGGTCGCGGGCACGGCCGTGTACACGTTCTCCCAGGCGCTTCTTGCGGTCAAGGCGGGGGCGGGGCAGCTGACCGTGTATGCGGGAAGGATGGAAGAGAACGGATTGGACTACCAGGCTCTTGTGCGGCTTTTGAAGAAGGCCGTTCCCGACGTGTTCGTCCTGGTAGCCAGCATACATTCCCACGAAACGGCCGAGAGGGCGGCGGAGGCCGGAGCCGACGGGCTTGCCTACAAGCCGGAGCTTCTTTTTTCCGAGGTCGGGTCCCTTCTGGTCAGCCGTACCATGGACGGTTTCGCCGAAAGCTGGAAAAATGCGTACGAGATTGGAAAATTTGAAAAAATTTGATTATATTTCCTATCAGGAAGGTTGAGAAAAATGGATATTCATAGGATAACCGGCGTCATAAAGGATTACCCGTGGGGCAACGATTACTTCATACCAAAGCTCCTTGGGATTCCTTCCGACGGTCCGATGGGCGAGTATTGGATGGGAGCGCATCCTTCTGGGGATGCCAAGGTCGAGGGGGTCGTGAGTCTTTCCCATGTGATAGAGGAGGATCCGGAGAGGATCCTTGGTCCGGAGACCTTTGGCAGGTTCGGTTCCAGACTCCCGTTTCTTTTCAAGGTCCTGGCGATAAACAACCCGCTCTCCCTTCAGTGCCATCCTACGAAGAAGCAGGCTGAACAGGGCTGGCTGAAGGAAAGCCGTGCCAGACAGGAAGGACTTTCCTGCAATTACCAGGATGACAACGAGAAGGCGGAGATAATCGAGGCGATAACACCGGTGACGGCGATGTGCGGTTTCCTTCCACTTGACCGGATAAAGGAGAACTTCGATGTTTTCATACCATCGTCCTCGCGCAAGTTCGGTCTTGTCCGTGATTCGATAAAGGACATCTTCTTTGCCTTGTACGGGCTTGGCGAGGATCAGAAGACCGAGGTCCTCTGGGAATTCAAGAGCAACCTTGTGCAGAAGAACGACAAGATGAAGACAGGCGATTTCCTCACATACAAGGGGGTCGCGATGGAGGCTCTGGACGAATATCCCGGGGATATCGGCGCTCTTGCCCCGATCTTCATGAACATAGTGCACCTGGTGCCCGGGGAGGCGCTTTATCTGGAACCCGACACGCTGCATGCATATGTCTACGGCAACGGGGTCGAGCTCATGAGCGCATCCGACAATGTCCTGAGGGGCGGGTTGACCCACAAGAAGGTGGATCTCGGGGAGCTTTCGTCTATCATGAGCTTCGAGCCATCATGCCCGGAGAAGGTTGCGATGAGTAAGGATTCCTGCGGAAGGCTTGCCGCTCCGGTGCCCTCCGATGCTTTCCTGCTTCTATCCTGCAGGAAGGGGGATTATGTTGTCGAAGGGCCGGAGACGGCCATCCTCCTTGCAGTGGAGGGTGATGTGAGGATATCCCAGGGAGGGGAGACCCTGCTGCTCAAGAAGGGGCAGGCCTGCTTCATCCCTTACTGCGCCGGATCGTATTCGATGAGCGTGGAATCCCTGGCATTCATGGCCAAGGTGCCGGATTGAAAGAATTCCCATCATGATCGAAAGGACCTCCGGGTCCTTTTTTCATCCTCCCGATATGTATTGACGTTAATCGATTCTCCCGCTAACTTGTAAAGTGGTTGACTAAAATGAAAGAACATATTGGGTGGAATCTCCGGAATCTCGACCAGCTGTTCGAGAGGACGATGGAGGAGAAGCTCGGTTATCCCGTGGCCCAGCTGCGCATACTCGGCTATGTCGCAGGGCGTGCCGGCAAGCCGACATATCAGAAGGATATCGGGCAGATGTTCCAGATTTCCAGGGCCGCAGTCTCCGCGATGGTGGACAAGATGGAGAAATCCGGGCTTCTGTGCCGTCGGTTCTCCGAGACGGACAGACGGAAGAAATATTTGGAGATCACGGAAAAGGGATTGGACGTCGCAAGGCTGTGCTACAGGAACCTGATGGACATGGAGGACAGTCTTGTGGAGTATCTCGGCAGGGACGATCTGGAATCGTTCCTTTGCATCTGTTCCAGGATCAGGAAGAAGTTGGAGGAGTTTTGATGCTTAAGATCCTATTGTCCCGCATCGGGAAATACAGGAAGGAAACCATTCTGACGCCGCTTTTGATGGTAGGCGAGGTTCTGATGGAGGTGCTCATACCGGCCATCATGGCTCAGATCATAGATGTCGGGGTCGCCCAGGGGGATCTTCCCTATACCTTCAAGATGAGCGCCCTCCTGATACTTGCGGCTTTCATGTCGATGTTCTTCGGCGTGCTCGGTGCAAGGACCGCGGCTGTCGCCAGCGCCGGTTTCGCCCGCAACATCCGTCATGACATATACTACAAGCTGCAGGATTTCTCTTTCTCCAACATCGACAGGTTCAGCACATCCAGCCTCATAACCAGGCTCACGACGGATGTGCAGAACGTGCAGATGGCGTTCCAGATGATCATAAGGATGTTCGTGAGGTCCCCGATAATGTTCGTCTTCGCAATCCTCATGGTGCTCCATAACGGAGGATCTCTGGTCTTCGTCTACGCGGTGGCCATCCCGGTTTTGGCCGTGATGATCGTGGTCATGATGAACAAGGCCCATCCGAACTTCGAGAAGGCGTTCAAGAGCTATGACGGACTCAACCGCGTCGTCGGGGAGAACCTTACCGGCATAAGGACGGTCAAGGCTTATGTCAGGGAGGAGTCGGAGACGGAGAGGTTCGACGAATCGGCCGGACAGATATACAAGAACTTCGTCGCCGCTCAGAAGATAATGGCAATGAGCCAGCCTGTGATGATGTCGGTGATGTATCTCTGCACCATCGCCGTCTCGTACATCGGTGCCAGACTCATAAACGTGTCGCATATGACGACCGGACAGCTGATGAGCGTGTACACGTACAACACGCAGATCCTGCTCAGCCTGATCATGATCGGCATGTTCATGGTCATGGTGACGATTTCCCGTGCCAGCGCCGAGCGTATCGTTGAGGTGCTTACGACGGTGCCGGACATGGATAAGAATGAGGACGGTGTGAAGGTTGTTGCAAACGGGGATATCGAATTCGATCATGTAAACTTCGCCTACAAGCCGGGCTCCCCTGTTCTCGAGGACATCTGCTTCAAGATCAGGAGCGGGCAGATGATCGGCATACTTGGACCCACCGGAAGCGGAAAAAGCACGCTTGTGTCGCTGATCGCACGCCTTTACGATGTCACTTCCGGTTCCGTCAAGGTCGCTGGCCGGGATGTGCGCGAGTACAATCTGAAGGCACTGCGCGACGAGGTATCGGTGGTGTTGCAGAAAAACCAGCTCTTTTCCGGAACCGTCGAGGAGAATCTCAGGTGGGGGAACAAGGATGCCGGCGACGAGGAGGTCAGACGGGCCGCCGTGATCGCCGCAGCAGATCCTTTCATATCGTCCATGAAGGACGGATACAAGAGCCATGTCGAACAGGGGGGAAGCAATTTCTCCGGCGGGCAGAGGCAGAGGTTGTGCATAGCCAGGGCCCTGCTCAAATCTCCCAGGATACTGATCATGGACGACAGCACCAGCGCCGTCGACACCGCGACCGACCGCCAGATACGCGAGGCGCTCAGGAACGATGTCAAGGATCTGACCAAGATAATCATCGCCCAGCGCATCTCCTCTGTCGAGGATGCTGACGAGATCATAATGATGAACAACGGACGCATAGAGGACATCGGAACCCATTCCGAGCTCCTCGGACGCAATGCCAACTACCGCGGTCTGTACGAGACCCAGGTCAAGGGCAGGGAGGAGGAGTGAGATGTTGAGAGCAAGAGGTGCCGCAAGGGCCAAGAATCCAAAGAAGGTTTTGAAACGGCTCTTCGGCGTAGTTTTCAAGGGGCATCTGCCAGTTTTCATTTTTGTCGTCTTCTGCATAATCTGCACGGCTCTGGCCACGGTCTATGCCTCGAACTTCATGGAGACCCTCATAGACGGATACATAACCCCGCTCGTGAACAACCCGGATCCTGACTTCCGTCCGTTGACGGCCGCCTTGGTCCGTTATGCGCTCGTGATAGCCGTTTTCCTGGTGCTTCCCTCGTATCTGATCCAGAGGACGATGATCAAGGTCGCACAGGGAACGATACTCGATATCAGGTGCAGGATGTTCAAAAAGCTCGAATCGCTTCCACTGAGCTATTTCGACACCCATCCCCACGGTGAGATAATGAGCCGCTTCAGCAATGATACGGACACGTTGAACCAGATGCTCAGCCAGGCCCTCGTGCAGGTCATGAGCG
The DNA here is from genome assembly GCA_949293595.1 of uncultured Spirochaetales bacterium. Classification (GTDB taxonomy): domain Bacteria; phylum Spirochaetota; class Spirochaetia; order Sphaerochaetales; family Sphaerochaetaceae; genus Ornithospirochaeta. The sequence goes on along the minus strand of CASFDW010000001.1, from coordinate 530,812 downwards.
CCACGCTGACGATCGTGTTCCTGCTGTGCTCGATGTTTGTCAATTCATGGATCATGTCGATTGTCGTGCTGTTCTTCATGTTCCTGATGTACAAGGTGACGGGATCCGTGGCATCGAAGAGCGGCAAGCATTTCGTGCTGCAGCAGAGGGACCTCGGAGCTGTGAACGGATTCATCGAGGAGATGATAAACGGACAGAAGGTGATCAAGGTGTTCACCCACGAGGAGGACAGCAAGGCCGATTTCGACCGCCTGAACGACCAGCTTAACAAATCGGTTGCGCTGGCCAACGGGTACGCGAACTCGATGGGACCCGTAAGCGCCAACATGAGCAACCTGCAGTATGTGACGCTCGTCCTTGTAGGAAGCGTGCTGACGATCCTGTCTCCTGCGTATACCGTCGGTGCGCTTGCGGCATTCCTGCTTCTCTCGCGCTCCCTGTCAAACTCAGTCAACCAGATCGCACAACAGTCCAACAGCGTCCTGCTTGCCCTTGCAGGCGCGGAGCGGATCTTCGAGCTTCTCGACGAGGAGAGCGAGGTGGACAACGGATATGTGACGCTGGTCAACGCGAAGGTTGTCGACGGCGAGGTCGTGGAGAGCACGGAGCGGACCGGTGTCTGGGCCTGGAAGCATCCCCATACCGACGGCAGCGGCACGACCTATACGCTCCTGAAGGGAGATATCGTCATGAAGGATGTGGATTTCGGCTATGTGCCAGACAAGGTTGTCCTCCATGACATATCGCTGTATGCAAAGCCGGGACAGAAGATAGCGTTCGTCGGTTCGACGGGGGCCGGCAAGACGACCATCACCAATCTCCTGAACCGTTTCTATGACATACAGGACGGCAAGATAAGGTTCGACGGCATAAACATCAACAAGATCAGGAAAAGCGATCTCCGCCGTTCCCTCGGGATGATACTTCAGGACACGAACCTCTTCACCGGAACGATAAGGGAAAACATCCGGTTCGGACGGCTTGATGCCACGGACGAGGAGATCGAGGCCGCCGCAAGGCTTGCTAACGCCCATGACTTCATAATGAGGATGCCTGACGGCTACGACACCATGATAACCAACAACGGAGAGGGGCTTTCCCAGGGACAGCGCCAGCTGCTTGCGATCGCAAGGGCTGCGGTCGCGGATCCTCCTGTAATGGTCATGGACGAGGCAACCAGCAGCATCGACACCCATACCGAGGCCCTGGTGCAGGCCGGTATGGACCGGATAATGGAAAACCGCACCGTGTTCGTCATTGCCCACCGCCTGTCAACGGTCAGGAACAGCGATGCGATAATGGTGCTTGACCATGGAAGGATCATCGAGCGCGGGGATCATGACGACCTCATCGCCCAGCATGGGGTGTATTACCGGCTCTATACCGGGGCATTCGAGCTTGAATAGCCGGCGGTGCCTTCCTAATTATCTCATTTCCAGCCGGTATCCATCGGATGCCGGTCATTTTTCTTTTTTTTTATTAATGGATGTGAAAGATATGGTATCATGTCCATGCTAGGAGGATTCCCGTGGACTTTGAATGCGTTTTATTATCAAAGGATTCCAGTCAGATCAAAAGTCCCGGGTGTGGAAAGAGAGGCCTCTGGAACCGATGCGCCCTGACGTTCGCCGCCGTCTATCCATCGTCCTCGTCCCTGGAGACGGACCTGTTCGGCGAGGCTGTTGAAAGCTATCTGTCCTCGGCCAAGCTCGAGTGCGTCCCCGTGGAAGGTGACGGGGAGGGCGGATTCCTGATCCTCAATGCGAATTTCTTCGAGATGTACCTTCTCTGTTCCAAGATGCTGCTTTCGGACAGCTTCGTCTTCGCGGAGCTTCTCGACAAGGGTGTCTGCCTCTACAGCATGAGATGGAGCCGGAAGGAGAAGAGGTTCCGCCAGGACGAGGAGAAGGTCTATTCCGACATCGAGCTGTGCGGTGATGGTACTGTGCTCTCGCTGAGGAACACCCCTTTTTCGATTTCCTCTGACGCCCTCTTCAATGCGGTGGAGAACCTCTCCGCAAGCTTCTTCCGAAATTACGGGTATCTCGACCACGAGGTGCTCGAGAAGATAGTGGGCGAATGCTGCCACTCGTCCATGTCCCCCGACACGCTTCTGACGTACCGCAGGCTTCACCTGGTGAAGGAGAGCGAGATGGAGGATGCCAACCAGCAGATGAAGGACATGATCCGGAGGATGAAGCAGGAGAAGCGCGGCAGACGCAGGAATTAATATGCTTCCAGTCATGTGGAGCGTCTATTAAGAAATCAATATGTCAATCCGAAGTCAGAATGTATATTCTATTCGTATAGATAGTTGACCAATGCCTTGACCAGAAGCCTCACAAGCTCCCCGTAGTTCCTTATCGGGGTCTCCATGTTGATCTTGCGCTGCTGGAGGATCACTGTCAGCAGGTTCTCGACCGTGGTTCTGTCCGCATCCTTCCTGATCTTGAGCCTTCCGTCGTACAGTGCCTGTGCGAACAGCTTTGCCTCGTCGGGGAACGATGCTCCGTTTTTCAGGCGTGTGATGATGCTGATGTCGTCCTTGTCGAGATTGTCCGTCGGACTCTCCATATCCAGGATCATCTCGGCAAGAAGGCTTCTCAGCTCCTGTTTTTTGGAGACCTGCCTGCCCGCGATCGCCCTTATCCTCTCGACGTTCTCCCCGCTCATTTCAAGAAGGATGATGTAGAAGAAGTCTTCCTTGCTCGTGAAGAAGTTGTAGAACGTCCCCTTTGCGATGCCCGTCCTCCCTGTTATCTCCTCGACGGTTATCTTCCTGTAGGGCTTTTCCCTGAGAAGCTGCAGCGCGTTTGCTTTGAGCCTGTTCGATATCTCCGTCCTGTCTTCCTGCGAGAAAATCTTCGGCATCATGCCCTCCTGTGACCAAATATGGCTTATTGGTCATTTTAAATCCGGCACCCTGCGTTTGTAAAGCATGGATTTTTAAGTTGCCTAAACGCACTGTATATGATATGCATATTAAAGTATGCTGAAGAGGAGGAGGGAGACATGTATTCGGTCATGACATACGGCACGCGCCCTTCTTCCCCGGTTTGAAAGACCTTCTTCCCTTGGTGTTTGGTTTTGTTCTGCTTTCATCCGTCGTTTTTTGGAGAAATGATTCATGCTCAGGCTTTTTAAATATGCGTTGAAAAGGAAGAGGTTGTACCTGTTTTCATTTATCGGGCTGTTTTCGGCCGTGACGGCCGATTCGCTCCTGCCCATGGTCACGCAGAGGATCATAGACGATGTTTTCGTCTCCAGCGCAGGAAACCGGCTTTTGCCGTACGTCGCTCTCATTGTCCTACTGTCGTCCGTGATGGCCGTTGGGTATTACGTGCAGGAGTACTGCTCGGACAAGATGAGCGCGTTCACCCAGAAGGGGATGAGGAGGGATCTGTTCAGGCACATACAAAGCATGGACATGGGATTCTTCACCGACAACAACCCCGGTGAGCTGATGAGCCGCACGAAGCAGGATGTTGAGAACGTCGGCTTCGTCTTTGGCTTCGTCGGAGTGTTCACGGTCGAGATCGTGTTCCATACGGTCATTTTCCTGTACATGCTCATGAAAATAAGCCTGTACGGGCTGATAGTGCCTGCCATGCTGATGCCGGCGATATTCCTGATAGCCTTCTTCGCCGAAAGGAAGGGGGACGGGATATATGACAAGATAAGCGACGAGACGGCGGATATGAATGAGGATGCCTCCGAGGTCCTGAGCGGGATACGGACCGTGAAGGCGTTCGGCCGGGAGAAGTTCGAGCAGGAGCGTTTCTCTCGACACAACAACAGGTTCTTCCGCCTCAATCTCGACGTCGATTTCCTGTGGGCGGACACGATGAGCCCGATGAGCGCCCTTGCCAGGGCGATGCAGATATTGTCGGTGCTCTCCTCCGGCCTGCTGGTGATGAGGGGGATGATGAGCCTCGGCGAGGCCGCAGCCGTGACGATGTATGTCGCGAACCTGGCATGGCCGATGATGGATCTTGGCTGGGTCCTACAGGCGATAAGCAATGCGAACGCCTCCTCCAGGAAGCTTCTGGACATATTCGACAGGAAAAGCCTGGTGAGGGACGGGGAAATTTGCGATGTTCCTTTGTCAGGACCGCTTATTTTCGATGGCGTGTGCTTCGAGGTTGATGGAAGGAAAATACTAAATGATGTCTCGTTCACGCTGGAAAGTGGCAGGACATTGGGTATAATGGGCGCCACAGGCAGCGGAAAGAGCACAATCTGTTCTTTGATCGCACGGTTTGCCGACCCCAGCGGAGGCAGGATAACTTATTCCGGCATACCTCTTGATGAGATGAGGCTTTCGACCGTCAGAAGTCTTGTGTCCATAGTTGGTCAGGAGACCTTCCTTTTTTCCGACAGGATAGATTCCAACGTGAGCATCGGCAAAAGGGACAGCATGTCCAAGGATTCCGTCATCTCGGCGCTGAAGAGCGCGTGCGCCCTGGATTTCGTGAAAAAGCTTTCCGACGGGGAGGAGACCGTGATAGGCGAGAAGGGGGTCGGGCTCTCCGGAGGACAGAAGCAGAGGATAAGCATCGCCAGGGCCTTTGCAAAGGATTCCCCAGTCCTGATCCTGGATGATGCCACGAGCGCGCTGGACATGGAAACGGAGAAAAAGATACAAAGGAGCGTCAAGGATCTCGGTTCCCGCAGCAAGATAATAATCGCGCACAGGATAAGCGCGGTGAGGAACGCCGACGAGATCATCTTTTTGGAAAACGGTTCGGTTGCCGAGCGGGGTGATCATGAGACACTCATGAAGCTGGGCGGGCTGTACAGCAGGACGTATTTTGCCCAATATGGCGGGGAGGTGTGACATGGCTGTGGAGACGTTCAGGACCGATGAGAGGAATGCAACCACCGACAAGAAGAGGATACTTGCGCGAGTGTTCTCGTATCTGGCACGGCACAGGAGGGCCATAGCCTTGTCCATTGTCCTCATGACGGTGTGCTCGGCGATCGTGATAATCCTTCCAAGGCTTGTGGAGCATGCCATAGACGTGGATGTGATGGCCAAGGATGCGGAAGGTCTCGTGCGGACGGTGTCCGCCGGTTTCCTCCTGTGCATGGCCTGGTGGATCTGCAACACGGTGCGCATGCGCATCATGGCCGGCGTCGCGAACAGCATTGTCCATACGATAAGGAGGGACGCCTTCGCGCATCTCGGTTCGCTGAGCCTGTTCTATTTCGATTCCCGCCCGACAGGAAAGATCCTTTCAAGGCTGATAAATGACATAACAAGCATGAAGGACATGATGAGCCAGCTTGTAACGAGCATCCTGCCCAATCTGATCATGATAGCCGGCATACTCGCGGCGATGCTTGTGTCCAACCCTGTCCTTGCCCTGAGTGCGGTGATGGTGGTGCCGTTGTTCGTCGCCTCCACATACCTCGTCACGATCCGTGGGTTCTCGAACTGGGAGGCCTTCAGGAAGAAGCAGTCCAACCTGAACGCCTTCAGTCATGAAAACTATTCCGGCATAAGGATAGTCCAGGCCTTCAATGCGGAAAGCGAGACGGAGAAGACGTTCGAGGAAATAATAGGAGATGTCGAATCAAGCTGGAACCGGGCCGTCAGGAGGAGCGACCTGATGAATGTCGTCTGGTCGGTCGCGAACGGCCTCGGGCTTGTGTCGTTGTACCTGCTCGGATATTCCGTCCTGGGCATAGGCAGGGACGGGATAGGGGAGCTTGTCGCGTTCTCTTCCTATCTCACGCTCTTCTGGATGCCGATCAGGCAGCTTGCGATGACCTACAACCAGCTGACCAACAACATAACCGCGGCAGGCAGGGTCTTCGAGCTCCTCGACACGCCGGCATCCCTGGTCGAGGCTGATGATGCGGTCGACTTCGCGATACGCGAGGGATCCGTGGAATTCTCGTCCGTTTCCTTCGCATATCCGGACGAGCCGGACAAGCTCATCCTCGAGGACCTGTCCTTTTGTGTCAGAAAAGGTCGTACGATCGCCCTTGTCGGTGAGACGGGCGCCGGAAAGACGACCGTGGTCAACCTGATAGCGAGGTTCTACGATCCTGTTTCAGGCTCCGTCATGATCGACGGCATGGACATAAGCCGCATCAGGTTTTCGAACCTCAGGGAGTCGATAGCCGTGATGACCCAGGATCCTTTTCTTTTCACGGGGACAGTCAGGGAGAACCTCCTGTACGGAAGGCAGGATGTCGGGGAAGAGGAGATGCGTGCCGCATGCCGGCTGATCGGAGCCGAGAAGTTCATCCTCGAGCATCCGGGCGGATACGACGGCAGGGTGACATCGTCGTCGTTCTCGCAGGGGCAGCGGCAGCTGCTGGCGCTCGCCAGGACCCTGATCGCCGATCCGCGGATACTCATCCTCGACGAGGCGACAAGCGCAATAGACACGGAGAGTGAGATACTCGTACAGAAGGGGATGGGGCTGATAATGCAGGGACGCACGTGCTTCGTCGTCGCCCACCGCCTCTCCACGATAAGGAACGCGGACGAGATATTCGTCATTCAGGACAGGACCATTGTCGAGCGGGGCAGCCACGACAGTCTTGTCGGCAGGGAGGGCGGAATCTACCGGGCATTGTACGAGGCGCAGTTCCTCGAGGTGTGATTTGTGACCAAGTCACACAATTGATGTACACACCCGGAGGGAAATGTATTATACTTTTTACATAAGGTCATCGACCTTACGATATTTTTGAACAAGGAGAAAATGCTATGAAATGGGTATGCACACTTTGTGGTTATGAATATGAGGGCGAGGAGCTGCCAGAGGATTTCGTATGTCCTCTCTGCGGAGCCGGTGCCGATGCTTTCGAGAAAGTCGAGGAATGAGCCCGCAGGCTCTCCACGCAATCCGCCAGAACGGCGGATTTTTTTTTGTCCTTCCGGAGCTTTTGGCATGACTGGACGGCAGGAAGCCTTCCCCGCCGCATCATGAGAGCATGATTTCCGATGCTCCTTTCGCCCTGGAAACAAAGCCTGTCTCCTTTCCGGCATTTTCCGTGCAAATAAAAAGGTGCCGGTTTTTGCCGGCACCCTGTGTCATCGGTCCTTTCAGACCTCTTCCTTCCACGGCCTGCCGTAGAAGGAATCGAGATAGAGCTGCTTGATCTGGCTGATCAGCGGGTATCTCGGGTTGCTTCCCGTGCACTGGTCGTCGAACGCCTTCACCGAGAGCTCGTCGACCGCAGCGAGGAACTCCGCCTCGTCGACCCCCCATTCCTGGATGCTCGCGGGTACCCCGAGTTCCTTCTTGAGGGCCTCGATGCCCTGGATGAGGATCTCGACCTTTTCCTCGAGTGTCTTCGCATTCCTGCTGTCCATGAGGTCCGTGTTCTTCGCATTGTTCACAGGTGTGGAGATGTAGTCCGCCACGCGTGCATACCTGCTGATGACCGACGGGAACTCGTACTGCGGGAACGATGCCTGCTTTGTCGGATTGTCGTTCGCGTTGAAGCGGATGACGTTTGTAAGAAGCAGTGCGTTGGCCATTCCGTGCGGCACGTGGAACCTTGCTCCGAGCTTGTGGGCCATCGAGTGGCACACGCCGAGGAACGCGTTGCTGAAAGCCATTCCGGCCATCGTGGACGCGTTGTGGACCTTCTCCCTGGCCTTCTTGTCTGTTCCGTCCGCATAGGCTCTCGGCAGGTACTTGAAGATGATCCTTGCCGCCTCGATGGAGAGGGCGTTCGTGTAGTCGGTGCTCATCGAGGATACGAGTGCCTCGAGTGCGTGTGTGAGCACGTCGATTCCGCAGCTTGCGGTCAGTCCCTTGGGCTGTCCCATTGCGAGCTTGCTGTCGACGATCGCCATGCTGGGCGTGAGGGCGTAGTCCGCAATGGCCCACTTCATGCCGGTCTTCTCATCGGTGATGATCGCGAACGGCGTGACCTCGCTTCCTGTTCCGCTTGTCGTCGGGATGCAGACGAGCTCCGCCTTCTTTCCCATGTTCGGGAACGCGTAGATCCTCTTCCTGATGTCCATGAAGCGGAGCGCGAGTCCCTCGAACTTGACCTCCGGATGCTCATACAAAAGCCAGATGATCTTCGCCGCGTCCATCGGGGATCCTCCGCCGACCGCGATGATGATGTCCGGGTTGTATGCGTTCACGAGCTGCATCGCCGTGTTGATGGTTCCGAGCGTCGGATCGGGCTTGACCTGATGGAAGACCTCGGTCTCGACTCCGATCTTGTTGAGCGTGTCGGTTATGTCGTCGATCATTCCGCTGGAGAAGAGGAAGCTGTCGGTGACGATGAACGCCCTCTTCTTCCCCTCGAGCTCCTGCAGTGCCACGGGAAGGCAGCCGTACTTGAAATAGATTTTAGGTGGAAGCTTGAACCAAAGCATATTCTCTCTCCTCTCGGCCACGGTCTTGATGTTCAAAAGATGCTTGGGGCCGACGTTCTCGCTGATGCTGTTGTTGCCCCAGCTGCCGCATCCGAGCGTGAGGCTCGGCTCGAGACGGAAGTTGTATATGTCTCCGATGGCTCCCTGGCTGGCCGGCATGTTGATGAGCACGCGGCTTGTCTTCACGGTCTTTCCGTAGTTGTCGATCTTGTCCTGCTCCTTCTCGTCCACGTAGAGTACGGATGTGTGTCCGAAGCCGCCGAGGGCGATGAGCTTGGCTGCCATGAGGCATCCTTCCCCGTAGTTGTCGCAGGAATACATTCCAAGGACCGGTGAGAGTTTCTCATGAGCGAAAGGCTCGGATGCCTCGACCTTCTTAACCTCGCCGATGAGCACCTTTGCATCCTTCGGCACTGTGAAGCCTGCGATCTCCGCAACCTTGTACGCGGGCTGTCCGACGATCTTCGGGTTGACAGTCCCCCTCTGCGGGTCGAGGATGACCGCGGCGAGCTTGTCATGCTGTTCCTTGGTAAGGAACTGCGCACCCTGTTCCTTGAGCTCCTTCTTCACCTCGTTGTATATGTCCTTGTGGACGATGATGGACTGCTCCGATGCGCAGACCACGCCGTTGTCGAACGTCTTGCTCATCAAAATGGACGCGACCGCCATCTTGATGTTGCAGCTCTTGTCGAGAAGGGCGGGGGTGTTTCCGGCTCCGACGCCGATTGCGGGCTTGCCGGAGGAGTAGGCCGATTTAACCATTCCGGGACCACCTGTCGCCAGAATGAGGTTGACAAGGGGATGCTTCATCAGATAGTCGGTCTTTTCCATGCTCGGCTCCTCGATGAATGCGATGATGTCCTCGGGCGCCCCTGCCTCGACGGCCGCGTTGAGGACGATACGTGCCGCATCGCATGTGCATTTCTTCGCCCTCGGATGCGGACTGAATATTATGGCGTTCCTGGTCTTCAGGGCGATCAGGGATTTGAATATTGCGGTGCTTGTCGGGTTTGTCGTCGGGATGATGCCGCAGATGACACCCTTAGCCTCTGCAATCTTCTTGATTCCGAATCCGGGGTCGTCCTCGATGATGCCGCATGTCTTCTCATCCTTGTACTTGTGGAAGATGTACTCTGCTGCGAAATGGTTCTTGATGACCTTGTCCTCGATGATTCCCATCCCGGTTTCCTGGACGGCATCCTGGGCAAGGGAGATCCTTGCGTTGTTGGCGGCGATAGCCGCGGCACGGAAGATAGCGTCGACTTTTTCCTGCGGGTAGTTTGCGTAGATGAGCTGAGCCCTTTTGACGCGCTCGATCATCTGCTGCAGTTCGGTCTGCCCGGGAAACAATTCCTTAACTTCAGCCATGTTTTTCTCCTTCTTGTTATCGATAAATTTTTATATATTAAATCTTCGACAGTGTCAACTCATATGACAAAAATAAGTATAACATGCTTGAAAAATCTGTACAGATTCGGCATTAATTTATTTTTATTGCCATAAAAACAATTATTAATGTGAATAGAGTAATATTATTAATAGCTTTTTAATAAATAAATGAAAAATGTTGTGTTTCATCCGGCCGATTATTGCCGGTATTTCCTTTTGAACGCCACCATACGGGCCGCATGTGTCAGCGGAGGAAGGAATAAGCCAGGCAGACCGTGCATGCCAGGAGGGGAGGAACGGCCTTCATGACGGCTCCATCCCGAGCCGTGGGATGCTTTTCCCCGATGGTGCCGGACAAGACGCGCGCAATCCGTTCCCTGAGGCTTCCCTCCGATGATTCGAACACCTCCTCCAGGAAGAAGAATTTCGACAGCGTCCTGCCCATGAGGCCGGACGGCGCGGCAAGTCCGGAGAACAGGAGGCTGAGCTCGACCGTGCATGAGAGCCTGAGCGCGGTCTCAAGCCCCGCCTTCAGGCTGTCGGCGGTTATCTCGAAGCCTAGCAGGGTCGCGACGACCATACCACGCCCTGTCATCAGGTTCGAGAGCAGCGACACGGCAAAGAGCGCCAGGTACGGTCTTATCCTGATTTTCCTGCCATAAAGGGGCAGCAGTGCGGCAAGGATGGCGAAAAGGACTGCGAGTGCGGCGGCATCGTCGGCGATCTGGACCATCAGGACCGACAGCAGTGCAGCTGCGGCAACGGCCCTGCCGGCCGTACCGCCGGTTGTGCCGGCGCCCGGATCCGGGGACTCCTCCATCTCCGGATCGGGCAGCGATCCTGCAAGATATGCAGTGACGAGCGCGAAGGCGAACGATGAGAAGAGCATCGGTGCCAGCAGCACCGTCATCCCCCGCCCGAGATAGAGCATCGCCATTGCAACCTGCGCAAGCGTGCCTGCCAGGGCGCCCGAAAGTGATATGCCGTACAGTGAGACATGTTTTCCGCCTGCCCGTCCGACGGCGTACATTGTCAGACCCGAGGCGAGGCTCTGGGCAAGGGACATCAGGAAGAAATACGAGAATATGGTCCCGGAGATGTAGGAGGAGGCCGTGGCCTTCAACAGGAGCAGGAGCACGAAATCCCGGAAGCCGAGACGGGGCAGGGCGAGCATCACGGGGATGTTCGCAAGCCCCAGCCTGAAGAACGGCAGCGGCTTCGGAACCAGCATCTCGAGAAAGGAGCCCAGCAGGCAGAGCGAGGCATATGACGACACCTTGTCAGTAGCTGATCGCATCCGCACCTCCGTTTCCGTCATCGAGACTCACGAGAACCCTGTTTGGCAGGCAGCAGACAGAGGAGCCCATCCTCATGTGGAGGCATGTCTGTCCGGGGCATGGGGAGCTTACTATGCGGAAGGTTGAATCCTCTATCCTCACGACGGTATCCCCGAGCGGTCCGGGCACTGTTACCGTGCGGTCCTCGTCCAGCGGGTATATGTATGTCGCGTATGCGCTGTCTATCCTCACCTGGTCACCTTTCGAGGAGAGTCCCAGGCTCGATACCGCGGCAAAGAGGAATACGGCCGCAACCACCGCGTCGAGGGCCTTGATCCTCCTCATTGCCAGGTGATCGAGAACTCCATCGGCTCGTTCAGGAGCAGGAAGTCTATGAGAGGGAAGGAATACAGCACGGAATCCGTGCCTGTCTTCTTGACTCCCTCCGCCGTAACGACCGGTCCCGGCGTCCTGATGGCTATGTCTATGGTGCTGTTCCTTATTGCGTCCGGGCCCTCCTCCCCGAGCAGGTAGTAGATCATGTCGAGATAGTCGGTCTCGCTCATCCCCTGGTTGTATTCGGGGCCGTACACCTCGAAGTTCGGATCGGATAGGAACGGTATTATCGATTTCAGCTCGCCGTAGTTGCCTATGTCAAGATGGAAGCTCAGGCTGTTGTCCGTCTCCTTCAGCACACTGTTGGAGCCGCCCTTGAGCGCGGAGACCAGCGCTTCGGTGCTGTTGAAACCGAAGGATATGGAATAGCTGTTCTCGCCGGTCTTCGAATATGACACGTCGAAGGCTTCGCCGCTGTTTGCAAGGTTGTTCGAGAATCCGCCGACGGCCGCATCCATTATGGTTTCGTCGCTCTGCGGCAGGAATTCCGAGAAGTCGTTGAGGACATCGATGAAAAACGGATAGACGGTTATGTCCGTGCCGCTGCATGACGAGTCTTTTCCCAGCGACAGGCTCTCGCTGACCGCACACGAGCAGAGGCATGCCAGCACGAGCGCGGCGGATAGGTAGGTTGACAACTTTTTCATAATCGTAGGATACTAAATTAAAATGATACGGACAAGTGATATAATCAAGAGGCTGGTCCTGCCGGCCCTCGTGATATTCTTCTCGGTTCCTTCCGCACTCTCTCTGGATGTACAGGCGCGTCCCACGGGTTTTCAGGTATCCTGGGACGGGGTCGATGGTGCCGAATGGTACGATTTGTATGTGGACAACGGATTCGTCGTACGGCTTGGAAACGATGTTTTCTCCTATGAGATCGAAAACCTCATGAGCGACACCGCATACGATATTTCGTTCGCCGCCCGCGACGAAGGGAACAACACCCTCGATGCACAGTTCGCCAAAGGCACGACCACCACTTGGGCGGGCACATATGTCTGGGACAACCCGACCAAGAAGGACAACAAGGGCAGGATAAGGCGCCTCGTGTTCAATGTCCGCACGGTCCTGGATCCCACATACGGTCAGCATCAGGAGATATACATCCTCTCGGACGACGGTGCCGAGCACAGGATATTCCCGCTGTACGGGTTCGACGATGCAAGCGCCGGCTGGACGGACTATGATGCCGATACCGAGCAGGCCGCGACGTACAGGCTGAATGCGGAGAGGTTCAACACATCGTCCATCGTCCCTTCGTCCTGGAGGGTCTCGAGGATATTCCTGGGACTCGACCACATCGAGGTCACGGTGGATACGAAGGCCTTCGGCATCACGTTGGATACCGAGGTCATCTATGATTTCGTCGTCGACGACGACGGGGTGCGCAACCTCGTGTTCAGGATGGACGGGCCGTCCATCGTCCGCGCCTTCGTCTTCTTCAATCCTGACGGCACCCGTGACGACGGCGCATACGTGCTGAAGAACCTCGAGGATGTGCAGGGCTGAGAAAAAAACGTCCTGATATCCATAATATATGTTGATAAATCAACATCGCTCCGGCCGGCCTTCCCAACCGTTGGAAAAGGCCGGATTTTTTGTTGACAATTTGAAACCTTCAATATATTTTTTTTACGTTCAAGGGGGAGTTATGAAGGCCGATCCTAATAAAAAGACTCTTATAATCGTCGAATCTCCGACCAAGGCTAAAACAATAAAGAAATATTTGCCGGCAAGCTGCACGGTGATGGCCAGCAAGGGGCACATCCTCGATCTGGCGAAGACGCCCAGGACGGGGACTTACGGCGTGGATACGGCCAACGGCTACGAGCTTGAATACGAGATGCCTGACGACAAGAGGAAGCTCATCGCGGAGATGCGCAAGGTCCTGAAGGATTCCGAACAGCTCGTGCTTGCAAGCGATGAGGACAGGGAAGGTGAGTCGATCAGCTACCACCTTTTCATGGAGCTGAAGCCGAAGTGCCCGGTCTACAGGATGGTGTTCCACGAGATAACGCGCCAGGCTATCACCACGGCCTTCGACAACTGCCGTGAGATCGACATGAACCTCGTGCATGCCCAGGAGGCCCGCCGTGCGGTGGACCGTCTGCAGGGCTACGGGATTTCCCCGATCATCAGCAAGAAGCTCGGATCGGCGTATTCGGCCGGACGCGTGCAGTCTCCGGGGCTCAAGCTGCTTGTCGACAAGGAGAAGGAGCGCAGGGCGTTCAAAAAGAGCGACTATACCGGTGTGGACGTCTATTTTTCCGATTTCAGGGCCAAGCTTGTCACGATCGACGGCCTGACCGTCGCCTCCAAAAGCAGCTTCGATCCCTCGACCGGAAAGGCGAAGAAGGGCCATGTGGTGCTCGATACGGTTGCGGCAGAGAAGGTTTCCATGGAGCTCAAGGGTACGGATGCCGTCGTGACGGGTGTCGAGGAGAACGAGAAAAGGCAGGCACCGGCGATTCCCTTCACCACCTCCACGCTGCAGCAGGATGCCTCGAGGAAGATGAAGATCAGCGTCCGCCGCGTCATGCAGGTGGCGCAGAGCCTCTACGAGAAGGGATACATAACCTACATGAGGACCGACAGCCCGACGCTTTCGGCCGAATGCATAAACGCATCGAGGAAGCAGGTCGAGAAACTGTACGGTCCGGCATATCTTTCCGAAAGGGTGAGGAACTACAGGTCCAAATCCTCCTCCGCCCAGGAGGCCCACGAGGCGATAAGGCCCGCAGGGGACACGTTCAGGCTCCCCAGGGACACGGGGCTGGACGGCGAGGAGCTCAAGCTCTATACGATCATTTGGAAGAGGACGGTGGCCACCCAGATGGCCGAGGCCTTGAAAAAGACGACGTCGGTAAGTCTCAGTGACGGTATATACGGCCTTTCGGCAAGCGGGACAGTCATCCTTTTCGACGGATTCCTCAGGGTCTACAGGGAGGATACGGACGAGGAGGACGAGGATGCGTCCCCGAAGCTTCCCGACCTGGTGGAGGGCGATGTCCGGGCGGTGGAGGACGTTGTCCTCGACAGCCACACAACCGAGCCTCCCCTGCGTTACAACGAGGCGACCCTGGTCAAGACGCTGGAGGCCGAGGGAATCGGTCGTCCGAGCACTTATGCCACGATAATCAGCACGATCCTTGACAGGAAATACGCGGTAAAGGTCGGTTCCTCGCTCGTGCCCACGTTCACCGGATTCTTCGTGTCGAACCTTCTGGAATCGACGTTCCCGGTGTACATCGGGTACAACTTCACCAGCGAGATGGAGAAGGGGTTGGACGACATAGCAGGCGGGAAGACGGACAAGAAGGAGTATCTGGACGCGTTCTGGCTCGGCAGGGATGACTTCTCCGGACTCAGGGCCGACATGGAGAACGTCTCCAGGACCGTGAGGATCAGCTCCGCCAAGATGCTTCCACTTCCCGGACTGGAGAACTCGTTCATGCTCGGGGACAGGAAGGTATGCTACGAGATCCGCATAGGCAAGTACGGCCCGTACCTTGTCTCCGACTACCAGGAGGACGGGAAGGACAGGATGGTCGGCATAGACCAGGAGAAGTATTTTCCCGGTACGTTCACTGACGAGGATGCCAGAAGGATACTATTCAAAGACGAGCAGGCCGACTACATCCCTGGCACGGACATCAGGATCATGGAGGGAAAGTGGGGCAGGTACCTCAGGAGGGACTCGGACGGCCGGTCCGTGAATCTTCCGAAGGGCATGGATCCGGCAGGACTCTCGGAAAAGGATGCGGGGCTTCTTTTATCGCTTCCGTTGACCCTGGGTACGGACGGGGAAGGCAACGAGGCCGTCCTCAGGCTCGGTCCCTACGGCTGCTACGCCTCCTACAGGGGAAAGAACATCAAGGTCTCCGACTTCCGTACGGTGACGTTCGACGATGTCACCGCCTCCTTCCAGGACGGGGAGAAGCCGGCAAACACCGTCATACGCACATACGGGCCGCTGGATGGAAAGCCTTTGCAGCTTCTCAGCGGAAGATACGGGGCCTACATAAAATGGGGTACCAGGAACTGCGCCCTGACGAAGGAGGAGAAAGCCAGCCCGGATACGGTCACGGAGGAGCGGGCGAGGGAGATAGCCCTCGGCACCCCCGAGAAGAAAAAGACGTTCAGAAGGAAAAGGTCCTAGCCCCGGACCAGGAATCCAATCTCCTCCTGTGTCAGGATGAGATCCGTGTTTCCGAGCGTGTCCTCCAGTTGCTCCATGCGGCTTGCCCCGATTATCGCGACGGGGCTGCCACCGTGGCTCAGGATGAAGGACAGCACGATTGCCGATGGCGGTAGCCCGTATTTCCGGCATAGCGTTCCGACCCTTTCAGCCCTTTCAAGATTCTCCTTTGACATGAACCTGGCCACGGCCCTGGCGGACAGCGTGTCCGTCCTGCCTGCGAGCACCTTCGAAAAGAACCCCTTCGCCTGGCTCGAGAATGTCAGGTATGTGATGTCGCTGTTCTCATAATAGCTTACCGGGCTCGTTGATTCCATTATCTCGATCGTGTCGTCTCCCCATGCCGCACGGTCGGTTTTGGCAAGCGAATACTGCAGCTCGCTGAAGAGCAGGTCCTCCTTTCCGGTTTTTTTTGCATAGCTCCTCGCCTCGTCGATCCTTTCCGTGCTCCAGTTCGAGACCCCGACGCTTTTCGTCATTCCGGCGCGCACGAAGGAATCGAGCATGTCGACTATTTCGGATACCGGCACGTGCTCATCGTCCCTGTGCAGCAGGAATATGTCAGGGACCGTGCCAAGCTGCGCGATGCTAGATTCCAGGTCGTTCGACAGATCCCTGCTGTTGATCCGGGAATCGTGCATGCGCCCTATGTGCGGATGCCCGCCTTTTGTGAGCAGTATCATCTTGTCCCTCATGCCCGAGCTCCTGAGCCATCCGCCCACGACCGTCTCGCTCGTTCCAGGTCCGTCATCCACCTTCTGTCCGTAAACGTGTGCGGTGTCCAGCAGATTGCCACCCTTTTGTGCATAGAGGTCCAGAAATGATAAGGCATCCCTTTCCGGTATGGTCTCGCCATAATGGTCGCATCCCAGGGCGATGCACGACATGCGGCCGAATCTCGTGTTGTACATGTATCTCATGATCCAATGATAATCTGAAAACCGTGGCAGTGGATATGAAGGGACAAAAAAAAGTGACCCCGAGCAGATTCGAACTGCTGACCTTCCGCTTAGGAGGCGGACGCTCTATCCAGCTGAGCTACGGGATCGACCTAGAACACTATAATGTGAAACGCATGTTAAAATCAAGTGGGTGCTCCCAAAAACCATGGGGGATGTGCATGCCGGCGTGTTCGGTTGCACAAAATGTTTCAAACAGATAGAATTCCCATGATACCGGCAGAGCCGGTTTCGTCGGAATCTGGAGGGCGATTATGACTATCGGGAGAAGGATGACCAAGAACCCCGTGGTTGCAAGGGTGGGGATGACCTGCTCGGAGACATTGAATCTGATGAGGTGCGAGAACGTGCAGAAGGTTCCCGTGCTTGATCATGATGGGAACCTCGTGGGCGTGCTCACGGAGAAGGACATTTTGAAGGCCAGCATCCCCTCGTCCGGCATGAGCCTGCTGGAGATGGCCTATGAGGTCGGCAACATGCCTGTCGAGCAGGTCATGACCACGGATGTCGTCAGTATCGGTCCGAAGACCAACATGGAGGAAGTGGCCAGGATAATGACGACGCAGGATCTTTCCTTCCTTCCTGTGGTGAAGGACCGCAAGCTTGTCGGGATCGTCAGCAGAAGCGACATGTTCAAGATCCTCATGGAGCTTTTCGGGGCCCGGCACTACGGCACGCGGATATCGTTCGTCGTGGCCGACAAGATAGGCACGCTTGCAAGGATCTCCAAGGTGCTTGAGGAGAACGGCATTTCCATCATAAGCTTCTGCACCTTCTCCGATGCCGATCCAGGCAATGTCATCTGCACGCTCAAGGTCGAAGGGGCCGACGAGGACAAGCTCGTCGAGCTCCTCGGTCCGATTGTCGCCGGCTTTGTGGATCTTGGAGATTCCTGATGGGCAAGAAACAGAAGAAGACGGCTGTCGTTCAGCATTTTGAGAAGAGGAAGGAGGAGGACAGGTCCTCATCCCCGTTCTCATCCATCGTGCTCAGGGAAAAGAGTCCGAAAGCCGCCGTGTCCCGGCCGAAGGTGTCTTCTGAAAGGAAGAAGCCTTCCGAGATTGTCCAGGGCTTCAACCCCGGTGATTCGTTTGCGGATATCCTGGAGTCGTTCGAAAGGACCGGAAACCCGTACGGAATGCCGAAGAAGGGGAAGGATCACGGGAAGGAGGCGAAGATGGATTTCGCCGCCATCCTCGAGAAATGGGAGAACAGGGGAAAGCCCCGGCCCGACCCACCGGACAGGAAGAGGAGCTCCTACAACGCCACGAGGTCCTTCGGTTCCATCCTTGACGAATTCGAGAACGGTGACCGGACGGGAAGGACGCCGGCAGGAAGGAAGGCCGTAAAACCGGTGGAGGAAGCACCGGCGGAGGATGCCGCGGCACCGCAGCCTGAGGATGAGCCATCGTCCGATCTGTTCAGGAAGGCTGACGGGGACTCATCCAGATCCCCGGATGCATCATGGTCGATATACGGCGGGAACGATTCGTTCGTGAGGAAGGAAAGGCTGGCGGGGGATGGGGCCAAGACCGTTCCCGACGGGGCATCATCCGGTGCGGCGTACCAGCCCAGTGTTCCGTTTTCGGAGATACTAAGCTCGTATTACAAGGATGCCGCCACTACTTCGGTTTGCGACGACAGCCATGCCGGACGCCGTCCGAAGACCTTCGAGCAGATACTCAGGGAGAAGGGGGACGACGAGAAAAGGAGCAGGAACCACACGCTGAGCGAACTGAGGACCATGCTGCCGCAGGCCACGCTCGACCTCCACGGAATGAAGCAGGAGGAATGCGAGAGCGCGGTGGAGCAGTTCCTGGCAGATGCCCGTAGGAACGGTCTGAGGAAGATAAGCATCATCACGGGCAAGGGGCTTCACAGCGACAACGGCGTGCCCGTGCTCAGGGAGGTTGCCGTACGTGTTCTCGGACGCTCGGGGATCGTGAGCGAACAGTCGCGCGCCCCGTTGAACCACGGCGGCAGCGGAGCCATCTGGATAATCCTGAAAAAAGAGTGAAAAAAAAACAGGGAATGCGGTTTTCAGCGTTCCCTGTAGACGATCCTTCCTTTTGTAAGATCGTATGGACTGAGTTCCACCTTCACTGTGTCGCCCGGAACAATCCTGATATAGTGCTTGCGCATCTTTCCTGAAAGATGGGCAAGGATGACAAGCTTGTTCTGGAGCTCGACGCGGAACATTGTGTTGGGGAGGGCTTCCTTGACGACCCCCTCGACCTCGATTGCTTCTTCCTTCGCCACTTGTGTATCTCCTTGATTTGAATCGGCTCTATAGATTATAACGGTCTTTACCGAGTCAATCAAGGGGATTGTTTTCCGCCTTCGGGCATCTGAAAAAAGACGGCTCCCTTGTCTTCCTCACTTGTAATTATCACGTTATTTTTCCATACTCTGCTTGTCGGAGGAATATTATGGACGTTTTGGAAAAATACCTGTCATCCGGTGGAAGGATCAACGCCGGCATGCTCTCATACGTATCGTCGCTTTCCCTTGTCGCCGGGGTGAGCCCTGCCACGGCCTCGAGGATTGTGGCGGAACTCAGGGACCAGAGGAGCAATCTGAAGCTCATTGCGAGCGAAAACTATTCATCCCTTGCCGTACAGGCGGCCATGAACAACCTCCTGACCGACAAGTACGCCGAAGGTTATCCCTACCACAGGTTCTATGCGGGATGCGCGAACGTGGACGAAATAGAGGATTTTGCAGCCCGGCAGGCCGAAAAGCTCTTTGGTGCGGAGCACGCATACGTGCAGCCTCATTCCGGTGCCGATGCCAATTTGTGCGCATACTGGGCCATACTCAACAAGAGGGTCCTGGTCCCGTCCCTCGAGGAAATGGGGATAACTAACCCCTCCGCAATGGACAGGGACGGCTGGGACAGGATACGTACCGCATGCCACAACCAGAGGCTGCTCGGACTTGATTATTATTCCGGAGGACACCTGACCCACGGCTACAGGCAGAATGTCAGCGCGCAGATGTTCGACGCATACTCGTACTCCGTGGATGGGAAGACCGGCCTGCTCGACTACGACGTGATAAGGGCGCAGGCGGAGGAGGTCAGGCCCCTGATACTTCTCGCAGGCTATTCCGCGTATCCCAGGAAGATCAATTTCCGCATCATGAGCGAGATCGCGCACTCGGTGGGGGCGGTGCTCATGGTCGACATGGCGCATTTCGCCGGGCTGGTGGCCGGAAAGGTGTTCACGGGCGACTACGATCCCGTCAGATGGGCGGACGTGGTCACCAGCACCACACATAAGACGCTCCGCGGACCGCGCGGCGGAATCATATTGTGCAAGAACGAGTTCGCCGAATCCGTCGACAAGGGCTGCCCGCTCGTGATCGGGGGACCGCTGCCCCAGGTCCTTGCTGCAAAGGCCGTCGCATTCACCGAGGCTCTTGAGGACGGTTTCAAGGAGTATGCGGCGAGGATCGTCGAAAACTCGCAGGCTCTCGCTTCGGCGCTCGGGGAGATGGGCTCCGTGATCCTCACGGGGGGGACCGACAACCATCTGATGCTTCTTGATACAAGGCCGTACGGGCTCAACGGACGTCAGGCGGAAAGCCTGATGAGGGAATGCGGGATAACGCTCAACCGCAACGCGCTTCCCTTCGATACCAACGGACCATGGTACACCTCGGGCCTCAGGATCGGGACCCCTGCGGTGACCACGCTCGGCATGGGCGTGGAGGACATGCGCGAGATCGCCTCCATCATCACGCTGGTGCTGAGGAACGCACGCCCCGCGATCCTCACGAAGGGGGAGAACAAGGGACAGGAGAGCAGGAACAAGGCCAAGTGTCCTCCCGAGGTCATGGAGGAGGCGAGGAGCCGTGTCAGGACCCTGCTCGGGAACAACCTCCTTTATCCGGAGCTCGACCTTGATTTTCTCGAGGAATGCTTCGGCATCGCATGATTCTGAAAAGGTCTTCCACCCGGAAGGCCTTTTTTAACGCTTGCTTACCCCCGTCGCCGGGGTTATCATCTTTATATGGCTAAGATTTTGATCAAGGACGGCCTTTTGGTGGATACCGAATGGGCCAGACACCAGGACCTGCTCATCGACGGGTCCAAGATAGTACGCATCGCATCCTGCATAGACGAGACCGATCTTGACGAGGTCACGGTGATAAACGCCGAAGGCCTCTGCGTCCTTCCGGGACTGATCGATGCCCACACCCATTACCATCTTGTCTCACGCGGTACCGTTACCGCGGACAGTTTCGCGGAGGCCTCGCGCCTTGCGGCGTTCGCAGGCGTGACGACGGTCGTGGATTTCGCGGACGACGACAAGGTATCCCTTTCAGCCTCGTTCGAAAAGAGAAGGGCCCAGATGCGCCCGATGGGGATCGACTACGCCCTGCACATGGGCGTGTATGCGTTCCGCGAGGACATCGTCGACGAGCTTGAGGAGGTGAAGCGCAGGGGAATAGGCGCCATCAAGATTTTCACCACATACCGTAACGTCGGCTATCTCATCGAGAAACGCGATGAGCTCAAGGCCGTGTTCGACGCATGCAGGAGGCTTGGACTGCTTGTCTGTGTTCATTGCGAGGACAACGACGTGATAGAGGGGATCGGGAAGGATTGGAAGGGCACGTACATGCCGAAGGACCATCCGGACCTGCGTCCCGCCCGGGCGGAGGCCGAGGCCATAAGGCAGGTCGGATCGATAGCAAAGGAGCTAGACATGCCCGTATACATAGTCCATCTCTCCAGCCGGAGCGGTCTTGAGGAGGTCAGGAGGCTCAGGAACGAGGGTGTCCATCTCATAGTGGAGACCACCCCTCATTATCTTTTCCTGTCCAGAAAGAAGCTCGAGGGGGAGGACGGTCCCTTGTATGTGATGACACCGCCGTTGAGGGACAAGGATGACAACGAGGCCCTGCAGGAGGCCGTGGTCAACGGTGAGATCCAGGTCGTGGCGACGGACCACTGCTCGTTCACCAGGGCACAGAAGCTTGAGAGCAACGACGTTAGGACGATCTATCCGGGAATCCCCGGCACGGAGGAGATGCTTCCGCTGATGCATACGTTCGGACTCACTCAGGGACATCTCTCGCTTTCACAGATCGTCAACCTGCTTTCGACGGGTCCTGCCAAGATATTCGGGCTTTACCCGAAGAAGGGCAGCCTGCAGGAGGGCGGGGACGCCGATGTCGTGCTCTTCGATCCCGACTGGTCCTGGACGATCGAGGGTGGGAAGATGCATTCCGCCGCCGGCTATTCGTGCTATGACGGCATGACCGTCACGGGAAAGGTCGTCATGACGCTTCTCAGGGGGCGCATCGTCATGGGCGACGGCATATACCTCGGCCTCGAGGGAGACGGACAGTTCGTGAAGAGCCAGAGGTGACGATGATAAGGGCTGTGTTGTTCGATATGGACGGTGTTCTCGTCGACAGCGAGGACATCTCCATAAGGATCGGTATCGAGTATTTCGCATCGAAGGGCCTTGCGCTGGTGAAGGAGGATTTCTCCGGACACCTGGGGACAGGGGAGAAGGATTTCTTCGGAGGTCCGGCCTCGGACAAGGGTTTCTCGGCCTGGTCGCAGGACGAGGCATCCTCTTTCTTCCGTTCCAGGTATCCTGTACTGACCAGGGACCGCGGCATGGCCCTTCCTGGCGCGGTCGATACGGTGCGGGCCTGTGCCGCTGCAGGAATCCTCACCGCGGTATGTTCCTCCGCGCCGCTTTGGAAGGTTGAGGCGAACATATCCTCGCTCGGCCTTGATGTGCGGGATTTCGACCTCGTGACAAGCTTTGCCGACATCAGGAGGAACAAGCCGTATCCGGACATATACCGGCTCGCCCTTGCGAGGCTCGGGGTCGATCCGTGGGATGCGGTGGTGTTCGAGGACAGTCCCGGAGGGATTGCGGCAGGCATGGCCGCCGGATGCCGTACGGTCGGACTGGAGACCACCGTCGACGGGGATGCAATGGCCGCCGCCGGTGCCGACGCGGTCATCGGTGATCTCTCCGTGATAGGAGGTTTTTCCGATCCCGCCGGTCTCGAGGAGAGGCTCTTTCCTTCTTTGCGCTCCGAAGTTGTGTACGGGGCGAACGTGGTATCCTGCGACGGGGTGCCGGCAGGGGACCTGCTTGTCGGGAAGGCTTTGGAAAAGGCCGCCGAGGCAAGGTTGAACGCCTACGCCCCTTATTCCGGATTCAAGGTGGGGGCAGCCGTGATCAGCGCCGCAACGAAGAGGATCTATGCCGGATGCAACGTCGAGAACTCCTCCTATGGAGCGACGATATGTGCCGAACGCAATGCAATCCTTTCCGCGGTTGCGGAGGAGGGCGTGTTCGGCATCGATGTCCTTGCGGTCGTCAGCGACGACAACCCGCCGGCGCCCCCGTGTGCGCTTTGTCTGCAGGTCGCCGCGGAATTTGCCAATCCCGGGACCAGGGTGGTGCTTGGGGACCTCAAGGGAAACAAAACGGTCCATCTTTTCAAAGACCTATTGCCAAAGCCGTTCATTTTTCCGACTATGAGGAAGTGATGTGCTTAAAGAGACTTTTGCTTGTGCTGATTGCGGCCGTGCTGCTTTTTTCATGCAGCACCACAACCGGGGTCTTCACCGATCCATACACGTTCTCTTCCGCGTCCGTGGATGAGAAGCTGGTCCGTTTCGGCGGGGAGAAGGTGGAGGTGCCGCTTCCCGAATGCTATTACAACGGCGGACTTTGGCTCGAGAGGCTCGAGGAGCTTGTCAGGGAGTCGGAGGACTACATCTTCATCTCCACGTTCCTTGGATCCTCGTCGACCCGTCTGGAGCCGCTTTACGACCTGTTGGCCGAGAAGGCGAGAGGCGGGGTCGATGTGTACATCATCATCGACGGCCTCTCCAGCTACGACATGACCGAGACAAAGAACCATATGACCCAGCTGTATTTTCTGCGCGACAGCGGGGTTCATCTGATCGAGTACGCCCCCGTGTCCGTCCTCAGGATAATCAATCCCGCCTCCCTGATAGTGCGCGACCATCGCAAGCTGTTCGTGTTCGACGGCAAGAAGTGCGCGATAGGTGGGATGAACCTCAATTACATCAGCCTCGGGGCGCCCGACGACAAGCTTCAGAGGGACAGCATGTATCTTTTCGATTCCCCGTCCCTTTCTTCCCTGTTCATGGGCGAGTTCATCAAGATCTGGAACATGACCAGCGTCGAGAAGATGGACGCCTCGCTCTATCCGACATACGCCCAGGAGGGGGATGGGCCGTTCTACGACGCCTATCTTTTCAACCAGGGACCGGGAGGTTCCGGAAACGTCGCATCGATGTATGCGAGCCTCATAAACGGAGCGCAGGAGAGCATATACCTGCTTCCTTATCTTCCGATATGGAACGAGGACATGTACCAAAGCATCGGCAATGCCGTGCAGCGGGGCGTGAAGGTCAGGATCTTCTTCCCGCTCGACAGCCGTAGCTACGCTGAAAGCGGTGTCAAGTACGTCATACCCGACATCGTCGCAACCGGTGCCGAGGTCTTCGTCTCCTTCATCGGAGGGGAGGATTCCCTCCCGATGCTCCATGAGAAGCTCATGGTGGTGGACGGAAGGTACACCGTTGTCGGCAGTACGAATTTCAACTACCGGTCGATGGACCTTAGCCACGAGGATTCGCTTGTCATCGACAGCGTGGAGTTCGCCGAAGCCTCCATCGCGCATTTCAACGACCGGATGGCCGACGGTGCGATGGAGATCGACGAGGAGACCGCCGCGCTCTGGAAGGAGGATTCTTCCTTCCTCAGCTATCTGATGGTCTACTATGGAGGCTGATATGAAAAAGACCGCGTTGATCCTGTTTCTCGCACTTCTCGCACTTCCGCTTCATTCCGCCTCGTTCTTCTATTCGGTGGGGACCGAGGGCTTTTCCGGAAAGATCCCGTACGGAGGCTTCTCCTTCTCTGCAGGCTGCTCCCTCTTCGACGAGCCTTATCTGGACATTGGTGCCGAGGTCGTTGTCAGCCCGCTTTTCGAGAGCGCCGGCATCTTTGTCTCGACCCAGCCGTTCGGCGTGACGGACCATCCGTTCGATTTCCTTTTCGCGAACAAGATGCTGTATTCGCCCAAGCTCGGGGCGGAGGCTTGTTACGTGCATCCGGGCGTGTGGAACATCGGAATCTCCCTCGCCCTGCTGAACTTCCGAGACATGATGTTCGATTTCGAGTTCTTCACCCCTGTATTCGTCTTCAGCGTCCCTGATCTCGAATTCGGAGTGGGTGTCAGGGTGCTGACGCTCACATGCTATCTGTGAGGTGTTATGAAAAAGCCTATAATCGTCCTGCTTCTGTCGTTTGTCCTGCTCGCGGCAGCCTTCCCCGGTGACTGCCAGGATGTTTCCCTGTCATTCGGGGTAGTGAATAATTTCGGGCTTGCCGAGAGGCCGTTCTTCTCAATCGAGAACGGCGTGTCGTTCACATACGGCCTCAATCTCGGACTCACGAAGCGTCTTGAGCTCTCAGCCGGCGGGACCGCGACGCTTGTCCCCGAGCCGTTTCTTGACAATGTGTTCTTCGGAGAGCTTGCCTTGTCGCTGCTGGGTGATAGGAGCACCGCAAGCAAGGTTTCCGGAAGCGGGATAAACATGCTCCTCGGTGCCGGAGGCTTCTATTCCATAAACAGGAAAAGCGGATACCAGGGTGCGGGGGCGTACATATCCTTCACCCCCCTCGTGGTCGGATCCCCGATAACGGGACGCAGGGAGAGGGCCCTCAGGACCGCCATGGGCTACGACTTCATCAACAGGCGCTTCATTCTCATGTTCTCCGCCATATCGCTTGACTACTACGTGCGCGGAAGCTGGCGGGACTATTATTGACATGGGGTCCCTGGCCCCTTTTTTCAACCTTCCAGTGCGGTTATCTTGTCTATCCGCCTCTGATGGCGTCCGCCCTCGAACCGTGCATCGATGTACGCGTCGAGGATCTTCACCGGATCCTCCCTGTATTCCACCTTTCCCCCGAAGGAGAGCATGTTGGCGTTGTTGTGCCTCTTCGTCATCTCCGCCGAATGGCTGTCCATGACGAGCGCGCACCGTATGCCTTTGATCTTGTTTGCCGCGATCGAGATTCCTATGCCGGTGCTGCATGCGACGATGGCGAACTCGTATCCTCCTCTGAGGAATTCGTTTGCACATTTTTCCGCCATGTCGGGGTAGTCGACGCTTGTTTCGTCCTTGACCCCGAGCCAGTTGACCTCGTATCCCCTTTCCTCGAGATGGCCCTTCAGCCTCTCGGCAAGCCCGACCGCACCATGGTCGTTGGCGATGACACATTTTTTCGACATAATATCTTTGCCTTATCCTTTGCAGATATAGTAACATTAATCAGTAGGAAAAAAAACAATGGCCAGAATTTTTGTCACCGGACACAGGAACCCCGACATGGATTCGGTGTGTTCCGCATATGCTTATGCCAATCTCAAGAACCAGATAGATGGAAGGAACGAATATGTGCCCATAAGGCTCGGACATGTGAATCAGAACGTCAAGGACGTGTTTTCCTTCGCCAACGCCGAGCTCCCGGCCCTGGTCAAGGACGTTAAGGCGAAGGCCTCCGACATCGCCAAGAGCCCCGATTTCACCATGACGGCCGAAGACCCTGTCTACGAGCTTATCAGCCTGTACAACAGCAGGCATCCCTCGGTGGTGCCGATCTTCGATGAGAACGGATACCGTGCGCTTGTATCCGTGGACGACATAAACAGGTTCTTCCTCATGGAGAACCACAACGGACGTCCGTTTTATCTGATAGGGCTGAAGAACATCCCGCGCGTCATTCCCGGCTTCTTCTTCAAGGAAGGGTCGAACGACACGTACGAGACTCAGATCGTCGTCGGGGCAATGGAGTACGAGGTCTACAAGAAAAGGGTTGAGACGTGCAGGCGCAAGCCGATCCTTGTCGTCGGAAGCAGGCTCCGGCACATAAGGTATGCGGTGGAGAACGGTTTTCCAGGCATAATACTGACGGGGGTGGAGGATCCTTTGTCGATGGATGTCGATTTCTCCGGCTACGAGGGGTTTGTGTACGTGTCCAGGGAGGATACTGCCGAGACGCTCAGGCTGCTCAGGCTGGCCATGCCGATAAGCACGATCATCCCCGAGAAGGATGTGCCCGCGGTGCAGACCGACTGCCTGTACGACGAGGTCAAGGACATACTCTCGGACAGCGAGTACAGGGGCGTTTCCGTTTTCGAGGCAGGGGAGTGGAAGGGCTTTGTCACGAGGCGGTGCTTTTTGAAGCGTCCAAGCGCGAAGCTGATTCTCATGGACCACAACGAGGCCGAGCAGAGCGTGATCGGGATAGAGGAGGCGGAGATACTTGAGATAATGGACCACCACCGCCTCGCCGCCCCGAAGATGAAGAATCCCATCCTGATCTGTTCCGAGCCGCTTGGATCCACATGCACCATCGTGTACGAGCAGTACAAGAAATGGGGTGTGTCCCCGGACAAGAGGAACGCCACGATCCTGCTTGCCGGACTGCTTGCGGACACGGTCATGCTCAAGAGCCCGACCGCGACCGACTACGACAGGTATGTCGCCTCCCGTCTTGCCTCCATCGCCGGTCTCGACCTTGACGGGTTCGCACGGGTCGTGTTCTCCTCCCAGAGACAGCTCTCGAAGGAGGATCCGGAGAAGATCATAGAGAGCGACTTCAAGAAATACGACGAGGCCGGGATCGATTTCGGCATCGGACAGGTCGAGGTGTCGAGCTTCATAGAGATCAACAGCCTCATAGACACTTATCTCGGGACGCTGGAGGAGGTGAGAAAGCACCACGGCCTCGACTGGGCCATGCTCATGGTGACCGACGTGTTCAAGGATGCATCGCTCCTGCTCACCACGGGTTTTGACAAGGAATACCGGTTCGTCTACGAGAAGAAGGCGGACAGGGTGTACGACATGCCCGGCGTGCTCTCCAGGAAGAAGCAGCTTCTTCCCGAGGTGATCAGGATACTGGAGGATTAGACCCCCGTTATCTTCTTTATGCTGGGGATGGCCCTTATGGCCTGTGTGGTCCTCTTCAGGGCCTCCTCATCATCGCAGCTTATGGTGAAGACTCCGGAGAGATCCCCGTCGTCGGAGGCCTTGAGCTCGCCGCTTATGAGGTGGGCGTTGTGCTTTCGCGTTGCGTTGTCGATCTCTCCGAAAAGCTCGCTGTTCATCTTCGCTATCACCTTGAACCGTCTTACAAGCTCCTTGCCGTCCCATTCGACCGGGACCAGGCGGACGTCCTTCTCAGGCATGTTCCTTAGGTTGGGGCAGTCCTTTTTGTGGATCACATACCCCCTTCCCCTGGTGATGTATGCGACGATCTCGTCCCCGTGCACGGGGTTGCAGCATTTGGCGAAGTCGAAAAGCACGTTCGAATCCTCGCCGATTATCACGGAGCCCTTTTTCTCGTGCGGGGTGAATATTATGCCCTGCGTGGGTGGTATGATCGGCTTTGCAGGAGATGCCGGAGCGCTCTGCGCCGCCTGGACCGTGCCGCCCTGCGACGAACCACCTTTCATGCCGGATGCGATCGGGAGGTTGGAGTTCGCGTTCTTGTTCATCCATGCCTTTATCTTCTTCCTGGCGCTCGACGTCTGGGCGTATTCCAGCCATGCCTGGTTCGGATGGGCGTTGGGACTCGTGAGTATCTCCACGATCTGCGTGTTCTGTAGCGGCTTGTTCAGCGGTATGATGTTGTTGTCGGCCCTTGCGCCGGAGCAGTGCACCCCGACCTCCGTATGGACCTTGAAGGCGAAATCAAGCGCGGTCGAGCCGACCGGCAGCTCGATGACGTGTCCCTGGGGGGTGAAGACGATTATGGAGTCCTTCAGAAGCTCGTTCTTGATCTCGTCCATGTAGTCTTCCTCGCTCTGCTCGATCTCCTTCGACCAGTTCTTCAGCTTCGCTATTATCTTGTTGTAGTTGATGGAGTCGACGGTCTTCCATGCCCCGCTCTCGCTGCCTGTCGAGGCCTTGTAGGACCAGTGCGCCGCAACACCTTCCTCCGCTGTCTTGTGCATCTCGAATGTCCTGATCTGGATTTCAAGATGCTTCGAGCCCGGGCCGAGGACGGTGGTGTGGAGGCTCTGGTAGTTGTTCGGCTTGGGCATGGCGATGTAATCCTTGAACCTGCCTTCTATCGGAACCCATATGCTGTGGATGAGGCCAAGGATGGTGTAGCACTCCACCTGGGTCTCGCAGATCACCCTTACCCCGAGGATGTCGTAGATCTCGTCGATCTCCTTCTTCCTCTTCTTGATCTTCTGGTAGATGGAGTAGGCGTGCTTGACCCTGCCGGAGATCTGCACGTTACGCAGGCCTGCGTTCCTGCATGCCTCCTCCAGCGTCTTCGACACACCCTTGATGTATGCCGTGTATTCTCCCTTCCGCTCCAGAAGGTATTCGTTTATGTAAGCGTAGCTCTCCGGTTTGAGGACCTTGAGCGAGAGGTCCTCGAGCTCGCATTTTATCGTTGACATGCCGAGGCTGTCCGCAATCGGGGCGAATATGTCGAGGCAGTCCTGCGCGAACTCCTGCCTGCGCTGCGGCGGCAGATAGCCTGCTGTCTTCATGTTGTGCAGCTTGTCGGCGAGCTTTATGAGGATGACCCTGACGTCCTTGCTCATCGCAAAGAACATCTTCTTTATGGTCTCGGCCTCCTGAATGCTCTTGTTGTCGGTTATGTGGCTTATCTTTGTGACGCCCTCGACCATTATGGCCACTTCCTTGCCAAAAAGAAGTTCCAGATCCTCCTGCGAGGTATCGGTGTCCTCGAGCGTGTCGTGGAGTAGTCCCGCACATATCGTGTCTGCGTCCATTCCGAAGCTCATGAGCGTTTCGGCCACCGCCAAAGGGTGGATGACATAAGGCTCGCCGCTCTTTCGTTTCTGATCTCCATGCTTTTTTGCCATGAAGATGGCCGCCGCGGCTATCTTGTCCTTATCTTCTTTCTGGAACCTGATGATGTTCGTTATGAATTTGTCTATCAGTTCCTTGTTCGGGATTTCTTCCATAGACTGATTATAATTGAATTCGTCCTTAAAAAAAATAGGGACAATGTCTCTTTGGAAGAATAAAACAGGACGGGCTTCTGAAATGACATGCCCGTCCCGTATTTGTTATTTTCCTGTGTAAAGCCTCGCATAGGCCCCGTTCTGCGCCATCAGCTCCTCGTGCGTGCCCCTTTCGATGATCCTTCCTTTGTCGAGCACCATTATGCAGTTTGCGTTTTTCACCGTGGATAGGCGGTGTGCGATGACGAAGGTTGTCCGTCCCTTCATGAGCGCGTCCATTCCGTCCTGCACCAGCTTCTCGGTACGCGTGTCGATCGAGGAGGTCGCCTCGTCGAGTATCAGCACCGGAGGATCGGCAAGAGCCGCCCTGGCGATGGAAAGAAGCTGTCTCTGCCCTTGCGAGAGATTTGCTCCATCCCCCTGGAGCATCGTCTGGTATCCGTCCGGCAGACGGGTGATGAAGGAATCCGCATTCGCAAGCTTTGCGGCTTTTATGCAATCCTCGTCGCTCGCCTCCAGCCGGCCGTACCTGATGTTATCCATCACGGTTCCTGTGAAAAGATGGGTGTCCTGCAGCACCATGCCCAAAGATCGGCGCAGATCGGGCTTCTTGATCTTGTTGATATTGATCCCGTCGTATCTTATCTTTCCGTCGGCGATGTCGTAAAAACGGTTTATGAGATTGGTTATCGTTGTTTTTCCGGCACCGGTTGCTCCTACAAAGGCGATTTTCTGCCCGCTCTTCGCCCATAGGCTTATATCATGCAGGACGATGTTGTCTTCCGTATAACCGAAATCCACATTCTTGAAAACCACTGATCCGGACAGCGGGGTATAAGTGATGCTTCCATCCGCCTTGTGTGGATGCTTCCATGCCCAGAATCCGGTTCTTTCATTGCTTTCCTTTATATTGCCGTCCTCCGTCTCGACCGCATTGACGAGCTCGACATAGCCGTTGTCCTCCTCGCTCTTTTCATCTGTGAGCTCGAAAACACGTTTGGCTCCGGCGGCCGCGGTCACTATGAAGTTGACCTGGTTGCTTATCTGTGTGATCGGCTGGGTGAAATTCTTGTTCAGCCCGACGAATGTCACAACCGTGCCCAACGTGACGCCTGCGAGTCCTTTGATGCCCAATGCCGCTCCTGCGATGGACACAAGCCATAGCTTATCCACCCTATGTTCGCATTGATCGGCATGAGAAGGTTCGCATAGGTGTTTGCTTTGTCCGCGCTTTTTCTAAGTTCCTCGTTTATCTTGTCGAAATCCTTCTTCGCATGTTCTTCATGGCAGAACACTTTCACTACCTTCTGTCCGTCGAGCATCTCCTCGATGAATCCATCCACTATGCCGAGGTTCCTTTGCTGTGCGACATAGTATTTCCCGCTTTTTGATGAGAATACGACAGAAACCACAACCATGACAGCCGCCGTTGAAAATGAAATGATGGAAAGGTATGGGTTCATCATCAGCATCACGACGATGTTGGCGCACATCATTATCAGGGAGTTGACCAGCTGCGGCATGCTTTGTCCCAGCAACTGGCGCAACGTGTCGACATCGTTCGTGTATACCGACATTATGTCCCCGTGGGCGTGCGTGTCGAAATACTTGATGGGAAGAGTCTCCATTCTGGAAAAAATGTCTTTTCTGAGCCGGTTCATCGTCCCCTGGCTTATGTTGACCATGACACGGTTGTAGATATAGGCCGCGGCTATGCCGATCAGGCACGTGATTGACAGTTTTACAAGCCGCCTTTCGAGAGAGGAGAAGTCGGACGATCCCGATTCAAGCATCGGGACTATGTATGAATCGACGAGCTCCTGCGAAAAGGATGCGGCTATGACGGTCACCGCCGCGGATACGATGATACCAGCGATGACAACCAGAAACAACCATTTATAGCTTTTAAGCATGTAGGATATGACGCGCATAAGGACTTTGGACGCATCTTTGTTTTTATTTGACTTTTTCATTCATACCTCCTGTTCCTTATGGTCGAAATCGCCGTTTCCGCCTATCTGGGATTCGTAGATGCCACGGTATATGTCATTTGTTTTCAAAAGATTCTCATGGGTGTCGAAGGCGTCCATGCGTCCGTCTTCAAGCACCAGGATCCTGTCGGCATCCTCGACGCTTGAGATCCTTTGTGCGATTATGATCTTTGTCGTGCCGGGTATGTAGGATTTGAACGAGCTTCTGATCCTCGCGTCGGTCGAGGTGTCCACCGCGCTTGTCGAATCATCCAGTATGAGTATCTTGGGTTTCTTCAAAAGGGCACGGGCTATGCAGAGTCTCTGTTTCTGTCCTCCGGAGACGTTCACGCCTCCCCGCTCTATGACTGTTTCATATTTTTGTGGGAAGGATTGTATGAAATCGTCCGCAGCCGCGGCCTTGCAGGCGTTCCTGCATTCCTCCTCAGTGGCATCCTCGTTTCCCCAGCGGAGATTGTCGAGTATGGTTCCCGAAAAGAGGGTGTTCTTCTGCAGTACCACCGCAACCTGGTTCCTGAGGCTCTTCATGTCGTATTTCCTGACATCGGTTCCTCCCACCTTCACCGTGCCTTCGCTTGCATCGTAAAGACGGCTTATAAGGTTTATCAGGCTGGATTTGCCCGATCCGGTAGCACCTATTATCCCTATCGTTTCTCCTGATTTGATGTGTATGTCAATATCCGAGAGCACGTTCTTGCCGGTTCCCGTCTTGTACGCGAAGGAGACATGGTCGAAATCTATGGAGCCGTTTGCAACCTCGTAGACCGGATCCGCGGGTTCCTGAAGGTCGCTTTTTTCGTTCAATACCTCTTCGATCCTCTTTACACTTGCAAGCGACATCGTGATCATTACGACTATCATGGACAGGATCATGAGGCTCATCAGCAGGGACATGATATAGCTGAACAGGCTTGTAAGCTCGCCGGTGGTCAGGCTTCCGGAGACGATCTGCGATGCTCCAAGCCATGAAACCATGATGATGCAGAAAAAGACGGCGGTCATCATGGCCGGATTATTCAATGCGAGCAACCCCTCCGCCTTCACAAACAGCCTGTATATATTGTCACTGGCCTTCGAGAATTTCTTCTTCTCGTAGTCCTCCCTCACAAACGACTTGACAACCCTTATCGCCCTCACGTTTTCCTGAACGCTCGCATTAAGGTCGTCATACCTTTTGAAAACCTTTGAAAAGATTTTCATTGTGACCACCATTATCGATCCTAGCACGATGATCAGGAACACCATCGCGATCAGAAATGTAAGGCTCAGCTTGACGCTGATTATGATACACATCACATAGCTGAAAAACAATGTGAGGGGAGCTCTCACCGCCTGCCTGATAACCATCATGAAGGCGTTCTGGATGTTTGTGACATCGGTTGTCATCCTTGTCACCAGCCCCGGGACACTGAACTTGTCGATGT
The DNA here is from genome assembly GCA_949293595.1 of uncultured Spirochaetales bacterium. Lineage (GTDB taxonomy): Bacteria > Spirochaetota > Spirochaetia > Sphaerochaetales > Sphaerochaetaceae > Ornithospirochaeta. The sequence goes on along the minus strand of CASFDW010000001.1, from coordinate 497,784 downwards.
TGGAGAATGAAAAATCCTGTATGTTGCCGTATATGGACTGCCTCAGATTCGCCGCGAATCCGGACGACGCTTTCGCGGCATAACGTCCTGCGGCCGCCCCCGAAAGCAGGGAAAGGAATGCGAAGACGACCATTATTATCCCGTAGCGGTATACGGCGGGCATATCTCCCTTTTCCAGCCCACGGTCGATTATAAGGCTCGTCATGAACGGCAGAAGGATTTCAAACACGACCTCCAGCGCCGACATTGCTATGCATTTGAACGTATCCTTTTTATAACGGCCAAGCCGGCTGAGTACGTTTCTCATAAATGCCTCCTTGGTATTTATAAATAAAATTTATCGGTTTTTCTTATTTTTGTTTCCAACAGGGATATAACACAATTTTTGTTGAGAGTGAAATTGATTTTTGTTATATTCAATAAAAGAAATTTATAGCTATTCTTTATAAAGAGGATGTGTCGATATGAATACTGTCCAGTTGGAAAGTTTTATGGCCGTTTCAAATTTCCTGAATTTTTCCAAAGCCGCCGACCAGATGTGCCTTACCCAGCCGGCCATCAGCCACCAGATAAGCATGCTGGAGGAAGAGCTGGGTGCCAAGCTGTTCTACCGCACGAGCAAAACGGTCCGCCTCACGGAAGAGGGTGTGCAGTTCCTGCATTATGCGGAGGAGATCCTCCGTCTTGCCGGACTATCGAAGGCAAGGATGAAGGTCCTTGGAGAGAAAAGCGGGAAAAAGGTTGTGATAGGCGTCCGGAATTCCATAGAACTGAGGCTTCTCAACCCCGTGCTGCGCTGGTATGCGGAAAACGGGGACGGATTTTTGCCGATCATACGCATGATGCCCTTCGATTCGCTTGAGAACATGCTTCTGGACGGGGATCTGGACATGATTTTTTCTTTTTCCAAGGCCGATATGAAAGGCTTGCGGTTCCGCAGCCTCGCACATCCCGGGATTGCTGTCATCAGCAACAAGGGGGGATCCTTTTCAGGCAGGCAGGAGATAGGGATAACAGGACTCAAGGATGTCGGCAAGATCGCCATATGCCGTCCGCCGTACTGCCCGGAGGATCTGTTTCAAATACAGGGAAGGGTGATCGGAACGAGAAATCCTGAAAACATCTTTTTCTGCGATAATTTGGAAATTGTCGAAGAGCTGTGTGCGACCGGATATGCCTTTGCCCTTACCGTGGATTTCAGATCGGCACGCAGGCAGGATCTTGAATACATCCCATTAAAAGATGTTCCTTCAATACCGTTCGGCGCGCTTACGCGGAAGACCGGAAGGAATACTGCATTGGACGCCTTTTTGAACAAAATGGAAGAGATCCTTAATATCTGATGCTGATAGCCGATGAGCCGGAGAAGCCTATGGGAACCCTCATGTATTTTAATTTGATATAAGGACGGGTATCATGTTCATTTTTAACTTTCGTTGTGAGATGGAAATTCCTAATCAATATCTTTGTCGGTATCATTTTGAGTCACAGCTTGTTAGCTTTGCCTATGGGAGAGATCTTTCATCCAGATAACCAAGTGCATTGGTCCAGTCTTCCTGAAATATTAGTTAGAAAACTAAATGGTGATGCCGAGAGAATACGGCAGTACATATGTTCACCGCATCAAGCGAGGCGGGAAGAATACTCATCCAGGATATTTTTTCTGTTATTATTTAAACAAGCGTACTATAATAGAAAAAAAAGGAGGTTTGATACCAATGAAGAGAAAAGTGTTTGTTTTATTGGCCCTTGTCGCCTTGATTGGCGTGGGGGGGGATGCTGATATCCTGTGATCCATCGTCTGGATCATCTGTTGATTCATCTCCAGAATCCTTTGATTCAACTGGACAATGGGTTGCGGTTTTGGAAGGGGAAGAACAAAGATATTTATTTGATATAAACTCTAAATACCCAGATAGGTTCTTTTTTTTAGTGGAAAGTCAAGGCGATGTCGAGATTGATGATGAGGCCCTTGAAATAAAAATCTTTATGGATGAGGAAGAGTTTATAAAAGAACTGTATTCATATAGAAAGAGCAAAGATGGCGATCTGACTGTTATAACGGCCTTGGATGGTGCTATGAATATAAAATATAAGGTGATCAATAACGATCAGATTGAATGTACGATATGTGATGGTAATGGCGATGTGATTGACAGTTTTCCTGTGATTACGATGAATCGCATCAAGAATCCGTATACATATTTTTTTGTTGGAGAAGAACCGGCTCCTGCAGCTTGAGCTTGATGGAAGCATTCATAGAAAAACCATGGACGGGCCTAGCGCGGCTTGTCCGTTTTTTTTGTGCAGCAAAAGCTTCCGTAACGGAGGTTCCGGAAAGCTTTAGCTATACATGATTCTTGAGCTAGGTTGTATCCTATCACGATCCGATAACTTCTGCACCCGGATCAAGATTCATGGACATTCCTGGTCAATGGAAAAAACGGTGGGCATAGAAGTTACGAAGCAGGAAAGCGATATGGATGGCTAGGCTGTCATGACGGCTGGAAGATGCCTTTTACGCATCTTTCTTTTCCAGAAAGGTCTTTGACCGCGGAAACATCCTCAAAGCCTTTCTGCTCCATCAGAACCTTTATTTTGCTTATCTGCCTGTAGTCCGCTTCGATTATGAGAAGCCCGCCTCTTTTGATGTGTCTGCCGGCTTCCGAGATGATTCTTTTGATTATGTCAAGCCCGTCCGCTCCCCCTCCGATAAGGGCATTCTGCGGTTCCTTCTTCACTTCCTTTTCCAGTTTCTCATACCATTTTTCCGCGATGTATGGCGGGTTTGTGCAGATCGCATCGAAGAGAAGATTGCTTTCAACCGGAGAAAAAAGGTCCCCCAGGAAGGCTTTTGGGCTTTTTCCTGTAAGACGCTTGAAATTGCCTTCTGCTGTTTTCAAAGCCTCTTCTGATATATCTGAAATGCATACTTCCGCCTCCGGGATGTTCTTTTTGATGGAAGCGGCTATGCAGCCGGAGCCTGTGCATAGATCCAAGACGGCAGGGTTTGCAATTCCTTTCAGGTAGGAGATGGCCTCAAAAACAAGAATCTCGGTCTCGGGCCGGGGTATCAGGACATTCTCGTTGACATCAAATTCCAGTCCATAGAATTCCTTTTTCCCCGTGATGTAGGACATTGGAGTCCCTTTCAGACGTTTTCCTGCGAGATCAAGACATCTTGCGGCATATTCATCCGGAATCTCCTCGTTGGCCCTGATGATCTGTTCTGCATCGTTTAGTGAAAGCACGTGCCGGATTATGAGCCTTGCTTCCAGATCCGGAAGCTCCAAGCCTGTCAAGGCCGAAATGAGCTCCCCTTTGAGCCTTTTCAGTGTCATGCCTCTTTGAGCGCCTGCTCGCCGGCATGGATCTTCAGGGCCTCTATGAGTTCCTCCAGATCTCCGTTCATTATCAGCTCGAGCTTGTAAAGCGTAAGGTTTATCCTGTGGTCGGTCACACGGTTCTGCGGGAAGTTGTAGGTCCTGATGCGTTCCGACCTGTCCCCGGATCCGACCTGGTTCTTCCTCGCATCGGCCCGTTCCTTCTGCTTTTTTGCCTCCTCCATGTCGTAAAGGCGGCTTCTTAGCACCCTGAGGGCCTTGGCCCTGTTCTTTATCTGGCTCTTCTCGTCCTGGCAGATGACCACGATGCCGGTCGGTATGTGGGTCATCCTCACAGCACTGTCGGTGGTGTTGACACACTGGCCACCGGGGCCTCCGGCCCTCATGACATCTATCTTCAGATCCTCCTGGCGGATTTCGATATCCGTCTCCTCGGCTTCGGGAAGTACCGCGACGGTCACCGCCGAGGTATGGATCCTTCCTCCCGATTCGGTTTCAGGAACCCTCTGGACACGGTGCACGCCGGACTCGTACCTGAGGCTGCCGTAGACATCGCGTCCCGTGATCGAGAACACGATCTCCTTCAGCCCTCCGATGCCGGTCTCGTTCTGGCTTATTATCTCAATCTTCCAGCGTTTCGAGTCCGCGTAATGGCTGTACATGCGGAACATGTCGGATGCGAAAAGCGCCGCTTCCTCTCCTCCTGTGCCGGCCCTGATCTCCATTATGATGTTCTTCCCATCCAGCGGATCCGGCGGTATCAAAAGCATCTTGCATTCCTTTGTGCATCTCTCAAGCTTCTCTTCCAGCTCGGACAGCTCCGCCTTGGCCAGCTCTATCATCCCCGCGTCGGTCTCACCCTTCGCAAGCTCCTCCGCCTCCGCCTTCTGCTCCTCGAGGCTCCTCATCTCCTCGAGCTTCTCCACGATCGGCGCGATGTGGCTGCGCTCGACCATGAGGTTCTTGTATGCCTTCATGTCCGACATCACTTCTGGCTCCGCAAGCCTTTTGTCAAGGTTCTGCAGCTGCTGTTGGAAATCTGGAAGTTTTTCTAGCATCTTTCTCCGGCTCCTGGGCTATGGATTATATCATCAAGGCGTATGTAATTTCTAGATGCGTTTTCCTGTTCCACAGGCCCGTCCTGCTGTGTTACCTTTATCATATGGGACATGATGATGAGAACCTCCTGACTCTCCTTGGAGGAAGGAAAAGGAAAAGCTGGGTCAACATTGTTTTCGGACGCACCGGGATCGTCTGCATCCTCATCCTGCTGCAGATATTGTTCATGTTCCTGCTGTTCTACGACTTTCTGAAACGGTATGAGACCGTGTATTTCACCCTCACCAGCCTCCTTTCGCTCGTCTTTCTCATCATCATAGTCAACAGCCCCAGCAACAACAGCGTCAAGCTGACATGGTTCTTCATCATTTCCGTGTTCCCTGTATTCGGCATACCGCTTTACATCTACCTGCAGATGGATATCGGGCACAAGGCCCAGAAGCATGTCATCGCCGAGGAGCAGAAGCGGGCTCTGGCGTTCAGGAAAGACGACAAGGAGCTCAAGCTGTTTGTCAAGGATAGGGAACGCTTTTTGTTCGACCTGGCCGTGTATCTGGGACGGTATGCCGGATCAAGCGTCTTCTCGAACACCAGGACCGTCTATCATCCCTCCGGAGAGGATGCGTTCATGCAGATGCTCAGGGACCTGGAGGGAGCGCAGGATTTCATCTTCCTCGAGTATTTCATAATCGAGGAGGGCGTCATGTTCGGCCGCATCCTCAGGATCCTGGCTGACAAGGTCAGGCAGGGCGTGGAGGTGAGGTTGATATACGATGGTCTGAACGCTCTTGCGCGTGTGCCTTATTCGTATTACAAGAAGCTTGAGGCCATCGGGATACATTGCCGTGTGTTCTCGCCGTTCACTCCGTTCGTCTCCACCCATTACAACAACAGGGATCACAGGAAGATCCTCGTGATAGACAACTGCATCGCTTATACGGGTGGTATCAATCTTGCGGACGAATACATAAACAGAAGAAACATGTTCGGGATTTGGAAGGACACCTGCCTGAGGATGGAGGGCGAGGCTGTCTCCGCGATGACGGTGGCCTTCCTGAGCATATGGAACTCGATCGGACGCGGGGACGGCTACTCCCGTTTCCTGAGGCCTTGCCGTCCGGTTGAGGACGAGGGGTATGTCATACCGTATACTGATTCACCCCTGGATGACGAGCGTGTCGGCGAGAGCGTGTACCAGGACATCCTTGGCTCGTCATGCTCGTACTGCTGGATAATGACCCCGTACCTCATCCTGGACGGGGAGATGCTTTCCTCCCTCACGAGGGCCGCGAAGCGCGGCGTCGACGTGAGGATAATCCTGCCCCATGCCCCGGACAAGAAGTATGCGTTCGCGCTTGCCAAGACCCATTACAGGGAGCTGCTCTCCTCCGGCGTCTCGATATACGAGTACACCCCAGGGTTCGTCCATTCCAAGCTGTTCCTGGCCGATGACAGGGTTGCGACCGTCGGCACCGTCAATCTTGATTACCGTTCCCTCTATCTGCACTTCGAGAACGGCGTGGTCATTTACAAGAAAAGCTCCATCAGGGAGATCCGCACCGATTTCGAGAAGACGTTCTCCGTTTCCAGACGGATCGATCCCGAAACCTGGAGGCCAGGGGTTCTCGAGGGGATCTGCGGATCGTTGCTCAAATTCGTCGCGCCACTGCTTTAGAGGAAAAAGCGGAACACCATGTCCTGAATGGCGGAAGGAAGCGATGAAAGCAGCCTCATCCTCAGGCTGTTTTTGACGTTGTGGTATCTTCCCGGGTGTCTTGAGAACGCCGCCTTTGCAAACACGCGGCCGAATATCGCCGGATCCCTGGCCTTTGCTAGCTCCCCGGCCATCAGGAAATTCATGCGCGTGAGTATTCTCTTGTACCTCCTTGTGCTTGCCAGAAGGTCCTCGAACTGTCTTGCGATCCCTGCCTGCATGCTTGTCCTGAACGCACCGGGACGGATCATGACCACCTTGACCCCTGATTTGAGCAGCTCACGGCGCAGCGAGTCGTTGTAGGCCTCAAGCGCGTGCTTCGATATGCCGTAGTATCCGTGTATAGGGAGCGCGTCGAGCCTGCCGTATTCGCTTGAGATCGTGATTATCCTTCCTCCTGCGTTCTCGAGCAGGGGGAAGAAGATTTTGTTGATCCTTACCTGCGCGAAGAAGTTGATGTCCATTATCCGCTCCATGGCGGACGGTGGAAGCTCGACGAACGAGCCGAGCGTCACGATTCCCGCGAAGCACGAGACCACGTCCAGCCTGCATGTGCGCGAGGCTATGATGGAATAAGCCCTTTCCAGGGAGGCCTGATCCGTAATGTCAACCGGGATTTCCGTGCGGTTCCCGACCTCGCGCACCTGGCTGTACCTGATGTCCGCGCAGAAAACATGGTAGCAGTCGGGGAATGTGGCTATCGCAGCCTTCGCAAGACCGCTCTCGCTGCCGGCGATCAGTGCATACCTCCTTCCTTCGGGACTCTTTCCGATTCCGTCGGAATTCATGACATTATCCTCTCCTCAAGTCTTTGCGCCCAGTTCTTCAGGCTCATGTATATCCTCTTCTTGTCCGGGTCGGTGTCTATGCTGTCTATTCCGTCCTGGCACTCCCTCATGAAGAGCTCCAGTGTCCTCGAGGACCTGCTGGGAGGGTTTATCAGACGGGATGCGCAGAAATTCTTCCATTGTCTCCTGCCGCTCTCTGTGAGCACCTCGGGCCAGTTGCGCGCAACCTGCCTCCATAGGAGCTTGTGGTATTTCGCATCCTCGAAGTTATGTTCCCCGCTGGCGAGCTTGTCCTTGGGCTCCATGGCCGAGATCCTCTTCAGCGCGGCCTTGTCCGCGTCGCTGACGAACCTTTCGTAGATCGTGTAGTCCGGATCGCTTTCCTCATCCGTGAACTCCTGACCGGAAAACCTCTCCGCCGCGGCGGCAAGAACATCCCTCCGCCTTCTTACCTCCTTCGCCTTCTCCTCGATATCCTTCCTTGTGAACCCGAGTCTCCTTTCGCTTTCCCTGTCAAGCACGGTCAGCGGCGCGATGAAGGGGCACTTGTTGGCGGCAATCCTTACCAGTCCTGTCTCTTTGATATCAATACTTCCGATATCGGATGTTAATTCCTTTGTAAGGTCAAAACACCATATGTCGTTGCTTCGCTTCTTGTTGCGCCAGACAGGAACAACCGGATGCGTGTTCCCGTTCTCCGACGCATACATGGGGTGGGTGTGCAGCATTGGAATCATCCTCTCCACGTCCAGAAGCCCCCATATGTCGTTCTTTGTGCGGTGCTGGAATGCGTATGCGTACAATCTTGGCTGCTTTTCCTTTATCAGGCGGGCGATGGCGATTGTGGCCCTTACATCGACGAGTGCGTCGTGTGCCCCTTCCTGGTCTATCCCGTTTTCTTTTGTGAGGTCGGTCAGACGGAACGATGTCCAGCCGGTCTCGGGGTTCCTGATGTCGAAGCAGATGCCATCCGGCCTGAGGTCCCTTGTCGCCCTGACCAGGTTGATAATATCCCATCTGGAGCGGCCCTGGAAGTTCTCCCTTTCGTAAGGGTCGAAGAGGTTCCTGTACAGTGTGGAGCGTATGCATTCGTCGTCGAACCCCATGCTGTTGTAGCCGCATCCGATGGTTCCTGGGACGAGGAATTCGTCATTTAGCCTTTTTATGAAATCGTATTCCCTGATGCCCTTTTCCTCCACGTCGTCCGGGGTTATGCCGGTCAGGACGCATGATTCGGGGTTTGGCAGGTAGTCGTCGCTCAGCCTGCAATAGAGCAGGATCGGTTCCGAGACCGCGTTGAGCGACAAGTCGGTCCTGATCGCGGCCGCCTGTGCGATCCTGTCGACCCTCGGGTTGAGCCCGAATGTCTCAAGGTCGTACCATAATATGGTTTTAGCTTCGTTCATATTGAGGATTCTAGCATATTTTGAAAGAATTAACGGCAGGTAAACAAATTTTATCCGGTTTTATGATAATATGGCATGCGGGAGATGAACAAAATGAAAGATTCGAAGACTGAGATCCTGTCGTGGTCTCTGTATGACTGGGCGAACAGCGCCTTTGCCACGACGGTGATGGCTGCGTTCTTCCCGATTTTCTTTTCGCAGTATTGGGCTTACGGGAGCGACAGCGCTACGACCACGTTCTTCCTCGGCCTGTCCAATTCCCTTGCGAGCGTTTTTGTCGCCGCCATGGCACCCGTGCTCGGCGCGATCGCCGACCGTGGCGGCTACAGGAAGAAGTTCCTGATATTCTTTGCATTCCTCGGAGCCGTGATGACGGGCGCGCTGTGGCTCGTGAAGATGGGGCAGTGGCCCGTTGCCGTCGTGTTTTATGTGCTTGCGACGATAGGTTTCAGCGGTGCGAACACGTTCTACGATTCGCTCCTTCCGTCGGTCGCATCCGAGAAGAAGGTCGATTTCGTATCATGCCTCGGCTACAGCCTGGGATACATCGGGGGAGGACTTCTGTTCCTGGTGAACGTGCTGATGTACATAATGCCACAGAGGTTCGGCATATCAGACAGCGTCGAGGCCGTACGGCTTTCCTTCCTGATGGTGGGCATCTGGTGGATCGTGTTCTCCCTGCCTGTTTTCATTTTCGTGAAGGACGGGCAGAAGGATGGTCTGTCCATCCGCAGGGCCTGCGGCGAAGGGTTCAGGCAGATAGCGTCGACGCTCAAAAGCCTGCGTAAGCTTAGGAACACAGGGATGTTCCTCGTTGCGTACTGGTGCTACATAGACGGTGTGGATACGATAATCCGTATGGCGACCGACTACGGCACCGCCCTCGGTTTTCCATCGGAAAGCCTCATCGTGGCGCTCTTGATAACGCAGTTCGTGGCATTTCCCGCCGCCATATTGTACAATGTCTTCGGACACAGGATCGGGACAAAGAAGGCGATCCTGGTTGCGATTGCAGCCTATGCGATGATAGCCGTAGTCGGGTTCTTCATGTCAAAAGTCATCCATTTTTATATCCTTGCGGTTATCATCGGACTGTTCCAGGGTGGAATACAGGCACTTTCGAGGAGCTACTACTCCCGTCTCATCCCCCAGAACCAGTCCAGCCAGTTCTACGGTTTCTTCAACATGCTTGGCAAGTTTGCTGCGATAATAGGCCCGCTGCTTGTCGGGATCGTCACCCTCATCACCGGCGAGCAGAGGTACGGCATAGTCTCCCTCATCATACTGTTCTTGCTCGGCTTCGTGCTTTTGAGGAAGGTCGACGAGGACGAGGCGAAGAAAGAGATAGGTGTGTTCTCATCCTCATGCTGAAGTATTGGCCACAGTTTCCCCCTTTTATCCAAAAGGGGGGCTTTTTTTGGTTGAAACACATCAAAAGCCTTGTTAATATCTTCAATTGATGGAGGACAAGATGAAGAAGAGATTTCTTCCTTTTCTTTTTGGATTTGTCTTCTGTTGTTCTGTTGAGGCCGCAGTCAGCTACCAGGACGTGAACGTCGCCCTTTCCGGAACATTGGACGGGGTCCTTTCCGTCGTCGCATCGGCTGTGGCCGGGCCTAATGTCAGGCTCCAGGGAGTGGGGCTGGAGATCGGGCAGGGGGACGATCCCGTGAAAGTCACCTTCACGAGGAGCGATCTGAGCACGTATTCGTCCTCGCTGAGTTTTTACAGCCTGTCCGAAAGGACGTGGTACGAGACCTTGTTCAACAAGAAGTCCTCGTCACTGACCCCTTTCAGGGAAAAGGCCATAAGTTCCCTCGAGGCGTCGGCCTACGGAAAGGGGGAGCTGATTCTTGACGGCAGCATCGTGACCCTCAGGGACGAGGATGCTTCCGTGCGTGCCATCCGGAACGGTTCGAACTGGTCATCACTGAAGATTCCGCTCTGGGTGAGCCTGATCATAAGCGGTACGAGGCTCGATGAGGTCGTGCTGATGGAAGGCGTGATTGAGATCAGGGGAGGGGAGAACGGTGTGATAACCATTTACTCCGAGAATCTCAGGATGAACGGTGAAAGCATCACTTTCGAGCCGTTCGTGATAAATTATTGACAAAGGAGCGGAGAAATGAACAGGGTTGAGGATTTTCTTGCCAGGCATAACATAGATGCCTCCAGGATCGACGAGGAGGCTTTCCTCGGAAAATTCCTTTCCGAGATGGACAAGGGGCTCAGGGGCGAGGAGAGCAGCCTGAGGATGATTCCGACGTATTGCGGACTGGACAGCAACATAAAACCGGGTGACAGCGTGATAGTGCTCGATGCGGGCGGGACAAATTTCAGGACCTGTCTCGTCTCCTTCGACGAAAACCTTGTCCCGCAGATAAGCGATTTCAAAAAGGTGGGGATGCCAGGGGTGAAGGCCAAGGTCAGCGCCAAGGAGTTTTTCTCGACCCTTGCGGACAACATCGAACGTCTCATAGACAAATCGGACAAGATCGGGTTCTGTTTCTCGTATGCGGCGGACATCACCGCGGATCATGACGGGATACCGGTGGTTTTCTCGAAGGAGATCAAGGCTCCCGAGGTGATAGGCATGCCGCTGGGCAAAACCCTTCTCGGAGAACTGGCCCTGCGCGGCCACGATGTCTCCAAGAAGAGGATTTCGGTTGTCAACGATACGGTTGCGACGCTTCTTGCCACCAAGGCCAAGACATCCGACATCTGTTCCGGATATATCGGGTTCATACTCGGAACCGGGACGAACACCGCATATGCGGAGAAGAACGAGAACATCGTGAAGATCGGCGGACAGGGTACGGAGAGGCAGATTATCAACGTCGAGTCCGGATGCATGGATGTGGTGCTCGGTGATATAGACAGGGAGTTCCTTGATTCCACGAAGGATCCCGGAATGTACCATATGGAGAAGGCGATAAGCGGTGCGTACCTGGGACCGTTCAGCCATATGGTCATACGCAAGGCGGTGAAGGAGGGGGTGCTCTCCGAGGAGTTCGGCGCGAGGTTCAACAGGATCGACACGCTCAGCACGACCTTCATGTCAAACTATCTCGAGATGCCGCACAACAGGGACTATGTGCTGGTGAGCCTCATCGACAACGAGGACGACGCCTGCGCCCTCTATAAAATCCTGGATGCGATCATCGAGCGTGCGGCCAAGCTTACGGCGGTAAACCTTGCTGCGGCGGTGATCAAGAGCGGGCTCGGAACGAATCCGAGGTATCCCGTCATCATCAATGCCGACGGGACAACATTCTACAAGACCGAAAACCTTGAATTCTATACCAGGAAGTACCTGCATGAGTTCCTGACGAAAAAACATGGCAGGTATGTGAAGATGGTCAGCATCTCTGACAGTCCGGTATATGGCGCCGCCATAGCCGGTGCAATCGTATGAACGCTCTGGCCATACACGACCTTTCGTGCTATTCGAAATCAAGCCTCACTGTGGTGCTGCCGGTTCTGGAGGCCATGGGTGTTGAGACCGCGGTCATTCCGACTGCGGTCCTTTCCACTCAGACGGACGGCTTCGAGGACAACCACATCCGCGATCTGAGCATGGACGTGCTCGCGCATTATGAGATGATAAAGGGACATGGCGCCGTGTTCGATGCTGTCTATTCCGGATATCTGGCCTCGAAGGAGCAGATTCCGATTCTTGCCGGGATTCTCTCGGCGGAGGGCGGAGCGCTGAGGATCCTTGATCCTGCTTTCGCCGATGCCGGCGTGCTGTACGGCGGAAAGGACGACGCTTTCGTCTCCATGATGAAGGGGTTGCTGAAAAAAGCGGACATAATCACGCCGAACCTTACGGAGGCATCCTTCCTTTCCTCCCTGCGGATCAACAAAGGCTACACGAACTCCGATATCTCCGATTTATGCGCCAAGCTTGCGGAAATCGCGCCCCGGCGTTTCGTCATAACAAGCGTTCCCCTTTCGTTGAACATGCTTGCAAACGTCGCATTCTGCGATGGCGAGGTCCGCGTGTTTCCTTACGAGGATCTGATGATATCCTATCCTGGATGCGGCGATCTGTTTGCCACGATGCTCACGGGTTTTCTTTTGAACGGATTCTCTTTCTTTTCCGCGGTGAAGGAAAGCGGTGACATCTGTTTCGAGGAGATCAGGGACTGCCGCGGCTCCGGAAGGCCGAGGCCCATGGGCATCCGGCTGGACCGCGCCATATCACTGGTCTCGAGGAGGCTGCTGTGAAGGTCCTCGTAACCGCTGCGTCATTGCAGGAGCTTGCACCTTTCCGGAAGGCGGGGTTCGCAACAGCCCCCCTCGGCACAGGGCTGACGCTTGCCGGGGTGAACGCGGGAATCGCCATTTGCGGGCAGGAGCCCGACCTCGTCATCAACGTCGGGACGGCGGGAACCTTCTCGAAACGGCTTGTGATCGGGAGCGTGCATTCCTTCTCCCAGGTCCTGAACCGTGACCAGGATCTCGGCGAGTACCATCTCAGACGGGGTGCGACCTTGGATCATGCCTGCCGGACGGTTGCCGAGCTTTCTCTCCTTGGACCCGAAAGGTACGTGCTTGCCTCTTCGTCGGCGTTTTCCTGCGATGATGCGGGCTGTGCGGCCGATGCGGCCGACATGGAGGCATATTCCGTCGCGTATGCCGCATTCAGGACAGGAAAAAGATGCGCGGTGTTCAAGCTGATAACCGACGACGTAGGTCGGCATGTGGCCCTTGCGGATTACAAAAGGATACTGCGCGAGGGGCGGGAAGCCATGTTTGAACAGGTCGTAGGCTTCATCCGTACACTGGAGCAATGAAAAAAGGGTGCCGGAGCACCCTTTTGACGGATTGTCATTTCTTTTCCTTTCTGAAGCACATGAACCAGTCGAGGCAGTAGATGTCCCCGCTCTTGTCCTCCATCCTCTGCTTTGCAACCCCGCAGCTTCCTGCCGTCGGGACAATCACGTCGTCGCCCGGCCTCCAGTCCGCAGGAGTGGCACATGCGTCCTTGTCAGCCTTCTGCAGCGCCAGGATGATCCTCTTGATCTCGTCGAAGTTCCTTCCTGTCGAAAGGGGGTAGTAGAGTATGGTCCTGATGACACCTTCCGGGTCGATGACGAACACAGCCCTGACTGCCTGGGTGTTTGAGGCGTTCGGCTGGATCATCCCGTATTTCCTTGCAACCTCCATCCTGATGTCCTCGATCAGGGGGAACGTGACATTGATGTTCTCGAGATTCTTCCACTTGAGATCCTGTATCTTCCTCAGCCATGCGATGTGTGCGTAAAGCGAATCCACAGAAAGTCCGATCAGTTCCGTGTTGAGGCTTCTGAATTCCTCGATCATGCTTGCAAATGTCATGAATTCCGTGGTGCAGACCGGTGTGAAATCCGCCGGGTGCGAAAAGAGGATGACCCACTTTCCCTTATAGTCCTCCGGGAAGCTGATGTTTCCCTGGGTTGTCACTGCCTTGAATTCCGGGGCCTTGTCGCCGATGAGCGGCATTCTGAAGTTTTCGTCCATTGTATTATCCTCCTTGGAAGGTCCTTCAACCTTCTTACAGTTAGAGGATACAAACTTTTTCAGGGCCCTTCCGTAACTTTATCACATTCGAGCAAAAGCGGATTTGAGAGCTTGACCAGGCTTCCGACGCTTTTTGCGGCGAGTGCTCGGGCGAACGCCTTCAGCTCGTCCTCCTGGTTTGCGTACACCTGCTCCGCCTTCTGCCTGAGGATTCCAAGACTCTCCGGCGATGTGTCGTCGAGGGCGATCCGCTTGTCCAGGATCCTGGAATAAATCCTGGTGTATTCCACGTTCTTGAGACATTTCAGATATTCCCCGACCGAGTTTTCCTGTGCGGATGAATATAGGCGTGTTATGCTTGTGACCCAGCCTGTGACACCTCCCGTGGTTTTTGTGGGATCGAACGAGTAGGGGTTCTTGCATGTCGAGAGGGAAAGTATCTTGAAGTTCCTTGCCTCCGGATACAGGCGCTGTGCCTCCACGTATGCTACCAGGGCCGGGTTGTTGGCTCCGAGCCCGCCGTCCGAGAGCACAAGGCGCTCCCCGGTTGTCCTGTCCTCCAGCACCGCTGCAGGGAAATACATCGGAGCCGCGGTCGTGGCCCTTGCTGCCTCCCTGAGCAGGAAACCGTGGCTGTCCCAGCTGCGGAACACATATATGGACGAGGCCGTGGTGCTGAAGCTCACCAGCACGGTCGGAACCTTGAGACTGTCGAGAGGAAGGTCCGAAAGGGTGTCCTTCAGAAACTTCTCGAACGGCCGCACGTCGTATTTGTCGCTGAAGAACTGCCCGATATGCGTGAGGATGTTCCTTCCCGAGGATGGGAATATCCTGGACCCGTTCTCCAGATAGATGTCCTCAAGCGAGGATGGATCGACCTCCCTTGTGATCATGCCTTCGAAGACCGGTTTCCTGAACGCGCTCCGTTTCCTGTAGACCGGAATGTTCCTTCCCTCGTCCTTCTTGAGCGCGCTGCCTTCCTGGGGACATGACAGCCCGATGGCCAGCAGCCCTCCGGTGCTTGTGCCCGCAATCAGGTCGAAATGACTGTAGAACGGCCTGTCGTCGCCTTCGGCCCTGATCAGCTCGTCGAGCCTTCCAAGTATGTATGCGGGGATTATCCCTCTCATTCCACCGCCGTCGATGGAGAGGATGTATCTCGTATCCCCGAAGGGGTCCCTCTTCAAAAAATCCGCAAGTTTACCCATATCCAATAAATTGATAATATCATAATCGAAGTAGGTCAAGATTATGGAAGGCTATGAGAGATGCATGCTCTGTCCGAACCGGTGCGCCGTGGACAGGACCAAGGGAGGAATCGGTGTTTGCGGAATGGACGACGTTGTGAAGGTTGCCTGGAGCGGCCTTCACCGCGGTGAGGAGCCGCCGATCACGGGCGCCAACGGTTCCGGCATGATATTCTTCTCCGGCTGTCCCCTGCATTGCCGGTACTGCCAGAACATTCAGATCAGCGGCAGGGGAGGAAAGGCCGTCGGATACCCCGTGTCGACGGACGAGCTCGCGCTCATGATGCTCGAGCTTGAGAGGATGGGGGCGGCGACACTCAACCTGGTCACCGGCACGCATTACATCCCGTCGATAGTCGAGGCTCTCGTGAAGGCGGAGGCGCATGGCTTGTCGCTTCCTGTGGTATGGAACTCGTCGGGATACGAGGATGTGGAGGCACTGAGCCTCATCGATCCTTATATCGACATCTATCTGCTGGACTGCAAAAGCCTGGACAAGGATGTATGCTCCGTGTTCTGCGGAAGGAGGGAGTATGCCGACGTTGTCGTTCCAGTGATGGATTACGTGAAGAAAACACATCCGGTGACGGATCTTGAGAAGGGTATGAGGGGGACGATACTGCGCCATCTGGTGTTCCCCGGAACCCTTGATGCCACATTCTCGTTCCTAGATTATTATTCAAAGCATTACAAGGACAATTTCTTCCTGTCCCTCATGGTCCAGTTCGTGCCGCCTGAGGGGGATCTGGAATTCGACAAGCTCTCAGACGAGGAATATGACTCGATAATCGAGGCTTTCGAAGTCCTTGGCATAGAGGACGGTTTCGTGCAGGAGCAGGGGGACGAGATCCTTTGGATACCCGATTTCACGAAGGACGATCCCTTCCCCCGTCCGTTCAGCACGCCGAACAGGTATTTCCTGTCGCTCAAGCACCGATGACGGTGCCGAAGAATTCCTCCCCGCGCAGGATCGCCATCGTGTTTCCGATTTCGCGGCCGTCCGCGCAGACCACCTTGATTCCCAGGTCCCTTGCCTTTTGTGATGCAATCGGATCGAACGGAGTGTTCTTTCCCGGAACCCATTCCGTGCCGACCATCGAGATGAAATCGTCCCAGCTTATCGAATCCAGGGGTTTCGCATCCGGATTCTTCTTCGGGTCGTCGGTGTATACCTTCGCGATGTTGGAGAGGTTGATTATCATGCGTGCGCCGAATTTCTCCGCCAGATAGACGGCGTCGGTGTCCGTCGAGAAGCCCGGCTTCCATCCTGCCGCGACAAGGATCCTTTTGGAGAATGCGATGTCGGATGTCGGGTTGGTGACGAGGATGTCCTCGGCATAGTCCTGGAAGACCGCCTTCACGAGCTCGCCGTTCAGATGTGTCGACCTTATCCCGAGCCAGTCGAGCCTTCCGTCTTCAATCCGGGAACACACCTGCTTTGCCGCGTTCTGGTAGATGCGGGCCGGCGCACCTCCCCCTGTCACGATTATGAGTCTTCTTGACGGATCCTCGTCAAGATAGGCCTCGACCGCCTTCTTGAATGCCGAGAGGAAGGCGCAGTCGGGCCTGTCCGGGGCCACAATGGACCCTCCAAGTGATAAAACTGTTGTAGTCATGCCCGCATTATAGCAGAAGTATGAGCGCTTTTGAACCTTGGCGGATTTAAATGGCGGGAGGTTTTATGAACCAGCTGAACAGCATAATAATCGAAGGCCATATCGTCCAGGATCCCCGCCTGGTGGCGAAGGCGGCGGACGGGGACGATTGGGGACGTCTTGTCAAATTCGACATCGCCAACCACCGCAGATACCGGAACAGGGAGGGGGTGGTGATGGACGAGGCTACGTTCATGCCGGTGCAGGCCTGGGGCGATCTGGCTGACAAATGCCTCGTCTGCCTGAAGAAAGGCATGAACGTCAGGGTCGTGGGACGCATGAGGCTCTCGAAATGGATCGGCAAGGACAACGGGGAGAGGCGCAACCTCGAAATCCTCGCACAGCACATCGAGTATAGGTCGAAAAGGCAGAAGCCGGACGATGGTGCGGGGGACGAGCTGACCGTCATAGAGGCTGCCGGCGATGCAGGAAACGCCGGGGAGCCGAAGATCGTCTACGACTGCTAGCATGCCTGTCCATGCGTGTGCATCATTCATCCTCACCATGGTGGGGATGTTTTTCATCCGTCGAGGCCCGCTTCGCCGGCCTTACTGTCTCCGGAATCCAAGCCCTACGGTGTTGCTCATGGGTTGTATATGACGTTGGTGTTGCGCCTTCCGAACGTGCTGTTGCGGGCCGCGGTGATGTAGAAATCGTCCTTCGTGTTGCTGTCCTGGTATGGCCAGTAGCGGGCGATGACACGTGACGTCGTGACCTCGTCGCTCTCAACTGTGCCGCCCTCCCACTGTCCGTCCTCAAAAAGACGAAGGACGGAGAGCCTGCTCTTCTCGTTGCCGAATCCGTCGCTCATGACCGCGTCCCGGCTGTTGTAGGGCAGGGCGTCCATGATCTTGCCCCCACCGTTTATGTGCGAGTACAATATCACGACCCCGTTGTTCCCCTGGAGCGTCCTGCCGCTTCCCGCGTCCAGGTGGTATATGCGGTACAGCCCGTCCTGTTCGATCCTTGTTCCTCCCGGGGTCCCGTGATCCCAGCTTATCACTATGATGTCGTTCTTCTTCACATCCAGGTCTGGCAGATGGAAACGATGGTCGTCCAGCCCTATGATCGCATCCGCCACGCAAAGCCCGGCCGTGCTACCGTCCTTTGTGATGTGGAGCTCTATCCTGTCGGGCGAGGTTTTTGTTCCCTTCGTGCCAAGCTCGGTGATGAGCGCATGGGCCTGGTCAAGGTTTATCCCGGTCACGGGAATCGAGAACCGCGAGGTGTTTCCCTGTGCGTTCTCGACTGTGAACGACAGCCTTTCCTCGACCCCCGCCTCCAGCACCCGCTCCAGGTCGATGTTCTGAAGACGTGACAAATTCTTCCCGCATCTGAGCCTCCTGTCCCCGGATATGGCCTCGAGGAGTACCACGGGTTCATCGAAATCCACGCTTGCGATCCTGTTCGCGTACAGCTTGAATCCCACCATCACTGGTGTTTTCCTGTCGGTGGCGACCAGATTGTGCAGGTCGAACGTCTCCGACGGACAGGATACCAGCAGAAGGACCGAGATAACAAAGAGGATATGTCTTGCCATACCGATTAATCCGTTTTCCCCGATCTTCGTCCAAAGCTGTGGCAGAAAAGGACCTTATGTGGTATTTTTGAGCCATGGCTACAAAACTTTGGCAGAAGAACTATACATTGGATCTCCTCATGGAGCGTTTCACCGTGCGCAACGACTACATCCTCGACATGGATCTCGTTCTTTCGGACATAATCGGTTCGGCGGCTCATATGCGCGGGCTTGGGAAGATCGGCATACTCGCCTCCGACGAGGTTGCCGTCCTGGACGAGGGGCTGCGGAGGATCGCCGCGCTGCGCAAGGAGGGGGATTTCCAGATAAAGCCCTCCGACGAGGACTGCCATACCGCGATAGAGGGCTTCCTGACCGAACACTACGGGGAGGTGGGGAAGAAGATCCATACGGGAAGGAGCCGAAACGACCAGGTGCAGACCGCGATCAGGATCTTCCTCAGGGAGGCCGTGCTCAGGCTCTCGGATTCCATCTGCCTGCTTGTCTCCTCCATGATAGGCTTTTCCAGGAAGCATGCTCTTGTCCCGATGCCCGGCAGGACCCATATGCAGAAGGCGATGCCGAGCTCGGTCGCGCTCTGGATGATGTCCTATGCCGAGGAGCTTGTTGACGAGCTGGGGATGGCCGAAAACCTGTACGGCGTATTCGACCAGAGCCCGCTGGGATCTGCCGCAAGCTACGGCACCACGCTTCCTCTGGACAGGGAATACACGGCCAGCCTGATGGGGTTCTCCAAGGTCCAGAACAATGTCCTCTATGCGAACAACAGCAGGGGGAAGTTCGAGCTTTTCTTCCTCGACTGGTGCTCTTACATCGCACTGACCCTATCGAAGCTCAGCCAGGACCTGATGCTGTTCACATTGCCGGAGTTCTCGTATTTCTCCCTGCCTGCCGAGCTTTGCACTGGAAGCAGCATAATGCCGCAGAAGAAGAATCCGGACGGTCTCGAGCTTGCCCGCAGCCGGACATCCTTGATCACGTCCCTTGCGGACCGTGTGCGTGGAATAATAAAGAGCCTGCCGAGCGGCTACAACAGGGATTTCCAGGATACGAAGGAGCCGTTGGTCGAGGGCTACAGGGCCACGGAGGAGCTTGTCATGATTTTCCGACGCATGATCGACGGGCTGGAGGTGGACGAGGAGGCCTTGAAGGAAGCATGCACAAGCGAGCTGTATGCGACCGACAGGGTGATGGAGAAGGTTCTCGGAGGTGGAAATTTCCGCGACAGTTACCGGCAGGTCGGACTGAACCTCTCTTCTGTGGAGGCCGAGGATCCCGTCGCATCCCTTTCCAAGCGGACGAGCACCGGCACCGCCGGCAACCTGAGGCTGGATGTGGCGGAGGATGCGCTGGAGGCCGTGGAGACCTTCCTCGGACAGAAGCACGGAATCCTGAAGGAGGTGTATTCCTCCCTTGCCGGCATCGATGAAGTGATACTTTGACGCTTTTGCACGCATGCACGCGTTTGACCTTGTCTTTACTACTGATTTAAGGTAGCATTTTTACATCCGGCGGCTGGAATCCTGTTCCGGTCCGCTTCTTGATGGGATGGGGGCTGAGGATGCATGTTCTTATCATCGGTGCTGGGAGACGCGGTCTCGGACTTGCACGACACCTGATCGAAGAGGATAAATCGATAACTTTTCTGGACAGTTCCGTCGAAAGGTGCCAGGCTGCGCAGACAAAGCTGGACTGCATGGCCGTCTGCGGTTCCGCGACGAACATCGAGAAGCTTCGCGAGGCCGGCGTCGAGACTGCGGATGCCGTTATCGCCGTCACCGATTCCGACGAGGTCAACATCGTTTCCTGCGGCCTTGTTTCCGCAAATTTCCCGAATATCGAAAAGACGATCGCCGCAATCAGGTCGATCACCTATACCGGCCCGGAAGGTCTTCCGTCCGGCAGGATCCTTGGCATAAGCCATATCGTCAACCCCGACCAGGAGGGGGCCCTGAGGATCGTCGACATCATCCACAGCGGGCTGTACAAGGACGACATAATCTTTCCGGACACAAATTTCATCCTTTATACGATGGATGTCGGGCAGTCGTCCCCGTTCCTGAACAAGAGCCTCATGGATGTGAGGATGGGGTCTGCGAAGAATTTCGTCGTGCTCGGAGTCAACCGCAAGGGAAAGGCGTTCATTCCCAACGGCAACACGAAGATCAGGCTTTCCGACACGCTTGCCGTCATTTCGGACGACGAAGACATCAAGGCGAACATCAACGGGCTTCCGACATATTCCGAATACAAGGAGCCCGACAACATAATAATCGTCGGTGCGACCAGGATGACCAGATATCTCCTGCTGACGTTCACGCCTGCCGAGCGCAAGAAGGTCAAGCTCATAGAGAAGAACCACGAGACGGCCACCGAATTCGCGGTGCTTTTTCCTGACATACTGGTCCTTAACGCGCAGATAACCGACGAGCAGATATGGGACGAGGAGGAGATAGGGGGTACCGATCTCCTGATTTCCCTCACCGACAGCGACGAGCTCAACATCATAACCGCGAGCTATGCGAAGAGGATAGGGGTGAAGCGTACCATCGCCCTCATCAAGACCAACACCAACTACAGCCAGTTCGCCCTTAGCCTGGGCGTCGATGTGGCACTGTCGTCGACCGATGTCACTGTCGACTCGCTTTTGAAATGCTTCCGTGGTGAATCCGTTTCGGCCATCCATACGATGTTCAACGGACATCTGGAGGTTTACGAGTACATCGTGAGGAGTAATTTCCGGTTTTTGGGCAAGGCGCTCAAGGAGATAAACCTCAGGGGCAAGATAATCGTCGCCGGTGTCAAGAAGGCGGACGGCGGATCACTTGTTCCGGATGGCAACTATGTTTTCGAGGACGGGGACACCCTTATTCTCTCGGTTGCCCATGATGACAGCGATTATCTTCAGGAGATATTCTCATAATGCATATCAAGTCGGTGTTGCGCCTGCTGTCGCTGATCCAGCTTCTGATAGCGCTTTTGATGTTCATCCCGCTTCTGCTTGCCGTCCATTATGACGAGGAGGCCGCCTTCGAGGCCTTTTTCTCGACGATACTGCTCATGTTCTTCACATCCGGACTGTGTCTGATATTCACACGTACGGGCAGGCTCGTGATAAAGGCAAAGGACAGCTATCTGCTCGTCACCCTGACATGGGTGCTCGCCACCGCGTACGGGGCGCTTCCGCTTTATCTCACGAAGACCCTTCCAAGCTATGCGAGCTGCTACTTCGAAATAATGTCCGGATTCACGACAACTGGTGCCACCGCCCTTGTCACCATCGAGGACAAGATGCGCTCCATACTCTTCTGGCGCAACATGACGAACTGGCTCGGAGGAATGGGCATCGTCGTCCTGTTCGTCGCGATCCTTCCCTTCATAGGCACTAAGGGCACGAGCCTGGTTAGTGCCGAATCCGTCGGTCCCACAAAGGACAAGCTTACACCGAAGATACAGCATACGGCATTCGCACTTTGGGCGATCTACCTTGGTTTCTCCGTCGCGGAGGTCCTCCTGCTTTGGGTCAGGATACCCTTGTTCGACGCCGTCACCGTGACTTTCGGAACCATGGGCGCGGCGGGATTCTCCCCGATGAACGCCTCTATAGGCGGGTATGGGTCCGTCTACGTGGATGTCGTGGTGATAATCTTCATGATCATCGCAGGAGCAAACTTCGCCATTTATTTCAAGCTCATAAAGAAGAAGTTCTACGAGTGTGCCCATGACCGCGAGCTCAGGGACTATCTGCTGATCATCCTCGTCTTCACGCTGTTCATCACGTTCAATCTTCTCTCCTCAGGCACTTACGAGACATTTTACAGGGCATTGAGATATGCGCTCTTCCATGTCGTCTCGATAATAACCACGACAGGGTTCGCAATCACCGACTACAATGTCTGGCCGGCCTTCTCGAAGACCATGCTGCTCCTTCTTTTCTTCGTGGGCGGATGCGCAGGATCGGCCGGCGGCGGCATCAAGGTCGTGAGGGTCTCGACAATGATAAACCTCGCCAGGAACACAATAAAAAAACGCCTGCACCCGAGCGCGATAACTCCGACGGTGCTTGGCGACGGGATGATGGATCAGAACACGGTCCTTTCCATTGCCGGTTTTGTAGGCTCCTATCTTCTGATCGGTCTGGCAGGCACGGCCGTGTTCTCGCTCTCCGGCCTGGGGTTTGAAACCTGTTTTTCCTCAAGCTTCCTCCTGCTGGGCAACATAGGAATAGGAATGCAGGACGTGAGCCCGTCCGGGAATTTCTCCATCTTCGCGGATTACATCCTCTCCTTCGGCTCGTTCCTGATGCTTGTCGGAAGGCTCGAGATTTTCACTGTTCTCGCGCTCTTTACTAAGTCGTTCTGGAAAAAGTGATCAGACCTTCTGCAGCACCGCGGCGTGCTTTGGCTCCGAAAAGCCGGCCTCCGCGATGTTCAGGCAGTAGTCGCCGATGTGTTCCAGGTTCCTTTCCACCTCGAGCAGCATGAGCTCCGCCTTCACACTCGCATTTCCCTTCTGTATCCGGTCATGCACCTCGTCCGAAAGCCTCTTGTGCTCGCTGTCCATCGCGTTTTCGAATTCCAGCGCCTCCTTCATCGTCTTGGAGCTCATCTTTCCCAGATTGTCCCTTATGAATGTCAGGAACCTTGCCGTGAGACGATGGTATTCGAGCACGTCCTCCTTCTCGTCCGCCTCGAAGACGATCTGCTTCCTTACCCTGTCCTCGCTGATCTTCGTCATGTTGTAGATGCTGTCCGTGATCGATTCGATCTCGTCTATGCTCCTTATCAGGCTGTTGAGTGTCGCGGCGTTCGTCGGACTCTGTGAATCCTGTTGCAGGCGCACGCAGAAATCGATGAGCTGTTCCTGCATCTGGTCGGCGTATTCCTCTTTTTTCTTGAGCTTGGACACCTCCCCGGCGATGAATTCAGGATCCTGTGATTCGAAGACCGACACATACTTGTCGAACATGTCTATCGTCAGGTCGGCCATCTTCGACATCTCCTGCTTGACAGTCAGGAAGTAGATCTCCGGGGTGTCCATCCTCGTGTTCGCGATGTACTTGAAATGATAGGTATCCTCGGAGTATGTCTCCTTCGTTGGCACAAGCCTCTCTATGATGTGTGCGAACTGTTTCACGAACGGGAAGAATATGAGTGTGTTTATCACGTTGAACACGGTGTGGAACGCGGCAAGGAAGGTCGGAAGGCTCTTCTGGAGAGGTTCCCCCGTCATCGTGAAGATGTTTCCGTTGGTTATCGCATTGACCATGTGCATCATCGGCCGGAAGAATATGATGGCGATCACCGAACCTATCACGTTGAAAAGGATGTGCGCCATGGCGGCCCGGCGCGCATTGGTGCTGGTTCCTATCGATGCCAGGTATGCCGTGATGGTCGTTCCGATGTTCTGCCCGAGACAAAGGGCCGCTGCGGTCCAGACGCCTATCCATCCCTGATAGGCCATGGTTATCGTTATCGCCATGGTTGCGGACGAGGACTGGACTATGCAGGTGAGTATCGTGCCGATTACGACGCATATGAGGATCGACGACAGCTTTCCGTCCTCGAAACGGGAGAGGAAGGTGAGGACCTCGGTGTGCTGGCTCACGTCCGGCATCGATGCCTGAAGATATTCCAGACCGAAGAAAAGCAGTCCGAAGCCGAGGAATATCTCCGCGACCTCCCTGCGCTTTACCTTGCCCGAGAACATCAGAGGCAGCGCGATCGCGATGGAGAAGAGGCTTATTACCGTGATGTCCATCGAGAATCCGACCAGAGCGACGATCCATCCTGTGACCGTCGTTCCGATGTTGGCGCCCATTATCACCCCGATGCTCTGTACAAGCGTGATGAGGTTTGCGTTGACGAAGCTGACGACCATGACCGTGGTCGCGGACGACGACTGGATTATGATTGTTATCAGCAGGCCGGTGAAGACCGCCATGAATCTGTTCGATGTCATCAGCTGCAGGAATGTCTTAAGCTTTGCTCCTGCGGATTTCTGAAGTCCGTCCGAAAGTATCTTCATGCCGTACAGGAACAGGCCCAAAGATCCGATTATCTGAATAAGCGAAAGTATCAAGCTCATGATTCGACGCTATCCCAATCGGGTGGGAAACGTGAACCACGTTAAAGAAAAAGAAAAACAATTAACAGATTATTAACAAATAAGGGTGTTTTGCCACCTTCCTGCAGGATGATTCAAAGCAAAGGAAACTATTCAATCCGTCTTGCCTTTCCTCACCTCTTTAATATATTCTGAAAGCACTATGAGCATCATCAAACCACACAAGCTTGGTATCATCGCCGGACCGGGCTCTGAATTTTTTACCGGCAAGGTAGTTAAGCATCTCAGACGGCTTTATGTCGACCGCTACGCCAAGGTCAGTGAAGCGCTTACGAAGCGTCACGGGATCACGGGTGAGGAGCTGCTCAGACAGGTCACCCTCCTGGATGACCTGGATTCCAGGAAGATACCCACGGGCAAGCTTCCAAGCCAGTTCCATTGCCCCGACGTGAGCATAAACGTCAAATACACCAGGTTTGCCAACGGTGAGGTGAAGGCCGAGATCATCGATCCCGTCAGGGGGTTGCATGTCTACATAGTGCATGATGTTTCAAATTCCTTCCCGATAAAGGTCGCCGGCTTGGAGGATCCCCGTCCCCTCAGCGTGAACGACCATCTGATGTTCCTCTTCACGACGATAGATGCCGTCCGTCTTGCAGGTGCGGAGAGCATAACGCTCGTGCTGCCGACATATCCGTATGCCCGCCAGCATAAGAAGGGTGGCAGGGAAGCGTTGACGGCCAGCCTCTTCGCACGTTTCTGCGAGGAACTCGGGGTATCCAGGATAATAACGCTCGACATCCATTCGAGGGAGATCGAGAACGCATTCTCCACATGCCATCTTGAAAACCTCCATGGTTCCTACCAGACCTTGATCGCGTTGAGGAAGCTCATAGATTTCTCCGATCCGGATCTTGTGGTCGTATCCCCCGACACCGGTGCGGTGAACAGGAACAAGTTCTACGCCCAGGGACTGCATCGTCCCCTTGCGATATTGTACAAGGAGAGGGACTATTCGGTTGTCAGCAAGGATGCCAAAAACAGCAACATAAAGAGCATCAACCTGCTTGGCGACGTCGACGGCAAGACCGTGCTCATGGCCGACGACATGATAGCCACAGGCGGAACGCTCATCATAGCCATGAGGGAACTGAAGAGAAGGGGGGCGAAGAACATTATCTGCATAGTGTCGCTCCCGTTCTTCAACGGTTCGGCCATAGAGAATTTCGATGCCGCCTACAAGGAAGGTGTGTTCTGGAGGATCATCGGCACCAATGCCGTGTTCCAGGGCAAGGACCTTCTGGAGAAGGAATGGTTCGTACAGGCCGACGTGACGGAGCTTTTCGCACGCGTCATCTCGCGTCTGCACCACGGACGCTCCATCTCCCCGCTTCTCGACAACAGGAAATTCATTCAGCGCCTGGTGGATACTTCCCAGGCGAATCCGAACGCCCCCGTGCCGGCCGACAAGGACATGTTCCAGGACTGAGCGGAGGAAAACGGATTTTTTCACGGCCCCGCAAGGGGCTGTTTTTTAGGAGGAAACCAAAATGCGGATGTCAAACAGGATCTCGTCGTTCCAGTGTTCGCCCATCAGGAGGCTCGTTCCGTATTCGAGAGCCGCCGAGGCCCGCGGGGTGCATGTGGTCCATCTGAATATCGGACAGCCCGACATAAAGACCCCGAAGGAGGCCTTGGATGCGATAAAGGGCTATGGTGACGACATAATCGCATACGGGCTTTCGGAAGGGGAGGTCGGTCTCAGAAAGGGGCTTCTGGATTATTATGCCAAATACGGCATAACGGATCTGACCGAGGACAATATCCTGATAACGACGGGAGGCTCGGAGGCGATACAGTTCGCTTTCATGACCCTCTGCGACCCGTATGACGAATTCATCATACCGGAGCCTTATTACACGAATGTCGCTACATTCGCGAATATCGCGATGGTGAACCTGGTCCCCGTCACCAGCCGCATCGAGGACGGATTCGTGCTTCCTCCCATCAAGGAGTTCGAAAAGAAGATCGGCAAGAAGACGATGGGCATCATACTCTGTTCTCCGAACAACCCCACCGGACACATATATACCAGGGAGGAGCTCCTGGCGATCCTTGAGCTCTGCCGCAGGCATGACATCTTCCTCGTCGTGGACGAGGTCTACAGGGAGTTCTGCTATGACGGCAGGAATTTCACCAGTGTCCTGTCCTTCCCGGAGTATTCGGACCGCGTTATCTGCATAGACAGTTTTTCAAAACGGTTCAGCATGTGCGGTGCCAGGATAGGCGCCATAGTGACCAGGAACAGGGAGGTTCTAGAGAACGCCCTCAAGCTCGCACAGGCAAGGCTCTGTCCGCCTGCGGTCGAGCAGGTGGCGGCCGAAAAGGCCCTCACTGCCGGAAACGACTACATCGAGGATGTTCGGGAAAATTACGAGCGCAGGAGGAACCTGCTGATTTCCGAGATGCAGAAGATTCCTGGAGTTGTCTGTTCCATGCCCAAGGGCGCCTTTTATTTCGTGGCTTCCCTGCCCGTGGACGATGCGGAGAAGTTCGCGATATTCATGTTGAGGGATTTCTCGTACGAGGGTGCCACCGTGATGTTTGCGCCGGCCGAGGATTTTTATGTGACCAAGGGGCTTGGCCACAATCAGGCCAGGTTCGCCTACGTCTTGAACGAGAACGAGCTCCTGCTTGCCGCAAAGTGTCTCAGGCACGGACTTGAGGCATACAGGAAGCAGGTGATGAAGGTCGGTGAATGACGCCGTTGATGCCGCATGTCTTTACTGCGGCATTTTCATTGTGTCGACCGATGTTTCCGTAAACTGAAAATTACAATATAATCAAATGCTGAGGAGTTATCCTGTGGACAACCTTGCAAACGATTTCCTGCCGCTGTTGAACATCTCCAAGGAGAAGGCGGAGCGTAATGTCGCTGAAGCGGAGAACTATCTCCGGCTTGACCTTAAGAACATTGCAGAAATCCTCTCTGCATATCATCCTCTCGAGCTTGTCAAGATGAGCGTGTGGGAGGAGAGGCGCATCGACCGGAGCCAGAAGAACGGCGATGTCCTTCGTGCCTACAGGCTTCTGCCGGTGCTTCTGCAATCTGTGCTCTCGTCGGGTATGTACGAGAGGAGGAGCTCCAGCCGCGACGTGAGGGAGAAGGACTGGTCCCGTCTGGTCAACCTCGGCCAGGATTTTTCCAGAAAGCTGTCGCGCATGCTCGATAACCGGGCGGCGTTGGAGTATCTGAAAGGCAATACCGACCGCAACGGTGCTTCAGACTACAGGAACGCGCTCTACCGCCAGTTCTTTCCCGAGAGAAAGGATGAGAGGAAGCTGGCCGACGAGAAGCTCCTTGCATCCACGTCGCTTGAGGACAACGAGGAGGTTGTCCGTTCGTTCTTCGGCATGGATGTCGGCTCCTTCATCTCCGGTCTGTCCTCCATCGCCCTGGAAAGTCTTGGTGGCATCGATCGTCTGAGCCGGGAAAGTGCGGCCTTCAAGTCGGAAGTCCTTCTCAGGATGGCCAAACTCAAGGCCGAGGAGGGGAACGGTGATCTTGATGACGAACAGCTCAGGATGAAGGTCTACAAGGATGTCTCCGTATACCAGCAGGCTTTGAAGCTCGAGGGGCAGAGGGACGGTTTCGACCTTTTCAGACCGGAGTTCTGCTCTGAGCTTTCGGAAAAGGCCCTGGACAAGCTCTCGGTCGGTACCGGAGAACTCGACTTCGATAAGTATTTCTTTGCGAAAGGATTGTGGATCAGCACTGTGTTCCCGTTCTTGAAGGTCGGGGACATGTATTTCTCGTTCGTCGGAAAATACATCCTTTCCTGTGCCCAGAGGGTTGCCTCTGAAACGCTCAATCTCCATTCCAGGATCACCGCCGCCACATATCTGGCGCTTTCTTCGCTTTTCACGGCCACCGATGTAGTCGGTGTTTACTCGTTCGACGGGAACAAGATCGACATTTCCGTGCTCGAGAGCCTCGTGGACATAAATGCATTTGCCAACCCGCAGCAGTGGTTCATGAGACGGCTTGGCCGCATCGAGGACGAGAGGGTACGTCCACAGCTCGGCCACAAGCTCATATTCGTCGATCCAGATGGTGATGAGAAGCTTCTCAAGATTGATGAGAACACATATTCGACAAGCGTTATCGAGCTTCTGAATGTAAGAAACAACAATACCAGGACTGAATTCTTCACGACCATATTAGGGGAATACAAGGATGTCGAGCCTTCCCCTTATTCCGATGTTTTCGAATCGGACGAGCTTGCGAACGAAGAGGTGCGTTCCGATGACGATGTCGATCTGCCGGAAAGCGAGCTTGAGGATATGGATGAATCTGACTACGTGCAGGACGACGAACCCGTGGTGGAAGATGAAGGGACGGTGGATCCCCTGACCGTCTCCGCCTCGTGCCCGATCTCGGAAGATGAGAGGACCAGGTATCTGGAGACCTACGAGGATAATCTGGACATCATTGAGGAGGAGCTTGGAAAGTCTGTGGACAACACGCAGTATGACGGCGTCGACGATGACGAATACATCGATGACGACGATCTGCAGGATAGCGATGATTATGAGGATGTCTTGGCCTTGGATGTGGATGAGGAGGTCGAATCCGAGGAGGATGAGGCAGCTGAGGTCTCGGAGGACGATGAGGATCCGGACCAGCTGGACTTCATGGACCTTCTCGATGAGGATGAGGCCCCTTCGGAAAGGATCGAGCCTGATTTCACCTTCGCCATCCCACCTTCAGACGGGACTGCATCCGATGATGCTGGGAAGGAGGGGACTTCCGACGGATCCGGTTTTTCCATGATCGATCCCTCAGCCGACTTTTATCCTGTGGTTTCCGACGATCCTGCCGAGGATGATTCCGTGACTGCGGGTTTTCAGATGTCGGACATGGATGACGAGGACAAGCCTTCCGATTATGTTGTTTCCGAAGAGGATGTGCAATCGCAGGAGCCGGAGACAGTAATCTCTGGTATGTCCCAGCCGGAAGATGATGATGCTGGGGAGGAAATCCCTGAGGAAGAAATCCCTGAGGAAGAAACTCCCGAGGAAGAAACTCCCGAGGAAGAAATCCCTGAGGAAGAAACTCCCGAGGAAGAAACTCTTGAGGAAGAAACTCTTGAGGAAGAAACTCTTGAGGAAGAAACTCTTGAGGAAGAAACTCTTGAGGAAGAAACTCTTGAGGATGAAACTCTTGAGGATGAAACTCTTGAGGATGAAACTCTTGAGGATGAAACTCTTGAGGATGAAACTCTTGAGGATGAAACTCTTGAGGAAGAAACTCTTGAGGATGAAACTCTTGAGGAAGAAACTCTTGAGGAAGAAACTCCCGAGGAAGAAATTCCCGAAGAAGAAATTCCCGAAGAAGAAATTCCCGAAGAAGAAGTTCCTGAGGATGAAGTTCCTGAGGATGAAGTTCCTGAGGATGAAGTTCCTGAGGATGAAGTTCCTGAGGATGAAGTTGCGGGTGCTTTTGTTCAGAATGAGGAAAAAACTCGGGTGGACAATGTCCCGGAAGGAGTAAGGACACTTCCATACGATGTGAAGGATGGAGAGAAGGTTTTCACCCTTACCAGGGATGACGTGGAGCAGAACAAGGATAATATTCTTCATCAGGAGGTTTCAACCGTTTTCGACCATGTCAAGGAGGAGAAGGCTTCCGTATCGTTCGGTGATGACGGCATCACGATAGATCTGGAGAATCCGAGGTATTCCGACACGATCAGGCAGATAATGTCGCTTCTTGGATCCAAGGCCGGCGTGTTCGCCCGTTTCCTTGAGAAGGAGGACAGGAGCGTGCTTGATTATTTCAACAACGTCCTCCATCAGATGTGGGAGAAACAGTGCCAGGATGGCAAGGACAAGATGTTCAGCATTTTCGAATACGATCTGTCCGTGTTGCTTTCCAAAGGAAAGGTCCATGACGAGCTAAGGGATATGGAACTAATGAATAATGCCGGTGCGGTGATGTATTCAAAGGGTAAGAGCACCTGGAACGCACTTGTTTTGTACATCGACAAGGATTACATTGTCGAAACTGCCGAAATGAGGAGCATCGGAAGAAACTATTTCAGTGCTTCGAACTGGAAGATTGTATCTGTGATCGGCGAAGAACTCATTTCCAGGGGACGGTGAGCATATGGTCGGCTCCGCATCGGACACACGTCTTTTTGAGAAATTCCAATTCACAATGGACCTGCTGAAGGAAGTGGGTGGTCATATGCTCAATGCCCGTGGTGCCGGTATGAAGCAGAAGGCATTCAATGATTACGTCACCGACGAGGACCTGGAAGTGGAGCGGATGCTTCTCTCGGCAATAGGTGAAAGGTATCCAGACGATGGATTCTTTACGGAGGAGGAGGGGGAGCGTTCGGGTTCCTCCGGCCTTTGGATAATAGATCCGATCGACGGTACCGTCGATTTCATGAACGGTTATCCCGATTATTGCATTTCCGTCTGTTACCGTGAAAACGGTGATGACGTCTTTTCCTTCGTATATGCTCCGGCGCGCGGGGAGTGTTTCCATGCGGTTGCAGGTTGCGGGGCATACCTGAACGGAAAAAGGATCCATGTTGGAAACATGGAGAGTTCAAAAGGGCTTATAATCATGGTTCCACCTCATCGCCGGCATGAGTATCTCGACGAGTTCTGGGGCCGGATGAAGATGCTTTATGATGTGTTTTCGGACATGAGGAGCATAGGCAGCGCGGCAATGAGCTTGTGTTATGTCGCGTCGGGAAGGGCGAACGCATATTACGAGAGGTTCCTTCATCTCTATGACATCGCCGCCGGCCTGCAGATATTGAGGGAGGCGGGAGGTCTGTTCTGTCTCAGGGAGGATGGAGGAATATACGACGTCTCCGCTTCCAACGTATGTTCGTTCGACGATCTCAGGAGGATAACCTGTGGCTGTTGAAGCTGTTGTTTTCGATCTGGACGGGACATTGCTCGATACGAGCGAGGGGATATTCAGGACCGCCAATACCGTTGCCGGCATCATGGGGTATGGTGAATGTCGGGATCTGGAACGTTTTTCCCTTTTCGTGGGGCCTCCTCTCCATGTGGGTTTCTCGAAGGTCTTCGGCCTGGAAGGGGATGAGAACCGTAAGGCCGTTTCCACATATAAGAAGCTTTACAGGTCGGTGGGCATTGACAGGTATTGTTATTATCCAGGGCTTGTCGAGGTTGTCGAAGCATTGAAAAGGGATGGTTTCAAGCTCGGGGTCGCAACTTTGAAGAACGAGTCCGCGGCTACGGAAATGCTGTCGTCCTCCCGATATGGAGGACTGTTCGATGTCATAAAAGGGAGTGATGAGGCTGAGACGCTCACAAAGGCCATGATGCTGGCGGCTGTCTGCGCCGAGCTTAAAGTGCCTGTTTCCTCCGCAATATTGGCAGGTGACAGCGAAAGCGACGAGAACGGTGCCCGGCAGGCCGGCCTGCGCTTCATCCCCGTATCCTGGGGATTCGGTTTCCAGGGCAGGGATAAGAATGGATTGGAGTTTGCAGCGGATCCTTCACGGTTGTATGATATGATAATCAAGGAGAGATTATGATAGAGAAGATTGAAACAAAAAACGCCCCTGCGGCGATCGGACCCTACAGCCAGGCTGTAAGAACCGGATCCTTCCTTTTCGCTTCCGGACAGATCCCTGTGGATCCAGTGACCGGAAAGATAGTTGAGGGTACCACCGCGGATCAGGCCAGACAGGTGTTCAAAAACATCAAGGCCGTCCTCGAGACCGCCGGAGCCACGGAGAAGAATGTCGTCAAGGCCACTGTCTTTCTGAAGGACATGAACGATTTCGCATCCGTCAACGAGGTCTATGCCGAATTCTTCAAGGACAACGAGGTGCTCCCGGCGCGTTCCGCGGTCGAGGTCGCACGCCTTCCGAAGGATGTCAAGGTCGAGATAGAAGTCCAGGCTGTGCTCTGAGTCAGGCTTCCTCCGCATCCATGTGCACAAAAAACTCCAAAGCGGTTCACAACTTGCGATAAAGAAAGTAGAATGTGAAGGTGGGCCGTATGGCCTGGTATGGTAATTTGTGCACATCTTTGATATTCATTATTAAGGAATACGGAGCAAAGTTGTTTGGGAGCAAGATGAAAAACTTCAGAAAATACATTGTTTTAGCGGCTGTATCGATTGTTGTGGCCATTCCTTGTTTTTGTGCCCAGGTGGTGGTTTCCCCCCGCATAGGGGATGTGTCATACCAGATGAAGACCACACCCGATTCATTGGCCGTGCAGCTTGGCCTCGATGATACTCCTGTTGTCGTCGACGATGATAACTACACTGCCAGAAGGGCGGTCGAACTGTTGCTGGCCACTTCCGATCCTGATTATATCCTCGTTCCGGGGGATGTCCTGTCCATCAGCTATCTTGAAAGGACGGGGACCACGCCGGTGGCTATTACCGTCTCCGTTCCAATCGGAGGCAGGATAAGGATTCCGGGTGTTGCTGAGGTCGATATCTCCGGAATGACCTTCCCCGAGGCTTCTGCGGCGATAACGAAGGTGCTTACGGATTACAACAGGTATTCTGAGCCTGTTGTCAACCTGGTTTCACTCGGACTGTTCTCTGTCCTCATGAAGGGCGAGGTCGTCTCCAACAGGTATGTCACGGTAAGCGGCATGAACCGTCTTGCCGATGTGATGTATCTGGCATCGTCGAATGCCAGCAGCAGGAACGTCAGCATCACGGGAAAGGACGGGGAGACCGTGTCCTACGATCTCTATTCCGCCATGAGGAAGGGCGACGATGCGCAGAATCCGC
This sequence comes from uncultured Spirochaetales bacterium, assembly GCA_949293595.1. Classification (GTDB taxonomy): domain Bacteria; phylum Spirochaetota; class Spirochaetia; order Sphaerochaetales; family Sphaerochaetaceae; genus Ornithospirochaeta. Next base: position 464,654 of record CASFDW010000001.1, on the reverse strand, counting down.
GTCTCGAGCCCGGTGATGTGGTCACAATAGGCACGAAGGACCGCAGCATCGTGGTTTCCGGTGCGGTATCCTCCCCGGGAACGTACCAGTTGCTGAAAGGAGAGAATCTCCAGGCCCTTCTGAAGGACTATGCCGGAGGCCTTGAGAGCTCCGCAAGCGGAAGGATAAGCATACAGAGAAGTTCGATCGGAGGATATGTCGATGTGATCAATGCCGACTCATCCACCGAGATGGCGCTACTTGATGGTGACATCGTATATGTGGAGCCGAGCGTCGACAACCTTTCCTCCGTCTCGATAGAGGGGGCTCTTCTGAGCCAGGGCACATCGAACATGATCCAGGGCGACAGGAATGAGAAATACTACTACAGGTTCGTATCCGGCGAGACCGTGTACGACATGCTCAGCGCGATAAGCCAGTATTTCATTCCCTCGAGCAGCCTCGAGGCCGCGTATCTCGTCAGGAACGGTGAGACCATGGCGCTCGATTTCCAGAAGATCCTATACGATGGAGCGTCAACTGGCAGCATGCTGCTGCAGTCCGGCGACTGCTTCTACATACCGTTCAACCAGATGCTGGTATCCGTGAACGGGGCGGTTGCCAATCCGGGGGTGTATGGGTATGTTCCCGGCAGGACGATGGGTTATTACATCAATCTTGCAGGAGGTCTCACCGGATCCGCGAAAGGGGAGGGCCACATATATGTGACCGACAAGGACGGCAACCGGGTGGATAAGGATTCCCCGGTTCCCGCGGAATCCGTGATTACTGTGGAGGAGAACGTTTTGGAGAGCAAGATCGCCCCGACCGTCGCGGTTGTCGGACTTGTCTCTTCGATCGTCGGGATAATTGCGAGCATCATAACGGCAAGCGTAAACATCGCGAATGCAGGCAAATAAGGGGTGGCTATGATTGAAACGAACAAAGCAAACGAAGAGATGGAAATCAGCATCTCCGAATTGATTGAAAGCGTTTTGAGCCGTATCTGGATCGTGATCCTTTCATTCATCGTCATGGTCGCCCTCGCGGTGGTTTATCTCATCAAGGCTGTGCCCATCTATGAGACCAGCGCAAGCATGATGGTGCAGCCGATCTCGAAAAGCAGCAGCCTGAGCAACATGCTTTCGCTCAGCCTCGGCAGCAGCAATTCGATAAACACCGAGATCGAGCTTCTCAGCTCGCGTACGACGTTCGACAACGCATTGGCGAAACTCGATCTGACAAGATATGTGGATTCCGAGGGTGTCAGGTACTCGGATTTCGAGCAACCGCTCAAATACGAAGGACTGCGGGAGAAGGTTTCGTTCCAGACCGTCGACAACACCTCGTTCGTCAAGATAACGGTACAGGATCAGAATCCGCTTTTTGCAAGCGATTTCTGCAACGCCTTGGCTCTCTCATACTCGGAGCTTCTGACCGGGCTTGCAAGGAACAGCGCGCAGAACCAGCTTGATTTCGTCGCATCCCAGATTCCGGTTGTGGAGCAGATGCTGTCCGACTCGACGATGGCCCTTTCCGAATTCCAGAAGGACAACGGCGTGCTGCGCCTGACAGAGCAGAACCAGGTGCTCTTGATGAAGCTCAGCTATTACAGCCTCATCCGCACACCTCTTGAATATGAGATAAGCGAGGCGGACAAGATCCTTTCCTCCCTGAATGCCGATCCCGCACTTTATGCGGCGGTAGGGGAGAACAGCGCGGTAGCCGACCTTCTCGACGATATAAGCAACTATTATGTCGAGCTTCTTTCCTTCGATGTCCTCGCTGCATCGAGCAACAGGCAGAACCAGGTCTTGTCCGCAAGCCAGCAGGCCAGGTACTACAGCGTGTCCCAGATGCAGGATTCGGCCAAGGCGTCTCTTGAGCGCATCATCGAGGACGAGGCTGCGGCGTATCTTTCGCCAGTGGATGCAAGGAGCTTCGCTTCCGCATATGTCCAGAAGCTTATCGGGACGACCAGCGTCGCGGTTCTGGACAGCGAGGAGGCTTCGCTGGACGATGAATTGATGAAGATGCCCGACATGCAGAGACGCCTCCTCGAGCTTCAGGGCGATGTCGAGATCAACCAGCAGCTGCTTCTGAAGCTGAGGGAGATGGAGAGCGAGACCGCTCTTCTCAGGGCTTCGATAATAGACAATGTCACCAGCATCGACAGCGCGCTCGTTCCGGAAAAGCCGGTCTCCCCGCAGAAGGCCAAGACATTGCTGATTGCAGGATTCCTGGGTATCTTTGCTGGTGTCGGTCTTTCCGTTGTCCTTGGCCTCACCGACAAGAGGATCAAGGATCGCACGGATCTTGCCAAAGCGGTTGGCGATGGAATCCCCATACTCGGCTGGATCCCGCTTGAGCTCAAAAAACCGCAGCCCGGAAAGGATGGAAGGGTCGGGCTCGCCCTCTACAGGAATCCGATGAGCTTCATGAGCGAACGGTACAAGCATGTCGCCTCATCTATAATCTATGGAAAGAAGCTTGAGAGCCGTTACATCACGGTGTGCTCGCCCGGCAAGACCGATGGAAAGACCACAACTGTTGCGAACATCGCCTACGCCCTTGCCCTGAACGGAAAGAGGGTGCTCGTCGTGGATCTCGACCTCCGGAAGCCGGCCGTCGAGAATGTTTTCGAGGTCAGGCATTCCAAATTCGGGCTTGTCGACGTGCTCAGCGGGGATGTGGATGCTTCCGAGGCTATCAGGATACCGTACGCCAATCTCAGGAGCCTGCATATCATGGGAGCCGGATCGAACGTGGTCGTGCCCTCCATCGTCATACAGGTCGATCCCCTGAGGCGGTTCCTTTCCGAGGTCGGGCCGCACTATGATTACATCTTCTTCGATGCCCCGCCCCTTTCCTATGCCTCGGAGCTGCTGACGATTGCAAGCATCGCGCCCGAGGTCCTCATAGTCGCAAGGGCGGGCATAAGCAACATCCCGGAGGTCAGGCTCCTGATAGACGAGCTCAGAAGCGGGAGCGCCAACATCATCGGCGCATGCCTCAACGGACTTGCCCTCGATTCCACGAGCTTCGGCATCAAGAGCGGCTACGGCTATGGCGGATACAGCAAGAACGAGAGCGAGAACAAGATCATCCGCCGCACGTATCTGCGCAAGCCGGGCAAGTATGCTTCGATCTACAGGCGGGATCTGAAGGTCCGTCATGTGGAGAAGGATGCAAGCCTGTGGAAGCTTGCCGAGCTGGCGTATCCCGACGGACTTTCTGAAAGGAAGCAAGAGGAGCACAAGGGGCCTGCGGTCCGCAATGCCGGTCCGGCGGAGGTCTCCGCTTGCGTTGACGATTTTCTTTCGGAAATAGAAAATGATGACGAGGCACGAGGCAAAAAAGAGTAGACAAACGTCCTGCTTCCTGTTATTCTCTTTCGCTAGTGAGGAACATCATGAAAGAAAGGAAAGCATATGGAAAGTTTTCTCTGCTGCTTGCCCGGATGTTTCCTTTTCATCTTATTGTTTGATTTTCGGCGGTCTGTTTTCCAGACCGCTTTTTTTTGGAGGCTGCAATGGCGAACGTATTCAAAGGCAGAAGCCTGAATGTTATCGAGGACTTTTCAATCAATGAGAGACGCTATCTTTTCAGAAAGGTCATGGAGTTGAAGAAGGCCATCGTTTGCAACGACGAGGAGACGATGTCCGGGTTCAGGGTGGACGATCCTGATTTCGGCATCTACGAGGTGTTTCTCGAGGACAGCACCAGGACAAAGGAATCGTTCAGGAATGCGGCGAAGTTCCACCATGCGAAGGTGTCCGAGCTCATGTGCTCCTCCTCCAGCATAAACAAGGGCGAGAGCTTCGCGGACACGTTCAACATGCTCAGCGGGTATTCGAACAGGATCTTCATAGTCCGGAGCAAGGTCGAGGGACTCACGAAATGGCTCAGCGAGGAATGTGGCGAGTATGCCGTCAGGAACGCTCTTCCGTACAAGCCCGCCTTCATCAATGCGGGGGACGGCAAGCACGAGCATCCGACCCAGGAGCTTTTGGACGAGTTCACGTTCCTTGAAGACCAGGACATGGATTTCTCCCATATCCATCTGGCGCTGGTCGGTGACCTCTATCATGGCAGGACCGTGCATTCCAAGGCCGACGGGCTGAAGGTGTTCGACAGCGTCAAGGTGGATCTCATAGCTCCCGAGGAGCTCATGATGCCGGAAAGCTACATCGAGATTATGAAGGAGAACGGGTTCGAGGTCAGGATATTCCCATCCATCGCCGAATATCTCGCATCGGGCGATGTCGCGAAGATGTGGTACTTCACGCGTCCGCAGCTCGAGAGGATGGGTGAGAGGATACTGCAGAAGCAGGACATACTCAGGGATGCCATAACCTTCAAGGAGCAGTTCCTGCCCCTGATAGCCCCCGGAACGAAGTTCTACCATCCGCTTCCGCGCCACAAGGAGCATCCGACCATACCGACCTTCCTTGACAAGACCGAGCTCAACGGATGGGAGCGCCAGGCCATAAACGGGATGTACGTCCGCATGGTCCTCCTCTCCCTCATTGCAGGTAAGGTAGGCTCCGATTACGAGGGCTGTGCGGAGGATGTCAAGGACTACAGGAGCGAGGAGTACATCATCTCCGTAAAGCCACAGGACAACGTCAGGAAGGAGAAGAACTATTCCGAGGGTGTCCGTCCGATCGAGAACGGCATCGTGATCGACCACATATGCAAGGGTGACAGTCCCAGCGAGATCAGGAACCACATGAGGCTCATATCCTCTGTACTCAATCTCGACGAGAGCAAGGGAGGGGAGTGGGTGAGCCGCGGAAGCGACGGCAAGTACAAGGGCATAATCTTCCGCCCCGGCGATTACGAGCTCAGCCGCAAGGATCTCAAGAGGCTTGCAGCGGTCGCGCCCCATTGCACGCTGAACATCGTGAGGAATTCCAAGGTGGAGAGCAAGTTCCGCACCCACATGCCGCCCAGGATCTACAATTTCTCCGATCTTTCCTGCAAGAACGAGGCCTGCATATCCAATCCGTGTAACGGTGAGGGTGTCCCTGCCGTGTTCTTCAGGACGCAGGATGACAAATACCGCTGCGCATATTGCGGCAAAGTGCACTCTTTCAAGGAAATTTGGAACAAAAGAGGCTGATATTCTGTTATAATGGAGCACGATATGAAGACACTGAATGAAATAACGACTTACTACGGTACGCAGCTTGCGAAGGCTGCTTTCGATCTTGGTGCGATCCGTCTCAGTCCCAAGGAACCATTCAAATGGGCAAGCGGGTACAGGATGCCGATCTACAACGACAACAGGCAGTTTTTGGCCTCTGCGAAATACAGGGCGCTGATCTGCGACGCGTTCTCCGACATGATAGAATCATTGAATCTCCAGTTCGACAACATCGCTGGAACCGCCACCGCGGGCATTCCTCATGCCACAAGCCTTGCTGACAGGCTGAACAAGCCGCTTTCATATGTGCGTGGTGGAAACAAGGACCACGGACTGGGCCATCAGATCGAAGGCCTTGGAAGGAGCGGAAGCTACGAGGGGGCGAAGGTCCTTTTGATCGAGGACCTCATCAGCACCGGCTCATCCTCGATAAAGGCCGTAGAGGCCATCAGGTCGGCAGATGGGCTCGTGGACACATGCCTCGGCATATTCACCTACGGGCTCAAGGCCAGCAGCGATGCCTTCGCATCACTCCAGCCGAGCTGCTGCTACCATACGATCCTCTCGTACGATCTCATGATCAGGATCGCCGAGGAGACCGGATATGTCACCTCCGGAGAGGCCGCAACCCTGCGTGAATGGAGGAACGATCCGTTTTCATGGGGAGCTGCCCACGGCTTTCCGAAGGAGGGCTGATCATGGATTACAATGAAAGACTCATCACAAGTGCCGAAAAGGCGGGAAACGTGGTATGCATGGGGCTGGATCCGGTGGTCCAGGTGCTCCCGTATGATGATCTCGACGATTATTCCAGGATATGCAGATATGCAGAGACGCTGTTCTCTGCTGTCTCTGGGGCAGGATTGTGTCCTGCCGCCTTCAAACCGAACATAGGCTATTACAGCGTTCTCGACAGACCGCGCGAGGGCCGTTTCGACGGAAGCCGGGCGCTTGCGGCGGTTTTGGACATGCTTTCTTCCTTCTTTCCCGGTATTCCCGTGATATTGGACAGCAAGAGGGGTGATATCGCAAAATCCAGCCTCAACTACGCCAACGAGGCATTCTGCTGCTGGAATACCGATTCCGTCACGGTATCCCCGTACATGGGTACGGACAGCATCGGGCCGTTTGCTTTTCCTGGCAAGGGGATGTACATACTCAACCGCACGAGCAATCCCGGAGGTGCGGACCTCCAGAACCGGCTGATGCTCGACAGCGTCGACGAGAAGGAGCAGTATCCGCTTTACATGGCGGTGGCGCATACGATCGCCAGATGGGCGGATGGAAACCCCGGCTACGGAGCTGTCGTCGGAGCCACTAACCTGAAGGAGCTCGAGGACATCGCCTCGTATTTTGCGGGAAAGGGCATCTCCATGCTGATCCCCGGGGTCGGTAGCCAGGGAGGAAGCGCGCCGGAGGTCATGGATGCCCTTCGGAGGTCGGACTACGACGTCCGTCTGGCAAGGATCAACTCCTCCAGCGGACTCACCCATCCCTGGAAGAAGGCCCCAGCACCCGCGGATTGGACCAAGGCTTGTCTCAACGGGCTGGAAAAACTCATTTCGGAGGCAAGTCTTTGAGATCTGAGAGGGCATACGGCCTTTTACATCACAACCATCTGAAAAAGAACATGGTGCTTTCCACCGTATCCGGTGTGGCGAGCACGAAGATCGAGCTGGTGAGGCTTTTCGACAGGTCTGTCCCTGCCGTGGACATCATAACCACGAAAAGCTTCCAGGTGAGGATGAACCCGGGAAACACGCCTCCCGTCATCACAAGCCCGGCCTTGGGCGATTTCGGCAATTCCGTTGGATTGCGCAATCCTGGAATGGACAAGGCCTACCCGGAGCTCGAGGAATTGAGAAAGGAGGGGATGAGGGCTCTTTTGAACGTGTCCCTTTCCGCTAACGACGAGAAGGATTTCATAACCCTTGTCAGGAAGTTCGATTCGGTGGCGGATCTTCTCGAGCTCAATTTCTCCTGCCCGCATGCCGCAAAGGGATACGGGGCTTCGATAGGAAGCGACAGGGAGACCGTCGGATCGTTCGTCAGGGCCATATGCGATGCATATCCTGAACGCAGGGCGCTGCTGATCATCAAGCTGACGCCGAATGTTCCCGATATCGCGGACATCGCCGAGGCTGCTGTGGAGGCCGGTGCCGACGGGATCGCGGCTATAAACACCGTCGGTCCCAGGCTCTATCTCAAGGACGGGCATCCCATCCTGTTCAACAAGCTTGGCGGGAAGGGCGGCGCGAGCGGCGCATGGGTTTTCGACACCGCCATCAATGCAGTACGGAGCATACGGGAAAGGATCGGTGACGATCCCATCATCCTTGGCATGGGTGGTGTTACCACTGCGGAGGATGCGCGGGCCCTGATGGATGCCGGTGCTGACAGTGTTGGCATTGGTTCCGCGATCGCCCGCGTAGAACCGGAGGACTGGGCCCTCTATTTCTCTCGCATCAAGGAAGGCGGGGATGTGGGACCGCTCTTGTCATCCCGTCATGACAACCTCGAATACGAACGGCACACCGTCGTCTCCAGAAGGATGTACGGGAACGACACCGTGATACTCACCCTTGACGGGAAAAGCACCTGCAAGGCCGGTGAGTTCTGCTTCCTATGGATTCCGGATGTCGGTGAAAGGCCCTTCAGCGTCGCCAAAAACGATCCTCTGACTTTCATAATCAAGATCAGGGGTCCGTTCACGGAGGCCTCTTCGCATCTGGAGGAGGGGGATGTCGTCTATACCCGCGGACTCTGCGGCAGACAGGTGGAGAACATCCATACGCAAAAGGCCCTTCTGCTTGGAGGTGGCACCGGAGTGGTCGTGCTGAACCTCCTTGCCGAGAAGCTTCACGGCGAAGGAACCGACCTTGACATCAGGCTGGGACTGCCGGAGGAGCCAGTTGACGGATGCGGCCTCATGCAGGAGGATCTTGAAAGGTACGGGTCGTACAGGATCGTGGCCGACAACGGAAGGCCCGGAAGGGTTTTGGAGAGCTATTGCAAGGACGATGTCGCCGGTGATGTGGCTGTGTATGTGGTCGGTCCATCCGTGATGATGCATAAGGCCGCGGACATGTTCATGTCCTTCGGACTTCCTGCCGAGAGGATATATATCTCCCTCGAGAAGATGACCATGTGCGGTGTCGGGTTGTGCGGCGAATGCGTCTGTGGCGGACATCTTGCATGCAAGGAGGGGACCTTCGTCACGTGGCGTTACATCCTCGACAACCGTGTGGAGCTTTAGATGATAGATCCCCATGTGCATTTGCGCGACTGGGCGCAGAAGGATAAGGAGACGGTGGAGCACGGGCTTCATGCCGCAGGACTTGCCGGCATAACCCGGGTATTCGACATGCCAAACACCAGCACCTGCCTCACGAGCCGTGAGGCCGTGCTGTCGCGCCTGGCGCTTGCATCTCCATCCGTGGAGAGGCATGGCGTGGCCTACCATGTGTACCCGGGGCTCACATCCGATCCTTCACAGGTCGAGCAGATGTGCCGTCTCCACGGGGAACTGTTTCCTCTTGCAGTTGGGCTGAAGATGTTTCTGGCCCACAGCACCGGGAACATGGGGCTTGTCACCGAGGCGGAGCAGAGGAGCGTGATGCGCACCCTTGCCGACTGCTCTTACGAGGGGGTGCTTGCACTCCATGCCGAGGCCGAGGAATTCAACAGACCGGATCTGTCCGATCCCCTTGATTTTTCCACGCATTCGCTTGCAAGACCGGCAGAGGGCGAGATATACGCCGTGGACAGGATAATCCGCATTGCCAGGGAAACGGGCTTCAGGGGACATCTCCATGTGTGCCACATATCCACACGTGGGGCGGTGGAGCTTGTCCAGGAGGCTAAGAGGGCCGGAATGAGGATTTCATGCGGTGCGACCGCGCATCATGCGCTCCTGTCCTCACGGGATGCTTCGAAGCGGGAGAGGTATCTCAAGATGAATCCTCCGCTCAGATCCGCCGGAGACCGCGATTTCATATTCTCATCCCTTCTGGATGGTAGGATAGATTATGTCGAGAGCGATCATGCCCCGCATACCGTGGCGGACAAGATCAACGGCGCAAGCGGTATTCCGGGCTTCGCGGGAAGCCTGCTGCTTTTGGACAGGCTGAGGAGGGCCGGCGCATCCGAGTCCAGGCTGAGGGACCTTTTCGGCGGCAACGTCCTCAGGATATTCGATCTGGGAAACGAGGATGTGTTCCTTCCAGGGGATGCAGCCGAAAGGTTCCGCATGGTGGATGCGGAATATCCGTTCCACCCGTTTTTGTGGCAATGATAACAGGAATTTTCAAAAAGACGCTCGTCCTGGATACTGACGAGGTGCTGTCGTCCCCGCCGGATGGGGTGGTCATGCGACGGATCGTGGAATCGTACTGCATGAGGGAGGACCTGTCGTATTCGTTCCTTTCCCAAAGGGTGGTGGAGATAGACGGCATCGAATACGACATTATCCCGACGCGCCTTTTCCGTGGCTCCTATTCCGTGCGCCTCCGCCGGCGGTAGCTCAGACCAACTGGTAGCAGAGCCTGCCTGATGTCCTGAAGAAGAACAGTTTCCCGCGTCTCTTCTTGAATCGCACCGATACGTCCCATTCCGGGTATGTCCTGACGATTTCGGTCCTCTCCCCGTTTGCAAACGCGATGAAGACGACATGGTCCTCCTTTGTCTGCGGGTAGGGGGATGTGACGTGGATCTCGTCCTCGACATCCTCCGTCATGAGCCTCCCGCATTCCTCCGCCTTCTCCTCCTTCAGTGCTGGAAGCCTCCTGCCGCAGCACGATATCTCCATCTCCCCCTGGCTCGATGCAACCGAATGGCATGTGGGACAGTAATAGAAGCATGTCTTTTTCACTTTCTTCTCCTCTTCCTCCCCGATTATCGAGGATATGGATATGCCAAGCACCCTTGAAAGCCTCGGTAGGGTTTGGACATCGGGCAGACCCAGTCCGCGCTCCCATTTTGAAACGGCCTTGTCCGAAACATTGATCATCTCCGCAAGTCTTTTCTGGGTGAGGCCTTGCTCAAGCCGAGCCTGCCTTATCGCATTCCATTTTCTTTCCATGGGAACGATTATTGCAGAAGTTGCAGGGCTGTGCAATCGACTTATTGTAGAGTGGGGCCGGTGCAGGCCGTTCACGGCATGCAAGGCCGATTGAAATTATGGTACTATTGAAGATGTGGAGGCCTGCATCGGGAAACGGATGTGCGGCATTGTGAGACACGGGAGGAATGCGCGGTGGACCATATGGAACGGTATCTGAGGGAAACGCCCATGCTGGACTTTTCATCCGCAGGGATACGGCAGCTGATCGATGAAAGGAAGTTTAACGACCTGGATGCATACCACCGCATAAGGGAGATATATGGTTTTGTCCGTGACGAGATCTTGTTCGGCTACAATGCCGACGACGGTATTCCCGCATCGGCGGTCCTGGCCGACGGGTACGGGCAATGCAACACCAAGGCGACGCTTTTCATGGCTTTGCTCCGCGGGGCCGGCATCCCGTGCCGGTTGCATGGCTTTACAGTCACCAAGAAGCTTCAGAAAGGGGTGATGACCAAAATCGTGTACAAAAGCGCACCCGGGGATATCCTTCACGGCTGGGTGGAGGTCCATCTCGAGGGGGTATGGTACGGGCTTGAGGCCTACATACTGGACAAGGCCTACCTTTCACACCTTCGGATGATGTATCCCGGCTGCACCGGCGCATTCTGTGGATACGGGGTCGCTGTGAGGGATTTCCGCAATATGGTGATTGATTTCGACAGGAACGACACACGCATACAGAGCGAAGGGATCACCAGGGATCTCGGGATCCATGACTGTCCCGACGACTTTCTGACGGAATACCGTCAGGATGTCCCGCCCTTCAAGGCCTTTCTGTACAGGAGGCTGGGCAGACATCTTATGAACCGCAATGTCGGAAGGATACGGAATTCCGGCTGATGTGCCGGAAAAACAAATGCCACCTTCCGGTGGCACCTGGCTTTTAAGATTCCTCAGAAATCCCAGCCGATCGCAAGCTGCGGTACGAGGAACTGGAATTCGAAGTATCCCAGGGTCTTCTGGTTGTTGCCGAAATCCACGAATGCAAGATCGATGCCGGCTCCGAAGCGGATGAAGCATCCCTTGTAGATGTTGTATTTGAAATTGGCATCCAGATCGGCCCCGAACGTGGTGGTCTTGCCTTTGATTATGAACTTCGGTCCGACCGTCAGGACCATGTCCATCTTGTCGACCGGAGTGGTGTAGGCATATCCTCCTCCTATCGTGATCTCGTTTCCCTGTGAGAGGTATCCAAGACCCACATAGAATCCGTTGTGCGAGTCGAAGAACACGTCCACATCCGCCTGAAGACCTACTTCGGCCTTGAAATCCTGTTCCTTGTCCCCGGCGGAGAAGCCCATATTGAAATAATTCGTGGTTGCTCCTGCTGCGAGACTCACGTCGACATTCGACGCATATGCCCCGGAAGCCGCCACCAATGCCATCAGCATGACGATTAAAGCTTTTTTCATCTGTTTTCCTCCATATACTTAAGGGATAGCATAATCCATGCATAAAGTACAGAGAAGTTTATTTTTTCCTTTTCCATTGCCCCAGACGTTTTTTCACGAGGATCCATACGACGATGGCGGGCACCACGGCGATGCAGAAGCCGAACGAGTCCACGTTGCCACCGTAGGCGAGGCTGACGATGAAGAATGCCGCAAGATATGTAGCAAGGGCTGCAAGAAGGGAGAGGATCGCTTTCATAGGTCCATCTTAAACCATAACCGTGCCCCTTGCATATACGCGCTTCAGCCTTCCTGTTTTACTCTTTCCCTTTTTGGAAAATAGTGTTATCCTCAGATAGACCCGGACCTTTGTCCGGAGGATTGACAAGGAGTTATCAGCGACATGGACGACGGCAGTTATCCTTTACCTGCATCTTCAATCGTTTTTTCCGCCAGGCGCTGACACCTTTTCCGCGCCCGGCGTCTTTTTGGGGCGTGGAACATGATTGTAAAAAGAAATGATTTGACACCGGAGCAGAACTATACCTGGATCGATGCCCGTGAAATCACCAGGGAGGACATCTCCGTGCTTACGGACGAACATATGATCTCCAGCGAGATCCTCGCCGACATCATGGACTCTGACGAGCAGGCCAGGATCGAGAGGGAGGACGGGTACACCGTCATCATATGCCGTCTTCCGAGCGAGGAGGAGGACGAGGACAATCCGCTTGTCCGAACCTGCATACCGCTCGGCATAGTCCTTTTCCCGGACAAGATAGTGACCATCTGCAAGGAGGACAGCGTCGTCATAGACGACCTTGCCCGACGACGCGTCCGTTCGTGTCCTGTCAACACGAAGGAGGGCTTGGTCTTGTCCATACTCGGACGCGCGGCCCTTGTGTACATCCGTCTTCTGAAATACATCAACAGGCAGAAGGACCTGGTGGAGGAGCAGCTCCACAAGTCGATCATGAACTATGAGCTCATCCAGCTCCTGCAGATCCAGAAGTCGCTCGTCTATTTCACCACCAGCCTCAACGGTAACGAGATGCTGCTGGAAAAACTCCAGAAAACCCCGTTCTTCAACCTCAACAGCGACGAGGAGAGGGAATTCCTGGAGGATGCGGTCACCGACAACCGTCAGGCGATCCAGATGGCCAACATCTATTCCGACATCCTCACGGGCACCATGGATGCATTCGCCTCAGTCATCGGAAACAACATGAACATAATCATGAAGCGTCTGACAATAATCTCGCTTTCGCTGATGTTCCCCACCTTCATCACGGGGTTCTTCGGCATGAATGTTTCGATTCCCGGCATGGACAGCCCTTGGGCATGGATAGTCCTCGTTGTCGCATGCATACTGGTCGCGCTTGTCGGCAGCTATGTCATCTCGGACAAACGCAACAGACTGCTGATGAAGGCCAACGGGAGCAGGCTCAAGAAAAAGACACCCGCGGAAAGGAAGTACCTTGCCAGAAAGAGGGCCTCCCTCGAACAGGACGACAAGGACTGATCAGCCTTTCATGATCCTCAGGATGAAGCCTTTCAGGTATTCCGATTCGGGAAACGAAAGGCGTACTGGATGGTCGCTGCCGGCTGAAAGCGTCTCCAGTATCTGGGCCTCAACCCCGGCATCCTTCGCGCTCCATGCGATGACCGTTCTCAGATCATCCCTGGTCAGCGATGCCGAGCATGAGAACGATACCAGGATGCCGTTGTCCTTCAGCTTCATCATTGCGACGCGGTTCAGGTCCTTGTATGCCTTCATCGCATTCTCAAGCTGCCCCTTCGTCTTCGCAAGCTTCGGCGGGTCGAGGATGATGAGGTCATAAAATCCGTCCTTTTCCTTCCTCAGCAGTTCGAAGCAGTCCCCCTCCTGTATGGAGACCCTGTCCCTTGATCCGGGGGCGATGGTGTTCCTTTCCTCGTTGAGGTGCACCTGGTACAACAGATGGCGCAAAGCGCTCTCCGAACTGTCTATCGCCTTGACCCCCGCGGCGCCCGCCTTCAGCAGATGGAGGGTGAATGCGCCGGTGAACGAGCATACGTCCAGGCAGACGGCGCCGGATGCGTATTTCTCGACAGCGGACCTGTTCTCTCTCTGGTCGCAGTAGAATCCCGACTTCTGTCCCCGTCCGGCACAGACCTCGTAGTATATGCCGTTCTCGAGCACCAGCATGTTCCCAAGCCGGGATCCGTCGGTCTTCTCCCTCCTTCCGTTCCTGTAGTATGCGGTCTTCTCCCCGAACCCCTCTGCCGAGGCATAGGCGGGATCGGTGGCTGCGCTTATGATCTCGGGGTGGAGAAGCCTGTCCAGCTCGGATGCCACGACATCGACGAAACGGTATGCAAAACGGGATGAGACCATGATCTTCACCATCCGTGCATAGCAGTCCGCGGCGATGCCTGGAAGGAAATCCGCCTCCCCGTGGATGATGCGGAAGCAGTTTGTCGTGCTGTCCTTCGAAAAGAAGCTTTTCCTCCTCATCACGGACTGCCCGACCTTCGACCTTATCCAGGCCTCGTTTGGCTCCTCTTTCTCGTTCCAGGACAGCAGATGGAGCACGATGTGGCTCCTTTCGTCGTAATAGCCGTATGCAATGAACCTTCCCTCGTGGTCCAGCACCCGCGCCCAATCGGCCGATGTGAACCCGGGTTCCGTTTTCTCTATCGCTCCAGTGAAGACCCAGGGATGGTGGCGGAGCATCTGCTTCTCCTTCCCCTGTCTGATGCTTATCGTATACATGCCTAAGATGATAATCGTATTTTCAAAGTAATCCAACTCCCCGGCATATTGATTGACTCGACGGGCGGCGGTAGACTGCATGTATGCAGAAAGCTGTCGTGTTCGATCTTGACGGGACCCTTTTGGATACCCTGTACGATATAAAGGAGGCGGTCAACTACGCCCTGGTTTCCAGAAATTTCAGACCATGCACCACCGATGAGGTGAGGACGTATGTCGGCAACGGTCTGAGAAAGGCTGTAGAGCGTGCCGTGCTCGCCCATGGCGGGACGGAGGCCGACGTCGAAGGCTGCCTGAACGTCATGCTGCGCTATTACAGGAACAATCCGTCGGTGAACACCAGGAGCTATCCAGGGATGGGGGAACTGCTGCTGGACCTTCAGGCCAGAGGAATCCCGATGGGGGTGCTGACCAACAAGGACGAGGATATCGCACAGCTCCTGATGAGGGTCCATTTCCCGTCCGTCAGATTCACTTTCGTCCGCGGCAGGAGGCCGTCCTCCCCGCTAAAGCCCGATGCCGGTCTGACCTTGTCCGTGCTGGAGGAGGCCGGAATTGACCGGCGTAACGTGGTGTTCGTGGGGGACAGCGAGGTCGACTACCGCACGGCTGCCAACATAGGCGCCCCCGCGCTCCTGGTCTCTTACGGCTTCAGGGATGCAGAGGTGCTGGCCGGGCTTTGTCCATTGTATCTGGCAGGAAATGTCGAAATGCTCTCAAAAGCGCTTTACTCGGTATTATTTGATTGAGGCCGTTTCATTTTCTGTTGTATAATCTGATAGAGACTTTTTTCCGGTTTGATAAGGAGGGTTTATGGAAATCACCGAAAAACAGAAGGCCGAGGTGCTGGAAAAGGCACGTCTTTATATTTCAAGCGAGAAGAACCCGGTTTTCAGAAGCGAGGTTGAGAACGCCGTGGAGATGCAGGATTGGGACGGGCTTTACGACAGGTTCTACACTTCCCTTGCTTTCGGAACGGCCGGCATGCGCGGCGTTATCGGCGGAGGTACGAACAGGATCAACACGTTCATGGTGCGCAAGGTCACACAGGGACTCGCCGACTATCTGAAATCCATCAAGGATCCCAGTGTCGCGATCGCCTACGACAGCAGGCATTTTTCCAAGGACTTCGCGCTTTCCGCAGCCCTCGTGCTTGCTGCGAACGGAGTCAGGACATATCTTTATGACACGCTTCATCCGGTACCGATGCTCAGCTTCTGCACAAGGCATCTGAAAGCTACGGCGGGTATTGTCGTCACCGCGAGCCACAATCCCAGCAAATACAACGGTTACAAGGTCTACTGGTCCGACGGGGGACAGGTGACACCACCGCATGACATCGAGATCGCAAAGCTTGCAAACGCTGTAGAGGCCAAGGACATAAAGGACATGGGCGAGGAGGAGGCGAGGAGGAGCGGAATCCTCTCGTCGGTGCCGGCGGAGGTCGACGAGGCCTACTATGCCATGGTCAAGGGCTCCCTGCGCCGTCCGGAGCTTCTCAGTAAGGCCAGGATAAAGGTTGCATACACCCCGTTGCATGGATCCGGGAACATCCCCGTCCGCACAATGCTCGGGGATCTCGGCATCGATGTGGTCGTCGTGAAGGAGCAGGAGGCGCCGGACGGATCGTTCCCGACCGTCAAGCTTCCAAACCCGGAATCGGCGGAGGCGATGGAGAAGGTCATCGCGCTTGCAAAGAAGGAGAAGGCCGACATAGTGCTGGGTACCGATCCCGATGCCGACAGGCTTGGAATCGCTATCCCCAAGGACAGCGCCAAGACCGAGTACCAGCTTCTTACCGGAAACCAGATCGCGACGCTGCTTTCCGATTATCTTCTTGTGACCGCAAAGGAGCTCGGTCTCGGTGGAGGCAGGAGCCCGCTTGTGGTCAAGAGCCTTGTCACCACCGACCTTGTCCGCGATATCGCAGAGAAGAACGGCGGAGAGTGCAGGGACGTGCTGACCGGCTTCAAATACATCGCGGAGCAGATGCAGAGGATAGACGACGGTATCACCAGGGACAGGTACTTTTTGTTCGGCTGCGAGGAGAGCTACGGGTTTTTGACCGTCAACGCGGTCCGCGACAAGGATGCAGTATCCTCCGCGGTGGCCGCCGTGGAGATGATGTGCTACTACGCCTCCAAGGGCATCACGCTGCAGCAGAGGCTTGATGCGATCTATGCATCCTACGGCTACAGCACCGAGGTCGTCTTCAGCAGGGACTACGAAGGTGCCAGCGGAAAGGAGAAGATGAAGGAGATCATGAGGAACTTCCGCACGCTCAAGGCCGGCGACACGCTGGTGGGAAGGACCATCGCAAGGATCGACGATCTTCTCAATCCGGATACCGGATTCCCGAAGGCCGATGTGATCATCATCCGCTTCTCCAGCGGCGAGAAGCTTGTCGTCCGCCCGTCGGGAACGGAGCCCAAGATCAAATACTATGTGTTCCTCAAGGAAGGGGCCGACGGACGTAAGGCGCTCGAGGAGAGGCTGTCAGGTATCATATCCGATTTCAAGGATGCTCTCTGATGGATGTCTTCCATCTGGTCCTGGACGGCGAGGCTGTGGATCTCATGGATCTCGACATCAAGGGATCCGGCACCGCAGATGTCCCGGAATTCCACATATATTCCTCCTGCCTTCTTGAAGGAGGTCAGGAGGATGAGTTCACCTCCGGCCTGAAGCGAAGGATCTCGAAGATGGTGGACCATTACGTGCAGGAGAAGAGGTATACGGTCCGTCTCCTGCTTTCCGCCCTCGTGTTCCTGGCCGTCTATTTCATCGGTACGCTCGCAGTCAGGGATCCGTTCCCGATACTGGACGAGCTGCTTATAGCGGCCGCGGCAAGCGCGGTATTCTGGCGCTATATGAAAAAGCGCGACACGCGGCAGATGATGGCGGTTGATTACAAGGAAAGGCTTCTTAAGGCCGTGGACGGGGCTCTCGAGGAGGAGAGCCTCCTTCTTGCCTCGATCGAATCGAGGTATGCGGATCTGAAAAGGCTGACCCCTGTCGAGATGGCGGACAGGATAACATCGGGCATGGACTCCTTCACCGTTCCCGTCGGAGAGGAGGATGTCTTCAGGTCCTTTCTGGACCTTTTCTCAAGATACATCGGGAAGGAGGAGAAATCGCTTGCCTCCGACATGGAGGATATCAGGAGGGGCGGTTACAACCATGCTTCGATGAACAAGCGTCTGCTGAAGGCCTACGGCACCGGACGCTACGACATATATCTTCTGGCGCTCTGCCTGTCCCTTTGATTGGACGAAAACGCCATTTCCTTCTCTTTATATCCAGGAGGAAGGAATGCTGTACGTCCCTCTGGCCGCGGTCATCTATCTTGCACTGCTTTTCCCAAGATTCTTCTCACCCTCGTTCTGTTTTCCGGCCCTCGTCCTTGCGTTTTTCCTCATTTTCGAAAATGAGAGGCTTCGGTTCCGTGCAATCCTTTTTGCCGCGGTGCTTTTTGCGGCGGGGGAGGGTGCGGAGCTGCATCATGTGTCCCTTCCACTGGAGACCGGGACGATAACCGGCATCACCGGTTCATCCTCCTCCGAGCCGTCTGTAAAGGAGGATGGGATGCAGTTCTTTTATCTGGAGCTCTCAAGCATCAAGACCGGGCATGGCGTGCATGCCTCCGCTTCCGGGACGGTCGGCGTGCTCGGCCCTTACAACCCTGTCGGCACAGGGGATTTTGTGCGGGCCGAGGGATGCTTTGCCGAAGACGGCTTTTTCCTTGCCTCCCACGTGTGGAGCGGCAGACGGTCCGCCGCCGAGCGGATAAGAAAGGAGGCTAGGTTCTTCCTTTCTTCCCGTCTTGCAGGTCTCGACGAGGACGGCATGGAGCTCTTCAGGCTTCTTTTCTTCGGCTCAGGCTACGATCCTTCCTATCATATCGTCGAAAACGGGAGGAACAAGGGCGTGTCCCACGTGTTCGCACTTTCCGGGATGCATTTGTCCATATTGTCCACCTTCGTCGTGTACCCGCTTTCTTTCCTGCTGGGGCGCAGACGGGCCCGTCTTCTCTCCGTTCCGGTCCTTTTTCTTTTCACTTGGCTTTCCTCCTTCAGGGCCTCGCTCTTCAGGGCGTTCTGCTTCCGCCTGGTATTGCTTCTGTTTCCGAATGCCGATCCTGACGAGGCCGTCTGCCTCTCGTTCGTTATTCTGGCCCTCTTGTTCCCCGGAACACTTTTCACCGCGTCGTCGGTGTACAGCTTCCTGTCCTTGTCAGGCATGTTCTTCTTCTCAAGGCTTGAGAGGCAGCCATTCCTGAGGCTGTTGAAGCCGGTGCTGCAGGGCGCCGGGGCCCTGTCCTTCTCCGTGCCGTATTCTCTGATGCTTTTCGGATCGTTCTCCATCGCAGGCCTCGTTTTCTCCTGTCCGGTGACGTTTCTTGTGACGGTGTTCATGGGCCTGTGCATGCTTTCCCTGCTGGTTCCTCCGCTGTCGTTTCTTGCCGGCTGTCCGTATGAGGCGTTGGTGTTCGTCCTTGAACGTATCCCGTCCCCGGCACCTACTGACGATGTCGGTCTGTATGCGGCCCTGGTGCTTGTGCTCTCATATCTCCTTCTTGCGGTGCATGTTGCAAAACCTGAGAGAAATCCCTTATCCTAAGGCCATGTGGGACCTTGACTACGAGAGCATTAGGGAGATATCGGCCGTGCTGGATTCCCATGGCCTCGCCATGAGCAGGAAGTTCGGCCAGAATTTCCTGCTTCCGGAATCCATAAGATGCCGTATAGCGGATCTTGCGGGAAATGTCTTTGGAAAGAATGTGTGGGAGATCGGCCCGGGACTGGGTGCACTGACCGTGCAGCTGCTGAAGCGGGGTGCCGTCCTCACCTGCTTCGAGATCGACCATGGTTTCGCCAGGATCCTGAAGGATGAGGCCTTCGGGGACGAGAGGCACTTCTTTCTTGTGGAGGGTGATGCCTTGAAAACCATGAAGGATGTTCCCTTGCGCCCGGATGTGGTTGTGGGCAATCTCCCATACAACGTCGGGTCCCTGATCATAGCCGATGTGATAGAACGTGCCGTTCTTCCGGAAACCATGGTCTTCACCCTTCAGAAGGAGGTTGTCGACAGGATGGTTGCCAAACCCGGAAGCCGGGATTATTCGTCGTTCTCCGTCCTCTGCCAGCTCGACTACGTGCCCGAACTCGCATTCTGCATCGGAAGAAGGAATTTCTTTCCCGAGCCGAACGTTGACTCCGCGGTCGTGGTCATGAGGAGGAAGCCGGATGTGTCAGGTTCACTCGACCGCATGGCTTTCTCCTCCCTTGTCCGCACGCTTTTTTCCCAGCGCCGGAAGACCGTGCGGAACAATCTGGTCCAGGTCGTGGGCAAGGATGATGTGGACCGGGTTCTCGACGAGGCTGGAATCATGCCGTCCGAAAGAGCGGAAAACCTGTCCCTGGAGGAGCTGTTGCGCCTTGCTGGGAGGCTGGGCTGATGGCCAGATATGTCCTTGGGGATGTGCATGGGGCGTACAGGGCTCTTTGTGATGTTCTGGAACGGGCCTCGTTTTCCTTCGAGGATGACGAGCTGTATTTCGTAGGGGATGTGTGCGACCGGTATCCCGAGACCTACGAGACACTTGGCCTGATGATGGGCATCAGGAACTTCTATCCTGTGTTGGGCAACCATGACCTGTATCTTCTCGATTATCTCCTTTCTGGTGCGTGGGACGATTTCTGGTATGCAAGAAAGGGAGGGGATGCCACGGTCGCCTCGTTTGAGAGGGCGGGTGTCGGAAAACACGGGCTTTTGGAGATGGCCTCGTTTTTGTCATCATGGCCGTACATAAGGCTTTTTCCTGGTTATGTGATGGTGCATGGAGGGCTTCCCGTCGATTCGGATTGGGATGTGCTCATTCCGGACATGCTTTTCAAGACAGTCAGGGACGATCTCGTTTTCTCGAACGATCCGCCTCCCGTGACGGTGGACCGCAGCCTGGTGCTGCTGGCCTATGACGGCAAGAAGAGGAAGGATGTGCTGAAAAAGGTGAAGAAGCTTTCCCGGAGGATCATTGTCGGACATTCGCCGCTTGTCGGCAAGGACTGCATGCCGCTTGTCAGCACGGACTACGGCATCGTGGATCTTGATACAGGGGCCGGGTGGGGGATGAGGCTGACCATGATGGATCTTGATACGGGACAATTCATACAGAGCCGTCTGGTGTCGGAGCTGTACCAGTGATCTGCCAGGGTACAGTTTTCAATTCTTTCATATAGTAGTGGACCGCACAGCCCCGCGTTTCATCCAGAATGCGGCGGATCCTTTCGTCGTAGGCCAGGCTCTCGTCCATAATCGTCGGGCCGATATCGAAAAACATGTGTTTCATATCCTGCTCCGGCTAGGAGCATATGATGTTTTCATGCATGCATGTTATAATCGTGTCATGAGAAAGGTCATATTGTTTCCCGGCACGGGGTACACGTGCAACGAAAGGCTCATGGTACGCCTGCGGCTTGAGTATGAGAAGCGCGGTTACCGTTCATTCCCGATCGATTATTCCTATATACCGTTCAAGGACATAGCGACCGTAAGGGAGGCTGCGGACATCGCGGCAGGCTACTGCCTGTGCGTGATGAGCGATCTCTGGGTCTGTGACGAGGATGACCTGGTGTTCGTATCGAAAAGCCTCGGATGCATTAGCGCGCTGAAGGTCTCATCCCTCTTGAAGATAAGGACACGCCATATCCTTCTGACCCCGACAAAGGAGGCACTCGACGAGTTTTCCGATTACTCCGTCGTGGAACATGCGGTGATCGGGGACATGGATCCGCTGATGAGGCCGGAGGACCTGGCCGGCTTCGGAGCCTCCCATGGATTTCCAACCCTTGTCATCAACGGGGTGGGCCACAGCCTCAAGCTGGACGATGAGAAGGAAACGGAGATTATCAACGACAGGATAATCGACGCCGTTTTCAGCCGGCGCTGACACGCTTTTCCGATATGCCTTGAATTGTCTCGTCCGACTTTTATGGATCAGGTTAGGGCGCAGCATTTTTGCTTTGAAGGATGATATGGAACTCTTGGTATGATTTGATCTCAATGGGGCCCGGGGCCGGTCTTGACCGGAAAAGGCCCCATTTTTTATCTGATTCCTTCATCATGACGGACATTGACCGGATTAAAAAAAACTTGCCGTGGGCGGAGATGAAAAAAGCGGCAGGATCTCCGCCGCTTTTCCTTTTCTGCCCGCTCAGTTCTTGGCGCTCTGGGCAAGCGTGATTGCGCTTGTGACCACGATGTCGTCGACCGAGCATCCCCTCGACAGGTCCGAGATCGGCTTTGCGAATCCCTGGAGGATCGGTCCGTAGGCCTCGGCACCGGCAAGACGCTGCACGAGCTTGTAGCCGATGTTTCCTGCCTGGAGATCGGGGAATACGAGCACGTTCGCATGTCCCGCGACCTCGGATCCCGGGGCCTTCTGCTTGGCGACCTTTCCGACGATCGATGCATCGAGCTGAAGCTCACCGTCGACCTTGAGGTCCGGGCACTTTGCCTTCACGAGGTTGGTTGCTGTGACGACCTTGTCCACGAGCTCTCCCTTTGCCGATCCTTTTGTCGAGTAGCTGAGAAGGGCAACGACCGGTTCCGCTTCGAGGAACGTCCTGCAGCTGTCTGCGCTCATTTCCGCGATTTCAGCAAGCTGTTCCGCAGTAGGATTGGGAATCGTGGCGCAGTCGGCGAAGATGAACGAGCCGTTGACACCGTATTCCGTCTTGTCCGTGGCCATCACGAAGCAGCTGGATGCACTCTTGATGCCGGGGCGGCACTTGATGATGTTGAAAGCGGCCCTGAGAACGTTGGCGGTCGTGCTTTCGGCACCTGCGACCATCGCATCGGCGTTTCCTGTATGCACGAGCATGGCACCCCAGCGGAGCATGTCCACTATATCTGCAAGGGCCTGCTCCTCGGTCATTCCCTTGTGTTTCCTAAGTTCATAATACTCATGGGCGAACTCCGCCTTGAGAGGACTGGTCTGGGGATCGGAAATCTCTATCCCGCCGAGGTCCACGCCCAAAGAGGCTGCAAATGCTTCCACCTTGGCCTTCTCTCCGACGAGGATGACCTTCCTCGCAAGCTTCTCGTCCATGATCTTCCTGGCGGCCCTTACCGTCCTCTCCTCGAGACCTTCTGCCAGAACGAGGGTTTTACCGGCCTTCCTGGCGAGATCCTTCATCTTGTCGCTGAATGAACTCATTTTTTCTTTCTCCTAAATTCAACAGGTGGAATCATCCATACCCAATATACCAGTATAAGGTCGTTTCCCAGTTTTTGAAAGGGTGTTTCATTTATGAAAAAGTAAATTTTACGTTTTATTTCTTTCCGTGGCATGGCATACGCGCATAATTGCTACATTGCAAAGCCTTGTGCTATCATCTACCAGTGGATCCGGCTTGTTTTGGAGGAAGATATGAAGGTAGGAGTCTATGGTCTTGGACGATTCGGTGCATTCTGGGCGAAGACGCTCGCCGATGCCGGCTGCACGGTCCTTGCTTATTCCCGCAGCAGCCACGAGGTGGACGGGCGCGTTTCGAAGGTTTCCGAGGACGAGCTCCTGAAATGCCCCTACATATTCTTCTGTGTGGCCATAAGCCGTTTCGAGGAGGTTCTTGAAAGAACGGCCCCGAGGATGGATCCTTCATCCGTAGTGATCGACACCTGCTCGGTGAAGACATATCCGGCGAAATGGATGCGGGAGAAGCTTCATCCAGGGCAGGTCGCGATAGCAACCCACCCGATGTTCGGCCCCGACAGCGGAAAGAACGGTGTGGAGGGGCTTCCCGTGGTCCTTTGCAGGATAAGCGACGAGGATGAGCATTACTCCAAGGTAAGGGACCTGTTCGTTTCCATGGGCCTGCATGTTCTCGAGATGAGCCCGATGGAGCATGACAGGGAAGCCGCATACAGCCAGGGGGTCACCCATTTTGTAGGCCGCACGCTCAAGGAGATGGGATTGGAGGATACGGAGATAGCCACCAAGGGCTACAAGAGCCTTATGAGCATCGTCGAGCAGACCTGCAACGACCCGATGCAGCTTTTCTGCGATCTGCAGCGTTACAATCCGTATGCGAAGGAGATGAGGCTCAGCCTGCAGGTTGCTATAGAGAAGGTGCTCAACCGCCTGATGATGGAGGAGATGTGAAGGTATACGTATATACCCTTGGCTGCAGGTTGAACCAGTGTGAGAGCGAAGCTATAATGGACTCCTTCCTGAGGGCGGGATTCCAGAAGGCTGGTTCCGGACATGAAGCCGGTCTTGTGATAGTCAACAGCTGCACGGTCACCACCAAGGCCGAGCAGAAGGCCCGGCGCATGATCAGGATGTACTCCAGGACGGCGCAGGCCGTGATCGTGACCGGGTGCTATGCCCAGATGGATCCCGAGGAGGTTTCGTCACTTGCCGGCAACATCCATGTGTTCTCCCTTCGCCAGAAGGGTGCGATCCTCGATCTGGCGGGCCATCTGAGGACCTGTCTGTTCTCCGGACTCTCCATGGAGGATGCGCTCTCCTCCTTCCATGCTCCGGATATGGATCCGTTCGTGTTCGACGCCACGTCCTTCTCGTACCATTCGAGGGCCTATCTCAAGGTCCAGGACGGCTGTGACAACCACTGCGGGTTCTGCCGCACAAGCATAGCTCGTGGCCCGTCCGTTTCCCTTCCCGAGGAAATCGTGGTCGAACGGGCGCTCAAACTGGAGAGGGAAGGTTTCCACGAGATCATGCTCACAGGTGTCAACCTGACCATGTACGATCATGGTGGAAACGGTCTGGGCGGACTCTGCGAAAAGCTTCTCTCCGCTCTCGGAGACGGGATGAGGATACGGTTTTCATCGATGGAGGCCGACCATATCGACGACCGGCTTCTCGATTGCATCAGGGACCCGAGAATACAGCCGCATTTCCATCTCCCGATCCAGACCGCGTCCGACAGGCTTTTGAAAAGGATAGGGCGGAACTATTCGATGGATCATGTGAGGTACGTCGTCGACCGCATCAGACAAATGCGTGACGATCCGTTCTTCGCGTGCGACATCATTGCCGGTCTGCCGGGTGAGACAGACGAGGACTTCGGTATCACCGTTGACTTCTTGGAGAAATACGATTTCGCCTCCTTCCATGTGTTCCCTTATTCGCCGAGGGAGGGGACGGCGCTTTTCGGCGCCAGGGATTTCGTCGAGGAGCGTGTCCGCGACGAAAGGGCCGCCATGCTCCGCGGAATGGCCGCTGTCCATCAGCAGCGGTATCTTGCACGCCAGATGGGGAAAAGGGCGGAGATACTCGTCGAGGAGCGTCTCAAGGATGGGCTTTACGGCACGACGGGCAACTACATAAAGGCGAAAATAACAGGCTCCGACGCGCCTGCGGGGAGCCTGCTTGACGGGTGCATAAGCAATCTCAATCCTGTTGAATTCTCCTGCGGATCCTGATTTCCGGCTGCGGGGTGAACACCAGTGAATCCGAAGGAACATCCTCCTTTATCCATGTCGACGATCCGACTATGGAGTTCTTTCCTATCGTCACGTCCCCCAATATCGTCGCGTTCGCATAGATCGTCACGTTGTCCTCGATGGTCGGATGCCTTTTCGCACCTCTCAGCAGCATTCCGCACCCGTCCTTCGGGAATGACAGCGCACCGAGCGTCACCCCCTGGTAGAGTTTGACGTTGTCCCCGATCACCGTCGTCTCGCCGATGACCACGCCCGTGCCGTGGTCGATGAAGAAGCTCTTCCCGATCTCCGCTCCCGGATGGATGTCGATGCCGGTCTGCATATGCATGACCTCGTTCATCATCCTGGGGACGAGAGGAACGCCCAGCTTGTACAGATGGTGTGCGACCCGGTGGACGGCAAGGGCCTTCATGCTTGGGTAGGAGAGTATGACCTCGTGCACGTTCTTGGCCGCGGGATCCCCGTTGAATCCTGCTTCGGCATCAAGCTTCAGAAGCTGCCTTATGTTGCTGAAGTTCGCTGCCAGATCGTCCACTATGGCCGTTGCGCGGTCCTCAAGCTCCCTCTGGTCCGTCTTTCCCTTGTCCTCGTAGCTGAGTGCGAGGAATATAGAATCCGAGAGCAGCCTCGTGACGTTTTCCATATGGTAGGTGACGACGCTGATCAGCTTGCTTTTTGTCTCGCCTCCGGACAGTCCGGGGAAAAACAGGTTTATGATCTCCTCCTGCAGGGTGGCGATGTCTTCCATCGAGGGAAGCATCAGGCCTTTTTTCTCCTCCTGGACCTTGCCGGTCCTGGAGAACGAGTCTATGTAGGGATCGATGAATTTCTCACAATTGTAGTTCATAAGATGAATTTAACAATTCGTCTCTTCTTTTTCCAGTCCCTCGAGCTGTTTTGCCATCACGGGGCTCACGATCGAGGCTACGACGAGCTTGACCGCATCTCCGGGCAGGAACGGGATCACGCCTGCGGACAACGCCTGCATCATCCCGAGGTTCCTGTTGTGCATGAGATATGCCGTACCGATGATGTAGATCACCATGTTGAGCGGAATGCCTGCAAGCACGAGCTTCCAGAACCTGTCCTTGAACTTCCTCGGGAGAGCCGAGAACAACGGAGGCGTGAGCATCATGCCCCATATGTAGCCTCCTGTGGGGCCCGTAAGTGCGGCAATACCGCCTCCAGACGTGAACACAGGCAGTCCTATCAGCCCCAGGAAGAGCCATATCGCGACAGCTGTCAGGCTCTGCTTCCAATCAAGCGTGAACGCCGCAAGCATTATGATCATGCTCTGCAGCGTGATGGGAACAGGAGGAAGCGGGATGCGTATGTAGGTCCCAACGATGATCAATGCACAGAAGAGGGGTGGTATTAGTTTTTTCATATGTAAACCTTTTATTGAGGTTGAGTTTACATATGAACAGCAATCATGTCAACACGGCGTTCTTTAGTTCCTGCTGCAACGCCTCGATGTTGCGGCTTGTGCCACAGATCACCATTCCGTCGCCTTCCTTGAGGACGGTCTCCGGCCTGATCGTCGCATTCGCCTTGCCTGCGTGGATCAATGCGATTATGTTGATGTCGAACTTCTTTCTCAGATCGATCGATACAACTGTCTTGCCATCCCATGATTTCGGGATGGGTGACTGCATTATGAAGAAGTCCTCCGACAGCGGAACCACGTCCTCGGTGAGGTCCTTGCTGAGTTTTATGGCCAGGCGCTTTGCCGTCTCCACCTCGGGGTAGACCGCCACGGCCCCTATCTTCGTGAGGATCCTGGCGTGTTCGTCGTTGCTCGCCTTGCTGATCACGGTCTTGACCCCTAGCTCGAGCGAATCCATGGATGCGAGTATGTTGGATTCAAGATCCCTTCCGATTCCGATTATCGCCACATCCGCGTCAGCGACTCCGGCGTCGCGCAACGTTTCGACCGTGATCTCCTCGACCTGGCAGAGGGTGGCATCCGTGTCGGAAAGAAGCTTGAGCTTGTTCATGTCTATGTCTATGGCGATCACCTCCCGCTTTTCGGAAAGCAATGTCTTTGCAACGGCCATGCCGAAGCGTCCGAGCCCGATTATTGCAAATGTGTTGTTCTTCTTTTTCATATCATCCTATCTGTATGTTCTCTTCCGGGCGGTCGATGTTGTCCGCAGGCGGCCTTATGGCCGATACGAGCGTAATCGCTCCGACCCTTCCGATATACATTATCAAAACAATAACAACCTTTCCCGCGGCGGACAAGCCCGTGGTCACACCCATCGAGAGCCCGACCGTTGCATAGGCGCTCACGGTCTCGAACAAGAGAGGAAGAAAATTGTGGCCCTCGGTGATCGTGAGAACGAATGTTCCGGTGGTAACGACGAAGAGCGCCAGGGAAAGGAGACCGAAGGACTTGAGTATGGATTCCCTGGAGACCCTCCGGTTGAATATCTCCGGCCTTTTCCCGTTGAAGATCTTTGTGGTAGAGAGACAGATCGTGAAGAAAGTGGTGGTCTTGATTCCTCCTCCCGTGCTTCCCGGACTTGCTCCGATGAACATTAGTATTATCGTCAAGAACGCCATGGCATCGCCCGCCGTGGCGAAATCCGAGGCGAAGAATCCTGCTGTCCTGGAACTGGCGGAATGGAAGAAGGACACCAGAAACGATCCGTTTCCTGTCAGCTTGAACAATATCGTTCCTGCAACAAGTAGCACTGAGGTCATGAGCAGTACGATTTTCGTGTGCAGCGTAAGGCACCGTCTCCTCTTGTACATGAGTGCGTCGTAGTAGACTATGTATCCCAGTCCGCCCATTATTATCAGGACAGCCGCGTTGATCAGCACCACGGGATCGTCGCTGAACCTTGTCAGCGATGTGGAGAACAGGTCGAAGCCTGCGTTGTTGAATGCGCTGACCGCATGGAATATGGATTTATGCACGGCCTCTGAAAATGGAAAAAGCCTTATGAAGCGCGTGAAGAAGACCGATGCCCCCAAAAGCTCTATCACGAATGTCGAAAGCAGAGTATATTTCAGGATCCTGTTGAGGCTTACCGAGTTTTTGAACCCGAGGCTCTCCCTGACGAGCGTTTTCGAGAAGAACCTCGTCCTGCTCATCGTCTGGAGCAGGAAGACTACGACGACAGCAAACCCGAGCCCTCCGACCTGTATCAGGAACATGACGACGTTCTGTCCGAACAGCGTAAGATCCTTGGAGATGTCTATCGGAGAAAGTCCCGTCACGCATACGGCGCTTGTGGATATGAACAGACAATCGAGTGCGGCAACTTCGTTTTTCTGGCTGAATGGAAGAAGCAGCAGCAGGAATCCCAGAAGTATCGTCAGAAGGAATCCTATGGCGATGGCCGCTCCGACGGGAAGCTTTCTACGACCTTTTTTCATACGGGGATTATTATATCAGCAGGGACCGATATGTTCAACAAATCCGAATTGGGCTATAATCGTGAAATATGATCAAGGACCAGGTGCTTGCCATCCTCTTGGATGGAGGGGATGAATATGTCAGCGGGGAGAGCATTGCGGACAGGCTCGGCGTGTCGCGCATGGCCGTCAACAAGGCCGTGGCCCAGCTCCGGACGGAAGGCATGGATATCCATGCGGTTCCGAAGAAGGGCTACCGGATCGGCGGCAATGATGTTTTCAACAGGATTTCCGTATCGAGGTATCTGGATCCCGGAATCAGGCTTTATTTCTACGACAGCGTGGAGGGGAGCACGAATGATGTCGCAAAACGTATAGAGCTTGACTATAAGGAGCCGTTTGTTGTTGTCACCGGTCATCAGACCGGGGGAAAAGGACGGCTTGGACGCCGTTTCGAGAGCCCGAGCGGCGGGCTTTATTTCTCTCTGTGCCTGCCCAGATGCCATCTGCCGAAGGCCGGCCTCATAACCACAGCCGCTGCGGTTGCCGTGGCCGAGACCCTGAAGACCGTAAGTGGTCTGGATTTTTCCATAAAATGGGTCAACGACGTCTATCTGGATGGAAAGAAATGCACCGGAATTCTGACGGAGGGTGTCGTCGACCTGGAGCTTGGCGGGCTCGAGGCGGCCATCATCGGAATTGGAATCAATGTGAATACGCCCGAGCGGGAGCTTTCATCCCTTTCCGGAAGGGCGACAGGACTGTATATTGAAACCGGGCGGATATTCAACAGGGCGGAGATCCTCGGACTGACCGTTTCAAAGGTTGTTTCGGTTCTTAGGGAGGATTTTCTTCCGCGTTACCGCTCGATGTGCTTTCTGATCGGACACGGGATCGAGAGACGTACGAAGGACGGCTGTGTGAAGGAAGGCGTCATAACCGGCATCGATGACGACGGCTATCTCGTTGTGGGCTATGCGGATGGGGGAGAGGAGCATTTTTCCTCCGCCGAGGTCACAATCAACTTGAATCATGAAGGACAAAACTATATATTGAACACGTTTTAGGAAGACAAGATGATAGATAAGATCAAAAACGAATGGAAGGATTGTGTTGCAAGGGCCCTCGGAACATATCTCGGGGCGACGGATTTCCCGGAACCGAACATGGGTGTTCCACCAAAGCCCGAGATGGGCGATATCGCATTTCCGATGTTCCCTTATGCCAGGATCAAGGGGATGAATCCTGCAAGGATTGCCGCGGATGTGAAGGAAATCCTTTCCAAGGCGGAGCATCCGGCTGGCACTTTGTCGACCGCCGGCGCCTATCTCAATGTGAAGATCGACAGCTCGTCGCTCTTTTCCGATCTTGTCAGGAAAATAGGGATGGAGGGAAGTTCGTACGGATGCAATTCCAGCCTCCGTGGCAAGAAGGTCATGCTGGAGTTCTCCTGTCCGAATACGAACAAACCCCTCCATCTCGGACATATGCGCAACGACAGCCTCGGCGAGAGCGTCGCGGCCATATTGAAAGCCAACGGAGCCGAAGTGATGAAGGTCAACCTCATCAACAACCGTGGTGTCCACATATGCAAGAGCATGCTTGCCTACAAGGAATTCTCTAATGGCGAGACACCTGCGGACACCGGGGAGAAGGGCGACCATTTCGTCGGACGCTACTATGTCAGGTTCGCAAACTGGTCCAAGGAGTATGAAGGCCGCATCGTGGCCCTGGAGAAGGAAGGGCGCAACGACGAGGCGGAAAAGCTCAGGGCCGACAGTCCCGATGCCAGGGCCCAGAGGATGCTCAAGGCCTGGGAGGACGGGGATGAGGAGGTCCTCGCCCTTTGGCGGACGATGAACAAATGGACGCTCGACGGACTTGAGCAGAGCTACAGGGACATGGGCATCAGTTTCGACAGGTATTATTACGAGAGCGATACCTACAAGTTTGGCAAGAGCGAGGTCCTCAAGGGACTTGAGGAGGGTGTGTTCTTCCGGGAGAAGGACGGATCCGTGCAGATCGACCTCTCCGACATCGGCTTGGACAGGAAGGTCCTCCTCAGGAAGGATGGGACCACGATCTACATAACACAGGATCTTGGAACCGCAATCCGCCGTCACGAGGATTGGCCGTTCGACAGCATGATCTATGTCGTGGCATCCGAGCAGGCATACCATTTCAAGGTCCTGTTCCATATTCTGAAGAAGCTGGGCTACACATGGGCCGACGGCTTGCACCACCTGTCATACGGGATGGTCAATCTTCCCGAAGGCAAGATGAAGAGCCGTGAAGGGACCGTCGTCGACGCCGACGACTTGCTTGCGGAGCTTTCGGCCCTTGCAAAGGAGGAGATAGTCTCAAAAGGACGCGAGGCGCTTGTTGGGGATGTGGATGAAACCAGCCGCAAGATAGCCCTTGCGGCGCTCAACTACTACCTGCTGCAGGTCAGTCCTGTCCGCGACATGATATTCGATCCGAAGAAGTCCATATCCTTCAGCGGCAACACAGGGCCATATCTCGAGTACATGGGTGCAAGGATATCGTCGATCCTCAAAAAAGCCGAGGAGGACGGTATTGCGTCCGCATCCGATGTTGACGGAAGCCTCTTGTGCAACGAGGATGAGGAGCATCTCATACTTCTTCTGTCTTCATATCCGTCCCTTGTGGCGGAGGCCGCTGCCGGCTTCGATCCGTCGGTCATCACTTCGTTCCTGTATGACGTGGCGAAGACGTTCAGCCATTATTATCATGACAACCAGATCCTCAAGGCCGGATCTCCGGAGCTTGTCTCGGCCCGTCTTTCTCTTTGCCGGGCCGTGCTCCAGGTTCTCAAGAACGGGTTCGCTCTGGTCGGAATACCGTTCTTGGAATCAATGTGATACGAACCGGGCGAACTTTTTTGAAAGCTCGTCCATGTCGCCTTCGTCCCTCTGGTACAGCAGTATGTCTTCAAGTTTTTTTTCCAGAAGGGACGAAAAGAGCATGTACGGGGTCTCAGCACCTTTTCCGTCTCCCAGATGGTGTTCCATTACCACGCGGCTCTGGCTGGAAAGCATCAGGGAGAGCGAACGCGCCTCTTCCTCCGCCTGCCTGTCCTTGAACCTGAGCATCATGAGCGCTCTGAGATACAGGAAGAACCCGTCCGACAGGTAAAGTGCCGTCCAATGTGCGACAAGGTTGCCCAGATCGTTTTCCAGACTTGAGGACAATGTGATCCTGTAGCCCTGCGAGACAAGCCTCCTGTGGTACATCCCGTACATCTGGCCGAGCATCTCCTCTTTTGATGAAAAGTGGTGGTAGAGGCTTGCCTTCCTTATCCCGAGCTGGTTTGCCAGCAGCGAAAGGGAGAAATCCTCCCCAGAGCCGATTATGGCCGCGCATTCTTCCAGTATTTCTTCCTTACTTTTGATCTTCATGATTTGATGATACCGTTCAAATCGTATAAAATCTACCGAATGGTAGTTAGTTTTTATTTTTTTTTACGCCATCCGTGGCTTTTCGATGCTTTTTCTGTTCCAACTTTTTCCGCAATCGGATATAAGAGAGGGGAAATCAAATTTGAATAAGGACCCAAGAATGTACGCATTAGTTGAAATTGCAGGTAAGCAGTACAAGGCGGTCGAAGGCGAGAGCGTCCTGGTGGACCTTCTCGGAATCGCAGCCGGTGAGACTTACGAGACAGACAAGGTTCTTGCCATCGTCGATGGAGACAACGCCAGGTTCGGCACACCTTATATCGATCAAGAAGGGCGAGAAGATCAAGGTTTACAAGTTCCACAGAAGAAAGGGTTACAGAAGGACCCAGGGACATCGTGAACAGTATGTAGAGATCAAGTTCTCTAAGATCACAGGTTAAGGAGGAACAAGATGGCACATAAGAAAGGTGGCGGATCCTCCAAGAACGGAAGAGATTCGAATTCACAGCGCCTCGGCGTAAAGAGGTTCGGCGGACAGCTTGTCAACGCCGGAGAGATCATTGTCCGCCAGAAGGGAACCAAGATCCACCCGGGTGCGAACTGCGGGCTTGGCAAGGACTACACCCTTTTTGCGAAGGTTACGGGAACCGTCCTCTTCCATGAGAGGAACAACAGGAAGTACTGTTCCATCGTTGAAAAGGTTACAGAGTAACTGAATGTTTGGTTTTTCCGACGAGACTTACATCGACGTATCCAGCGGCGACGGCGGTGCGGGCTGCGTGTCCTTCCGCCGTGAGAAATTCGTGCCGAAAGGCGGTCCCGACGGCGGTGACGGCGGACGGGGCGGGGACGTCGTGTTCGTTGTCAGGGAAAATCTGAGGACCCTTGGCCATCTGAAGATGGTAAGGGTCTATCGTGCCGAAAACGGGCGCAACGGCCAGGGCGACAGATGCTTCGGACGCGACGGCAGGGACGTCGAGATCCCGGTGCCGCCCGGAACCGTGATAAAGGATGCTTCCACCGGTGAGATTCTGAAGGACCTGACCGGTATGGATCGGTATGTTTTTCTCACCGGAGGACGTGGCGGATTGGGGAACTGGCATTTCCGCACGGCTGTCAGGCAGAGTCCGAAATTCGCCCAGCCGGGTGAGAAGGGCCGGTCCATGAGGATCGGGGTGGAGCTCCAGATAATAGCCGATATAGGCTTCGTCGGATTCCCGAACGCCGGCAAATCATCCCTGCTCAATCTTCTGACAAACGCCAGGAGCAAGGTTGCCGGCTATCCTTTCACAACCAAGATTCCACAGCTGGGAGTGATGAGGTATGCCGATCAGGACCTTGTGCTTGCCGACATACCAGGAATCATCGAAGGCGCCAGCATGGGAAGCGGCATGGGCTTCAAATTCCTCCGCCACATATCCAGGACCAAGGGGCTTGCTTATCTGGTGGATGTGAGCGACGGCAACTATCTCGAAGCGTTCGACATACTCAGAAACGAGCTTTCAGAGTATTCTGCGGAGCTTGCCGCAAAGAAGAGCATACTCATTTGTACCAAGATGGACGAGGATGGAGCCACGGAGCGTTTCGGGGAGATACGTAAAAAGTATCCGGATACGACGGTCCTTCCTCTTTCGATATATATGGATGAACTGCTAGAAGACATCAAGAGGGCCTTCATGCTTCTTGTGAGCGATGAGCGCCCTGATGAAAACGGCGGGTTCACCTCGAGGATGGACACGGATGCCCATTACAGGGATGAAGCATAGGAGCGCCATCTTCGGCGGCTCGTTCGATCCGATACATCTCGGGCACCTGCATCTGTTGCACGAGGTTGCAACGAGGACGGATATCGGGTGTGTGGTCATTGTGCCGGCACTGATATCCAATTTCAAACAGGACAGCCGTCCGGCCTCCTTCGCGCAACGCGTTGAAATGGCGCGTCTTGCCATCGATGATTTCCATGAGATATATCCTTATGACGACATAGATCTCGACGTGAGCACCATCGAGGGCGAGCGCGGCGGCATTTCGTATTCGTCCGACACCGTGAGGGCTCTTCTGCCCGAGTATGGTGTCGATGGCAGGATTTTTTTCCTGATCGGGGACGACATACTTGAAAATCTGGACAAGTGGCATGATTTTCCGTATCTGAAGGAACACGTGACGTTCGTCTGTTTTCCCAGGAACGGTGTGGAAAGGAGCACACACGGGGCCGATGTCGTATTCGTCGAAGCTCCTGTGTTCGAGGCATCCAGTACGCAGGCCAGGGCTGGAGTGTCCGGCATGCTTTCGAAGAGGGTTTCCGCTTATGCAGAACATCATGGATTATACAGAGCTTGAAAAACTTGTCGGCGAAAACATGAAGCCTGGACGG
This sequence comes from uncultured Spirochaetales bacterium, assembly GCA_949293595.1. Classification (GTDB taxonomy): domain Bacteria; phylum Spirochaetota; class Spirochaetia; order Sphaerochaetales; family Sphaerochaetaceae; genus Ornithospirochaeta. The sequence goes on along the minus strand of CASFDW010000001.1, from coordinate 430,629 downwards.
TTCGGTCACTCCATCGGGGTTGCCGGAACCGCGGCCATGCTCCTGGAAAAGATCGGGCGCGATCCCCTGCCTGGCAGGATATGCGGCATATACCACGATTATTTCAGATACATCGAGGCGGAAAAGGCCCTCGACGAGGTCGCCAGGTATTCGATAGCCACGGTGCCCGAGGAGCTTGCGGAGCCCGTGCTCCTGCATGCTCCGATCGCCGCCTTCCACATGAGGGATATCGTGGGCCCTGTCCCGGATTCCTTTTTGAAGGCGGTGCGCTGGCATACTCTCGGGGCAAAGGACATGGGAGTTCTTGGAGCAGCTGTATATATAGCAGATTATGCCGAACCCGGAAGGAAACATCTTGATGATGGAATGAGAAAAAAAATATTCTCGCTTCCGACGCTCGAGGAGATGGTCCTGCTGATATTGCAGATGCAGGATGGATATTTCAGGACGGTTGGCAAAAGGAGTGCGGAAATCACGCTAAGGCTGTATGATTATCTCAAAGGAGGTGGTTGCTTTGAGGATTAGGATGATGAAGGTCGTCTTTCTGGTTTCCCTCCTCGTGCTTTTCTCATCCTGTTCCAGGGACCGTGAGGTGATGATCCTTTCAAGCGGCGAGGAAGCCTCCGTATACATGTTCTCCCGGTCGAGCGGGATTTATGTCGAGATAGGAAAGGACATGATGGAGCATCTGCACATGGCCTCTGGACTCGATGACGAGCAGATGCTTTTCGAGCTTTTCGGATCCGGAAGCTTTGTCGAGGTTGATCCGCAGAGCTACGATAACAGGATGAGGCTTCTTGAGCTGCTGTGTGACGAAACCGGTTCTTCGAGCGTGCTTGACGCATTGAAGAAATTCGGGGCCAGCTTGCGCAAAACCGAATTTCTTAATACTATAAACGGACTTTCCGGTTCATTTGATGACAAATCCCTGTCGAAACTGCTCTCCAACAGGGACCGCGTCGCCGAGTATTCCCTGGAGGTGGTTCTCTCGAAAAATTCCTCCTGGGATGAAAGTGTCGATTTTGTACATCTGTGGACCGAACAGATTTTGAGGTAGGAAGATGAGAAAGGAAATAGAAGAGAAGGCTGATAGGATAAAGACCTATCTGGAGGATCACAAGGTCAGGGATGTCGCGGTGCTCGATCTGACGCCGGACTGTTCGTGGACGGACTGCTTCGTTGTTGGAACCGTGTCGTCGGTGGCGCATCTCAAGGGTGTTGCGCACCAGATGTGGGATCTGCTGAAGGAGCTGGGGCTCGAGGTGTCGAACCGGCACAAGACCCCCGGAGACGACGGCTGGGAGCTCGTTGACTGCGGGGACATAGTTGTTCATCTCATGTCTCCGGAGCTCAGGGAGTTCTATAATCTTGAAAAGCTCTGGAAGAAGACCGAGGAGCTTTGAGATGATGGCGTTCCGCATCGGGACGCCTTTTTCATATCACCGTCTTCTCCTTCCATCTTCCCCTTATCAGGCGGACGAGGAAGAACGCACCCCTGCAGTACCAGTCTATGAACATCGCCCAGCAGACCCCGAGAAGCCCGAGCCCAAGATATACTCCGAGAATCTTCGCGCAAAGGACGCGGAAGGCCCACATGGAGCATATGGATACGATCATCGTATATCTCACATCACCGCTCGCCCTGAGGAAGTTGGGGATCGTGAAGGCCAACGGCCAGAAGATTATCGTCTGGACAAGATCCAGCCTGGTGTAGCTTACGGCCATCGAATACGCCGCCTCCGAGAGATTGTACAGCCCGCTTATCGCGGGTGTGGCGAAATAGATGAAAAGGCATGTGACGCCCATCAGGGCGTATGTCAGCAGGAGAAGGCGTCTGGCGTAGTATACGGCCTGGTCGAACTTCCTTGCCCCGCAGCATTGGCCGACGACGGTCACGGCCGCCATTCCTATCGCGGTGCCCGGTATGTTGGCGAACGTGCCGAGGCTGTTGAACACCGCGTTTGCCGCTATGCTCGCAGTTCCGAACGAGGCTATCGTCGATGAGACCAGGATCTTGCCTATGTGGAAGATGCAGTTCTCGATTCCCGACGGAAGAGCTATCCTGAGGATCCTTCCGAGCATGTCTGGCCTGATTTCAAAACGGAATATGTTCTCAACCCTTATCTGCTGTCCGTCGCGACTGATGACGACGAGCATTATGAGCGAGGCGGCCACCCTGGATGCGAGGCTTGCAAGTCCGGCTCCGAGCGAGCCAAGGCCGAAGCCGTAGATCAGTATAGCGTTTCCCGAGACGTTGATGATGTTCATCACAAGGGATACCGTCATGGTGATCCTGCTCTTGCCCATGCTGCGGCAGATGGCGTTCGCGCTGTTTGTCACCGCCAGAAACGGGAAGGAGATTGCGATCGGCGTGAGGTACATCAGTGCGGCCCTCTCCACATCCTCCTCGATTGAGCCGTACACAAGCTTCATCACCGGAATCCGGAACACGATCAGCAGGAAAGCGATCAGCAGTGCGAACGAGAGCGAGAGGTATATGAGCTGCTTTGCGGACCTGGATGCGTTCTTGCTGTCGTTCCTTCCCAAATACTGGGAGGCCACGACGGCCCCTCCGGTTGCGAATGCGGAAAAAAGGAATACGAACAGATTCGCCAGACTGTCGACAAGCGACACTCCGGAAACGCTCGCCTCTCCCGCGGTCGATACCATGATTGTGTCCATCATCCCGATCGTGACGTTCAGAAGGGTTTCGATCAGCAGCGGGATTATCAGGGCCGCGAGATAGCGGTTGGAAAACATCAATGCGTTCTTCTCAATGCTTTTTGCAGGCATGGCTCTAAGTATTATTACATTAATGCGAAATTGTAAACCATTTTACAAAACCGTTGTCCTTGCAAATAAATATTTGTTCGGTAAAAATGGAATGACATGAATGCCTTATTGTCAAAATGAACGGGTAAGAATGTTTACAACTTTTTCCCTTTCCATCATAATTATCGGCTGAATGGAGAGGATATGAAGAGGCTTTTTATTTTACTTCTCATTGTTTCATCCCTTGTCGCCCTCACTTCCTGCGAGGCGGACATGCGTGCCAGGCTTGTCGGGATGATGGGCTCCTTGAGCGGTAACGTGATGGGCTCGGACACAAGCAGCGCAGACAAGGCCATCGAGGAAGCGAGGATAGAATCCTCAAGCACTACTACTGTGAACACAGCTTCCGGTGTGGAAGTATTAGGCGTTACGGTAAACGTTCCTGTCGGAACCACATACATCACCGGGATTACCACCGAAAAGACCGATGCGATCGTCTCGAGCATAGCAGATGCGAAAAGGAACACGGCTTCCCTTGAAAAGCTCAGGTCCGAGATGGCAGGGGCTGCGGATGAATCTTCCGCTTCCGCGGTCAAAAGCACCGCGGTCATATATAAGGCCGTGGTCGAAGAGCTTACGACAGATGTCAAGGATGAGAACATCAAGAAAGCTGTCGGTGAAATCACAGGCATGCTCGAAAGCATCGCAGATTCAGCCAATATCACAAAGGCGGATGCAGCCACCGTGCAGCTCATGATTGGTTTTGCAGAGGCCGTCAATGAGAACATCAGCAAGAACGGTGAGCTGGTCGTCGACAGCGGCTTGATCAGCAAGGCCAACAGCCTGCTCGTCGTTGCGGAGACCCTTTCCCCTGTCGGAAGCTTCGACATCGATTTCGGTTCCATAATCAGCCAGCTTGTCTCAGGTTCAGGCGCCAATGGAGATTCCGCCAGGGCACTTGAGGAAGAAGGAACGAAGCTTGAAAAGGATGCGGTGGAGTATGCGCGCATCGCTTATAGGACATTGAAGCCGATAATGGATGCGAAGAACTACGAGGGCCTGATTTCAGGGCTGTCCCGGCATAAGGCCGCATATGAGACATATGTCAGCCTTGCCTTGTCCGGCGGTTCGTCAAACCTTGAGTCTGTCGCTTCGTACGAGAGGCTGATAGACTATCTCTTTGCCTCCGTAATCTCTGAGGCAGACAAGGCGTTTGATGCAATCAAGAACAGCGGGGAAAACGACGGCGGCGCTGTGGTTGGAGAATTGAAAAAAGCTATCAAAGACTATGATACATTGAATGCGGTCATGAATGCCTTTGTCGGTTCAAACCCCTGGCTCGATGGAAGCGGGGAAGGGGACATCGTTCTGCGCCTGCCCGGCGGAGAAGATGCTTGGAATGTCTCTGGCGAGTCGCCTGATGAAAAGGATAAGGAATTCATGCAGGCCAACGCGTCCGGACTCGTGAGCGCGCTTGAGACTGTCAAGGCTATGCTTCCATATGTGAGTTTGGACAAATTCCCCGGAGTGGATGTTGCAGGCATGATCGACGAGGTCCTGGGGTATCTTTCACCCGAGGAATCGTCGAATTAAGGAGAGAAAGGTATGAAAGCTAACAGACTGATAATATTTGTCATGGTTTTTGCGGCAGCTCTTTTCATGGTGTCTGCCGCGGAGGACGCCTCTTCTCCGATCAGCATAGGCAGGCCTGGAGTGGACGGGATGTACGACGGGCTCTTGAACGCGTACATGCCGACAAACGTCAGGGCCCTCGGCATGGGTGGTGCGCAGCTTGCAGTAGGTGGCAGGAGCGACAGCTTCTTTGTGAACCCTGCAAACCTCGGAGCAAAGAAATTCCAGCTCTCCCTGCCGTCGGCAGCCGTCACAATCTATCACCCGTACGACATGCTCAAGGTCAACGAGAGCACCGGTACCAGCTTTGTCGATGATATCATCAACTCCATGAACGGTGGCGACATGAGCCAGATGGCAGGCTCCGCGACCAATTTCATAGAATCCTTCCAAAGCGGATACGGCAAGCTTGCCGCGCTCGATGCGTCCGTAGGCTTCACGGCCGGAGGCTTCGGTCTCGGTGTGCAGGTGAAGGATACGATCCATACCTATGGCGGAAGCACTGGTGGCCTTGACACCAAATTCTTTGACGAACTCAATGCCGCGGCCACTCTCGGCCTCGGCTTCAGGATCAACCTGGGCTCCTCGTTCTCCATCGACATAGGAGGCGCCGTCAGGTTCAGCTACCTTGCGTACAGTGCCGGAATCGGTGCCGATACCGTGCTCGACTTTATCAACGGTGAGACGGATCCGTCCTCCTATTTCATGGAGAAGCTTCCGCTGGCCGCCGGCTTTGCGGTCCCATTCGATCTCGGCATCAACCTCAACCTCCCTGCTGGGTTCAAGATCAGCACGGTTGCAAGGAATCTCAACGGCACGTACCGCATGAAGGTCTTCGACAACGTGAACAGCTTCACATCCGGCTGGAATGGGAGCATAACAGGAAAAAGCGATTTCAAGATCGATGTGCCATGGCAGCTCGATGCCGGTCTTGCATGGAAATGGGAGAACGGCTTCTTCAGCCCGACTCTTGCGGTGGATGTCGTCGATATCGTCGGCCTTGCCCAGGAGGATCCGTTTGACGGACGTGCGTTCATGAAGCACCTCAAGGCTGGGGCCGAGATAAGACTTTTGAGCGTGCTCGATGTCAGGGGCGGACTCAACCAGGGCTACTGGTCGGTCGGCGCTGGCTTGGATCTGTTCCTGCTCAAGGTGGATCTTGCCTATTACTGGCTTGAATTCGGTGAGACCGTCGGCGACTACGGCCTTGACGGATTCTCGATCAGGTTCAATATCGGCTACGACAGATGATCCGGCCTGTACGGATTGGAAGCACCTTCCTTCGGGAGGGTGTTTTTTTATGGCAGAAAAAAGGGCTCCCGCAGGAGCCCGTGCATATTGGTCAATCAGTTGTCAGAAGTCCTTCATCCGAGGTGAATTCCTTCTTCCTTGTGTCCCTGAACATTTCGACAAGCGTCTGGACCGTGAGCTTTTTCTTCTCCTCCTCCTTGATGTCGAAGATGATATGGCCCTCGTCCATCATGATGAGCCTGTTGCCGTAGTCGATAGCGAACTGCATGTTGTGCGTGACCATCATCGCGGTCAGCCTTTCTTTCTCGATGTAGAGCTTCGTGAGGTTCATGACGATTTCCGCATTCACAGGATCGAGCGCGGCCGTGTGCTCGTCAAGAAGCATCAGCGAAGGGTGGGAGAGGATGGACATCAGAAGGGTAAGCGCCTGTCTCTGTCCTCCGGACAGGAGCCCGACGTTGTCCTCGAGCCTTTCCGAAAGTCCGATGGGTGCGAGCATCTCCTTGAATATCTCCTTCTTCTGGCTGCTGAGACTGAACTTGAGCCCCTTCATCCCCTTTGTGTAGGCGAGTATCATGTTGTCCTGGATCGACATGTTGGCACTGGTGCCCTTTGTCGGATCCTGGAAGATGCGGCCTATGTGGAATGCCCTCTTGTATTCCGGGGAATGGGTGATGTCCTTGTTGTTGAGCACGATTTTCCCGCTCGTCACGGGAAATGTCCCGGCTATCATGTTGAAGAGCGTGGATTTCCCGCTGCCGTTGGATCCTATGACGGAAACAACGTCCCCGTCGTTGACGGTGAGGTTTATGTCCTCCAGGGCGACCTTCTCGTTTATCGTTCCCGGAAAAAACACTTTTGTGACGTTCTTGATCTCAAGCATTCGCTTCCCCCTTCCTCTTTGTTCTTTCAAGCGCCTTTTTCTTAGCTCCGGCATCGCTTGCGCTCGAGCGCGCCTTCGCCACTGCAAGGGAGATTATGACGAGGATTCCCGTCAACAGCTTGAAGTCGTTTGTCGTGATTCCGATCAGGTATCCGTATTTTCTTCCGAAGAACATCAGACCCTTGTATATGATCGCACCGAGTATGGCCCTGAGCGTGATCAGGCTTATCCTGTTTGACGAGAACAGGAACTCCCCGATCATTATTGCCGCCAGTCCCTGCACGACCATGCCTGTGCCGAGGTTTGCATCGGCAAAGCCCTGGTACTGTGCGAGAAGGCCTCCGGAGAGGGCGATGAGGCCGTTGGATATCCCCAGTCCTATGAGCTTCAGGAGGGAGGGGTTCATCCCCTGCGATACAACCATCTGCTCGTTGCCTCCCAGCGCCCCGATCGCAAGCCCCAGGTCCGCCCTGAAAAAGAGGTCCATCAGTATCTTCACCGCAAGAACGATGATGATCGTCCCGATCAGGCTGGCAACGGCGGAGGACACGAATGGGAATGCGCTTGGGAAAAGCTTGTAGAGGGTGTCCACCTTCAGAAGAGGCACGTTCGCCTTGTTGCCCAGGATCCTCAGGTTGACCGAATAGAGCATAGTCATCGTGAGTATGCTGGCAAGCAGTCCGGGTATCCTCAGCTTGGTGTGTATCAATGCGGTCACCATGCCGCAGAGGATGCCCACGAGGAATGCCAGGATCAGTCCGACCGTTATGCCGATCCCGTTCACGATGCACATCGTGGCAACGGCTGCCCCGGTCGCAAAAGATCCGTCGCATGTCAGGTCCGCCAGGTCGAGTATCCTGTAGCTGATCAGTACGCCGAGTACCATGATGGAGAATATCAGTCCCTCGACAAAGATTCCTTCAATCATATTAACCCCTTTTGGTGTGAATAAGGCCACCTGCAAGGGTGGCCCTTAAACTTTAATTCCTTTTCGCTTATTTTACAATCTTCTGACCGTCTTTTATCAGGACGGCCGCCATGTCCTGGTAGCTCTGGTCGATCGTGATACCGAGCTTCTTTGCCGTATCCAGGTTGAACCAGAGCTCGAAATCCGCAGGATCGGTGAGGTATATCGTCCCGAGCGTTCCGGCGTTTGTGCCTCCGACGATCTTCTCCACCGCCTTGCCTGTCTCAACTCCGATCTGATAGTAGTCGAATCCCCATGCGATGAGGCAGTCGAGGCCGTCGACACCGGAGGGGTCCGACGAGAAGAGCGGCTTGTTGTTGTCCGAACACACCTGGTCGACCGAGGCGAGGGCGCTGATCACCGCGTTGTCCGTTGCGATGTATATGGCATCGACACGGTCGATTATGGACTGTGCGGCCATCATGACCTCCGCGGAGTTTGCGACAGCTGCGGATACGAACGTGCCTCCGAGCTTTTCCGTAGCCTCCTTGGCCATGTTCATCAACGCAACTCCGTTGGCTTCCCCGGATGCGTATATGTTTCCGATCGTCTTTGCGCCGGTGACATCCATCAGGAGCTTGATCTGTTCCTCGACAGGGCTGAGATCCGATACTCCGCAGACGTTCGTGTCAGCGCTTCCCTCATACGAGTCGACAAGCCCGGCATCCACCGGATCCGTTACTGCGGCGAATATGATCGGTGTGTCCGAAAAGACGTTCACTAGGGCCTGTGCGGTAGGTGTCGCGATTCCGATAACGACATCGTCGTTGTCATCCTTGAATTTCTGTGCGATCGAGGCGCTGCTGCTGATGTCCCCGTTCGCGTTCTGGAAGTCGTAGCTCACCTTGAGGTCCGTCGTGGCAAGATAGTCCTGCATGCCTTCCTCAACCGCATCAAGGGCGGCATGGCTCATGAGCTTGGAAACGCCGATCTTTATTGTTCCGTCGTCCGCGGCCTCCTTGGTGCCGCCGGCGAAAAGCATCCCTGCGATGAGAAGCAGTGTGAGAGCAAGTACGATTTTTTTCATTTGATCCCTCCGAATATGAGCAAATGATAGCCTAACAGAAATCAAGCATCAATATGCAAAAGGTGCATATTTATGCAAAAAATCTTACATTTTTCCGGCGGCCTCACCTGCGGTCCGCGGTTTTGACGGAAAAAATGCCGGAACAGTGCCATGGAGGACAGTATGCCCTCCTTATGCGGCAGTCCGCCACGGCTATGTCAGAAATCCAGATCGCCGTCCTCGTCAGGCATGTCCTCCATCTCCTGTCCGACGTCGTCCATTTCGTCGACCAGCTTCCTCATGTCGGTGAAGAATGTCTCCTCACCCTCCGATGCTTCGTCTTCGTCATCCTCGTCATAGAAATCGTACATGTTGCCGATTATACATCATGAGGGGGCGTTTTCAAACCATGGCGGCAATATCCTGCGCCTATTCTTTTTTGTCTCCACATATGTTATGCTTAGCACATGGTAAATTATACGGTCGTGGCAATCCTCCAAAAGGATGAGAAAGCCGTCCTGTCCGCCATCGACGGGCTTTTCTGCAAGGTAGGCAAGTCCACACGTCTTGTCGTGGTGGCGGATCTCGATCATGTGCGGTCCATATGTCTCTCATCTTCCAGGAGCCTGCCGTTCTCGGCCCTCTCATACGACAATGCGTCCCTTCTTTCCGAGATGAGGAAGGGGGAGCAGCTCATAATGCTGGATGCCGGCGAAAAGGTTATGGAGAAGGCCGTATCCGTCATGGACAACCTTCCTCCGAGGGTGCTGTATACGTTCGGCGACGATACGGGGTACAGGGACTACCTTGTATCCGTGGCCAAGCCAAACATCCTGAACAGGCTGATCTTCACCCCTGACTGGGTCAAGATATTCCCGTATCCGAAGAAGCTTGAGGTGACCAGGGAGAACGTGATCGACCTGATGATAACCATCAGCTCGATCGCGCAGTCGGAGAATTTCGACCAGAGCCTGCCTTTTGCCTTGGTCGTCGAGGAGGGAAGGGGGATACGCGGCGACGAGCTTGTCCGCATCGCCCGTCATCTCGGATTCGAGCTCGAGCTGGTTGACAGAAGCCGTGTGTTCGACAAGCCCTACAAGGCGATACTGAGCTTCGACGATCTCGGGTTCGCGGATGCCATGAGCATCTACTACGGACTTCCGTTCACCTGCATCAACGAGAGGAACAATTTCCTCAAGGGCCTCAAGGTGGCCGGGTACCTGCTTTCCCATTCCGTTTCGAGCTGAGGCCCGCAATCAAAAAACATTCAGGAGCCATTGCAATGAAGAAGATTCTTTTTTCCTCCATCCTTGCCGTTCTGGTCTTCTCCCTCTCATCCTGCATGACCAGCGTCGACATATCCTATGTCGCCCCCAGCGGGATAGACATGGGGCACTACAGGAATATAGCCGTAGCCTCGACGGTGCCGTACGCCGGGTTCGCAAATCCTCCGGCATACATAAGGAGCGTTGATCCCGGGCCGTACAACCTCGTGTACTCGTCATACGGGTATTCCCTCCGCGACCAGGTTGCATCTTATGCGACGGAAAGGTTTTTGGAAACCCTTTCGAACAGCGGGTACTTCACCATCAAGGGGCCCAAGTTCACCGATGCGGTGCTCGATGCATCGTCCGTCGGGGTCGACACCAGGAAGATTTTCAAGGACAACGGTATCGATGCCGTTGTGATCCCGAAGATAGAGAGCATGGGGGTTGACGAATACATCTATTCATCGATAAGGGAAAGGGAGGTGGTGGACAAGGATGGCCGGCCGCGCAAGGTTTACGACCGCCTCTATTACTACCAGGTGGATCTGAGCCTGACCTTCTCGTTCACCGTCATCGACACACAGACGGAGAAGGTCGTTGCGAAGCGGTCCTTCCATGTCGAGGATTCCGACAATGTCAGTCTCGGCAGCCCGTATTTCTCGCCCGGTGATCCGTATTGGGATTTCTGCTCGATGATCAGGTCCATACAGGGTGACATACTCACGCAGCTGGTTCCGACCAGAAGATCGCTTTCCGTCGACCTTATGTCGAACAAGCCGAAGGACGGATCGGTGGAGGTCTTCTATGATTATGCGAAGGATGGAAACGTGGATGCCGCCGCCCGCGGGTTCCTTTCGAACTGGCAGAAGACCGGACATCTGCCCTCGGGATACAACGCCGCCCTCCTTCTGGGTGCCATGGGGAATATGGACGAGGCCCTTTCCGTGATCGGCGATGTGTGCTCAGATACTGGAAACGGCGATGCGTACAAGCTGCAGAGCAAGCTGCAGTTCATACAGAAGAGCAATTCGGAGGCCCGCAACCAGATCGAGGGGCTCAATGAGAAAAAGGATGCTTTTGAAAGCAGCATATATGATTCTGTGAGGTATTGATATGGCAAGGATGGTTGTTTACGAAGGTTCCGACATATGCGGCGAGCTTTCCTCCATGAAGGCGGCGGTGATCAGTTACTCGTCCGCGTTCAAGGCTCCCGCCGGAATCCTGGAGAAGAGCTTCGGGAAGGGCGGGGCCGCACAGGCCGTGAGCCAGATGAAGAGATGGATAAGCAGCGCGAGCTTCGACGTCGTCGTTTTCGCCGGATTCGGAGAGGCTCTTTCCGAGCTGAAGGACGACGACCTCCTTTTCTGGATCAAGGACCATGTGGATCCTTTCTCCAGGACCAGCCTGGTCGTTTTCGACGATGTTTCATCCCCTGTGCTGTCCAAGGTGGTCGAAAAAAGGACCGATTTGAAGTTTTGAATATTGAAAATTGATAAAACTACTTAGCTTATATTAAGTAGTTTTTTTGATTTTTTTTAAATCAATATCCTTATCTATTCGATATTTATGCTAAAATGTTGGTTTACTCGATAATATTCCACCATTTTTTGAGAATGAAATCTGTTTTAGCGGCTATTGTTTTACGATAGTCTGAAATTAACAAAAAAAATTATTTTTGTGCTGGTTTTTGGTTATAATACTATCAATATGAGTTTATTTGATCTACATTGCCATCTTTTGCCCGAAATTGATGATTCTTTTGCAAAATGGGATGATCTGAAGGCGTTGCTTTCCACCTACAAGGCGGTTGGCTTCGATGGCGTGTGCTTCACCCCTCATCTCTACGACCCGTATGTGACGACCCAGGTCGGTCAGATCCGCACCGCGTTCGCCAGAGCCTCCGAGATTGCCTCCTCGTGCGGCCTCTTTTCGTTTCTCGGGTCGGAAATCTATGTCCGCGACGAACTTCCGATAAAGGGGGTCCCCCTGCTCGGCAAGTATTATCTGGTGGAGTTCAGCACGACGTTCGCCCCCCTCAACCTTCTTGAGAAGCTGGAGGCGCTGGCTCCGCGCATACCTGTCATCGCGCACATAGAGCGCTACAGCTGGCTGGATGTCGACAGCCCGCTTGTGGAGGAGTTCCATAGCCGCGGCTACCTCATACAGGTAAACGGCAAGGCGCTTTCGAAATCGGATAAGGCCCGGCGCTACTGCGAAAGCGGGTTCGTCGATCTGCTCGCATCCGACTGTCATGGAAACCGGGATGACATAATCGCCCTGGGCGAAGGTGTTGTCCGTTATCCCTTAATATTGGAAAAGATGGGCCATCTGGCTCAAACTCTTAAGGAGGTGGTGTGATGCTGTTAAGCATGACTATTGAAAACTTCAAATCTGTAAAGTCGAGCCAGACGATCAGTTTCGAAGCTGTCAAGGACAACCGTCTTGATCCCTCGAAGGTGATCCAGGTCACAGAGAAGCTCAATCTGATCAAGACGAGCGCCGTCATCGGTCCGAACGGTGCGGGAAAGAGCTCCTTCGTGAGGGCGTTGGAGGTATTGAGAAGGATCGTCCTTTCTGATCCCGAGACCGTCAACCCGCTTGCAAGCAGCCTTTCCGGAACCGTTTTCGCATATGGTATCGACAAGATGACCCCAGCGACAATAAGCATCGACGTGCTTCTGGACAAAGGGGAGGCTGGGAACGACGAGAAGCCGACCGTCATCGGAAGGTACACGTTGGTGGCGAACCGCGAGAGGGTTTACTGCGAGTCCCTTTTCTTTATCGTCAACGGATCGAAAAAGGTGATGTTCGAGCGCAGGAAGGCTGAGGACGGCGAAGGGTATACCTACCGCTTCGGAAAGCTTTACCGCGGTGATAAGAAGAGGGCAGCCAAGAATCTTCCGGAGTCCAGGACGTTTTTGAGCGAGTCGGCCCTTTCAGGCGGGCAGACCAGCGGGCAGATGTACAACTGGTTCAAGAACACGCTGAACGTTCTTCCCATGGGAGTCGGAACACAGGCCGAGCAGTTCGTCGCGGACGCGCTCTCCAAGCACCCTGGCTGGGGCGACATGCTCGTCAACTACCTGTGGGCCCTCGACATAACCGATATCAGGCGCGTGGGAGTCAAGCAGAAGGAGGACGGCACGAGGTCCGTTGTGTTCACCCATGTGTACGTGAACGACAAGAAGGTGGACGGATACAGCCAGGCTTTCCTCATGGAATCCCTGTCCCTGAGACGACTCGTGGCAATCGGAATCGCCTTCTTCACAAGCTTTGTCAGCGAGAAGACCCTTCTGATCGACGACTTCGGACAGCTCCTGCATCCCGATGTTCTCTGCCACCTCGTCGAGATCTTCGAGAGCTGCAACAAGCACAGCCAGATGCTTGTCGTGGACTGCAACCCGTCCCTTCTCAAGGAAGGCCTTCTCAGGAAGGATGCGATCTGGTTCGCACAGAAGGACAATGAGAGCTCCACGGTCTTCTTCAGCCTTTCCGATTTCAAGGGCAGGAGCAGGACCACCGTCTACAACAGGTATCTCCAGGGAGCCTTCGGCGCTCTCCCGGTGACCAGCGACTTCTATTTCGTCCATGACGGAACACCGGTGGAGGATGAGGAAGAAGAAGTTAAGGAGGATAAGTGATGGCCATCCGTAAGAAAAACATAACAGAGGCGAAGGGTACGATTCTCTTGGTCACCGCAACGAAGGCCGAGGCCATCTACTTTTCGCAGATGAGGAAGGACTGCCGCTATATGAACCTGACGGTGGAATGTGCGGATGTCAAGGACCTGACGCTCAAGCATCTGATCGATGCTACCAGCAAGAGGAAGCTTTCGGGCAAATACCAGCATGTATGGTGCCTGTTCGGATTCGACGAGGTCGGAACGGATGTGGACGAGGTCAGGCAGTATGAGGAATATGCGAGGAAGAAGAAGATCAACCTCTGCTATTTCAATCCGTGCTTCGAGCTCTGGTTCCTGCTGCATCTGACACAGCCGGCCGCCTTCGTCGCCGACGAGGAGGCGATCAGGGGCAAGGTCGCGCAGGCCATTCCCGGATTCTCCATGTCTCCCGAGTTCCTGCTCACCAAAGGTCTCAACCTGCATCTGCAGCTGTTCTCCAGGCATGCCACCGCGGATCTCAACGCAAGGAACTACAACGACAAGGTCGAGATACAGACAGGGCTTCCCGCCACGACGATGCCTCTCTTCGATGAATGCATCCAGACCGTCTGCGGCAAGGCGGACATGTCGCACAACCAGAAGGCTTTCAAATAAGGCATGGCTGGGCTGACACTCCTGGTTTGCATTTTTGCAATATCCATATCTTCGATGGACCTTGCGCTCGCCATTGTATGGGGGCGCAGGGTTCAGCTTAAATGGTCGAAATTCCTGATAGTCTTCGTTTCGACATTGCTCGGTGTCGTCTTCTCATATTCGTTGATGCAGTTCTCCATCCTGCTTGGGGAGACCACCTTCTCACTTGTTCTCCTGCTTGTCTGGAAGACGATATTCATACTAGATGTGACGTTCTTGATATTCTTCATCCCAAGATTCATGAACTGGGTCGTGGCCCGTCCGTTCCCGACCTGGGAGAAGGTGTTCTTCGTCCTGTTGTGCGTCCTTTTCGCCACAGCCTCGGTTCTGGACATCGTTCTGCACGATGACGTGTTCGTGATCGCGGCGTATGCGTTCTTCACTGTGGTGCTCGTCTACACGGTCATAATCATGATAAGCATCAGGAGGAACATAGAGGAAAAAAACGTCCGCCATGCGACGCTCACCATAATGATCGTATCTTTGGCGATGCTTCCTCTCTTCATATCGTCGATGCTCACATCGACGGTGCGCAGCCTGTTTTTGCCGCTCATCGCATTGTGCTATTTCATAATGCTGCTGGTCTTTCTTTTCATCGCACTTGCCAATTCGGAGCACAAGATCCAGATGCTCTCGGAGACCGCCGACGGGGAGAAGAAGGCCGAGCTTGCCGAAAAGATCGCCGAACGTTTCCACATCACGGACCGCGAGATGGAGATCGTCAGGCTGATCAAGATCGGGTTGACCAACAAGGAGATCGCCGCAAGGCTGAGCATAAGCGTCAATACCGTGAACAACCATATCGCGAACATCTTCGGGAAGACCAACGTACGGTGCAGGATAGACCTGCTCAACCTTTTCGAGGAGGCCTCATGGTGACCGGTTTTTCGGTTCCCCCATCATGGTATGACGGACTTTATTCAGACTCGTGCGCACCTTGCGGGGCCGCAAGGTCGTTCTCCATGCTCCATGACCCGGCCCCTGCGTCCGCAGTCCTGCTGATCCACGGGTATGCCGGATATCCCGGCGAGCTTGTGAGCCCCGCCAGGGAGCTCTTTTGCGCGGGACACGACGTGTTCGTGCCGCGTCTGCCGGGAATGGGCACATGTGGAAGGGATTTCGTCTCCAGCTCGGCGCGTGACTGGCAGGGGCTTGTGGACAACGCGTCCCGATATCTTCTGGACAGGTACGACCGCCTTTTTGTCGTGGCCCACTCCATGGGATGCCTGCTTGCCGTGCTTTCCCCGTTCTCTCCTGAATACTCCAGGGCGGTTCTTTCCAGCCCTGCGTTCTCCCTCAGGACCAAGGTGCCGCGCATTCTTCTCAAGGGCATGCTCAAGGCTGGTAAGGATGCCCCGGTCCCATGGAAATCCGATCCCGGATACAAGTTGCTTTACGAGGGTGCGCCGTGCGACGACGGATACCTCGGAAGGGAGTACTGGAGCCATCTGTATCCAGGTCCGTTCCTGGAGCTTCTGAAGTTGCAGGATGATGCATCCCGTGCGATTTCGGTCTACGATGTTCCGACTCTCGTCCTTTTGGGGACGGAAGATGCGCTGGCCGGCATCGGCGACGTGGTTTTGCCGCCTTGTGCGCGGATTTCATATGTCGACGGCGGAAGCCATTACCTTTATTATGATAAAAACAGGGAGGCCTATGCGAAAGCTGTTTCAGAAAGCGTGAGATTCCTTTCTGAAGGTTGAGCAAATCCCTAAAAAAAATTAGTATATTGACATCCGCATCATCAGTGGATGTTTTTCTTTTGATTAGGAGAGGAAGAATGGAAGTTCGCGTCCGTTATGCCCCGTCGCCGACAGGGCTGCAACACATAGGTGGGGTGCGCACCGCTTTGTTCAATTATTTCTTCGCCAGGTCCTCGGGTGGCAGGTTCATACTCCGTGTGGAGGATACCGACAGGGAGAGATACAGCGACGAATCCCTTGACGACCTTTACCAGACCCTGGACTGGCTTGGAATAAAATGGGACGAGGGTCCCGTTGTCGGAGGTCCATGCGGACCTTACATCCAGTCCGAAAGGTTCGAGCTCTACAGGAAGTATGCCGAACAGCTTGTGAGGGACGGGAAGGCCTATTACTGCTATTGCAGTCCGGAGCGTCTGGAGAAGCTCAGGGCGGAACAGGTTGCCTCCAAGAGCGAGTACCAGGGATATGACCGGCATTGTGCGGATCTCACGGATGAGGAGCGTGCGGAGTATGAGAGACAGGGCATAAAGCCCGTCATAAGGCTCAAGGTCCCCACAGAGGGAAAGACCACGTTCCACGACATACTCATGGGCGACATCACGAGGAGGAACAGGGATGTGTCCCCGGATCCCATACTGCTGAAGTCCGACGGGTTCCCCACCTATCATCTTGCCAACGTGATCGACGACCATCTGATGGGTATCACGCACATAATGAGGGCTCAGGAATGGATTCCGTCAGGTCCGCTTCACATCCTGTTGTACGAGGCGTTCGGCTGGGAACCCCCCGTATACTGCCATCTCCCGATGGTCATGGGAAAGGACGGTCAGAAACTTTCCAAGCGCCACGGCTCGACGAGCCTCAGGGATTTCAGGGAGAAGGGGTATCTGCCCGAGGCCATCATAAATTACGTCACGCTGGTCGGGTGGTCCCTGGACGGATCCACCGAATTCTTCAGCAAGGAGGAACTTGAGAAGTGCTTCAGGATCGAAAACATCCACAAGGCTCCCGGCGTGTTCGACTATAAGAAGCTCGACTGGTTCAACGGCTATTACATAAGGGCTTGTGAAAACAGCCGTCTTGAGGAGCTCGTGCTGCCTTATCTCGTCAAGGCCGGCTTCATCGGGGAAAACCCGTCTGAGGACGAGCTCGAGCTTGTCAGGAAGCTCGTTCCTGCGGCAAAGGAGAGGATGAAGGTCCTTTCCGACATCGTTCCGCTGTCGGCTTTCATCTTTGTCGACGAGCCTGTCGTGGATGCGGCTGTGTATTGTGCCAAGGGAAGCGACGCGGACAACACCCTTTCCGCATTGGAAAAGGGCTCGGAGATCCTTCTTTCAGGTTTGAAGGAGGGCCGTGAGTACGGGAAGATCGAGGAGGATCTGTCCTCTCTCGCAGCCGGGCTCGGCGTGAAGGTCAACGGAGTGTTCCAGCCGCTCAGGGTCGCGATCACCAATTCGACGGTGTCGCTACCGCTGTTCGATTCCATATCACTGCTCGGATTGGAGGAGACTGAAAAAAGGATAAACAGGGCAATAGGTATTTTGGAGGCTAAAAATGAGTGAAGTAACAATGGATAAGATCGTATCGCTTTGCAGGAGGAGGGGCTTCATCTTCCAGTCGAGTGAGATATACGGTGGGCTCAACGGGGCGTATGACTACGGTCCGATGGGCGTCGAGCTCAAGAACAACATAAGGGATTTCTGGTGGAAGGAGATGACCAGGCTGCATGACGACATCGTCGGGCTCGATGCATCCATCCTCATGCATCCGCGTGTATGGGAGGCCAGCGGCCATGTATCCAACTTCACCGATCCGATGGTCGACTGCAAATGCTGCAAGAGCCGTTTCCGTGCGGATCAGATCGATCTTTCCAAACCATGTCCCGTGTGCGGCAACAAGGACAGCTTCACGGCGCCCAGGAACTTCAACCTGATGTTCCAGACCCACATCGGAGCCAATACGGACAGCGCGTCGGTCGTGTATCTCCGCCCGGAGACCGCACAGGGAATCTATGTGGATTTCAAGAACGTTCTCCAGTCATCGCGTGTGAAGGTCCCGTTCGGCATCGCACAGATTGGAAAATCGTTCAGGAACGAGATAACCACGAAGAACTTCATATTCCGCTCCTGCGAGTTCGAGCAGATGGAGATGCAGTTCTTCTGCCGTCCCGGCACGGAGGATGAATGGTTCCCGTACTGGAGGAACGAGAGGATGAACTATTATCATAAGATGGGCATCCGTCCCGACAGCCTGAGATGGCACCAGCATGGGCCGGACGAGCTCGCGTTCTATGCAAAGGACGCATACGACATCCAGTTCCTGTTCCCGATGGGCTGGCAGGAGCTCGAGGGCGTGCATTCCAGGACCGATTACGACCTGACGCAGCACCAGAAGTTCAGCGGCAAGGATATGACTTACCTCGATCCGGAGACGAACGAGAGATACATCCCGTATGTCGTCGAGACCAGTGCCGGTCTCACAAGGAACGTGCTCATGGCCCTCAGTGACGCATATGACGAGGAGCAGACACCGGAAGGGGACATCAGGACGGTCCTTCATTTCCATCCCGCAATCGCACCTGTCAAGGTCGCCGTCCTCCCGCTCGTGAAGAAGGACGGACTCGGCGAGTATGCCAGGAATCTTGAAAAGGATCTCCGGTTCCATTTCTCCACGTTCTTCGACCAGTCCGGAGCCGTTGGCAGGAGATACAGGAGGATGGACGAGATCGGAACACCGTACTGCATCACCGTCGACTACCAGAGTCTCCAGGATCAGACAGTCACGGTCCGCTTCCGCGATTCCATGACACAGGAGAGGATCTCCGTGTCGCAGATTGTCCCGTTCATCCAGCAGGCGGACAAGGATTACAAGAGGGTGTAGACGATGAACAAAGCCTTACAGGTACTTGTCGACAGGGGGTTTGTCAAGGATTTCACGGATGAGCAGGGGCTCAGCGACCTGATGGACAGGGAGAAGGTGACATTCTACTGCGGCGTCGATCCGACCGGTCCCAGCCTTCATGTCGGACATATCGTCCCGTTCTTCGCGATGCACCACCTGCAGGAAGCTGGTCATAACCCGATTGCGCTCGTCGGCGGAGGCACAGGCCTCATCGGGGATCCGTCCGGAAAGACCGAGATGAGGAAGATCCTTTCCGTCGAGCAGATTGCGAGCAACGTCGAGAACATCAAGAAGCAGCTTTCCAAGGTTGTCGACTTCTCCGAGAATCCTTCGTCCGGAATGGGGCATGCGAGGATGATGAACAATGCCGACTGGCTGGTGGATCTGAACTATATCAGCTTCCTCCGCGATGTCGGAAAGTATTTCAGCGTGAACAGGATGCTTACATTCGAGGGTGTCAAGCAGCGCCTCGAGAGGGGTCTCTCGTTCATCGAGTTCAACTACCAGCTTCTTCAGAGCTATGATTTCTACATGCTGAACCAGAAGGCCGGATGCCGTCTCCAGATCGGAGGTGCCGACCAATGGGGGAACATCGTGGCAGGAATTGACCTAATCGGAAGGATGGGTGGTCCGGAATGCTACGGACTCACGTTCAACCTGATCATGCGCAGCGATGGAAAGAAGATGGGCAAGAGCGAGAAGGGGGCTGTCTTCTTGGCACCGGACCTGTACAGTCCGTACGATTTCTTCCAGTACTGGAGGAACGTCAATGACGACGATGTGATCAGGTTCATGAAGCTCTTCACGTTCATGGATCTCGACGAGATCGCCGGATATGGCAGGGATGGCAGGAACATAAACGAGGCCAAGGAGCGTCTTGCCTACGAGGTCACGAAGATCATCCACGGGGAGGAGGAGGCGGACAAGGCCCTCAATGCCGCAAAGAGCCTGTTCTCCACTGGAGGTAACATGGAGGGGATGCCTCAGACCGAGATTCCTGAGAACGAATTCCTTCCTGATGGCATGGGTATATTGAATCTATACACCAGAAGTGGACTGACCGCCAGCAACGGCGAGGCCCGCAGGCTTGTCACACAGGGCGGGGCCGAGATAAACGGCGTGAAATACACGGATCCGAAGACAATGATAACCCTTGACATGGCCAAGGATGGTGAATTCCTTCTCAAGGCTGGAAAGAAGAGGTTTTTCAAGGTCGTCATAAGTTGAAATCCATGTAAGGGCCCTCCTCTGGAGGGCTTTTGTATGTGCTTTTGATTTTTCATTTGTTAGCTTTTTTTGTTTGCATTTTACGTAATTACTCAAATATACTCTTACAAAAGGCAGGATGGTACATTGAACTCCTCTCTTATAAGTGGTTTGAAGTTTTGGTGAATGATCATAAAGAACGGTGTGAACATTTGAGAAAACTGTATTCTCTGTGGTTTTTCATTTTTGTTCAGTAAAAAGTTTAAAATATCTTTATTATCTCATTTCATCTGAATTCTTAGTTTTCACTGTAAGATGGAAAGTTGTTTTCTTGCTCTGTCGATGTCATGAAGTTTGTTCCTTAGTGGAAATCTTGTTTTTAGGAGAAGTATATGAATGATAAGATTGCTTTTGAATTGAAAGCTGGAAACTGTGTTCTTGGAATTGAGCTGGGGTCGACAAGAATCAAGGCCATATTGATTTCATCAGAAAAGAAGCCTTTGGCATCTGGGGCATATGATTGGGAGAATTTGTACGAAAATGGAATATGGACCTATCATGAGGAAGATGTTCGTAAAGGACTTGCAGGATGTTATTCATGTCTAAAGAAAGATGTGTTGGATAAGTATGGTATTGTTTTGAAAAAAGTGGCGGCCATTGGAATCAGCGCAATGATGCATGGGTATATGGCATTTGATTCCGACGATCGGTTGCTTGCACCGTTCATTACATGGAGAAATACAATCACAGGTGAAGAATCTGAAGAACTTACGAAGCTATTTAATTATCCAATACCCCAACGA
Source organism: uncultured Spirochaetales bacterium (assembly GCA_949293595.1). Lineage (GTDB taxonomy): Bacteria > Spirochaetota > Spirochaetia > Sphaerochaetales > Sphaerochaetaceae > Ornithospirochaeta. The sequence continues at coordinate 409,922 of CASFDW010000001.1, read as the reverse complement.
TGGACCATCAGTCATCTCTTGCATGAAATAAAAGCGCATGCTGGTTATCTCAATAAACTTGATCATGTAAGCACTCTTTCCAGTTATGTACATAAACTTTTGACAGGGGTGAAAGTGGTAGGAATAGGAGATGCTTCGGGAATGTTTCCTGTTGACATCTCAAAAAAGAATTATGATGCAGAGGCAGCCAGGCTTTTTGTAGATCGATATGGTTATGATGTTTTCAAAATTTTTCCAAAAGTTCTTGTTGCAGGGGAAAATGCCGGGATGCTTAGTGCAGAAGGTGCAAAATTACTGGATTCTGGTAATGATCTTGAACCAGGTTGTCCAATGTGTCCTCCGGAAGGTGATGCCGGAACAGGTATGGTTGCGACTAATTCAATTCTTCCAAGAACTGGAAATGTAAGTGCAGGGACATCTGCTTTCGCCATGGTGGTATTGGAAAAGCCTCTTGTCGGAATTTACAAGGAACTGGATTTGGTTACGACGCCTGATGGTTCTCTTGTCGCAATGGCTCATACCAACAATTGTACCGGGTCATATGACGCATGGATTTCCTTGTTTAACGAAGTATTGATGTCTTTTGGAATAAAAGTTGGAAAAGGAAAGCTTTATGACACTCTACTGTCCATTTCCCTTGATTCCGCTGCGGATTGTGGAGGACTTGTATCTTATAATTATATTTCTGGAGAACCGATTATTGGTCTTGATTATGGTCATCCTATGTTTCTCCGTCTTCGTGGAGCTTCTTTTAATTTGGCAAATTTCATGAGGAGTGAACTATATTCCGCTGTTGCCGCAATGAGAGTGGGGTTGGATATCTTGTTTGAAAAAGAGGGAGTTGTCCTTGATGTTATGAGTGGGCATGGAGGATTTTTTAAAACTACGGAAGTTGGGCTTAAGATGATGGCTTCCGCGCTTAAAACCCCTGTAAGAGCTCTTTCAACTGCAGGTGAAGGAGGGGCATGGGGTATTGCGGTTTTGGCAGATTATATGATTTCTCGTAAGGATACAACTTTGGCAGAATATCTTAGCAAGGAGGTCTTTTCTGATTCACAAAGTGTTGTCATTTGTCCAGCAGAAGAAGATTGCAAAGGATTTGATATTTACTATCGAAGATACCTGACTGGGCTTGATGCAGAAAGAGCTGCGGTAAAAGCATTCGATAAACAGGACAATTAAGACAAACTGAATAGTACAGATGTTTATATTTGTTATCAAAGGTTGTGTTTGGATAAACATCATGTTGGGAGTTATCGGAAGCATCGAACCGGCGATGCTTCCATCATGTTGGTTCGAAGATTGGTAAACTGTTGATATTTGTTTTTTCTGGTTGGTAATACAATAGCTTTTTTGCTCCAATATCGTTGTAAATATTGATATTATCCTGTTACTTAAGATTTATCATTGATAATACAATATTGTTTTTGTGCTTATTTTATCCATTTGTATGATAATTGATGCTTTCATTAAAATTGCAAATATCTGGAGAATTCTGAAAAATATCATTATGCTAATATATTCTGTATTGATAATAAAATATGTAGTAAAAAACAATAGTTATTTATATTTGTATGACAATAATATTTAATCCACGTAAATTATTATTTGACAATTATTAAATTTAGTTTATTATAAAATTATAATCAAATGTGATTATTAATAATCATATATGAAAAAAGGAGGAGGGAATGATAATGAAAAAGGTATTTGTCGTTCTTAGTGTTTTCTTACTTGTTTCTGTTTCTATTTTTGCAAACGGAGCGAATGAAACGTTTCCGTCAAAACAGATCACAATTGTCTGTCAGGCTAATCCCGGTGGTTCCTCGGATCTTAACTGTAGGACAATTGCACCTGGTATGGAACAGGAGTTAGGCGTTCCCGTTGTTGTCGAAAATAGGCCTGGAGCTGGCGGTGGAATTGCTCTTTCGTATTGTGCCAGTGCCCCTGCGGATGGATATACTATTGCGCATCTTCCAGTAGATATTGCTCAGGTGAAACCTGCAGGAAATTCGGATGCAGAGCCTTCGGACTTTAGGTTTTTAGCAAGAGTTTCATATCATCCTGCAGCTATAATTGTAAAGAGTGATTCGGAACTCGAAACACTGGATGATTTCATTGAATATGCAAAATCCAAACCAGGGCAAGTGACTGTTGGAAATTCTGGAACAGGAGCAATTTGGCATTTAGCAGCAGTGCAGTTCGAAAAAGCAGCAGGAATCACGCTGAATCATATCCCGTTTGAAGGCGCAGCTCCTTCGATTACTGCGTTGATGGGTGGACATATCGATGCAATCTGTGCTTCGGCAGCTGAAGTAAGAAGCCAGGTCCAGAGTGGAGATTTAAAAATACTTGCTGTTCTCTCAGATGAACGATTTGAGTTGTTCCCTGAGGTGCCGACGGCAAAGGAATGTGGTATCGACGTAAGTGTTCTTTGTTGGCTTTCTTTTGGTGTACCAAAAGATACTCCTGATGACGTGTTTAATGTACTTTATGAAGCACTCAAGAAAAGCTATGAAAGTGATACTTATCAGTCGATGCTTGCTTCAAATGGATACACTCCTGGCTGGATGGAACCAGAAGAAATGCAGGCATATGCTGAGGAAGAATATGAGATATATAGCAAATTGATTCCAGAGATTCTTGGGTATTGAATTAGTTAAGGTATGCTGCTGCAAGTTTTGCAGCAGCATTATTAAAAAAGGAGAATACAATGGCTGAACTAATTGTGAATGCACTTGGCATGGTGATTAGCATCTTTCTTTTCGTATTTTCAAGAAGCTTTGCTGCTCCAACAAAACCTGGAGTACCAAGTGCGGCTTTTTTTCCTACTATAATAGCTGTAGTACTATTTTGTTTAAGTATTTATAATACCACAAAATATCTAATTGCTAAAAAGAAGGGTCTTGCTGAAGAGCCTCAAGCAATCAATAGATTTAAGATGGTACAATTTTTTTTCCTTGTCTTGCTGTTGGTTATTTACACAGTTGCTTGGAATTATAAAATAGGTCATTTCATAATTAATACAATAATCATTTTTTCGCCAGTTTGTTGGTTGCTCAGCGATGAGACCGAGTGGTGGAAAAGCGTATTGTTTATAACAGGTTTGACTATTTTTATTTACCTGTTATTCGTAATCGGATTAAAAGTTCGCATTTGGTAAGGTGTTTATGGATTGGTCCAATATTTTAGTTTCTATATTTAGTCCGATGGTTCTCATTTACACTTTGGGGGGAATCATTTTAGGAATGTTTATCGGCGCGATGCCAGGTTTGTCTGCTACCATGGGTGTGGCTATATTGTTACCACTTACTTTCTGGGTAGAGCCGTCTTGTGGTTTGGGAATGTTGTTGGGCATATATAATTCAGCGATTTATGCCGGCGGAATAAGTGCAATACTGCTTGGTGTTCCAGGAACCCCTGCAAGTATTGCCTCAACGTTTGATGGTGTGAAAATTTCAAAACGAGGACAACCGACTTTGGCATTATGGATAAATACATTTTATTCTGTAATGGGTGGCTTGTTTGGCGTTCTTCTCTTAACGGTTGCCTCTTTCCCCATAGCTCGTTTTGCCCTTAAATTTGGACCTCCAGAGTATACGATGGTTGCAGTTTTTGGACTATCAATGATGGTTGCAGTATCAGGAAAGAGTGTCAGTAAAGGAATATTTGTCGGTTTTATTGGCTTGGCTCTTTCCATGGTTGGAATGGATCCGATGAATGGAGTGAAAAGATTCACGTTCAACCAATTCATATTAATTGATGGATTTAGTTTTGTACCTATAATGATAGGACTATTTGGTGTGGGGGAAGCTTTGAAGCAGTTCAGTGAATCTCCCGTCAGCCACACTAAATTTGTAAAGAAACTTGATAAGAAGGAAAAAGTTCGTATTTCTGATTTCATTGCTGAAGATAAAAATGCAAAAAAGAAAATGACATGGGCTGAAAGGTGGAAAACCAAATGGGCGTTTCTGTTTGCAAGTATAATAAGTGTCTTTGTTGGTGCAATACCAGGTACGGGTGGGGATATAGCTTCTCTCGTATCGTGGACTCAATGCAGGAATATATCAAAAGAGAAGGAAAAATACGGAGAGGGCTGTGAAGAAGCGCTTGCAGTTACTTGTGCGGCAAATAATGCCTGTATAGGTGGTGCAATGACAACGATGCTTACTCTTGGTATCCCTGGAGATAGTGTTACAGCTATTCTTATCGGTGCCTTGATGATGTACAACTATACACCTGGGCCTCTTTTGTTTTCGGAACATCCGGATATGGTCATAATTCTTTTTGGGATTCTTGTTGTATGTAATATCCTGATACTTTTCACTGGAAACCTTGGCTCGAAATTGTTCGCACAATTCACAAAGCTGCCGAGATCTTGGATCAGCGTAACAATTATAGTGTTTTCTCTTGTAGGTTCATACGCAATCCAAAACAGTGTTTTTGATGTGTTCGTTTGTCTTGTTGCTGGTCTCTTTGGTTTCCTGTTGGCAAGAGGGGATTTCCCCACCGGACCGATTGTGTTGGCTTTGATTTTGGGTGAAATGGTGGAATCAAATTTCATAAGGTCAATGATGTTGCCTCCTGGGACTTATTCAACCTTCTTTGTGAGGCCGATTTCTTTGACGCTTATCATTCTGACGGTTTTATCATTATTTGGCCCTGGATTGTTCAAATTGATTAAAAATAAAAAATTGAAATAGGAGTTGTTGAATGATTGCTTTGAAGGAAAAATTAAAGAAATGCGAATTTGTGAAGGGAATGCATACCAGCTTGAAAGACCCCGCAATAACTGAACTTTGCGGTATGGTTGGGTATGACTTTATTTGGATTGATACTGAACATACTGCAATTGATTATGGTTGTTTGGAAAGTCATTTGATTGCCGCCCGTGCTGCAGGTGTGAACAGTTTGGTGAGAATTCCCTGGAATGATCCGATTCTTGCAAAAAGAGTTTTGGAACAAGGACCTGATGGAATCATTTTTCCTGTTGTCAATTCCGCAGAAGAGTTGGATAAGGCAATGAAATCAACACTTTATCCGCCATATGGCACCCGAGGATTCGGCCCGATAAGAGCATGTGATTATGGTTTGATGAACTCCGATGAATATATCCAGAAAAAGAGTTTGGAAATGATCAGATGTGTACAGATAGAATCTTATATTGCAGTGGAAAATTTGGAAGAAATGGTCAAGAATCCTTGGATCGATTGTTTTATTTTTGGTCCGTGTGATCTTTCCGGCTCAATTAATCAACTCAACAGGGTTTTTGAGAAAGACACGCAGGATTTGATAAAAAAAGCCATTGCCATTGCCAAGAAAGCAGGGAAAAGCATCGGGGTCTCCACAGGAAGTGATGATCCTGTGGTTATAAAAGCCTGGTACGATCTTGGAATAAACATGATAAGTGCAGGTACAGATTATCTACACATTCTTTCTGGTGCTAAAAAAGTTTATTCCATTATGAATTCATTGGAGGGCTGATATGGTTAGGATGAATGGGGTTGTTTGCCCTATAATCACACCATTTTCGGAAGACGATTGCATTGATGTTGCTGTTTTGGAGCGATTGATTGATTTTTTGATAAAAGAAGGAATCAGTAGCGTTTATCCAAATGGAACAACAGGAGAAATGCTCAAGCTTTCCACTGAAGAGCGAATGCTTGTTGCAGAGATATGCGTAAAGGTATCCTCTGGAAGAATTCCGGTGTTTGTGCAAGTTGGTGCTCCGACCTTGAAAGAGACAATACGACTGGCTGAGCATGCATTAAAAATTGGAGCCGACGGAGTTGGTGTGGTGACACCTCAGTTCTTTGGTGTGAATAAAAAGGAGATGGTTAATTTTTATGTTAACATTTCTAAAATTCTACCTGCTGATTATCCGGTATATCTTTACAATATTCCGCAATGCGCGGGTAATGATTTGACTACAGATGAAATCGAAGAAATACTGTCGCAGACAAGTAATGTAGTTGGAATAAAGTACAGTTATCCCGATCTTCTTAGATTTTATCAGTATCTTTCATGTGGGAAAGGTAATTTTGATGTAATTGTTGGTCCTGATAAGCTTTTTTTACCAGGATTGTCCATAGGATGTGCAGGCGTTGTAAGTGGGTGCTCACAGTGTGATCCATTTCCATTCGTTCAGATTTACAAAAGATTTGTCGAAGGAGATATGTCTGGAGCATTGAAAGCACAGAGACAGGCTATCGAACTTGCTGATATTGTCAAAGCTGGAGCGAATATGGGGTATTTCAAGGCTGCGTTGGAGTACAATCATGTAGGTTTTTCCCATATGAGGGCTCCTGCGGTTGATTTATCAAAAGAAGAAAAGCTTGCTTTGTTTGAGCAATTGGATGCATATCATGCAAAATGGGGGAATTGAATGATTATAGATAAGATAAGCAATTTAAAAAGATATGAAGGCGTACTTCCTTCAATGAGTGTCGTTGAGAAAGTTTTTAATGAAACAAACTGGTTGGAAATACAGGAAGGACAATATAAAACTGATAATCCTTGTGTCAGGTATAATGTCTTCTCGTACGACACTGTTTCGTATGCCAGCGAAAAAGCTGAATTCCATGACAAGGAAATAGATATTCAGTTTATTATCTCCGGTAGTGAGAAAATGGAACTGTCTGCCTTGATGAATGACGATATTGTCGTGCCATATGATGAAAGTAAAGATGCTGGATTTGTTAAAAATGAAAGAAATGTCGTCTATTATGCAGGAACCAATACGTTCGCCATTTTTTTCCCTTATGAACCACATGCTCCAAGTTTAAAGATATTCGATAGGGAAAAAGTGAAGAAAGTCGTTTTTAAAGTAAAGGTTTGAGACATTGTTATTTCCCAAGTTTTATTGAAATATTGTTGGCCGTTTCGATTACGGAGTCTTTAATTGAATCGAAATTATTCTTAGGTGAATAAAAAAGAGAAGGACCTGTGACCCCTACGGCCGCAACAATATTTCCAAGATGATTGAAAATCGGAGCTGCCAAGCAACATATTCCTTGGGCGTATTCTTCATTATCGAATGCGTAACCTTGTTTTTTTATTTTTGCAAGATGGAGCAGCAATTCCATTTTGTCTATTATTGTATTTTCCGTGTAAGGAGGTAGATCAGCATTTTTTACTATGTCTAACTTGCTTTCTTCTGGTAGAAATGCACAGATGACTTTTCCTCCGGCGCTGACATTGATTGGTAACGGAGAATTTATGGGAGCGGCAACACCAACTTGAACATTGGTGTTTATGGCTAAGGTATAGACTACATTGTATCCATCAAGTATGGCCAACTGGCTTGTTTGATTGATTTTTCTACTAAGTTTTTTCATTTCCAAGCCAGCTATCGACTGCAGGTCGATGCTGTTTTGAGCTTTTTGATAGAATTTGAGAAAACCCAAGCCTATTTTATATGTAGCTGCCGTGTTATCGTGGTTTTGCTTCAGATAATTCAAGTTTGTAAGAGTCTTTACTATGCGTGTGGTGCTGGCTGGCGAAATATTGCAATGTTGGGATATCTCTTTGATTGTTGCATCGTTCTTCTCAAGTAGATATTCGAGGATTGCAAACGTTTTCAATACTGCAGGTACTTGGGAATCGTTATATTTATCCATGAAGAAAATTATAGTATATATGTGTAAAGTAGGGTTATGCTTTTTTTTGAAAATATCTTATAATTACACGGCGGGGGTGTCTGTTGCTAAAAACGATTGATATCAAAGGAATTTCAAAGACAACACTTTATGAAGAAGTCGCAGATTCTTTGGAACGTTCAATATTGAAATATAATGGTGATTCCGTAAAACTCCCAACGGAGTTTGAACTTGCAGACCAATTTGATGTAAGCAGAACGGTCATCCGTGAATCATTGAAAATATTGCGTGAACGTGGATTGATTGTCTCAAAGGTGGGAGAGGGAGCGTATACTACTCGGCCAAGTTCGGATTATCTTCATAAAGTGCTTGTTCGCCTTATCAAAAGTAATAATTTGCCAGACAAGGATGTCACCGAAGTCAGAATCGGTTTGGAATGTGCTGCCATAAGGTTGGCATGTTTCTATACCGACGACGATTTCATCAAGAGACTGAAAAAAAATTATGAGATGATGGAATTGAATAAGGATAATCTCAATGACAGAGTACGCCTGGACATTGAATTCCACATGATGATAGCAGATCAGAGTCATAATGAATTATTGAAATTGTTTGTGCATTCAATTAACGAAATCCTTTTTGAATATATCAAGAAAAGATTGCAAACACGGCCAGAAGGCAATCTTGATGGATTGCAGTGGCATAAAAGATTGATAGATGCCTTGGAGACAAAAATTGATGTTGATGAAATCGAAGGCATGATGCGTCAGCACTTAACTAATTCCTTTTATCAGATTTGATAATATATTTACCGTGTCAAATATGTCGTCTGCCTGAAAGCAGACGATTTTTTATTTGTATGACAAATATAAGCATAAAAATTTGACAGCTTGATATACACATGTTACGATATCAAATAAGATAATATATTTATCATATATGATAAAAAGGGAGGACATATGATTAGAAAGCCGGTGGTTGGAATAATAGGTTTTTCTGATGGAGATAAGGAGGTGAATCTTCAGCTGGCTCCGATTGTGCAGGCCCAGGTTGATGTTATCCATTCCGAGTTGGTCAAAGATGGCAGGGTGGATGTCATTGTTGCGGATACCCTTGTAACTTCTGTTGAAGAAGCCAAGAGTGAGGCTGAAAAACTTCGCATGAAGAAAGTTGACGGAACCATTTTTTCATATGGAGTCTTTTCTTTTCCAAACTTTTCCGTTGTTGCCGCTCAAAATGGACAGGGACCATATCTTCTTGCTGCGAACCTCAATCCTGATTGGCCTGGTATGGTTGCAATGCTTGCTTCGGGAGGTGCTCTGCACCATCTTGGGATAAACCATTTCAGAGTTGCCGGAGATTTTCATAAAAAGGAAATCATAGATAAAATTGTGACATTTGCAAAATGTGCAAAAGTTAAAAACATGCTAAACGGCCAGAAGTATGGGCTTATTGGAGGACGTAGCCTTGGAATGTACAGTTCGACAGTAAGCATGCAGGACTGGCAAAAAAAATTTGGTGTTGACGTGGACCATCTCGACCAGAGTGAAATACTGAGAATCGCTGATACAATAGATGATAAACAGGTTGAAAAAGGATTTGATTTCTTAAGCAAAAAAATTAAGAGCATTAAATATAATGGTACATCTTTCACTCCCGAGAAACTAAAAACCCAGATACGCCATTACGAAGCTTTGAAGAAAATTGTAAAGGAAAATGAATATGATTTTATTGGAGTGAAATGTCATTATGAGATGAGTCGGCATTATTGTACCGAATGTATAGCCGCTGCATTTATGAACGATCCGTATGACTGGGATGGAAAAAAAGAACCGTGCGTAATGGCGTGCGAAGCTGATAGCGATGCAGCCCTCACCATGCAGATATTAAAAATATTGACCGATGAACCAGTTATTTTCATGGATGTACGCCATTATGATGCAGAAAACGATGTTATGGTTTTTTGCAATTGTGGCAGTCAGGCAACATATTATGCGACAGGAACAGCAGATTATGAGGCCAATTTGAAGAAAACGACGCTTTATCCCGCATTGGATATATATGCGGGAGGAGGGTGTCATGTAAATCTGATGACAAAATCCGGAAAAGCTACAATTGCAAGATTAAACAGAACTTGCGGAAAGTACAGGATGACAATCATTCCCGCAGAATTTGTTGAATTACCTGAGGAGAAAATGGCGGAAACGACAATGGAATGGCCGCATGTTTTTGCAAAATTGCCATTTGATCATCAAATTTTCATTGATAAGTTCGATGCAAATCATTGCCATGCTGTTTATGGTGATTGGGTTTCAGAATTGAAAATGCTTTGTGAAATGCTTGATGTTGAAGTTGAAATGTTCTGAGGTGGTTCAATGCAAAGAATAATTAATAATCCAGATTACATAGTTGATGAAATGTTGGACGGTTTTGTCAGGGCCCATGCCGATATTGTTGAACGGACAAGCAATCCCCGGGTTATAAGAAGTACCTTTCATAAGAATGGTAAAGTTGGAATTGTCACAGGTGGAGGATCCGGGCATAAACCGGCGTTTGTCGGATATGTTGGTAAGAATATGTGTGATGCGGTAGCAGTAGGAGAAATCTTTTCTTCACCAACGGCTGTTGCATTTTTAGATGCTTTTAGGACTGCGGATTCAAAAAATGGAGTGGCTTGTCTTTATGGTAATTACTCAGGAGACAACATGAACGTGAAGATGGCTGTGAAAATGGCTGCAAAAGAAGGTATCACGGTTAAAACGGTGGTGGCAAATGATGATGTTGCATCCGCACCTTCCGATCAAAGTAAAAAACGACGAGGTGTTGCCGGAGAGATTTTAATGTGGAAGATTGCTGGAGCCGCATCGGAAAAGGGATATGATTTGGATGCTGTTATCAGTGTGGCTCAAAAAGCTATTGACAATACCAAGAGTGTTGGCATAGGAATAGCACCTTGCACGTTACCTGCTGTTGGACATCCTAATTTTGAGATAAAACCAGGAACCATGGAAGTCGGTATCGGCCATCATGGAGAACCTGGTATTGAAGTTGTTCCTCTTGAAAGTGCCTCCGATATGGCAAAGCGAATGGTTTCGATAATCATGAATGATACTGTTTATCAAGAAGATGATGAGGTTGTAATTCTTGTTTCAGGCCTAGGAGCAACGCCTGTAATGGAACTTTATGTCCTCTTCTCCGAGGTTTCAAAATTATTGGATGAGAAAAAAATAAGGATTCATGAAGCATTGGTGGGAAACTATTTCACTTCGTTGGAAATGCAGGGTGCTTCTTTATCTGTCATGAAGCTGGACGATGAATTGAAGGAACTGTTCGATATGCCCTGTTACAGCGTAGGCCTGAAAAAAAAGGAGGCAAAGAATGAACTCATTTAAAAATAAAGATGGATATTTGATTCTTCAGGCAATGGTATCGGCCATACAGAAAAATAAAGATTATCTGAGTGAGGTCGATGGACTGATCGGTGATGGTGATCATGGAATGAACATGAATAAGGGGTTCACTCTTTTTGATACAAAATACGGTAAAGATAACCTGTCCTTTTCCGATGGATTATGTCGCCTGGGTGAAGTTTTATTAACCGAAATAGGTGGATCGATGGGACCTATATACGGAACTATTTTCATCACAATGGGAGATAACCTTTCCGAAAATGACGATATTGATGTTAAAGCTTTGCATGATGCAATGAAAGAAGCCGAGACAGAATTGTTCGATATCATTGATGCCCGCATCGGAGATAAGACTCTGGTTGATGCGTTTTCTCCTGCTGTATCGGCATTGGAGTGTTCTGATGACTTTGTTGAAGCAATCAAGAGAATGAAGGAAGCCTCTCGGAAAGGTATGGAAAAAACTAGGAATTTGAAAGCGAAATATGGCAGGGCCAGCAGATTGGGTGATAGGAGCATAGGTGTTTTGGATGCCGGTGCCGTATCATGTGATATTGTCTTGGAAGCCATGTGTGACAGCATGATTGGATTATTGGAGGAGTGAGATGATTGTTGCAATAGGCTGCGACCCCAATGCTGCACAGATTAAAAAGGTACTGGTGGAGGTTGTTACAAAAAGAGGTTACGAGGTTGTTGATTTCGGCGGTGATGATCCAATATATGCCAACACTGCATTCAAAGTAGCAGAATATGTTGCAGAAAAGAAAGCTGATCGCGGTGTGCTTTTATGTGGTACCGGATTGGGAATGTGCATCAGCGCCAACAAGGTCAAAGGGGCCTATGCTGCTTTGATAAGTGATTCTTATTCCGCGGAGAGGTCTATTAAAAGCAATAATGCCAACATAGCTTGTTTTGGCGCATTTACTTTGGGGCCCAAACTGATAGAAAACCTTCTTTTGGAATGGTTGGAATGTGAATATGTTCCTGGTACTTCATCTGAAAAAAAGCTTCAGCGATATGTGGATTATGATTTAGCAAGATAAATTTTGTGTTATTATTCTAAAAACATTCTTATTTTGGAGTGACATTGACATATGACACGGACTTCATCGGATTTGAATTTTCCTCCGGCATGTGAGAGAACATTAAAAATTTTGGAGTATGTTGCAATGTCTCCGGAAGGACGGACAATAAGGGAGATTTCCGAGTTCCTTGAAATTCCTATTGCTTCTTCTTACCGACTTGTGAATTGCATGCTCGAACATGGGGTACTGAGGATGGGGAAACTCAGATCCGATTGTTACAAACTTGGTTACAAGATAAATGCATGGGCCTCTTCTTCTTTTGGAAAATCCGAGTGGGTGGAGATTGCGCGTGCATTTATGAAGTCCGTCGTGTCGAAAACAGGGCAGGCTTGCCAGCTATGTGTGTTATCATACGATTCCGCCATTGTGATTGCTCAGGAATTACCTGTTAAAGCAGTGACTGTTATTGCGGAGCTTGGTGAGAAAATTCCTATAAACATAAGTGCCGGCGGCAAGGTGTTGTTATCTTTGTTAGAAAAAGATAGGAGGGAACAGTTTTTAAAAAATGCCTGGCATCTTGTTTATCCTGACGCCAGGGGGATACTGGTTAATCAAGAAGACTTCAAGAAACAGTTGGACAAAATCAGATTGCAAAAGTATTCGGTTGATTATGAAGAATATGCTTTGGGGATAGGATGTCTGGCTGTTCCTTTGGTCTTATCAGACAAAAATGTTGTTGCTTCTCTTGGAATAACAGGTAAAATCGATTTTTATTCTGAAAAGAATATATCGGATACAATTGCATTGTTGAATAGTTGTTGCAGCCAGATAGCTGATGCTATCGGAAAGTTTTAATCAATAGGTGGGTGTTGTAAGAACATGGTTTGAGGATTTACAACACCCTTTTTGAATTATTTGAATATTCTTTTTATAGTGTTTCTCCCTGCCGTATCCTTTCGATATTGAGATCGAAAGGAGGACGTATTATGCCTTTCTCGGTGATTATTCCCGTGATGTTCTGGTGCGGGGTCACATCGAATGCCGGATTATATACGCCGATCTCCTCTGGTGCTACCAAAACACCGCCTGGTCGCACAACCTCGTCCTTGTCCCTCTGTTCGATGGGAATGTCCTTCCCGTCCTTCATTTCGAAATCTATGGTGCTTGTCGGAGCCGCCGAATAGAATGGCACGCCGTATTGCTTGCAAATGACGCTGAGGGCGAATGTCCCAAGCTTGTTCGCCACGTCGCCGTTGGCGGTGATCCTGTCGGCTCCGAGGATCACCAGGTCGATCATGCCGTCCCTGATGAGGGTCGCCGCGGCGCTGTCGGGTATGAGTGTCGAGGGTATCCCCGCCCGGACAAGCTCCCAGGCTGTCAGCCGCGCACCTTGGAACCTCGGTCTTGTCTCGTCGGCATAGACCCTGATGTTCTTTCCGTCGTAGTGGGCCTTCTTTATGATACCCAGAGCCGTTCCCCATCCGCAGGTGGCCAGGGCGCCTGTGTTGCAATGTGTCAGAATCACGTCGTTCCTGCGTATCACGGACGCCCCGATCTCCGCCATCTTCTTGTTCATCGCCACATCCTCGTCGACTATCCTATGTGCTTCCTCGAGCAGGACGGCCGTATCCATGCCGCATTCTCCGGCCTTCCTGGTCATCCTGTCCACGGCCCACATGAGGTTGACCGCGGTGGGGCGGGAGGACCTTATCCTGCTGCATTTCTCCTCGAAGGCCCTTCTGTCTCCATTGGCCTCGCATGCGGCGAGATACACCCCGTAGCCCGCACAGCCGCCGATCGCCGGGGCTCCGCGCACGACCATGTCGGAGATGGCAAATGCGACATCCTCCGATGTCCTGCATGTAAAGTATTCCAGTCTTGTCGGCAGTATGCGCTGGTCGATCAGCACGAGTGCTCCGTCTCTGAATTCCAATGCCTTGAAGTTTTCGTCCATGTTATGAATAATCCTCCATCTGTTGTGCCACAACATCAAGTGTCTCACCGTCTTCGAGACATACCAGGGAATGGATCGTACCGGAAGGGATGTATACGCTGTCTCCCTTTCCAAGCAGGCGTTCGTCCCCGTCCAGGTTGAATTCGAACTTTCCGTTCATGACGTATGCCACCTGATCGCCTGAATGGCTGTGTGCCCCCTCGATCCCTCCGGCCTTGAAGCAGATGTGGTGGCACACCATCCGGGGACCGTTGGCAACCACCTTTTCCTCCATCTTGTCCCCGGTCCGTGCAGGAAATATGTCTTTGTCTATGAAAAACATGCTATCTCCTCCTTATGTCTTCCCAGCAGCTTTCCACATCCCCGATGATCTTCTCCTCGTCGAGCGTGAGCAGCCTACGTCCTTCCATCAACCGCCTGCCCCTGCACCAAACGTTGTCTATATCCTCTTCCGAAGCGCTGTAGACGATGGCGGAAAACGGGTCGTTCAGCGGCCTCATGTTCACTTTTTTCGTGTCGATGAGCATCAAATCCGCATCCTTTCCTTCCTCAAGGGTCCCGATCCTGCCGTCGAGACCGAGGGCTTTCGCACCGTTGATGGTGGCCATCGATATAATGTCGTATGCGCTCACAAGGGAAGGGGTCCTGTTCACGGTTGCCGCCATCATGGCCGCGACATGCATCTCCTCGAGCATGTTCAGGTTGTTGTTGCTACTCGCCCCGTCCGTACCCAGTGCGACGTTGACGCCGGCCTTGAGAAGCTTTGACACATCCAGCGTGCCAGACGCAAGCTTTGCGTTGCTGGAGGGGTTGTGCACGACGCTGAAATCCATGTCCGCCAGGATGTCAACTTCTTCTCCGGTGAGCCATACGCCATGTGCCAGGTATCCCTTTTCCGACAGCCCGCCGATGCTTTTCAGATATTGCAGCGGTGTTTTTCCAGTACGTTCCAGGCAGTCGCGCACCTCCTTTTCCGTTTCGCTGAGATGCGTGTGCATCATGCATCCCGCCGCGTTTGCCATCCTTGCCGCCTTTTGATATGTCTCCTCCGTACAGGTGTATATGGCGTGGGGTGCGAAATCGATTCGATACATGTCATCGCCTCCGACGGCCTCCTGTATTTGGGGCAGCCGTTCGGCCAGTCTTTTCTCCGTATCCGCAAGATCTCCGAACAGCGTCTGTCCGACAACTGCACGTATTCCGGCCTCCCTGGCCGCCCTGATGGTCTCCTCCGCGAAAAAATACATGTCCGCAAAGCATGTGCATCCGGAACGGATAAGCTCGGCGGCCCCGAGCCTGCTGGCCTTCAGCACGTCGTCTCCGTTGAGCTTGTCCTCTATGGGGAAAATCTCCGAAAGCCATGCCTGGAGGTTCGCCAGTCCGTCCTTGTAGTTCCTCATCAGAACCATTGCCAGATGCGTGTGTGCGTTCACGAAGGAGGGGAGGGCGATGTGATTGCCGCCGTCCACTATCTCGTCCGCTTCAAAATCCCTTTCCTTTCCGACATATGACAGCCTTTCCCCGTCGATTAGCACGCAGCCTCGGAAAGAAAGGTTCCTTTCGGTCATCGGTATTATAAGGACGTTTTTGATGAGTGTTTTCATATCCGGTACAGTATAACCGCTTACGTGGCCTTTTGCATATGAAAAAAAAGAGCGGCCGCAGCCGCTCCTTGTCCGTCATGCCTGGACCGTGTTTCTCTTTATCTTCTTTGTCGTCGTCATCTCCATGGGTTCCTTGAGGATGGTCACCTTCTCGATCTTCTTGTACCCAGTAAGGTTCTTGTTGACCTCCTGGACGACCTGGTTGATGTCCTTGCCGACAGCCTCCTCGTCGAAGCCCTTGTCCTTGTAGTAGTCCTTGCTTGGATAAATCACGGCCTCGATGCATTCGCACGGCACGTCCTTCTTCTGCTGGAAGCCGCGGATGAGAATCTGTTCGACCTGGGTGTAGAGCTGGAACATGTCCTCGATCTCCTCCGGGAAGACGTTCTTTCCGCCCTCGGTCACGATTATGTTCTTTTTCCTGCCCTTGAGGTACAGGTAGTTCTCGCTGTCCAGATAGCCGAGGTCCCCCGTCCTGAGATACCCGTTCTCGTCGAACAGGGCCTTCGTGTTCTCCTCGTCGTTGTAATAACCCTTGCAGATGTTCGGGCCCTTGACGCGGATTTCACCGATGCCGTCGCTGTTCTTGTCCGCGATGATCATGTCGACGAAATTGAGAACCTTGCCGACCGAATCCACCTTGAAATGCTCCGGCGGGTTGAGCGTGAGTATGGGACTGGTCTCGGTGAGGCCGTAGCCCTGCAGGAAATTGAGACCCATCTGCTGGTATTGTTTGAAGACCCTCGGGGAAAGAGGACCCGCACCGCAGATCAGGAGCTTCGAGTTGTCCAGTCCGACCTGGCTGAGTATCTTCTTGTTGAAGAATCCTCTCAGAGGAGCCTTTCCTGTGGTCTTCTTGAAAAACCCGTTGACCGCCATCAGGAATCTTATGAGGCCGTAGGTCAGCACACCCTTTTTCCGTACTTTGTCGAAGATGCCCGAGATGACCTTGTTGTACAAAAGCGGGATTCCCATGAAAACAGTGACCTTGCCCATCCTGAGGTCTGCAATCATCCTCGAGACGACGATTCCATGTCCGAAAAGACATTCCGCTCCGTGCCTGACCGTCTCGAGCAGGACCGCCGTGCAGCAGTAGCTGTGGTGGAGGGGAAGCAGGGCGTACAGTACGTCATGCTCTCCGACGCTCATTCCGTTCGCCGCCTGATACACGTTGGAGACGAGGTTCTTGTGTGTGAGCACAGCGCCCTTCTCGTTTCCCGTTGTGCCGCTCGTGAACAATATGGCTGCGGTATCGTTCTCGTCCACGAGGACGCGTGTCTCGAGCAAATTGCCGCTTGTCATGTCGGTGACCTTGGTGTAGCTGTCGCTCTTTCCCTTGAGCATGCCTAGGCCCAGAAGTCCTTCGAACCATGCGTTCGACCTGTTCTTCATCTTCTCGAGCACGTCGAAATCCGCAATGACGAATTTGGCTCCAGCGAACTCGCTGAGCATCATGAAGCGCTCGGTCTTCATCTGGTTGTCTATAGGAACGACGATCGCGCCGGCAAAGAGGATTGCGAAATAGGATAGGGCCCATTCCGGACTGTTCTTGCCGTTAAGTGCGACCCTGTCGCCTTTTTTCACCCCCTTGTCCCTGAGGTAGGATGCGATTTCAAGAATCTTCTTCTTCGCCTCCGCGTAGGTTATGGTCTTCCTCTCAGGGTCGAAGACGCTGAAGCATACATTGTTCTTATAACGCTGTTCCGCCATCAGAAAAAGTTCGGGAACAGTCGGCCATTCGCCGTTCACCAGGCTTCCCTTGAAGTCCTGTATTTCATCCCATGCGTATTTCATGCCCCTAATATTGACAAATCCTTTGCCGAGTGTCAATAACGTTAATAATCACCGGATAGATAATTATTACTAGTAAATGCCCGCACCCGGTACAGGTGTTTCCTTACGGGCATTGAAATGACTTTGGTTTGAAGTTATCTTTCAATACAGGTAGGTGATCCCAATGAGATATGAGAATCTGAATTCGCTGGTGGGGCATACCCCGATACTGCGTGTGAACAACCTGGTCCCGGATCCGGTGAGGCTTTATGCCAAGCTGGAGTATTACAATCCGTTTTCCTCCGCAAAGGACAGGGTCGCACTGAGGATGATCGAATCGGCCGTTGAAAAGGGCCTGATAGGTGCGGACACGCTGGTTGTGGAGCCAACCAGCGGAAACACGGGCATAGCCCTTGCCGCAATATGCGCGGGGCTCGGCATCAGATGCATGATAATAATGCCGGAGAGCATGAGCGAGGAGAGGAAGGTCCTGGTCAGGGCGTTCGGTGCCGAGCTTGTGCTGACGGATGCGAAAAAGGGGATGGCGGGTGCTGTCGAGGAGGCCGGAAGGGTGAAGAAGGCCATTGGCGACGTTTTCATACCGGACCAGTTCGGAAATCCGGACAACCCCATGGCCCATTACCTTTCCACCGGTCCTGAGATCTATGCGGATCTGCCGGAGATCGACGTGCTCGTATGCGCCTTCGGAACCGGCGGAACGATAAGCGGCTGTGCAAGATACCTCAAGGAAAAAAAGGATGTGAGGGTCGTGGCCGTGGAACCGGCGGAAAGCCCTCTTGTATCCGAGGGCAGGTCGGGAGCCCATGTCATCCAGGGCATAGGCGCCAACTTCATTCCTCCGAACTTCGACAAGAGCCTCGTCGACGAGGTTGTGACTGTGAAGGGCAGGGACGCCGTGGAGACCAGCCGTCTCGCGATGAGGAGGTGCGGGATATTCGCGGGCATCAGCAGCGGTGCGGCGTTGAAGGCCGCCGCGGACATTGCCGTATCCGAGCCGGAGAAGACCGTTCTCGCAGTGCTTCCCGATACTGCTGAAAGATACCTGTCAGGACTTCTTTTCGAAGATTACAGGGTCTGAGTAAAGGTCGAGGATGGCGGGATAGACCTTGTCCGCCATCCGCCCGAGCAGCTTTTTGTCGCCGCTTCCTGTCAGCACCGCGACCGTGTAGCCGACCTTTGCGTTTCTCGCGAACTGCATGTCGATCTTGCTGTCGCCGACCACCGCGACCTCCTCGTTCTTCAATCCGTATTTCCTCATGAACTCGAAAACTGCCCCGGGATCCGGCTTCTTGGGCATCCCGGAATCCCCTGTGGCGATGAAATCAAGCTTCCCGTCTATACCCATCTTCCTGAGGAAGGCGGTCGTCGAGCGCATGTGGTCGCTTGTGACCAGCCCGACCTTCATGCCCTCCTTCTTCAGGCTGTCGATGAACTCCGGGATTCCCGGAAACTCCTGGTTTCGGATATCCTGTTCGATATTGTCAGAGATGTGTCTTATATGCTCCATTATGGTTTTCTCGACCTTGAACGGGTTCAATCCGTTCGCGAGGGATATGAGGACGAGCTTTGCCACGTTCAGGAGAAGCAGGTCGTTGCGGAAAAGGATTCCGTGCTTGTGGTTCCTTTTGTAGCGGTCTATTCCGAAAATGATTTCGAACTTGAGCGTGACCTTGTCCAGCCTGCTCTCCGGGAGATTGAGACTCCTCAAACCGTTCTTGATGCTTCTGGAAACTACCGGCCCCCATACCTCCGCATAATTGAAAAGGGTTCCGTCCTTGTCAATTATGATTCCTTTTATCCTTCCCATGGTGCGTTCAGAATAAAATATAAAAGCTGTTTTGGCTATACGGATAAACATGCTAAAATCCGTAGAGTGGACAAAAAAAACCTCATCAAGGAAAAAAGCAGGCTCCTGGCCCGGGAACTGGATGCGCTGAACCTCGATTTCGACGGCTACATATACAATCCGCTCTCCTATGCCTGGGACATGCATGAAAAATATCTGGACCTCGCCGTGACGGAAAACCAGAAGGTGTTTTTCCTCGGAATGAATCCGGGACCGTTCGGCATGTGCCAGACAGGGGTTCCGTTCGGCGACATAGGGACAGTCAGGGATTACCTGTGCATCGACGGTGTGGTGGAGGCCCCGGAGGTACAATGTCCCAAACGTCCTGTGGAGGGGCTGGGGACAAGAAGGCGCGAGGTCAGCGGAAGGCGGCTGTGGGGGGCCGTGGCATCCGTCTTCCCGCCCGGGGTCTTCTTTTCATTCGCCACTGTGTTCAATTATTGTCCGCTGGCATTTTTGGACAGGGACGGGAGGAACGTCACACCCGACAGGCTTGGAAGGGAGGACAGGAGGAAGGTGTTCGGGCCATGCGACGGATACCTCGGATATGTGTTGTCTCTGATCCGCCCGCAGCTGTGCATAGGGGTGGGGGGATTTGCATCGGAAAGACTTTCACGCTATTGTGACAATGTGGTCACATTCACCCATCCGTCGCCGTTGAACAGGATGTCGGCGGATTTCTATCCGGAGAAGGCCGCCCGGGAGATCAGGAGGATTTATGAGGATTTGTGCCAATGCGAAGATAAACATAGGTCTTGCAGTCAGGGATAAGAGGCCCGACGGGTATCACGATCTGGAGACATTCTTCCACAAGATCGGACTGTGCGACCTGATAGACATCGATTTTTATCCCTCCGACGTGCTGTCCGTCTCAATATCCGGCAATGAAAGCTATGTCGGGTCGGGAATGGACCTGATGGAGAAGGCCCTGCGTGTCTTCAGCCAAAGCGCGGGAATCGTCTTTTCCGCAACCATACACATAGAGAAGCATATCCCCTTCCAGGCCGGGCTCGGCGGCGGCAGCTCGGATGCGGCCGCGGTCCTTCGTGCGGCCAATTCCCACTTCGGGGAGCCTGTTCCTAAGGACCGGCTGATCATGCTCTCCCTCCTCATAGGCTCCGACGTCCCGTTCTTCGTCTCCGGCTTCGATGCGGCAAGGGCCTGCGGACGTGGGGAGGTGCTGAGGGAGGAGCCTGCTCTCGATGGAGCTCTGGACATCTTCCTTCCAGAGGATAAGGTCAGCACCGGCCGGGCCTTCGGTGCGCTGGACGCCATGTCCAGGAAAGAGACCGTCATCGCATCCCATCTCTGTCCGAAGCTTTCATATGCGGATTATCCGAACGATTTCGAGCTCGTTTTCCCACGTACGGATCTCATACGGGAGATATCGTCGATGTATTCATATTTCTCGCTTTCCGGCTCAGGAAGCGCGTATTTCGGCATCGGGAGGAAGCAAAATGTGTCCGGAAAGACAACAAAAGGTATAGAAAACACTGAGGAACTGTACTGTGGGCATGAAAAAATAAAAAAAATTGAAAATTTCTTGTTTAAAAGTCACTGATAATGGGCTATCATCTTCCTTATCTGGGAGAATGGCAGAATGCAGATAACGGATATAAGGATCGCTCCGGTCGAGGGGCAGCAGTTTTTGAAGGCGTACGTTTCCGCAACCTTTGACGACGAGCTCGTCATACACAACATCCGGATCATACAGGTCGAAGGCCGGCTCATGATCAGCATGCCGAACAAGAAGATGCCGGGAGGGGAATACAGGGACTATGTCCATCCCATAACCCAGGAGTTCAGGAAAAGGCTCACCGAGGAGATAATTGGACGGTACAACGAGCTCGTGGGACAGGAGCCACAAGTATTGCAAGAAGGTTGATAATCTGGTATTTTTTCAAGCGTTAGGGAAGTCGCCAAGTGGTTAAGGCTCTGGTTTTTGGTGCCGGCATCGTAGGTTCGAGTCCTGCCTTCCCTGGATCTTCCATCGCGCATGGAAGATTTTTTTATCCTGCGTCACTTTACATTTTGACCGTCTTTGGGTATATTGGTTTGCGCTCCATGGTAGTTGGAAAAACCAATGAGAGTACAAGGAGAATGAAACATGAGCGAAGAAAAAAGGCTTGCAGCCGAACTGAGGACTGCGGATTTCGGAACCAGGGGTTCCAGAAGGCTTTTGAGGGCGGGAAGGATTCCTGCCGTGGTATATGGAAAGGGTGAGCCCCTCCATGTGACCGTCGATGCAAGGGAATTCAATTACAGGAAGAGCGGATTCGGTGAATCGACACTCATAGTCCTTGACGTCAACGGCGACAAGGAGCACGAGGTGTTCGTGAAGACCTACCAGGAGGACCTGCTCAGGAACTGCGTGCACCATATCGATTTCTATGAGATCACAAGGGGACAGGCTGTCAGGACCCACGTAAGGGTCGAGCTCACAGGAACCCCGATCGGCGTCAAGGCTGGCGGTGTTCTCGACCAGGTCATCCACGAAGTCGAGATCGAATGTCTTCCGAAGGATCTTCCCGAGATTTTCACGATGGATGTTTCCAAGCTCGATATGAACGAGTCCGTGAAGCTTGCTGAGCTTCCCTGCCCGGAGGCTGTCAAGATCCTCGGGGATCTCGATGTGACGCTCGCCACCGTAAAGCCGGTCAGGGTCGAGGTCGAGGCTCCTGCGGAGGATGCTGCAGCGGACGCCGCAACAGCAGCTCCGGCTCCAGAGTCGAAGTGATATGATCGTATTCGGTCTTGGCAATCCCGGACCGGAATATGAGGACACCAGGCATAACGTCGGGTTCATGGCTATTGAACGTTTGGCAGCGCGGAAGGGCATGAAAATGCGGAAGCGCTGCCTTCGTCGTTATAAATGGGCCCGATGCGGGAGCCTTGTCCTCGTCGAGCCGCTTACGTACATGAACAAAAGCGGCGAGGTGTTCTCCGGTCTGGTCGGCGATGACGGGCAGGTGGTGGTGATCGTCGACAACATGGACCTTCCTGTCGGAAGGCTGAGGATCCGCGTCGGCGGGTCGTCCGCCGGACACAACGGTCTCAAAAGCATAATCGGTGCGATCGGCAGCGGTTTCATACGCGTCTACATAGGTATCGGAAGACCAGATGAGGGGACAAACGTGGTCGAACATGTGCTCGGCCGGTTCCCCGACGAGGATCGCCGGCGGTTGGAATTTGTCTTTGACGAGGCTGCATCCGCCATCTCTTCCATTGCCGACGGGGAGGATTTGAAGCTTGTCATACAGAGAACTAATTCTTTCCAGGCTCCGGATCCCTGCTGAGGGATCGCTGGTGCTTGCCTTTTCAGGCGGATCCGATTCCCTTGCCCTTTTGTCCCTGCTCCCGGCGGACCGGACCAGGGCCGTGTATGTCAACCACAACATCAGGGGGGAGGAGGAGCTGGACAGGGAGATATGTCTGAACCGCAGGAATGCGGAACGTTTTTCGATCCCGTTCGAGGTGCTGACGGTCCCAAGGGGGGAGGTGGAGAGGATTGCCGGAGAAAGGAGGATCGGCATCGAGGCGGCTGCCAGGGCCGTCAGGTACCGCCTTCTGCTTTCACTTGGATCCTCCTACGTTCTGACCGCACATCATCAGGACGACCAGGTTGAGACTTTTCTGATGAGGATTGCCTCTTTGGCACCTGTTTATGCGCTTGAATGCATAAGATACGCGGACGGACGCATAGTCCGTCCGATGCTGGATGTACCGAAGAGCTGGATAACGGGGTATCTGGCCGAGGAGGGGCTCGAGTATTCCTTTGACAGCACCAACGACGACCTGTCCTATGAAAGGAACAGGATCAGGCACATGGTGCTTCCCCATCTCGGCCAGGTCGAGAAGGATCTTGTGGGGAAGATCTGCCGTAATGCCGGAATCCTGAGGCACAGCCGGCCGGAATTGCCTTGGAAGGGCCATGGATGCCATGCGTCGTTCGACCTCGCTGGTTATCTTTCTTCGCCATCATGGTGCCGTGGAAAGGTGCTGTATGACATAAACCGTTACTTCGGCTTCACAAAGAGGCTGTCGAGGAACGAGATAGGCAGGATGGACGGATTCTTGTCCGAAGGTGTGTCATCCCGCATGGATTCCGCCCGTTTCATTATTTTCAAGAAGGGTGGGACTGTACGTGTGTTCCCCCCTCAGTTCAGCTTCGTCACCCGCTTTCTTATATCGGGTACGGCGATCCCTGGCTTCGAGGTCTCTGCCAGGGAGGACGGCCTGCCGCTTCAGCTGTGCATCGATTTTTCCTGCACCAGGGGGGAGGTCGTGATCAGGACGGACCGCATGCTGGATTCCATCCTCCTGAAGGAAGGCTTGAAAAAGGTCTCCGACCTGAAGAAGGAGTACGGCATACCTTACTGCTACGTCCTCGAGGACAGGGACGGTGTGTTCGCCGTGCTTTCCTCGTTCCTCGGAGGGCGCGACAGGTTGGCGAGACGCTTTCTAGGGAAGACGGGGCTCTACGTGCACGCGGATGCCATAAACGGTGGAAAGCAATTTTTCTCTTCCACCTTTTCCCATAATTAGGTATATTCAGAACAATAGGAAAAAATCAGTAGATGGACAACATGGAAGATAAAGACGAAAAAAAGATGGACCAGGAGGTCCCTTCCGAGGCGGCTGGTGCCGGAGAGGAGGGGAAGGGCGGCTCCGAAGAGCGGAAGACTCCCGATCCTTCGACTCCCGGAGAGCCACCGAAGAACGATGACAAGCCTTCGGATGGTAATGAAGGCCAGAAGGAAAAGAAGCAGAAAAGGAATCCCTATGACCAATACAGGTACTGGGGCAGCGATGGAAAGGACGGAGGAAGGGGACCTGTTTTCAAGGGCGGCGGACCCAACAAGGTCGCCCTCATCGCTTTCGTCATCCTGATCGCATCCTTCGCATACATGATATTCAACGACGCCAACGTAGCAAGAAACGTGGATGTCTCGTACACGCAGTTTTTGAGCCTCGTGGAGAACGGCGGTGTTGTCTCCGCCACGATTCTTGACCAGAGCAAGATAGAGTTCCTGACGAAGGACGGGGTCTCCGGCGTCTGCCGCATCCCGTATGCGGATCCGAATCTGATGGCGATGCTCTCCGACGCCTCCGTCGACGTGACGGGTGCGATAGAGCCGACACCGTTCTGGTACATACTGCTGCAGCTCCTGCCGTGGATCATCTTCATAGTCATGATAATGATGATATTCCGTCAGACCGGCGCACAGGGCGGAGCGAAGATGATGGGCAATTTCGGCAAGAGCCATGCCCAGAAATACGACAAGAAGGACAAGCAGGTCAAGTTCGCCGATGTTGCCGGCCAGAAAGAGGCCAAGTACGAGCTTGAGGAGGTTGTCGATTTCCTCAAGCATCCCGAGAGGTTTGTGAAGATCGGTGCGCGCATCCCCAAGGGTGTGCTGCTCGTGGGGCCTCCGGGAACCGGCAAGACCCTTCTTGCAAGGGCAGTCGCAGGTGAGGCCGGAGTGAACTTCTTCCATACATCCGGCTCCGATTTTGTCGAGATGTTCGTCGGAATGGGTGCCGCCAGGGTGCGCGACCTCTTCGAACAGGGCCGCAAGAACGCCCCGTGCATCCTATTCATCGACGAGCTTGATGCTGTCGGCCGTGCCAGGGGCACAGGTCTGGGCGGAGGCCATGACGAAAGGGAGCAGACGCTCAACCAGATGCTTGTCGAGATGGACGGATTCTCTTCGGATCCCGGAATCATCGTCATAGCTGCGACGAACCGGCCCGATGTCCTCGATCCGGCACTCCTACGCCCGGGACGCTTCGACCGCCAGGTCGTCGTGGAGCTTCCGGACGTGCAGGAGCGTCTTGACGTGCTGCGCATCCATACGCGCAAGGTCATGCTCCAGGAGGATGTCGATCTCGAGCGCATCGCAAGAGCCACGCCAGGCACAAGCGGGGCCGATCTGGCGAACCTTGTGAACGAGGCCGCGCTGTTTGCGGCAAGAAGCAACAGGATGACCGTGTCCATGGATGATTTTGAAAAGGCCAGGGACAAGATAATACTGGGTGTGGCCAGGGAGTCCAGATACATGACGGTTGAGGAGAAGACCGCAACCGCTTGCCACGAGTCAGGCCATGCCCTCATGCATTATTACCTGAAGACGGCCGATCCCCTCCACAAGGTGACGATCATCCCACACGGCAGGGCGCTCGGAATCACGATGAGCCTTCCCGAGAAGGACATATATTCGCGCAACCAGAGCATGCTCGAGGATCTGATAAAGATGATGATGGGCGGCTACGCGGCGGAGAAGATTGTCTACGGGGAGACCACCACCGGTACAAGCAACGACAACCAGAGGTCGACCGAGATCGCGCGCAAGATGGTCACCGAATGGGGGATGAGCGACCTCGGCTTCATAAATCTTTCCTCCAACGGCGACGAACCAATATTCCTCGGCCGCGAGATAACGCAGCACAAGGATTATTCCGACGAGACCGCGCGCCGGATCGACGAGGAGGTACAGAAGATCCTCAAGAGATGCATGGACGAGACCATGAAGGTCCTCACCGAACACAGGGACCAGCTTGACATGCTCACCTCCGCCCTTGTGGAGAAGGAGACCCTCGATGATGCCGAGATCCGCAGGATGTTCGGCTTCCCGCCCGTCAAGCATGTTACGGAACTCAAGTGATGGATACGTCGAGAAAAAGGAATTTCTGCATAATAGCGCACATAGACCACGGCAAGAGCACACTTGCCGACAGGTTCATAGAGCGGGCCCGTCTGGTGACAAGCCGCGGGCCCCAGCAGACCCAGATACTCGATAACATGGATATCGAGAGGGAGCGCGGCATCACGATAAAGAGCCAGGCCGTGACGATCCCGTACACGGCCGCGGACGGCAAGGAGTACGAGCTCAACCTTGTTGACACTCCGGGCCACGTCGACTTCACGTACGAGGTGTCCAGGGCCATAAGCAGCTGCGAGGGCGCGCTCCTGCTGATCGATGCCAGCCAGGGGGTCGAGGCCCAGACGCTGGCCAACCTGTACCTTGCGATGGAGCACAACCTCGAGATCATACCCGTCATCAACAAGATAGACCTTCCCAGCGCGGACATCGATTCGTGCCTCCATCAGATCGACCACGACCTGGGGTTGGATCCAGACATGGCCGTCAAGGTTTCCGCGAAGACGGGCGAGGGGGTGGACGACCTGTTCGAGGCGATAGTCAACCTGATTCCGGCTCCCGACGGCAAGGACGACGATCCGCTGAGGGCCCTGATTTTTGATTCCCACTATGATCCCTACCGCGGGGTCGTGGTGCACTGCAGGGTATTTTCCGGCCGGATGAGGAAGGGCGACCAGATCGTGTTCATGCATTCGGGCGCCCAGTACGGCATAGAGGACCTTGGCATGTTCAAGCTCCAGCTCGTCAGCAAGACGGAGCTCTCCGCTGGCGATGTCGGGTACTTCATCGCCGGCATAAAGACGATAAGCGACATAAGGGTTGGGGACACGGTCACGCTTGCCTCTTCTCCAGCGAAGGAGCCTCTTCCCGGCTTCAAGGAGGTGAAGCCCGTGGTCTTCTCGTCCATCTATCCCGTCGACACCAACGATTACGAGGAGCTCAACGATGCAATGGAACGCCTGAAGCTCAACGACGCCTCCCTTGTCTATGAGAAGGACAGCTCCGCCGCGCTCGGCTTCGGATTCCGCTGCGGCTTTCTGGGGCTGCTGCACCTCGAGGTCATACAGGAGAGGATCGAAAGGGAATTCGACCTCTCGATCGTGTTCACATCCCCCTCGGTGCGCTACATAGTTCACATGAAGAACGGTGAGGTCCTCGAGATCGACAACCCCTTGGAATACCCCGATCCGATGAGGGTCGACTATGCCGAGGAGCCATTCATCGAGGCCTCGATAATAACCCCCGTGCAGTTCGTCGGTCCTATAATGACGCTGTGCATGGAGAAGCGCGGCGTGCAGAACGCGATGAACTATCTTGACGAGAAAAGGGTCGAGCTGAGGTACGACATGCCTCTTTCCGAGGTGCTCTTCGAGTTCTATGACCGTCTCAAGTCGATCTCACGCGGATACGCCTCGTTCGACTACCAGGTCATCGGGCACAAGAGGACCGACCTCGTGAGGCTCGACATACTTGTCAACGGGGATCCTGTCGATGCTCTCAGCCAGCTTGTGTTCAAGGGCAACGCACAGTCCCGCGGCAGGATCGTCTGCGAGCGCCTCAAGGGCGAGATTCCCCGCCAGCAGTTCAAGATACCGATCCAGGCTGCGATAGGAGGCCAGATAATCGCACGCGAGACGATAAACGCATACCGCAAGGATGTCACCGCCAAGTGCTATGGAGGGGATATTTCGAGAAAACGCAAGCTTCTTGAGAAGCAGAAGGAAGGGAAGAAGAGGATGAAGATGGTCGGGAACGTCGAGATCCCGCAGTCGGCATTCCTTGCTGTTTTGAAAACGGAGGAGGATGAGTGATGATCGCAATCAGGGATTTGGGAGATGGTGTGAAGGCGTGCTCGCTCACGCAGGGGGAATACAGTGCAACCGTCCTGAGCTACGGCTGCATACTCCAGAGCTTCAGGATCGGAGACAGGGACGTTGTTCTCGGATTTGACGATTGGAGGAGCTATGAAGGCTGCCCGTCGTACATGGGCGAGGTTGTCGGACCGTTCGCCAACAGGATTGCCGGTGCGAAATTCGTTCTCGACGGGCATGAGTTCGTCTTGGAGAAGAACGACGGAAGGAACAACCTGCACTCCGGAAGCAAGAACTTCGGAAACAAGAATTTCGAGATTGCGGGATATTCCGATTCATCGGTCACGTTCTCCCTCGTCAGCCCGGCGGAGGGCGGCTTCGACGCGGTCCACGAGGTGATGGTCACGTACCTGCTCTCGTCCGACGGTGTCCTTACCATGGACTACCAGCTTTCCAGCGACCGCCCGTGTCCCGCGAACATGACAAACCACTCGTATTTCAACCTGAAGGGCGCCGGCGACATAAAGGACCACCTCATCAGCATCCCGGCCGCCAGCTACATAGCCGTCGACGACGAGCTTATTCCGGTATCGGTCGGATCCGTGGAGGGTACAGATTTCGATTTCAGGTCCGGTGCGCTCATCGGGGAAAGAAGGAACGGTGCCTATGACCACTGCTTCATACTGGACGACGACGGGGTCCTCTCCGTGGAATGCGGGGGACTGAGGCTCGAGATGAGGACGACATGCCCCGGTGTGCAGCTTTATACCGGCGAGTTCCTGAGCGGAGTGCATCCGATGAAGGACGGCACGCTTCCATCTGCATTCCGCGGTTTCTGCCTTGAGAGCGAGTATTATCCGGATTTTCCGAACCGCAGGGATTTCAAGGGCCTTTACACCTTTGCAGGCAAGAGCGTGCATTTCAGTACGAGCTACAAGCTGGAGAGACTGTGATGGACGTGAAGCTCATCGGTATAACAGGTGGGTCCGGGAGCGGGAAGAGCACCGTCGTACGCCGTATAGAGGAAGTCTCGTCCGACTGCCTTCTCATCGAACAGGACAACTATTACAAGTCCGCTCCACAGGTGAGCAACGACAACATAACGGCGTTCAACTTCGACCATCCGGATGCGTTCGACATGGATCTGATGCTCGGAAACCTTTACGACCTGAAGAACGGATGCAGCACGTTGATGCCCCAATATGACTTTGTCACTCATTCAAGAAAGAAGGAGAGCATCCTGCTGGAACCCAAGAAGCTCATAATCGTCGATGGCCTGATGGTGCTCTACGACGAGAGGATACGCAACCTCCTGGATCTCAAGATCTATGTCGAGACACCTGCGGACATCAGGTTCATAAGGCGGCTCAAGAGGGACATACTCGAGCGTGGGCGCACGATGGACAGCGTCATCAGGCAGTATACCGAGGTGGTGCGTCCCGGCCACTACAACTTCATCGAGCCGACGAAGGAGTATGCGGACATCATAATCCCCGAGGGCGGATACAACGAGAACGCGATGCAGGTGCTGTTCACGTTCGTGCAGTCGATTACCTCGGCCTAGTCCCTGTCGAAGCCTTTGGGCTTCCTGTATAGCCTGTGGCGGTCCCGGATTTCCTTGAACGAGAATTTTTCCGGGACCTCGTCCGGTCCTCCAAGAAAGGATCTCCTGCATCTGAACAGCCGTGCGAGACCCAGGATCGAGCCCTTTGCCACGCCATGCCGTCTGACGGCTTGGACGAAATAGGTCGAACATGACGGTACATACCGGCAGCATGGTCCTGAAAACGGGCTGATGAGCCCCTTGTACAGATATACGGGTATCAGGAAGACCTCCCTGATCAGATTCTTGACCTTCATCAGGGATAACTATAGCAGTTTTTTCATTTTTTTCGAGGTGTTTTGTGAAAACGGATAAAACCAACGTAATGAGGATACTGGAGCAGAAGGGCGTCGATTATTCCACTCGTTCCTACGACCCCGACGCCTTTCCCACGGGCGTCGATGTCGCCGCTGCCCTCGGGGAGGACCCGGGATCCGTGTTCAAGACACTCGTCACCGTATGTGCCCGCACCGGGGAGCATTTCGTGTTCGTCATCCCGGTGTGCGCCGGACTCGACCTCCGGAAGGCGGCGCGGGCCTCCGGAAGCAAGGAGATATCCATGATCAGGCAGAAGGAGCTTCTGCCCCTCACCGGATATGTGCACGGAGGCTGTTCGCCGGTCGGGATGAAGAAGTCCTTTCCGACGTTCATCGACGAGACCTACATCCTTTATGACAGGATCAGCTTCAGCGCTGGCAGACGAGGCCTGCAGGTGACTGTCCGCACCTCCGGTCTCGATGCGGTTCTGGGATTCGTCCCCGCCGACCTGGTCTGATCCTGATTCCTTACGATATTTTTAAAATCGCTCCGCAAACGGCTTCTCTTTTATTGACAAAACTGTATCTTTGGATAGAAACTGCTGGAGATAAGGAGTTTGAAATGCCGGAAATAAGATTTTACAGCGGGGATGAGATCCCGCTTGAACTGCACAAGGTCAGGATCGTCCAGAAGCTCGATCTCGTACCTGTTGAAAGAAGGGCGCAAGCCATTGACGAGGCTGGGTACAACACCTTCCTGCTCAAGAACAAGGACATCTTTCTGGACATGCTCACCGACAGCGGTGTGAACGCCATGAGCGACAGGCAGCTTGCGGCAATGATGATTGCCGACGACAGCTATGCGGGAAGCGCGACCTTCACACGTCTGACGGACAAGCTCAAGGAGATATTCGATACGGATTACTTCCTGCCCGCCCATCAGGGGAGGGCGGCGGAGAACATCATCGCCATGACCTTCGTGAAGGAAGGTTCGATAATACCGATGAACTACCATTTCACAACGACCAAGGCCCACATAACGAGGCTTGGCGGCTCGGTGGAGGAGCTTGTGACGGACGAGGGCGTGAAGCTCGTCAGCGACAATCCGTTCAAGGGTGATTTCGATCTCGGCAGGCTCGAGTCCCTGCTCGCAAGGTGCTCCGACAGGATTCCGTTCGTCAGGATTGAGACCGGCACGAACCTCATTGGCGGACAGCCGGTGTCGTTGGGGAACATGGAGGCTGTCGCGGACATTGCGCACCGCCATGGGAAGCTCGTGGTCATGGACGCCAGCCTGCTGCAGGACAACCTGTATTTCATCAAGACCAGGGAGGCGGCGGCAAGGGACCTCTCACTGCGCGAGATAACACGCAGGATCTCTGACAAGATGGACATCATCTATTTTTCGGCCAGGAAGCTCGGTTTCGCCAGAGGAGGCGGGATCGCAATACACGACCGTAGCCTTTATCTCAAAATGCGCGAGCTCGTTCCGATGTTCGAGGGGTTCCTCACATACGGCGGCATGAGCGTGAGGGAGATGGAGGCCATGACGGTAGGCCTGGACGAGACGATGGACATGGACGTGGTCTCCCAGGGACCACTGTTCATCAAGTACATGACGGACGAGCTGCTTGCACGTGCGGTTCCGGTGGTGACTCCTGCCGGCGGGCTCGGATGCCATCTCGATGCGACGAGGTTCCTTCCCCATGTCGCGCAGCAGGAGTATCCTGCAGGCGCCCTGGCCGCGGCCGTGTACATCGCCGGAGGGATAAGGGGTATGGAGCGGGGTACGATATCCGAGCAGAGGGAGGCCGACGGCAGCGAGCATCTTGCATCCGTCGAGCTTCTGCGTCTCGCCCTTCCAAGGAGGGTGTTCACCCTTTCCCAGGTGAAATACGCGGTTGACAGGATCAAATGGCTGTATGACCACCGCGATCTGGTCGGAGGCCTCCGATTCGTGGAGGAACCGTCGTCCCTGAGGTTCTTCTTCGGACGTCTCGAGCCTGTGTCCGACTGGCCGCTCAGGCTGGTCAATGCCTTCAGGAAGGATTTCGGCGACAGCCTCTGAAACCAGGGACCGCCGGACATTTGGACCGCGGCCCTTGTTTTTGTCCCCGTGCGCACCGCCAAGCATGGAATTTAATCCTTTTCAAAACCTGAAATATGTGTTATTAATTGATTATGACATATCTGGCATTTCTGTCAGAAAAGTAATGGAGGTACTTGCTTCCTTTTGTGGCGAAAGGCGTTGACGTGATAATTTACTTTTGGTAATATCGGATGATGTCGGATAAATAACATCAAATGAAGAGGTTACACAATGGCAACTCCAAAGTATAAAACGTCGAAATCCAGAGCTGCATCCAGAAAGGCAGCAAACATGAAGCTCTCCATGCCGAATCTTTCAGAATGTCAGACATGCGGGAACCTTGTCCCATCCCACCGCGTATGCCCGAAATGCGGCTACTACGCAGGTAAGCCGGTTGTGGTGAAGGACGAGGAATAAAAAACCTAGGGGAAGAAAGATGACAGAAGCAGAAGTATTTGCCAAAGTTAAGGATCTGGTCGTCGAGAAACTCAACATCGACGAGAAGAAGATCACGATGGACGCCAATTTCAGGAAGGACCTCGGTGCTGACAGCCTCGACACATACGAGCTCGTATATGCGATCGAGGAGGAGCTCGGGGTGACGATCAGCGATGACAAGGCCAACGAGTTCGAGACCGTCGGCGATGCCGTTAGCTACCTTGCGAAGGAATTGAATTGACATCGGAATTTTGTCAGATAAAAGCTCCCTTGATCGATGACGAGAGAAAGAGGGAGCTTTTGATTTTCTGTGGCGAGCACGATCTCAGCTACACCAATCTGTCCATCCTGAACCTCGCCTTCACCCATACGAGTTATGCCAACGAGGTCAGGGGAGGTGTGGACAACAACGAAAGGCTGGAGTTCCTGGGCGACAGCGTCCTGGGAATGATCACGGCCGAGTATCTGTTCTCATCCTTCTCGAATCTCCACGAAGGCGATTTTTCCAAGATCAAGGCCAGCGTGGTGAGCGAGGACAGCCTGTGCGAGGTCGCCCTCGGCATGCAGCTCGACAGGTTCCTCTTGATGGGAAAGGGCGAGGAGATGCAGGGCGGAAAGAAAAAGAAGGCCGTGCTTGCCGACTGCATGGAGGCGGTAATCGCGTCCGTGTTCCTCGACCAGGGGCTCGACAAGGCGAGGCTGTTCGTCCTCTCATTCATGAAGGGGCAGGTCGATCGGTATCTTTCCGACAAGCTTGATTTCAAAGATTACAAGACGATATTGCAGGAGTATCTCCAGAAGAAGCGCAAACCGCTGCCTCAGTACCGTGTGGTGGGGCAGAGCGGACCGGACCACGACCAGGAGTTTCTGGTGGAGGTCGAGGTCATGCAGAGGAAATACGGTCCTGCGAAGGGCAAGAACAAGAAGGGTGCCGAGCAGTCCGCCGCACATGCGGCCCTGGTTGCGTTAAACATCCTGTCCGGCTAGGATCCGGGCCTTTTCCAGAAGATAGTCCCTTCTGTTGAGCGACGGGGTTTCCACGACCTCGTCCAGAAGCAGTTCCAGTATCCTCCCCATCTTCTTCGAGGGGGGGATTATTTTTTCCTCGATCAGGTCCCTTCCGCTTATCGCCAGGTCCTTCAGTCCGAGCGCGGCCCTGTTCTCCTCCTCAGTCCGTATCCTGGCCATCAGCTCCAGAAGCATGGACGGATCGCATGCGCCGCTTATTGCCGTCGCATCGTCGATCCTCAGGTCGATCAGATCGTCGAGGTTCTCGAGGCCGACCCTTTTCATGAACCTTCTTACGGCCGCATCGCTCCAGCATGGCTCGTAGCCGAACATGTGGTTTTCTATCAGGTGCGCCACCTTGTCCCTTTCCGCGTTGCCGGTCTTGAGCCTTGCGCATATCCCACGCCAAAGGTCCGCACCGGTCTTCTCATGCCCGTGGAACGTGTAAGTCCTGTCCCCGCCGGCCTTCCTTGCCGCGGGTTTGCCTATGTCGTGGAACAGGGCTGCAAGGCGTACGTGCCGGTCATGGTTGTTCTCCACGGCCGCGAGCAATGTCCTCACCAGATGGGTGTACACGTCGCATGAGTGCAGTCCGCCCTGGTCCACGCCGATGCATGCGGAAAGCTCCGGAAGTATCATGTCCATGAGGCCCGAGAGCCTCATGGCCTCGAGCCCGTTCACGGGATGGTCGGACAATATCAGTCCGAAAACCTCCTCCCTGATCCTTTCCGCGGACACATGGCGTATGTTCTCCTTGAGCCGGCACATCGCATTGAAGGTCCCTTCCTCGATCGAAAAGCCGAGCTTTGCCGAGAAGCGGCATGCGCGCAGCATCCTCAGGGCATCCTCCGAAAATCTTTCCTCAGGATTGCCGATGGCCCTTATCACGCGGTTTTTCAGATCATTGCACCCGTCGTGGCGGTCTATTATCTCTCCCGTGGAAAGATCCGCCGCGAAGGCGTTGATCGTGAAATCCCTGCGCCCGAGGTCCTCGTCCAGGTTCCTGACGAACTCGATTTTCCCCGGATGCCTCATGTCGGCGTAGTCCGACTCGCTCCTGAACGTGGTGATCTCGTACTTCCCGCCCTTGAAAAGCACCGTCACGGTCCCGTGCCTGATTCCTGTGTCGATCGTGCGCCTGAACATTCCCTTGATGACGTCTGGCTCGGCATCGGTTGCGAAATCGTAGTCGTGGTTGCTTATGCCGAGCAGATGGTCCCTTACGGCACCACCGACGAGATATATCTTGTAGCCGTGGTCGGAAAACACTTTTCCCAACGCCTCGAGCTCCTTCGCAACAGGGAATCTTTTCATCATAGTGATAGTATCAAATGCCGGGTCACTGGTAAAGCGATACTTGTAAAGACCATGCCTTTTCTAATAATATGTTTGCAAATAGGAGTCGATAATTCATATGTTTCATCCAGTGAACAACAAAGTTGATTTTCCGAAGATGGAGGAGGGTGTCCTGAAATTCTGGAAGGACCATGACATCTTCAGGAAATCAATAGAGGAAAGGGATCCTGAAAACGAGTACGTGTTCTATGACGGACCTCCCTTTGCAACCGGATTGCCTCATTTCGGCCATCTGGTTCCGGGAACCATCAAGGATGCCATCCCCCGCTATCAGACGATGAGGGGCAAACGCGTCATCCGCCGTTTCGGCTGGGACTGCCATGGCGTTCCCATCGAGAACATAGTGGAGCGCAAGCTCGACATGCACGGACACCAGGCCATCCAGGAATACGGGGTGGACAAGTTCAACGAGACCTGCCGCTCGATCGTGCTCACATACACCGACGAGTGGAGGGAGGCGGTCACCAGGATGGGCCGCTGGATCGATTTCGACAACGATTACAAGACGATGGACAAGTCTTTCATGGAGAGCGTGTGGTGGGTCTTCAAGACACTCTACGACAAGGGGCTGGTCTACGAGGGATTCAACATCCTTCCGTATTCCCCGGCTCTCGAATGTCCTGTTTCCAACATGGAGGTCAATCTGGGCGGTTACCAGGATGTCGTGGATCCCGCCGTGACCATAAGATTCAAGGTGGACGGTGAGGAGAACACCTATTTCCTCGCATGGACCACGACCCCTTGGACGCTTCCGTCCAACCTTGCGCTTGCCGTAGGTCCGGATATCGACTACGTGCTTGTCGAGGATGATGGGACCCACGACCGCTACTATCTTGCGGAGAAGCTCGTTGGCAAGTACTACAAGGACAACAAGGGCTATACACTGGTCAAGAAGGTTAAGGGAAACGAGCTCAAGGGCATGACCTACGAACCACTCTTCCCGTATTTCGCCGACCTCAAGAAGCAGGGTGCGTTCATCGTCGTCACTGGCGACTATGTCACGACCGAGGACGGATGTGGCATCGTCCATACCGCACCTGGCTTCGGCGAGGAGGACTACAACGTGCTCAAGGGTACAGGTATCCCTGTTGTCTGCCCGATAGACAGTGCCTGCCGCTTCACATCCGAGGTCCCCGACTGGGAGGGCGTTTTCGTCAAGGATGCCGACAAGAGCATAATCGCCTGGCTCAAGGAGCATGGAAAGCTCGTTAAGAGGGAGAACTACCTGCACTCGTATCCGTTCTGCTGGAGGACCAAGAAGCCTTTGATCTACAGGGCGATGAGCTGCTGGTTCGTCGACGTGCAGAAGATAAAGCAGACGATGATAGACTGCAACGAGCAGATCACCTGGGTGCCCGAGCATATCAAGCACGGACGCTTCGGCAAATGGCTCGAGGGCGCCAGGGACTGGGCGATCAGCCGCAACAGGTTCTGGGGCAATCCGATACCGGTGTGGAAGTGCGACGGTTCGGACCACATCGAGGTCATAGGCTCCATCGAGGAGCTTGAGAGGAAGTGCGGCAAGAAGGTCGAGGACATCCACAAGCATTTTGTCGACAACCTGACATGGCCCAGCCCCGACGGGAAGGGCACGATGCGCAGGATCCCCGACGTGCTTGACTGCTGGTTCGAGTCCGGAAGCATGCCGTATGCGCAGCAGCACTATCCGTTTGAGAACAAGGAGAGGTTCGAGAGGATCTTCCCCGCCGATTTCATCAACGAGGGGCTCGACCAGACCAGGGGATGGTTCTATTCGCTTACCGTCCTTGCCGCGGCGCTTTTCGGAAAGCCCGCCTTCCTCAACTGCATCACCTCCGGCATCGTGCTTGCCGCCGACGGCAAGAAGATGAGCAAGAGCGAGAGGAACTACACCGATCCGATGGAGATCGTGGGCACCTACGGCGCGGATGCACTGCGTTTCGCCCTCATCGACTCCTGCCTCGTGAAGGCGGATGACCTCAAGTTCAGCGACGACCTTGTCAAGGACGTGCTCAAGAATCTCCTGATCCCGCTCTGGAACGCATATTCATTCTTCGTCACCTATGCGAACATCGACGGCTATGTGCCCTCCGAAACGGCATACAGGGATCTTGAGAACCCGCTCGACCGCTGGATCATCAGCGCCACCAACAGGCTCGGTGCCGAAGTGTCGCATGCCTTCGACACCTACGACATCCAGGCGGTATGCCAGGCTGTCGTGTCCTTCATCGACGATCTCAACAACTGGTACATCCGCAGAAGCAGGAGAAGGTTCTGGAGAAGCGAGAACGACGGGGACAAGAAGATGGCTTACGACACCCTTTACAAGGTTCTCATGACATTCTGCAAGATTGCTTGCCCTGTCATCCCTTTCATAACGGAGGAGATATATCAGAATCTCAGGACGGAGGACATGCCGGAATCCGTGCACCTCTGCTTATGGCCGGAGGCCGATGAAAGCGAGCGCGACATCGGGCTTGAGAAGGAGATGAGCCTTGCGATGAAGGCGATTGCGATGGGACGGGCACTGAGAAGCAGCTCCAATCTCAAGATCCGCCAGCCGCTTTCCTCGTTCTTCATCGTCGACAGGGATGCGGAGGAGAGGTCGATTCTTGAAAGGAACAGCGACATCATCGCCGAGGAGCTCAATGTCAAGAAGGTGTTCATAGAGGCCGACGAGTCAAGCCTCGTCTCCTATTCGGCAAAGGCCAACTTCAAGGTGCTCGGCTCCAGGCTTGGAAAGAACATGAAGGAGGTGGCCGCGATCATCACCGGATTCACGAGTGACGAGATCGCATCGATCCTCGACGGGAACAGTAGGACTGTCGCATACTCTGCCGGCAGCATAGACCTCTCGGCGGAGGATCTTGCAATCCAGAGGAGCGAGAAGGAGCATGTGAAGGTCCTCAACGAGGGTACGATCACCGTGGGCTTCGACACGGATGTTACCGAGGAGCTCCTTCTGGAGGGTATAGCAAGGGATATCGTGCGCTTCATCCAGAGCGAGAGGAAGGAGAGCGGATTCGAGGTCTCCGACCACATCGTCGTCCGGATAAAGGGAAGCGATCTGGTGGACAAGGCCGTCGGGAGTTTCAGGACGTACATCGCCGCGGAGACCCTTGCCGACAGCCTCGAGATCGCTGAGAACGACGGAAAGGCCGCGGATATCGCGGACAGCCAGGTTTTCGTGAAGATCGGCAAGGTATGAAGAGATTTCTTGTAATACCGTTTCTTGTCCTGATCCTTGCCTCCTGCGTGCATAGGAGCCCGTTCGAGACCTCGTATTATTATGAGGCCCTCGGACGGCCGGGCGAGCTTGTCGTGACAGTCGATGCCGCAAAGGCAAAGGATGCCGGCGTCCTCGATCCATCAAACGAGCTTGTGAGGAGGGCGGAGCGTGTCAGCTTCGCGCTTGAGGCTGGGGATGAGAATCTTTACCCGTCCCCTGCGGACAACTATACCGTCTACGGGGCAGCCGAGGGCAATTACGGTTCCTTCATCGTCAATACCGCGTTGAGCCATACGGACGGCTTCGAAAAGGTCGGCTCCGGGGATGGGAAGTATTATACGAACGGACAGATAAGCGCGGGGGTTCCGGAATCGGGCCTGCTGCTGTTTTCCACCGGAAGCTACGAGGAGGCCTACAGAAGGACGTTCTCCGAGCGCCAGACGCTGATTCCCAAGGATCTTGCGTCGATCATGTCCCAAAGCATGTTCTCCGTGTATGCCAGGGATCCTAAGACCGTCATGGACATCGGTTTCGATCTTCCGGTGACCGTCCTGCTCGAGATCGAGAGCGCCCTGATCTCTGTCGACAGATCCGACGACGGCAGGTATCTGCTTTCCGCCGTGATCGCGATGAGGAGCGAGAAAAGCGCGAGGACGTTCAACACGCTGATGAGGAACAACGTGGTCGCCGACCTTAGGAGGAAGGGGGAGAGCCTTGATTTCAAGACGCTTTCCGTCATGATCCGCCAGGAAGGACAGACAGTGGTGGTCGAGGACATGGAAATCGGCGTGGATGCCGTCACCGCCCTTGCAGGAAAAGCCACAGGCATGGTGGGAGGGTTCATCTGATGCCTTATTACGAATACAGGTGTTCGTCCTGCGGCAACGAGTTTGAGGCCTACAGGACTTTCGACAAGGCGGACGAGGATGCCGCCTGCCCGGTATGCGGGGCCCCCGCACACCGCGTCTTCACCCCTGCCGGGGTGGTCTACCATGGCAGCGGATACTACTGCACCGACCACAGGTGCGATGAATGCCATAAAGGAGAAGGTAAATGAGGAAGAGGATACTTACAGGCGACAGGCCGACCGGACGGCTTCATCTCGGGCATTATGTGGGATCCCTGAAGAGCCGGGTCGCGCTTCAGGACGAGTACGAGGAGTTCATACTGGTTGCGGACGTGCAGGCGCTCACAACGCATTTTGAGAATCCGGAGCTCATCCATGATTCGATCTACCAGGTCGCGATCGACAACCTCTCCTCCGGCCTCGATCCGGAGAAGGTGACGTTCGTCCAGCAGTCCATGGTCGGTGCAATCGCGGAGCTCACGATCTTCTACTCGATGCTCGTGACCGTCAACCAGCTCTCGCACAATCCGACGATCAAGACGGAGGCGAAGAACTATGGGTACAAGGAGATGACCTATGGGTTTTTAGGTTATCCCGTTAGCCAGACCGCGGACATAACGTTCTGCAACGCCGATCTTGTTCCCGTGGGGGACGACCAGGTGCCGCACATAGAGATGGCCAGAAAGATCGTCCGCAAGTTCAACGAGCTGTACGGCACTTCGATCACCGAGCCGGATTACAAGCTCAGCAGCGTAGGCCGTCTCTGCGGACTTGATGGAAATGCGAAGATGGGCAAGAGCCTTGGCAACGCCGTTTATCTTTCCGATCCAGAGGATGTCATAAACCAGAAGGTGAGGGCCGCCGTCACTGACACCAACCGCATCAGCGTCAAGATTCCCGGAAATCCCGACATCTGCACCGTGTTCAAGTACCACAAGGCCTTCAACGAAGGCGAGAGCGGAAACATCTGCTCGATGTGCAGGAACGCCGCAATCGGATGCGTGGCATGCAAGAAGCTTCTTGCAAAGGCCCTGAACGATATGCTGGATCCCATAAGGGAGAAGAGGGCGTATTACGAAGCGCATATGGACGAGGTCAAGGATATTCTGGCTTCCGGCACCAGAAAGGCCAATGAGATAGGCGGCAGGAACATCGCGGAGATAAAGGAGAAGATGCACGTTTCCCTTTAGAACGACCGAAGCTGTTTTCATGATGGTCCCCGGCAGGGGATCGTTTTTTTTCATCTCATGCCGGATCCATTTCCAGGATGTCCTCAGGATTTATCCTCGTGCCGTCCGAGAGGATTATCGCATTTTCATATCCGTCCAGTTTTCTTATTGTCCCACGTGCTGTGATGTACTTTCCTCCTTTCTTTTTCCCATCCTCTTTGAAATAGGTGACGCAGACCTCCTTTCCAGTATTTCCATGCATGAGCCTTTTGAGCTTTTCATCAAGCTCGTTCCTCTCGTCTTCCGAAAGTATCGCCCTCTCTTCCGTGAGCCTGCCTGCCTCGTCTATCTCCTCCTCGTATCCGGTGAGCGCGGAAAAGGGTGAGAACTGTGCGGCCCTCATCAAGGCAGGCATCTTCGGATGCTTTTTGGATGTCGGGCGATCCAGGTCGATCATGTCGGAATAAGGGTTCTCCTTCATGCCTTGTGCCCTCCGATCTGGCTGTTCCTGAGCTTTTCCGTGGAGCCCTCCGTGAGGCTCGTGGCCTTTAGAAGCGCATTCTTTCCAAAACGCTTTTTTATCTCAAGCGTTGCATCCTGGAGCCTTTGCTCCCTCATGTCCTCCTTTTCTTCATTTCCATCATCAAACAGGTCGGGCTGCAGGTTTTTTCTCGCCTCTTTTTCATCCTCGACGTGGTTAGCGGTGATGTAAAGCCTTCTTATCAGGAGGCTCTTGTCGGCGATGCGGGAAAAAAGCGACAATGCGGCCTCCCTTATCCTTTTTGAGGAGGATGTATGAAAGGGCAGGTTGATGCTCCCGTGGGCATGAGCCGGAATCTTCCTGCCCCAATGGTCGGTCACGACCTCGCCTTCGTAGTTGTCCATTTTCCCGGGTATTTTGAAATTCTCTATGTCATAGCCGATTCCAAGGACTATCTGGTCGGTTGCAAGGCTCTTCTCAAAAAGCGAAAGCGAGAGGGCCTCCGCCATCTCCCTAAGGACCAGAGCGGCCTTTTCAGCGGTGTATGGGTCCTGGAGCACCTGTGCGGAGCCTATGCTGCTTGATTCCGGCCTGTAGGCCTTTATTTCTTTCATAGTGCATGGCTCCCAGCCCCAGGCATGGTCAATCAGAAGCTCTGCGTTCACACCGAACAGTTTATATAGCACATCCTCGTTCTCCAAGGAGCATCTTGCCACATCGCCCATCGTGAAAAGGCCTTTTTTTTCAAGCTTTTTTGCATACCCACGTCCTATCCTCCAGAAATCGGTTATCGGACGATGGGACCAGAGAGCGGTACGGTAGGTCCTCTCGTCAAGGCTTGCGATCCTCACTCCGTCATCATCCGCATCCACATGCTTTGCCATTATGTCGAGTGCGATCTTGCTGAGGTAAAGATTGGTTCCGATTCCTGCCGTGGCGGTTATTCCGGTGGTGTTGAAAACGTCCTGTATCATCCTTTTCGCAAGCTCTTTGGCAGTTGTCTTATAAAGCACGAGATAATCGGTCACATCCATGAACACCTCGTCTATCGAGTAGACGTGTATATCTTCAGGAGAGATGTATTTCAGGTATATGTTGTATATTCTGGTACTTGCGGCCATGTAATGCGCCATCCTGGGTGTGGCGGTGATATAATCGAACCGCAGGGATGGGTCTGCTGCAAGCCCGGACATGCTCGACGATGAACCGGAGAAGCCCGCTCCACCGTTGTCCCTCTTTCTTGCGGCGTTTATCTCCCGTGTTTTCTGCACAACCTCGAAAAGCCTCGCCCTTGCCGGAATGCCGCAGGCCTTCAAGCTGGGGCTCACCGCAAGACATATGGTCTTTTCGCTGCGGGATGCGTCGGCTACCACCAGGTTCGTATCAAGCGGATCGAGACCGCGCTCCTGGCATTCGACGGATGCGTAGAATGATTTGAGATCTATTGCCATGTACGTCCGTTCCCGCATTCAAAGCCTCTTTTTGAAGATGATAGCACATGAAGAGGCTTTCTTCATGAAGATTGCCGGGACTTGTCAAAACAGCTCGGGCCCGTTTTTCCTGAAGTAGGCCGATAAAAGCATGTTTGAATTGATTATTCCTTCCAGCCGTCCTATCATCAGGGCATGAAGAAAATCCTTTTCATCCCGGCAAGCCTGCGCTCCGGCAGCTACAACACGCAGCTTCTCCGCCATGCCTTTGATAAACTATCGAAATCCTTTGACTGCTCGTTTCTTGATTATGGTGATCTTCCGCTTTTGAATCAGGATGAGGAGTTTCCAGCTCCCGTTGCGGTTAAAAGGGTAAGGAAAGCGGTCGGAGAGGCCGATGCCCTCTGGATCGGCAGTCCCGAGTACAATCACAGCTACAGCGCCGCTGTCAAAAATCTTATCGACTGGCTTTCCCGCCCTGTGATCGCAGGGGACTACCTGACAGCCGCGGTGAGAGGAAAGCTTGTCGCACTGAGTTCGGCCGCAGGCTCCAGCGGAGGCTCCTTTTCCCTTTCAAAGCTCAGGGAGCTTCTTGAGATGCTGGGCTGCGAGGTCCTTGAGGAGCAGACGCAGGTCATTCTTGGAGCAAGGTTCTCGAAATCCGGGCTCGTTTTGAATGAGGATGAGATTGCACAGCTGGAAAAGGAATGTGCAGCGCTTTTTAAGGCTTTGAATGGGAGGTGAGCTCATGAGGCTTTTCATCGCAATCTCATTCAGCCCTTCGGCCCTCGATGCGATCTGCAGCATCCGCGATGCCCTCAGGCTTGAGAAGGCCTTTTATACCCGTAGGGACAACATGCATCTGACGCTGAGCTTTCTGGGCGAATGCAGCGGCAAGGATATGGAAAATGCATGTGCTGCGATGGAGGCGCTTGATCATAAGCCGTTTTCGATCTGCATGGACCATGTCGGCTCGTTCCACCGCGGCGACGGGGATATAATCTGGCTCGGGGCAGAAAAATCTGATATGCTTTCGAGCCTTCAGAAGAATCTTGCGGAAAACCTTTCTGAAAGAGGTTTCGATCTTGAGAAAGGGAAGTTCAGGCCACATGTTACATTGGCCCGGAGGGCCTTTCCTCCATTTCATGGGAAAGCGGGAGTCAATCCGATAGTACAGGAGGTTTCCTCCATAAGCCTCATGCTTTCGGAGAGGGTGGACGGGCATATGGAGTACACCCCGCTTCATGTCAAAAGCCTTTCCTGACAGCGTTGATTTGCATCCACACGAAAAAAAACATGGAAAAGGGCTTTGCGTGCGCCTTCGGATAATTGAAAAACAAGGCGTTTGTATTTTTAATCATCAGTATGGATAAGGAAATCTCATTCACGGAAGGCCCTGTCTTTTCAAGCCTCGTGCGTTTTGCGCTCCCTGTATTCGGGGCCCTGATACTCCAGGCCGCATACGGAGCGGTGGACCTGCTTGTGGTCGGATGGTTCGGCTCGGCCGCATCGATCGCCGCTGTCGGGACGGGATCGGCGTTCATGCAGATGGTGACGTTTGTCATAACAAGCCTCGCGATGGGCTCCACCGTCGTGATCGGCCACCATGTCGGGGCAAAGGATAAGGATATGGCCGGCAGCGCAGTCGGAACCAGCATGATCCTCTTTCTGATCATCGGAATCGTTTTGACGGTGGTCTTGGAGCTTTCAGCGGATGCCGTCGCCTCTCTGATGCGTGTGCCTGAGGCCTCCCATGACATGGCTGTCGGATACATAAGGATATGCTCGGCGGGCATAATCGTCATAATAGCCTACAACGTCATAAGCTCGATCCTGCGCGGGGTGGGGGATGCGAACCTACCTCTTTTGTTCGTGGCGGTTGCCTGCGTGGTGAACATGATAGGGGATTTCCTTCTTGTCGGATATTTCAAGATGGATGCATCCGGCGCGGCCTACGCCACTGTCGCGGCACAGGGAGTTTCCGTAATAGTGTCGCTTTTCGCGCTTAAAAAAAGGAAGCTGGATATCGCGTTCGACAGAAAGAAGCTCAGGTTGGACAAGATCGGGATCAAAAGGATCCTTTCTGTAGGAGTTCCGATCGCACTGCAGGAGACGATGGTGCAGATATCGTTCTTGGTACTCAATTCGATTGTAAACGGCATGGGACTCATGCCGTCCGCAGGATACGGGGTTGCGCAGAAGATAGTGTCCTTCATAATGCTGCTGCCCTCGTCGCTCATGCAATCCGTATCGGCCTTCAGCGCGCAGAACATAGGGGCGGGCTTGCGTGAGAGGGCCAAAAAGGGGCTTAAGACCGCAATCGCATGCGGATGTTCGCTCGGAACGCTCTTTTTCCTTCTGGGATTCTTCCTGGGAGGCGCAATGTCATCGCTCTTCACATCCGACAAAGAAGTTATAGACCAGAGTGCGTTGTTTCTGAAGGGCTTTTCCCCCGAGTGCATCCTCACCTGCGTCCTCTTTTCCCTGATCGGGTTCTTCAACGGCTCGGGACGCTCGGTGCCCGTGATGGTGCAGGGGATGGGCTCGGCCTTTCTGATAAGGATACCCTTGGCCCTGATATTTTCAAGGCTGGAGGATTCATCCCTCTTTTTGATAGGGCTTGCAACCCCGGTCACGACGGTCTGCGGGATAGTGTTCCTGATATGCTGCTTTATCCGCTATAAGAGGCTGAAGATGATATGATCATTTCTGCTTTGCAAGGTTTTCCCTTGCGATTGCGAGCATGAGCTTGATCCTGTTCTCCTGGTTCACCTTCGTTGCGGACGGGTCGTAGTCGATCGGGACTATGTTGGAATCGGGGTATTTTTCCTTGAGTGGCCTGATCATGCCTTTGCCGACAATGTGGTTCGGCAGGCATCCGAAGGGCTGTGTGCAGACGATGTTCCCATAGCCTTTTTCTATGAGTTCGACCATCTCGGCAGTGAGCAGCCATCCTTCACCCATCTTGCAGCCCTGGCTTATGATTCCCTTGGTATAGCCCTCGAGCTCCTTGAAGCTCGCGGCACGGTTGAATTCCTTGTGCCTGAGGACCGCCTCCTCGCTCCAGCGCTCGAACTTCTCCAGATAAGGCATGACGATGTATTTCGCCACGTGCTTGTATATCCAGCGTCCACCGTAGAAATCATGGTCGTGGATGCCGTTCGTGAAGCCGTAGAACACGAAGCCCAGCATCGGAGGAAGCATGACCTCGCAGTCCTCGCTTTCCAGGAACTCCTTG
Source organism: uncultured Spirochaetales bacterium (assembly GCA_949293595.1). Classification (GTDB taxonomy): domain Bacteria; phylum Spirochaetota; class Spirochaetia; order Sphaerochaetales; family Sphaerochaetaceae; genus Ornithospirochaeta. Next base: position 365,097 of record CASFDW010000001.1, on the reverse strand, counting down.
AGGTTGTTGTTGCCGAGCGCGGAATACTTCATGTATATTTCCCCGACGACGCCCACCTTCACCTTCCTGACCCGTTCTACCGGGATGGCTGCAAAATCGTCGCTGATCCTGTTCAGGTTCTTTCTCAGGTTGCGCCCGAAATACCCGCGGTTTTTCGCAAAGCATTCCCCGAGATGGTCCGTCCACCTTCCGACAAGGCGGTCTGTATCACCCTTCGTTATCTCGTACGGCCTCGTCTGGTTCGACAGGAGCATCAGCAGGTCACCGTATATGAGGGCGGTGAAAGCCTGGAGCATCATCGTCTTGGTGATCTTGAATCCGGGATTGCTGTTCATCCCCTGGAGATTGAATGAAATTACGGGAATGTTCTCAAGCCCTGCCTTTTTAAGCGCCTTTATAAGCAGGAAATAGTAGTTGCTCGCGCGGCAGCCACCGCCTGTCTGGCTTATCGCAAGGGCGCACCTGTCCTTGTCGACCAGACCGCGCCTGATTGCATCCAGCATCTGTCCGATGACGAGAAGACAGGGATAGCACATGTCGTTATGCACATACTTCAGCCCTTCGTCGATAAGGGTGGGATCGTTGTTCTCAAGAAGCAATACGTTATATCCGTAGTTCTCGAAAATCCGCTTCATCACATTGAAATGTATCTCCGACATGTTGGGCACCACTATGGTCCAGCCGTCGTTCTTCATCTGCTGCGTAAACTGAGGCATCACTTTAGCTCCATGGCGGCGAAAAGGCTTCTGAGCCTGATCTTCACGGCTCCGAGGTTCGTTATCTCGTCTATCTTGATCTGTGTGTAGATCCTGTCGCCGCTTCTCAGGATCTCCCTGACCTCGTCGGTGGTGACGGCATCGAGTCCGCAACCGAAGGAAACGAGCTGTACGAGGTCCATGTCCGGCTTGTCAAGGATGTATCTCGCCGCATCGTACATCCTCGCATGGTACGTCCACTGGTTGAGCACGCCAACCTTGCCCTTGTCCGTCATGTAGCTCAGGCTGTCCTCGCTGACGACCGAGGCTCCGAGCGTGACGATCAGGTGGTCGATGCCGTGGTTGATTTCCGGATCGACATGGTATGGCCTTCCTGCAAGCACGATGATATGCCTGTTTTCTTTCCTTGCCTTCCCGACTATGAGCGCACCTTTCGAAATGACCTTTTTATGGTAGTCCTCCAGTGCTGCGAAAGCCTTTTCAATCGCACGTGCGGTTTCTCCTGACTTCGTGCCGAAGGTGTCCATGATCCTTCTTTTCAGCACGTTCTTCCTCTCAAGCGAGAGGTATGCGAGCTTCAGAGGGATCCCTGCGAGGTCCTGGTTGCCCCTTATGACCTCCCCGTAATAGGCCACGACAGGACAGTTGAAATGGTTCGTTCCCTTCTCCTCGTCCACGTTGTAGCTGCTTGCCGGGATGAAGATCATGTCCACGTTCTGCTTCTTCAAATATTCGATGTGCCCGTGCATCAGCTTTGCAGGGAAGCATACTGTGTCCGAAGGTATCGATGCCTGGCCGCTTATGTAGAGGCCTCTCGTGCTGAACGGGGACACGACGGTCCTGAAGCCGAGATTCTCGAACAGCGTCTGGTAGAACGGCAGAAGCTCCCACATCCCGAGCGCCAGCGCAAGACCGAGCCTCCCGCGCCGGTTCTCTCCCTTCTCCCCCATGTAGCCCTTCATCAGGTTCTGCTTGAAAAGGTAGATGTTGTCCTCGTCGCTCTCCTCCCGCTTGACACCAGTTATCGGCTTGTCGCACCTGTTGCCGCTTATCAGCCTCCTGTTGAGGCCGAAATCGTTTATCGTCAGTATGCAGTGGTTTGCACATCCCTGGCAGCGGATGGATCGGATGTGGGGATGGAGCTCGGCAAGCTCCTCCTTGCTTATTATCCCAGTCTGCTTTCCTGTCCGTTCGGTCATGAGCTTCGCATATAGTGCGGCTCCGAATGCGCCCATGAGCCCCGCGATCTGCGGCCTGATGACATCGATGCCGAGCTCGAGCTCGAAAGCCCTGAGCACGGCGTCGTTCAGAAACGTTCCGCCCTGGACGACTATGTTCTTCCCAAGCTGTTCCTTGCTGGTGGCCCTTATTACCTTGTAAAGCGCGTTTTTGACGACCGATATCGCAAGACCTGCGGATATGTCGTTTATTCCGGCCCCGTCCTTTTGAGCCTGTTTCACGGACGAGTTCATGAAGACGGTGCATCTGGAGCCGAGGTCCACCGGAGCCTTTGCATCTATGGCGAGATCGGCGAATTCCTGGCTGGATTTCCCAAGTGCGTTGGCAAACGTCTGCAGGAACGAGCCGCAACCGGACGAGCAGGCCTCGTTAAGGAATATGTCGTCAATCGCGCCGTCGCGGATCTTGAAGCATTTTATGTCCTGTCCGCCGATATCGATTATGAAGTCGACATCGTCCATGAAATGTTTGGCGCCCATGAAGTGCGCCTGCGTCTCGACCAGTCCGTAATCCAGGTTGAACGCCGTCTTCAAAAGCTCCTCGCCGTATCCTGTTGCGGCGCTGGAACGGATTATTATGTTCGGGTAATCCTCGTACACGGAGCTTAAAAAGGAGCTGATCGCCTGCACGGGGTTTCCGTTGTTGGGACTGTATCTGGACAAAAGCAGGTTCGCATCCCGGTCGATCAGGCAGCATTTTATGGTGGTGCTTCCCGAATCCACGCCGAGGAAGGCCTCTCCTGCATATTTGGATGCGTCGATGTATTTCACCGTTGCCTTCTCATGGCGCGCCTTGAAATCCTCGTATTCGCTCCTGTTTCTGAAAAGGGGAGGGAGCTTTGTGTATTTTCCCGTTCCCTTCAAATTCGAGACAAGGTCCAGAAGTTCAGTTATCGTCGATTTCCTGCCCCCGGGGGTGAGCGCGGCCCCGATGGCGACATAGTAGAGTGAGTTCTCGGGACATGTGCCGGTTGTCCTCAGAGCCTCGTCGAAGTACTTCCTGAGGCTGCTTATGAAGGTCAGGGGTCCTCCCAGATACACGATGTTCCCCTCTATTTTCCTTCCCTGGGCAAGACCGGCGATCGTCTGGTTGACAACGGCGACGAGAATCGAGGCCGCGATGTCCTCCGTCCTGGCACCCTGGTTTATCAGAGGTTGCACATCCGATTTCGCAAAAACCCCGCATCTGGAGGCTATGGTGTATATCTCCGTGGCCTTTGAGGCGAGATTGTCGATGTCGTCCCTTGATATTCCGAGCAATGTGGCCATCTGGTCTATGAACGCCCCGGTGCCTCCGGCACAGGTTCCGTTCATCCTTACCTCGAGGCCGTTCTTCAGGAACAGTATCTTCGCATCCTCTCCGCCCAGTTCTATGATCGCATCCGTCTCCGGCATATACGTCATGGCCGCGACCCTGGTGGCGTATACCTCCTGGACGAACGGGATTCCGGCCTCTTCGCTGAGACCCATGCCCGCGGATCCGGAAATCGAAAATGTTATTTCCTGGTTGCCGAGCTTGTCGCGCAGGTCGGCGAGCATCTTGCCCGCCCTGTAGAATATTTCCGAGTAATGTCTTTCGTAGGCGCCGTAGACGACCTTGTTCCCGTCATCGAGCGCCACCACCTTCATGGTGGTGCTTCCTACGTCGATTCCGATTTTCAGCATAGTTAAAAAATAATGTTTATTATTGGTTTTGAAAAGTCTGCCAAAGTCTTTTTCGAAGAAAAAGAATAGGATTTTTTTTAAAAATAACAGGTTTTGTCAAAAGAAGTTATGATTTGTTTGAATATGTTTTTCCAATATGTCTGCGATTGGCGTTTCCTTTCCCGTCTGCCTGCTGCGGACCGTTTTTCCTTGACAAAGTGCGGTTATGGGTTAAGATGAAAGTGTACCTGAATGGTAATGGAACATTAAAGCACACCCTCCAAGAAAAGGTTTCCGGGAAAAAAGGCTGTGCGACCTGAAAAATGGTAAAAGAAGAATTTGGACAAGGTTCCATGAAAAGGGTGCAAGAACATCCTGACCTGTAAGTCGGGAACATCCGGGCGGATAGGTTCTTTACGGAAACGAAGGACTTCCGCCCGGTTTATTTTGTCCGCGCATTCAAGTTCTGCCGATATTATCCACAGTTACTGTCTTCTTTGGGGTATAATGTGGCATGTTGGAGCAAACAGCTTATATGGACGAAGATAGGATCATACGGGAAATAAGTGATGGCGGATGCTGCCTAGGCATCGAGTTGGGTTCGACAAGGATAAAGGCCGTGCTCATCGATTCGACACGGAAAATGGTCGCATCAGGGAACCACGATTGGGAGAACAGGAATGATAATGGAATATGGACATACTCCTTGCAGGATATTGTCACGGGGCTGGGGGCCTGTTATTCGGCTCTGAAGGATGACGTACGCAGAAGATACGGGGTCAGGCTTGGAAAGCTGGCATCCATGGGGGTGAGCGCCATGATGCACGGCTACATGGCTTTCGACGACGGTTGGAGGCTGCTCACCCCGTTCCGCACATGGCGCAACACCGTGACGGCAAGGGAGTCCGAGGAGCTGACCGCCCTTTTTTCCTTCCCTGTGCCGCAGAGATGGACGGTCAGCCATCTTCTTCTGGACATAAAGAAGCAGGCGGGATACCTGCCGTCGCTCGCACATGTATGCACGTTGTCGAGCCATGTGCACAGGTTGCTCACAGGTGCCGATGTCGTCGGTGTCGGGGATGCCTCGGGAATGTTTCCGATTGATCAGGGGACGATGGATTACAGCCGCAGTGCCGCAGAGGCCTTCGGCAGGAGGTACGGTTATGACATACGACGTCTTTTCCCAAAGGTGCTTGCGGCTGGCGAGGTTGCCGGATATCTGACAAAGGAGGGAGCTCTTTTGCTTGACAGGGACGGGGATCTCGAACCAGGCTGCCCGTTGTGTCCTCCCGAGGGGGATGCCGGAACAGGCATGGTTGCCACGAATTCCATACTCCCGCGTACGGGGAACGTGAGTGCCGGAACCTCGGCTTTCGCGATGGTGGTGCTCGAAAAGCCGCTCTCCGGCGTATATGCTGAACTCGACCTTGTGACAACCCCGGACGGCGTCCCGGTCGCGATGGCCCATACGAACAATTGCACAGGTGGATACGACGCGTGGATATCCATATTCTCGGAGGTGCTATCCGCCATGGGCGTCAAGACCGACAGGAGCAGGCTTTATGATGTGGTTCTCTCCTCCGCGCTCGAAGGAGATCCTGATTGCGGAGGGCTTCTTTCTTACAATTACATTTCCGGAGAACCCATCACCGGGCTGGAGGAGGGACGTCCGCTTTTCACACGTTCATCCTCGTCACGGTTCAATCTGGCCAATTTCATGCGCAGCGAGCTGTATTCGGCCATTGCCTCGATGCGCGTCGGTCTTGACATTTTGTTCAGGAAGGAGGGCGTGCATCTGGATGTGATGAACTGTCATGGCGGCTATTTCAAAACCCGGCACGTGGGCTTGAGGATGATGGCTTCGGCCCTTGGTACCCCGGTACGGGCGCTGTCGACTGCAGGGGAGGGCGGAGCATGGGGTATAGCCGTACTTGCGTCGTTTCTGTCCGCTCGTGGCATGAGCCTGGCTGAATACCTGTCCGACGAGGTGTTCTCCGATTCGGAGAGCACGACATTCGTTCCCGACGAGAGGGACTGCGAAGGATTCGACAGGTATTACCGCAGATACATCGCCGGCCTCGGAATAGAAAGGGCCGCCGTGGAGAAACTGGAGGTGTGATGTGCTGGAGAAGCTGAAGGAAAAAGTCCTGGAAGCCAATATGCTGCTGCCAAAGTACGACCTGGTCACGTTCACATGGGGCAACGTGTCAGAAATAGACAGGAGCTCGGGCCTTGTCGTGATCAAGCCCAGCGGGGTGGAATACGGCAGCATGTGTGCGGATGACATGGTTGTCGTCGATCTGGACGGCAACGTCGTCGAGGGGAGGTTGAGACCTTCCAGCGACATGCCGACCCATCTGGAGCTGTACAAGGCCTTCAAAAGCATAGGGGCCGTGGTCCACACCCATTCCCCGAAAGCCACGGCATGGTCGCAGGCTGGAAAAGATCTTCCCTGCTATGGGACGACGCACGCCGATTATTTCTATGGTACGGTACCGTGCACCCGGCCGTTGTCAAAAAGCGAGGTCGGGGACGGCTATGAGCGTAACACGGGTCTTGTGATTGCTGAGACGTTCGCTGGACGCGATGCGATGTCGTGTCCTGGCGTGCTCTGCCGCAACCACGGCCCCTTCACCTGGGGCCTGGATGCATTTGATGCCGTACACAACGCCGTTGTCCTTGAAGAGATCTCTTCGATGGCCATCGACACGCTATTGGTCAACCCGGACGCAGAATGCGCACCCCGGCATGTTATGGACAAGCATTATTTCCGCAAGCATGGTAAGGACGCCTATTACGGACAGGGGTAGACCGCTACGGAGTGTTTATCGCCTCCTCTTCGCCCATGGGGTTGAAATAGAAAACGGTTGTGTTCTCCACCGCCTTCTTTATCTCGTCCTCCATGCCAAGGCTTTCGTAGTGCCTTCTTGACACATCCTTGACAGGGTGGGTCACAGGGTGCTTCGGGGAGAATATGACGCAGCAGTCCTCGTATGGGAGTATGCTCGTCTCGTATGTTCCGATCCTCTTGGCCGTGTCAATTATCTCCTCCTTGTCCATTCCCACGAGTGGTCTGAGGACAAGAAGGTCCGTCATGCTGTCCGTGAAGCTCATCGCCTCAAGCGTCTGTGAGGCAACCTGGCTGAGAGCCTCTCCCGTGACTATCGCACCTGCATTCCGCTTTCTTGCGATCTCCTCCGCTGTCCTCATCATGGCCGCCCTGAACATGAGCGTGGTCTCGTCCTCGAAAGCCTCCTTCCTGATCTTGAGCTGTCCGTCGGTGAACGGAACCACATACAGCCTTGTCCCGCCAAGGTATGGTGCGATGAGCGATGCCAGCTTCTTGACTTTTTCCAAGGCGAGCTCGCTGGTATATGGATAGGCATGGAAATAGATGCAGTCGAGCTTCATGCCCCTTTTAGCCATGTGGAAGGCTGCGACAGGACTGTCTATGCCTCCCGAAAGAAGAAGCATGCCACGTCCGGCGCTTTGCACGGGAAGTCCCCCCGGTCCTTTGTTGTCCGATGTGTATATGAATATCTTTTTCCTCACCTCCACATGGAGCACATGGTCCGGATTCTTCAGATCGACTGTCATTTCAGGGTACATTTCATGGACTATGCCGGCAAGACGGCAGGAGATCTCGTAGCTGGACATGCCGAATGATTTGTCCTCCCTTCTTGCATCGACCTTGAAAGTTCCGCCACCTTCTGCAAAAGATGAACAGGGCAGCAGCCTTGCCACACGTTCGTCCAGAACCTCCGGATCCTTTTCAAGCTCGTATGCGCGTGCGAATCCCGTTATCCCGAACGTGGTGGACAGGGCCTTGCCGACAATCATGTCGTCGGCATCGCCGTCCAGCCTGAGGTAGAACCTGCCTTTCTGCTTCTCAATCCTTGGATGAAAAGCTCCGAGCTTGTCCTTTATGTTCCCGCGGAGTCTCTTTTCGAACAGGGGGCGGTTTCCTCCCTTGAGGGATATCTCCCCCTCCTTTATCAGGTAAAGCTTCTCATCCATTTGCTATCTCCTTCATCGTTTTTATCAGAAGCTCCGTATTCTCGGCCGTGCTTGTGTCGGAAAACGAGATCCTTATGCTGCTCATGCTGGTTTTCGGGGAAAATCCCATGGCCTCCAGCACTCCTCCTGCCTTCTTCCTGGCGTTGTTCGAGCATGCGGAGCCGGATGAGACGCAGAAGCCCCTGTCGATCAGCATCCTCGTGAACACCTCCGATGGGAGCGGGGTGGCGATGGAAAGGATGTACGGGCTCGCCTTTTCCGGACTTATGATCGAGAAACGGTCGTCGCCGGAAAACGAATCCCTCACCATCCTGTTCAGCCCTGCAACCTTCTCCTCTTTTTGTGCCCTGTCAATGTACGCCTCTTCCAACGCAACCCTGAACGATGATATTGCCGCAAGGTTCTCCGTACCTCCCCTCATCCCGGATTCCTGTCCTCCTGCTGGTGCGAGCGGCCTGACCTGCGATCTGTTTTTCAGATACAGCATCCCGATGCCCCTTGGCCCCGCAATCTTGTGGGCTGAGAAGGATGCCCCGTCCACATCCCAGGCCTTCAGGTCCAGACCGGTCTTTCCCAGCGCCTGTACGCTGTCCGAGAAGAAGAATATCTTTCTTTTCAGCGTCTTCTCGTATTGTCTCACGATGGATGCAAGCCTGCCTATGTCCTGGATGGCTCCGGTGACGTTGTTGACACTCATCACGGCAACAAGCCTGGTCTCCCTGTTCAAGGCATTCCCGAGGTCATCCGGATCCACGAAACCTCCTTTCGCCCTGAGCTGGACGACATCCCATCCTTTTTCCCTGAGCAGTGGAAGATGGGAGAGTACGGCCTCGTGCTCGATCCTGGTCGTGATTATCCTTCCCGGTGTCTTCTGCCACAGGAGGCTTCCCATTATGATCGATATGGCCTCGGTTGCCCCGCTTGTGAACACTATGTTCTCCTTATCCAGGTTGAGCACGTTTGCAATCCGTACGCGGTTCTCCTCCAGATACGCATGTGCCCTGAGTCCCTCGCGGTGTATGGAGGAGGGGTTTGCCTGGTATGTCCTGCAGGTTTCCACATATTCCTCGAGGGCTCTTGCCCCGATCGGTGTGGTGGCTGCGTTGTCAAAGTAAAAATCCATAGCCACTATTAAAATAGGAATGGATGAAAAAAGCAATAAAGGCGGACGGATGTGGTTGTCCATAGGCGGGGTTCCGGATGAAAAAAGGACGTTTTATTGGTTTTTCATGGTTCACCAAGACCGTCCGATGTGATAATTTTCTTCTAAAGGGGGGCGGAGATGGAAAAAAAGCTGTCTTGCACATTATCCGGAGGCCGGGTCACGGATGTTCTGTTTGCCGACGACATAAAGGATTTGTCGTCTCATCTTTCTTCCTACGGCAACAATGTTTTCTGGGTGTTCGACAATAACAGCGCGGCACTTTTCAGCAGCCTCCCGGAAAAAAGGATAGTTCTGGAGAGCGGAGAAAGATACAAGACGATGGACAGCCTGGTCAGGATCCTTTCCACGGCCCTTTCCTTTTCGTGCGCCAGGGATACCAGGTTCATCGCATTTGGCGGCGGCGTTGTGTGCGACATGACGGCCCTTGCCGCTTCTCTGTACATGCGCGGCACGCGCCTCACGTTGGTCCCGACCACGCTGCTGTGCATGGTCGACGCCTCCCTTGGCGGAAAGACGGCAATAGATTTCGAAGGTGGCAAGAACCTTGTGGGGTCCTTTTATCCCGCCGACGAGGTGCTCGTGTCCATAGACACCTTGAGGACCCTTCCTGCAAAGGAATACAAATGCGGTCTTGGCGAGGTTGTCAAGCATGCCTTTCTGAACAGGGACGATTCCCTTTTCCGCTTCATGGATGAGAACAGCCAGAAGATAGTCTCCCGGGACAAGGATGTTTTGAAGGAGATGGTGTTCCGCTCCCTTATGGTCAAGAAGGAGTTCATCGAGGCCGATCCCACCGAAACCAGGGGGATAAGGAGTTTTCTGAACCTTGGCCATACTTTCGGTCATGCCCTTGAGTCGATGGGGAACTACTCCGTCAGCCACGGGGAGGCGGTCGCCTGGGGTATTTCACGTGCTTTGGATGCCGGTGTGGCCGCCGGTGTTACTGATTCCGTAATGCGCGACAGGGCGCTTTCAATGCTGAAGAAATACTCGTTTGCGGTAAACTACCGCATAGGCAGGGGCGAGTGGCTTTCATACAACGAGGCACTGCTGAAGGATAAGAAGAAGATTTCGGGAAGCATAAAGTTCGTCCTTCTTTCGGATTTCGGAAAGCCCGTGCTGCTCCCCTTGGAGCAGAAGATAATCCAGTCGGTCGTGATGCAGAGCGCCAAGATATCATTCTGATTCCAACCGTGCCTCGGCTTCATAAAAGCGCTTTACCGTAAAACTGCTCCGCTTTTTCCCTGCTGTCTATCAATATGGGCTTCAGACCGGCTGACAGGCACATGTCGAGATATCGTCTGTTCTCCCTTATGAGCAGCTCCCGGGTGCAGGATGAATCGTCCACTCGGTTCTCGATGTCGCAGGCGTGCGCCTTTATCTCGTCGAAACACCGCAGGATGTATTGTTCGCTCATCACGATGCATATGAACCGTATTTCATCGAGATATCTTTGAGGAAACGAGTCCTTCCAGCCGGACGGGACGTAGCATCCCTCCACAATCAGGTTCTGCCCGTTCTCGACAGCCGTCTTGATGATTTCAACGACTATGGGCCACAGATAGTCCTCCATCTCCTTGTCGTCAGTCGGTCCCAGCCTGGTGTTTCCGCTCCTGATGAGACCCATCTTCAACAGGTCCATGGACAGACACGGGAATTTCTTTCTCTCGACGAGTTTCTGTGCCGTCACGGTCTTGCCTGTATGCGTGGCTCCGGTTATGATCATCACCATTGTTCTCTCCTCCTGCGGCTGATTGCCAGTCTCTGGCTTTTCCTTGCCTGTTCCTGTAAAGTCCGGGGATGGAATATGTATGCCCGAAATGCGGATGCCGGAGCTTTACAAGACCGTCAGCTCCACCGGATTCCTGATCGGACGTCAAAGGAACGAGAATGAGACGAGCTCCAGCTTTGTTTCGAACGAGCTCCTGGGTATTTTAATCCCGTCATCGGTCTCTGCTTCCCCCCTCTGGTTGTCCACCGGATCGTCTGCCGGCGCCTTTTTACCGGAAAGCCTTTTCATGCATGAGGTGTTGGCGACCATCCTGAAAACGTCCAACGAGGAAAAGTAGTGCCTCCATCTCTTTTCTTCACCTCGCCGGTACGCGCCACCTCCGAACGAACAGTCTGCCGGATACCAAGAACCGGAGATGTTGAACTCCGCCCAGTCGTGGCAGGACACCCCTTCGTCCGTCACATACCAGCCCGACTGCCAACGTGCGGGGATTCCTGCAATCCTGCACATTGTCATGAACAGGAGCGCCTGCACCCCGCAGTCACCCTTCAGGTTCACGGCCGCGTATGTGCTTATGTCGTCGATCGTGGCATAGCTCCTCATGAACGAGTAGACCACGTTCGTTGTCACCCAGTTGTAGATGGCAAAAGCCTTGTCCCATGGACTTGTGATACCTTTTGTCACATCGCCCACAAGTTCCTTGAGATATGGTGTGAAAAGTATATGGGGCTCTTCCTGAGCCAGATATTCCTCCAGATCATGCCCGATGTATTCATGCGCGGGGCGCGTTCCTTTCCTCGCTTCGATGACATAGCTGAACTCTGCGGAAAATGATGTGTCCGCCCCGATGACGTCGGAAAACCTCGCGCATCGCATTTCTGCATTACCGTCGTCCAGTGCGGTGAGATTGCCGCTTGCATCCTCGGGAGTTATGGATGAGATCATCCCTTCTACCGGTTTCACATAAGGAAGATTCACAAGAACCCTTTTTCCCGTGAATGCGGGATCCGTGATCCTGAGGGTTTCCCTGACCCTGATACGGGCCGAGGCATGGCCGTCCTTCTCCATCAGGCCGATGCACATGTCCCTTCTCTCAAGATCCGGATCTTCCTTCTTCTCCTCGAGCCCGCATCTTTTTGCCGCATTGTCCAACAACCTTTCCTCGAGCATCAGCCTTCCGTCGACATAGCTCCAGTCAAGAAGCCCTTTCCCGATGTAGCCGGCAAGCATCCCGCGGCGGTACTTTGAAAACCTTTTTTCAAGAAGGGCCTCGGCCTCATCGTACGTGTACCTGTATTGCGCCTTCCTTCTCCGGACGAGATCCTTTTCCATCAAGAGCCTCCTCCTCAGAGGGGAGGGAATGTTCCTTTCAAGATAGCCGTCCATAAGTTCTCCGGCAAAATCGAGATATCCTGCAGCTATTGCATTCGAGACCGCTTCCGGAAGCGGAACGGCCTGATCCTTTATGTCGTATTCCATTATGCTCCTCGTTTGATCCGTTGGTGTCATGTCATCAATGATCCTACATGCAGGATTGTACTTGTATTTGATGAAGAATTACAGCCAGTAAAATCCTGAAGTATTAGTTTTGTTGGTATTTTTATTTTATGTTGATATTGTTGAATTATTTTTTCAGCATGGTCGTTATGTGTTATCATACTTCATGACGAGCTTGATATGACGATATATTACGACTATCATGTCCATTGTGATAATTCTCCGGACTGCCATGAAAGTTTGGATGCGATGTGCCTTTCAGCCTGCAACAAGGGGATGAAGGAAATCATGTTCACCGATCATTTCGAATTCTTCACAACTCCTGGGAAATCAGAAATCTTCACCACTGGATATCTGGACAGGTGTTTTGAAAGGATTTTTAAGGCAAGGGACAGGTATAGGGATGACCTGTTCGTAGGATATGGAGTGGAGCTTGGGCAGCCGCACCTGCAACCCGAGGAGGCCGGACGCTTGCTTTCGGAATATCCGTTCGATTTTGTCCTGGCGTCCGTGCACAAGCTGGACGACGTGGATCTGAAATTCTTCGACTACAGCGATCCGGAGAAAAACCACGTTGTTCTGGACAGATATCTCGACAATGTCTACCGGATGGTCTGCACATGCGATTTCGATGTCCTTGCACATATGGATCTGATCAAGAGGTATTCTTTTGCCTCAGGAAACGTTGTCAGGATGGAGGAGCGGCCCGGGATGGTCGACAGGATCCTGTCGGTGCTTGTCGCCCGCAACAAGGGATTGGAGGTGAATACATCCGGTCTCAGACAGGGGACGGGGGAGTCCATGCCTGGAGCGGCAGTCGTTTCAAGGTTTTTGGAGCTTGGAGGTGGCATCGTCACTTTCGGATCCGACGCCCATGCAAGTAAGGACGTGGGGGCGGGGTTTTCGGAAGTGTCCGGTTTTGTTCCTGATACGTACCGCATTGCCAGTTTCAGGAAGCGTAGAATATGTAATTGAGGAGTGTGTATGCTTGAACAGAATTCATCCGTGCCGCTTTACGAGCAGTTGAAGGATCTGATAGCACGGGATATCAGGAGCGGAAGATATGGCGAAGGGTTCAGAATGCCCAGCGAGCTGGAGCTGGAGAACGAATACAAGGTGAGCAGGATCACCGTGCGCCGGGCGATCAGCGAGCTTTGCGACGAAGGTCTTCTTGTCAAAAAACAGGGCAAGGGAACATTCGTGGCCACAAATGAGTTCAAAGCAGACATGGGCAGGCTTTCTGGTTTTCATGATTATATGGAGGAGCAGGGCAGGAACGTCGGGATCTGCATGCTGGAGCGGTCAATCATACGTCTCAGACCGTCCCTGGCCGAAGAGATGGGCCTTGACGTGAACGACGATGTGTTCCATATAAGACGCCTCATGTCAACCGATGGAATACCAATCATGATCGACAGCTGCTATATACCCTTGAAACTATTTCCCGGAATCGTGGAGAGGTTCCATGATGATGATTCTGTTTTCAGGATCCTCAGAAGCGGCTATGGTGTCGAAATGGGAAAATACCTGAAGGTGCTTAAGGTCAGAAAGGCCAACAAGGAGATTTCCTCGTATCTTGGCTGTTCCGTCGGGGATCCTGTTTTCGACATGTTCAAGCTCACCTATGACAAGTCGGGGGTCCCGGTGCATCTGTCGATCAGCCTTGTCAAAGGCGAGGGGACGAGCTATAAGATAGCCGGAGTCGTTGACAACGAGATGACGCATAATGGCATAAGTTGGTCCTGTTGAATCAGTTTGATTGTCTTTTGTAAAAATTTGTTGACAGATGATGAGGTAGGATATATTCTATAACCAAATATAACGTTATATAACATTTTATAGTTTTATGAGGTTGTCAGATGAAGAAGGAACACATGGATCGCATAGATGCCGCGGTAAAAGCGGTTGTGGCGAAAAAACACATCAATCATTTCTATTTTGTGGCCTGCGGTGGATCTCAGGCATTCATGATGCCCGCAAGGTATATAATGGACATGGAGACGGCGATTCCGTCAAGCATCTATACGTCGAACGAATTCATACATACCGCGCCGAAGGCTCTCGGTCCCGACAGCGTGGTTATCACATGTTCTCACAGCGGGAACACGCCGGAAACCGTCAAGGCAGCGGAATTTGCAAGGGGCAAGGGGGCGTTGACAATCGCGGTGTCCAACCTCGTCGATTCGCCCCTGTGGAGTGCGGCTGAGTACCAGCTCCATTATGACTGGGACAAGCAATCCGATTTCAGCGATCTCAACAAAGGCATACTCTTCACATTCATTTTCAAGCTTCTTAATGCCCTTGAGCCGTGCAGAAAGTACGAAAAGGCCATCGAGGCGGTGGACCATGTCGGTGAATGCATCAGGAAAGCCAGGGATCTCTACGCTCCTGAAATGGCCGGGTGGGCGAAGAAGTACAAGAGGGAGCCTCTGATCTACACGATGGGCAGCGGTACGACATACGGGGAGGCGTACTCCTTCGCAATATGCCTGCTCATGGAGATGCAGTGGATCAATTCAAGCTGCATTCATTCTGGCGAGTATTTCCATGGCCCGTTCGAGGTCACCGATTTCGACGTGCCTTTCATAATCATCAAGAGCAACGGCCCAACGAGACCTCTTGACGAGAGGGCATACAACTTCTGCTCGAAGTATTCCGAGAAGATCATGCTCATAGACGAGAACAGGTTCGACATGTCAGGAATCGACGAGGAGGTGAGACCGTATTTCGGATCCGTTGTCTCCGGCTCCGTCCTGAGAAGCCTTGCCGATTACCTCGCGTATGAAAGAGGTCATGAGCTTTCGGTAAGAAGATACATGTGGAAGATGGAGTATTGAACTGAAACGCATGCAGCCTCCTTCTCCCTGCGTCAAAAGTGATGTTACGGGTGGCCGAGGTTGCGTATAATTGCTGCATGCAGGTCTGGCAGGGGAGATGATTCATGAAACTGATTGCAATTGGTGACAATGTTGTCGACTGCTATGTTGACGAGAAGATGTATTATCCGGGGGGTAATTCGCTTAATGTGGCTGTCAACTGCAGAAAGAACGGCGTGGAGAAAGTATCCTATATCGGGGTCTTCGGAGACGACGACAAGGCTGAACACATAAAGCGTTCCCTGGACGAGGAGGGAGTCGACTATACGAGGTCGAGGAAGGTATACGCCCCAAGTGCGCAGCCGCACGTCATCCTTGTCGACGGGGACAGGACTTTTGCTCCCGGACCCCGGGATACCTGCCAGCATCTTTTTTCGATAAAGGTGACCAGGGAGGATATCGAATTCATCAAGGACTACGACATATGCATCACCAGCTGCTATTCGAATCTGGAGCATGAGCTTCCGGCGATAAGCGCGGTATGCAGGGTGGCCTTCGACTTCTCCGAGCATCTTGATGACGATTATCTTGCCCGCACCTGTCCTTATCTTTGGTACGGATTCTTCTCCGGTGCGGAAAAGAGCGGGGAGGAATGCAGGGAAATATTGAAGAAGATGCATTCGCTCGGTTGCCGGATATGCGGCGCGACCCGTGGAAGCCTCGGGCAGATATTCTACGATGGAAATATGTTCTACGACGGAGTGGTGGAGAAGGTGGACCAGGTCGTGGACACCATGGGTGCCGGAGACAGCTTCATAGCCGGTTTCCTGACGGCGCATGGAAATGGTACGGACATACCCGGCTCCCTGAGGTATGCGGCCGGCCGTGCCGCAGCCACTTGCCTCGTACGCGGCGCCTTCGGACACGGTCATCCTTTGGACTGAGATATATTGCCTCCTTCGGGAGGCGCTTTTTTTTGCGCCTAATCCAGCCCCAGCGCCTCCTCTATGACACGGATGTGCCTGAACACCGTCTTTTTCTTATCCTTGTCCTTCCTGCCCATTGTTTCACTGAGCATGTACAGGCTTTCAAGGCTCTCGTCGGCCGCATCCTGCACTGAGGCGTACGGCCTGAGCGAAAACACCCCGTCATGCTCGCATAGTCCGATGAAGTCGAAGAATCCCTTGGAGCTCGAAATCGGGGTGAAGAGAAGCCCGAGCGACGAGAGTATCCTGTCCATCTGCGAATAAGGGTCGAGGTTGGAGGCAAGCTTCTTGTTCCTCATCACCGGCACATCCCTTATGAGCTTTGCTTCGAAATCTATCCTCGATGCCTTGATCGTCGTCCTGGACCGGCTGTTCCCGATCCTGATTGCAAGACGAACCTTCGAATCCCTCGTCCTGAGGCTGTTCATCTCCTTGACGGTCACCTCGTAGACGGTCTTCTTCTTGCCTTTCTCAAGCACCGGCAGCTTGTCAAGCTCGCTGTCGAAGCCGCCCTCCGCAACTTTCTTCACCGTGTTGCCGGACAAGGCTGCCTTCTTCTTTTCCTCCTTGTCCCTCTTCCTGCTTTCCTTCAGCTGCTGAGCGAGCATCGGATCCACCTGGTCAAGCCACTGCTTGGCGACAGGACTCACCGTGCGGGCGTACATCTTCGTTGTCTGTACGATTTCTCCGGCAAGAATATACTCCGGCAACACCTTGAACCATGCCGAACCCGGATGGATGAAGATGCTGTCTGCCGTGATTGTCTTATAAGTCCTGCGGTCCATCTTGCGTGCGACGTACTGTCTGAGTCCCGAAATCAGGCAACAGAAATACTCGTCGACGCTTCCTCCGCTCGTAATCGGTATACAGTCCTGTGAAATCAGCTGTTCGAGCTGGTCATGGATGTTCTGTATCTCATCCAAGGTCTGGATGTCCAGATAGAATTTCCTTGCGAACTCCTCCTTCTGCTTCCTGTCGGAAAGACTTTTGTAGGAGAGGAACATCGTCCGCATGGAGATGAAGTCTCCGTATTTCGGGTTTTGGAACGCCTTGTGCGCCTCCCTGGCCTGGTATTCCTCGCCGAGCGGCATCGCATATGGTTGCTTGGTCGACAGGGTGGAGACCGCGATCACGACTTCGTCGAGAACCTCGGGATAGTTCATGATCGCCTCGACGATCACGCGTGAAAGACGCGGCAGCAGAGGAAACCGTATCATCATCTGCCCGATGTTCGTGAGGCTGTGGTCCTCGTTTATTGCGTTGATCAGCCTGAGTGTCTCGACCGCGCTCTCAAGCGCGCTTTTCTTGGGCGGTGTTATGAAGGGGAAGGACGAGTAGTTGTATATTCCCAGCTCGCTCATCCTCAGCACCACTTCGGCCAGGTCGGAATGGAGGATCTCCTCCTCGGTGAATTCCGGGCGGTTCTCATAGTTGTCCTTTGTGTAGAGCCTGTAGCACACGCCTTCCCTGGTCCGCCCGGCACGACCTTTTCTTTGGTCGGCGGAGGATTTTGATATCATCATCGGTAACAGGGCCGAGGTGAAGTTCTTCTGGTTGTAGAAGTTTATCTTGCAATTGCCGCTGTCGATGACCGTTGTGATGCCGTCGATCGTTATGCTGGTCTCGGCGATGTTGGTCGCCACGACAATCTTTGTCCTTCCCTTCCTGGTAGGGGTGAAGACCTTTTCCTGATCCTCCTTGGAAAGTCTTCCGTAAAGCGGGTATATCTGGTATGAGGAACTGTTGGGGGATGTGGAGAGCGTGTTGACCATGCCCTTTATCTCCGCCTCTCCCGGAAGAAAGATGAGCACGTCCCCGGGGTTGTCCTTCTTGTCCTCCGCAATGAGGTGTTCGATACCCTGGTAATAGAGGTCCTCGTTGTCCCTGTCCAGAACCATGCTCTTGTAGCGCACGTCGACATCGTACGTTTTTGCATCGATGCTTATTATCGGGGCCGAAAAGAAGAAATCGGAGAATGTTTTCGTGTTTATGGTCGCCGAGGATACGACAACCTTCAGATCCGTCCGTTTCTGTATTATCTCTTTGAGCAATCCAAGTATGAAATCGATGTTCAGGCTTCTTTCATGGGCCTCGTCGACCATTATCACGGAATATCTGGACAGCATAGGATCGGCCTTCACCTCCTGCAGGAGGATGCCGTCGGTCATGATCTTTATCCTGGTCTCGTGACTGGAGGTGTCCGCGAAACGCATCGTATATCCCACATAGGAGCCCTCGTCCCCTATCTGTCTCTTTATGAAGTCGCATATCGACAGGGTTGCGATCCTCCTCGGTTGCGTGATTCCGATGATCCCCTTCCTGTCATAACCCGCCTCCCGCAGGATCAGCGGAAGCTGCGTGGTCTTGCCGCTTCCCGTGGGACTTTCGATTATTATCACCTGGTTGCTCTCAAGGGCGTCGAGTATCTCCTGTCTGTGCTGGTACACTGGCAGGCTCTTGAAATCTATCGGCAAAGCGCTGCAACCTCCTCAAGCCCTGCTACTGTGACGGACTGCCTTGTCTCCAGGTTCTTGACGACGTATCCGTCCGTACCGAAGACAAGGGAACGCCTGATCCTGTTTTTCTCCGCATAGTCGTACTGGGCCTTCATCTTCTTCTCCGGAAGCAGATACACGTCCGTCCTTATTCCCATGCCCCTGAGCCTGAAAGCCGTATCGGAGGCCTTGAGAGTCTCGTCCGGCTTCGGCAGTATCAGTATGTCCGCGTTTGCGGTATCGCTCACAAGAGGGCTCTTGAGCTCGATCAGCGCGGCCATCAGCCTGTCCAGACCTATGGATGCTCCGACACCTGGCAGGTTTTCTTTTGTATAAAGGCTCGCAAGATTGTTGTACCGTCCTCCCGAACAAACCGATCCGATGGATTCGATATCCGTAAGGAATGTTTCATACACGATTCCTGTGTAGTAATCGAGGCCACGGGTTATCGAAGCATCGTAGATGAACTTGTCTGCAATCCCGACTCCGTCGAGCAGGGCGTATATCTGGCGCATCCTTGCAAGGCTTTCCGTCTCACTTCCGATTATGGATGAGATGATGTCCAGCGTTTCCTTGAACGGACGGCCGTCGCCACATGTGATGTAGTCGAGGATCCTTGAGCTCTTCTGCTCGTCGCCCGTTATGTCCACAAGGATCTTTCCCACCTCGTCCCTGCCTATCTTCCTCAGCTTGTCCACACATCTGAGGATGTCGATGCTCTTTTCCCCGACCCCGATCGAGGAGAGGAAATCGTTGAAGAGGCCGCGGTGGGCGACATGGAAGCAAACGTTCCCTATGCCCATTGCCGAGAAGGATGCATGCATCAGCGACAATACCTCGAAATCGGACTGGGCGTTGTCGCAGCCGACTATGTCGAAGTCGCACTGGATGAATTCCCTGTACCGGCCTTTCTGGGGGTTTTCTCCTCTGAAGGCCTTTGCGATATGGTATCGTTTGAAAGGTATTGCCAGCTCGTCGTGATGCAGGGCCAGGAAGCGTGCGAAGGGAACCGTGAGGTCGAACCTCATTGCGACCTTCCTGCCGCCGTTGTCCTCGAAATGGAATATCTGTTTGTCCGTCTCTCCGCCCCCCTTTCCGAGCAGGACGTTCTCATATTCCAGCACGGGGGTGTCTATGGGTACGAAGCCGAACGTTTCAAAGACGTCCTCTAGTTTCCTTTGGATCTTCTTTTTGGGTATTTCCTCGTAGGGAAGGCTGTCACGGAAGCCTTTCAGCACCAATGGCTCGATCATTTCTCCTCCAAACAGGCCGGGATGCAAACATGCGTGCCTGCGACGGCGTCAGGATATCCTTTCAATTCCGACGGCCGCGTCGCAGCTCCAGGCCGCGTCTATAATATAAGATAGAAAAGATTATTTTACAATTGACTGTCTGCATGCGGAAAGACAACATGAATACGGAGCTGTGGCAAAAAAAACGCTTGAGATCCGTCCCGATGCTGTTTTTCTGGTACGTTCCATGCTATCATTGCATGACGGATTGTTATTTCCCGATTGCCGGGATGCATTCGGCGGAGGTGCTTTTTGAAGGTTTTGAATTACGGATCGTTGAACGTCGACATAATATACCATGTGGAACACATCGTTAAGGAGGGGGAGACCGTGTCCAGCCTTGCGGTCGGGACAAACGCCGGAGGAAAGGGTGCGAACCAGAGCGCCGCACTTGCCAAGGCCGGTGTTGGGGTCTTCCATGCGGGAAAAATCGGCAGGGACGGGGTTTTCGTGTCCGAGCTTCTTTCCGGCTACGGTGCGGATGTCGGATTCATCTCCGTCACAGACGACCAGGAATCGGGAAAGGCCGTGATACAGGTCGACAGGCAGGGCAAGAACTGCATAATCCTCCATCCGGGTGACAACAGGAGGAATACCAGGGCCGAGATGGACAGGGTGCTCTCGCATTTCGACAAAGGGGATTATCTGATTTTGCAAAATGAAATAAACGATGTGGGATATCTCATGGAGAGGGCCCATGGGAAAGGGATGAGGATATGTATCAATCCTTCTCCGATCGACGATGAGACCGCAGCCCTTCCTCTTTATCTTGCCGACCTTGTGTTCGTCAACGAGATCGAGGGTGCATATCTGGCAGGGCTTGATCCCGGGGCCGGTTACGGACAAATCGCGTCGGCACTCGGGGAACGGTTTCCAGAAACCGCTGTCCTGCTCACGGTTGGCAGGAACGGGTCGTACCATATCCGCGGAGGCGAGGTGGTCCATCAGGGAATAATCGATTATCCTGTTGTTGATACGACCGCAGCCGGGGACACCTTCATGGGATACTTCATCGCATCGATGCTGAAAGGTCTTCCGGTGGAGCAATGCCTTTTCTTCGCCTCCAAGGCGTCGGGTATCGCCGTATCCCGGAAGGGTGCCATGCAGTCGATACCTTTCGCGGACGAGGTGTTCGTCTGAGCGCATCTCGTGCGCATGCTTGTTTCGGGGATTCCGGGAGTGATTATGAGACCTCTGATCTTATTGATAAAACCTGCCAGCGGCAATTGCAACATGCGGTGCCGGTATTGTTTCTATTTCGATGAAGTCAGCAACAGGGAGTTTGCCAACTACGGGATAATGGACGCCGCCACGTCCCATGCCCTGATCGACAAGGCTTTCGGCCGTTCGGACGACGTAACGTTCTCTTTCCAGGGTGGGGAGCCCACCGTGGCAGGTTTGGATTTTTTCAGGAATTTCACAGCATATGCCAGGGCGGTGGCGGAAAAGGATGGCAAGAGGGTCCGATTCGCCTTGCAGACGAACGGATATGCCATCGATAAGGAATGGGCATCGTTCTTCCATGACAATGGCTTCCTGATAGGTCTGTCAATGGACGGGAACAAGAAGATCCATGACATATACCGCCGTGACGCCAGGGGGGAGGGGACGTTCGTGAAGGTGTTCCGGACCAGCCGCTTTTTGGAGTCGGCAGGGGTGGATTTCAACATACTCGTCACCGTCACGAAACCTGTTGCCACCAACATCGGGGATATCTATGCGTTCTTCAAGAAGAACGGTTTCAGATACCAGCAGTACATACCATGCCTGGATCCGATCTCGGAACAGAGGGGCAGTCTCGATTATTCCCTCACGCCGGAGCTTTTCGCTGATTTCCTCATCAGGCTTTTCCAGCTCTACCACAGGGACTGGCGGAACGGCGACTATGTTTCCGTAAGGTATTTCGACAATCTCGTGATGATGCTATGCTCGTATCCGCCCGAGTCCTGCGGAATGCTTGGGTTCTGTCCCTCGAACTATGTCGTGGAGGCGGATGGCAGCGTCTATCCTTGTGACTTCTATGTCCTTGATGACTACAGGCTGGGCAATCTGAACACGGACAGCTTCGACATGCTTGACGAGAGGCGCGGAAAGATCGGATTCACCGAGAAGTCCAGAAAGATCGAGCCGGAATGCTCATCCTGCAGATATTTCCAAATCTGTCGTGGTGGATGCCGCCGCGACAGGGAGGATTTCTCCACCGGAAACCTGTCGGTCTCCTACCTTTGTCCTGCATATAAGAAATTCTTCGACACATGCATCAATGGCCTGTTGGAGATTGCCGAGGTGGAAAAACGGTCCAGGTCATAGTTTCCCGGCATCTTGCCCGAATATGCAAAAGCATTTAAAATGGACATGATGTATACCCGATATAAGCAGGAAGGAGCCAGGGAGGTCCCTGTCGCAAGCATATATTCCTCGAAAGAACATAATGTACGGAATTCCCAGATAGACAAGGATGCTTTGTGGGCGATCCGGAAGCTGCATGCGCAGGGCTATGAGGCCTACATAGTGGGAGGGGCGGTCAGGGACATGATCCTTGGCCGCAGGCCCAAGGATTTCGATGTGGCCACCAGCGCTTCACCCCGCCAGGTACAGAAGATGTTCTGGAACGCCAGGATCATCGGGCGCAGGTTCCGCATCGTCCATCTTTACTTCAATCATGACAAGATAATCGAGGTGACGACGTTCCGCAGCGACGAGGAGAATTTCGAAGAGGGCAACAACAACATATTCGGGACGATCGAGCAGGATGCGAAACGCAGGGATTTCTCGATCAACAGCCTTTATTACAATCCGCAGAACGGACAGCTTCTCGATTTCAACTCATCCCTTCCCGATTTCAAGAAGAAGGTCATCAGGAGCCTCATCCCGCTCTCGTATTCATTCAGCGAGGACCCCGTGAGGATGATAAGGGCCGTGAAGTATTCGGTCACTACCGGATTCAGGCTTAAATGGGATGTGAAGCGTGCAATAAGAAGGAATGCCTCCAATCTTTCCTCCGTATCAACAAGCAGGCTGACGGAGGAGGTATCGAAGATATTGCTTTCCGGACGCTGCCGTGAGATATTCCTGGCGCTCAACAAGTACAAGTTGCTCGTGTACATGCTCCCGTGTTTCTCCCTGTACATGGGATACGACATTGTCCAGCAGGACCTTTCCGAGGTGGATGCATACGTCAACGCGGGCAAGGATGCGGGAAGCACTGTTGAAAAATCCGAGGTGATCGCCAAGCTTCTCACACATCTCGTCGTAATCGACAAGAACGGCGGGCTGTCTCCAGAGGAGAGGTCCAAGGAGGCTTTCCGCCAGGTGAAGGTCCTCATATCCCCGATGACGCCTCCGAACTATGAGGTTGAGAAGGCATGTGCGATAATACTCGCCGGTTTCGGGTTCAAGGCCAGGAGCCAGCGGAAGGCCCTCGCGGCCAGCGTGGCCCGCAAGAAGCCTGGAGTGGCGCTGGGACGCAAGAGCGCCGCAAGCGAGGAGCTATCGAAGACGAAGAAGGTGCAGAAGAAGAGCGCTAGGATCGGTAACATCCCGCTTGAGAAGGATGAGGCGAGGTCATTGGCGGAAAGCCATGATTTCTAACCCCATTCCTCGATTTCTATCGAAACGCTCTTAAGAAGTATCCCTCCGTATTTTTCTATGCATTCGGTTATGTATTCCTGAAGGTCCGATATGGTCGTCGTCATGTAATGCCTTATCGGAAGCTGGAGCGTGACCTGGAGGGAGTAGGTGGAATCGGGATTCTTGACGCCGCGGACCTTCTTGACCTTTATGACCGGATCGTAGTCCGTGATCGCATGCCTGACCATCTGTGTCAGCGCCTGCTCCGTGATCTCCTCCTTGTCCGGCCTGGAGAATTCGGGCCGCACGATCGTCTTCTCGTATGATTTGTCCTTTGCCGTCCTGTTCTTCTTGAGAATCTTCAGGGAGTCATACACGATCTGCGGATAGCTTCTTGTGACCTCGATGCTCGGGACCGGAATCACGTGCTTGCCCTCTGTGAACCTTATGCGCATGGCGGTCTCGATGTCCTCGGGACTCGATATGTCCTCTATGTGTATGATCTTCTCGGCCGGAGGGAGCTCGAGACGCTTCGTGATCTTCCCGATCATCTTCTCGCTTGTTCCGATTATCAGTATCTTTTTGTATTTTTCCTTCAGGAGGGCGTCCATCACCTGGTCCCGGTGGTCGTTGTCATCGAACACCGCGGTGCGCACCGCGCTTATGAAGTTGGGATCCTGCTTCGCGGAGTGTCCAGCGACTATCTTGTCCCCCCTGATCAGAAGCCCGTCATCTATGATCAGATCGATCTTGTATTTTGCCGCAACAAGCTTGCTGTGGTAGCTCTTGCCCGTTCCGGACCTTCCCACAAGGGCGTACACCTTGACCCCGTTCAGCTTGCTGAATGCGAATTTGAAGAACCTGTTCATCCTTTTCATCATATCAAATGTTCCGTTTCATCGTCAAATGTTTAGCTTTTCCCATCATCGTTTTGCACGTCTGAATTGATATATTTTTATTTATATGTGCCTGTTTCTTACATAAAGGTAAAATTATGGGATGGAAACGTGCCTTAATTCAAGTTTTATCCTTTGCAAGAATTTTTCATTTGCCGTAGAATGAGTATGTTTACTTGTTTATTTTGCAAAGGAGTGTTCAATGAGCCGAATTTCCACATTCAGGAGGGGTGGGGTTCATCCCTTGGACCGGAAAGAGCTTTCGAAGGACAAGAAGATAGAAGTCCTGCCTCTTCCCGGCGAGATCCTCCTGTCGATGAGCCAGCATCTCGGGGCTCCGGCGGAATGTTTGAAAAAGAAGGGTGACATCGTAAAACGCGGTGAATTGGTCGGCAAGGCCTCATCTTTCATTTCCGCCAATGTCCACAGTCCTGTGGACGGGGTCGTCCAGGATGTCAGGCCTGTCCGCCTTGCGAGCGGAGCAATGGCGCCGGCACTTGTGATAAAGGTGTCGGAGGAACAGGACGATCATCTGTTCGATGAAACCTATCCATATCTGAACCTGGGTCCCGAGGAACTTCTTTCGATGGTCAGGGACATGGGCATCGTCGGAATGGGAGGCGCGACCTTCCCGACTGCCGTGAAATTCACCGTCCCGAAGGGACGCAGGGTGGAGGCGCTTGTTGTCAACGGAGTGGAATGTGAACCGTATCTGACCAGTGACTACCGCACCATGATGGAAAGGACCGACAATGTGCTGGAGGGGGTGATGATCGCCTCGAGGATTCTCGAGCCCGGTAAGATCATTATCGGGATAGAGATGAACAAGATGGATGCCATAGCCCGCATCGAGGAGAGGATCAAGGCCCTGAATTATCCAATAGAGGTGGTAGCTCTGAGGTTGAAATACCCGCAGGGAGATGAAAAACAGCTCCTGAAGGCCACCATCGGCAGGGAGATACCTTCCGGCAAGCTTCCTCTCGACATCGGTGCCGTCGTGGCCAACATCTCCACCTGCTATGCGATTTACGAGGCCGTGGTGCACCACAAGCCGCTTTTCGAGCGTGTCGTCTCCGTGACAGGCGAGGGGGTGCGGGATCCGAAGAACGTATTGGCACCGATGGGGACAAAGGCGTCCGATCTGTATGATTATGCAGGCGGCCTCAAGGACGACATAAGCAAGCTCGTTTCCGGAGGCCCCATGATGGGATTCGCCTTCTCCTTGGACGAGACTCCGATAACCAAGGGTACCAGCGGTCTTCTTGCCCTTCCCGCGATGGCGTGCAAGGACACGATGCCTTGCGTATCCTGTGGCAGGTGCGTCCAGCACTGTCCGATGGGGCTCATGCCCAACAAGATGTTCCGCAACATAAAGTACGGCAATTACGAGGCGGCGATGGAGCTCGGGCTCATGGATTGCAAGGAATGCGGTTGCTGCGCGTTCTCCTGCCCGTCCCACATCCCGCTCGTCCAGGGCTTCAAGCTCGGTAAGAAACTCGGGAGGAAAAAGAAATGAGAGTGGTATCTTCTAGTCCCCATGTGCATTCTCCGCTGAGCACGGATAATGCGATGCTATGGGTGGTGGGCGCACTCCTTCCCGCAGCCTTGTGGGGCGTCTTTGCTTTTGGCTTCAGTGCGCTTTTCGTGCTTGTGATCTCCATCCTCAGCGCGGTTCTTGCCGAATTTCTGCTTGGAAAGGTGTCGAAGGAGTGCACGCTTCGTGATTATTCGGCGGTCGTCACCGGGCTTCTGGTCGGAATGAACATGCCGCCGCACATACCGTTCTACATACCGGTCATCGCATCTTTCTTCGCGATCGCCGTCGTCAAATGGACATTCGGCGGACTCGGGGCGAACTGGATGAACCCGGCCCTCGCAGGAAGGGTGTTCGTGTTCTTCAGCTTCACAAGCCAGATGAGCTCGTTCTCGCTTCCGCGCTACATGGCGGCTGATGCTGTTTCCTCCGCGACCCCGCTTGGTTCGATCAAGACGCTTATTACGGCCGGAACCTATGCGGACAATGCCGGACTTCTTGCAAAGGCCGGTCTTCCCGTCACCGGTTTCGCATCCTCGGTATCGTCCGCGACCGGCATTAATGCGTATACCGTCGATGCGTTCTTCGGAAACGTCGCCGGCTGCATCGGCGAGGTCAGTGCTTTCCTCCTGCTTGTCGGCGGACTGGTGCTGATCGCGAAGAAGATAATAACCTGGCACATTCCTGTCGCATACCTCGGATCCTTTGCGGTCCTCTCGTGGATCTTCGGCGGCATCCCTCGCGGTTTCGGGCTGTTTTCCGGAGAGGTCCTCCTTCCTCTTTTCTCCGGCGGGCTTTTCCTCGGTGCATTCTTCATGGCGACTGACTGGGTTACAACGCCGACAACGGTAAGGGGGCAGGTGATATTCGCCCTTGGATGCGGGTTCTTCACCTTCCTGATAAGGTATTTCGGATCCTTGCCGGAGGGTGTGTCCCTTGCAATCCTTTTGATGAACATCGTGACTCCGACCATCGACAGGTTCGTGCGTCCTAAGAAGTTCGGGTATGTCAAGGAGACTGGTAAAAAGGAGGGAAAAGCATGAAGACGACGATAAAAACCGGCCTGCTCCTCTTTTTAATCTGTGCCTTCTCCGCGGGACTGTGCGGAGTCATAAACAGCATAACGGCTCCCCGGATCCTCATCAACACTCAGAAGGAGACCGAGGCTGCGTTGTCTGCCGTCAGCGGCGGATACGTCATCGGCGAGGACATCGGATCCACGGATCCGTCGATCACGATGGTCATCCCGCTTCTTGATGGGGACGAGGTCGCCGGATACATCCTCGAGCTTAAGGCGAACGGCTATGGCGGAGGCATGACAATGATCGCCTCCTATCTTGCCTCAGGGGAGCTGATGAAGGCCAAGATGATGGCCAACAGCGAGACTCCGGGGCTCGGAAAGAAGTCCGAGAACGAGTGGTACATGGCGATGTTCGAGGGTCTCGGGGCATCTTCCCCGCTGCCAAAGTCCAAATCAGATCTTCCTGCCGACCAGGCGCAGAGCGTCAGCGGTGCTTCGATCACCTTCTCCGGCGTGAGCGGTGCACTGAACCTTGGCAGCAACTATGTAAAAGGTCTTGGAGGTGCGTTATGAGCCATAGGGAAGAACTTACAAAAGGTATTTTCAAGGAAAACCCGACATTCATAATCATGCTCGGCATGTGCCCGACGCTCGGTGTCTCCACGCAGGTGTCGAACGCATTGGGAATGGGGGCCAGCGTACTGTTCGTGCTCTTCTTCTCGAACATTGTCATCTCGCTTTTGAGAAAGATCATCCCCGATACGGTCAGGATTCCGGCATACATCGTGGTCATAGCCTCGTTCGTGACAATCGTCGAGATGATCACCCATGCCTTCGTCCCGTCCGTCTATTCGGCCCTCGGGGTGTATCTGCCGCTGATAGTCGTAAACTGCATAATCCTCGGACGTGCGGAGGCGTTCGCAAACAAGAACACGGTGCTCGACAGCGCCCTTGATGCGATTGGAATGGGGATAGGCTTCACCCTCTCTCTTTCCCTCATTGCATTGATCAGGGAGGTGTTCGGAGCCGGAACGATCACCCTCTTCGCCATCGGAGGTTTTGACGGCGTGATCGAGCTGCCCGGACTCAGCCAGTCTCCCGTCAGGGTGCTCACCCTGGCTGCCGGCGCCCTTCTTGTCATGGGGTATCTTAAGGCGTTCTTCCAGTGGAAGAGCACGAGGAGTGGAAAATGAGCTATATCGGAATTCTGATCACATACATATTCGTCCAGAACTTCATTCTCGTGCAGTTCCTTGGACTCTGTCCGTTCATCGGTGTCTCCAAGTCGAGCGAGAGCGCGATAGGTATGGGGATGGCCGTCACCTTCGTGACAGGGATCGCATCCGCGGTCTGCTGGGCCGTCTACTACTTCCTTCTTGTCCCGTTCGCACTGGAGTATCTGAGGACCATCGCGTTCATCCTTGTCATCGCAGCCCTCGTACAGTTCGTGGAGATGGTCATAAGGAAGATGAGCCCGTCGCTTTACCAGGCGCTGGGTATCTACCTGCCGCTGATCACCACCAACTGCGCGGTGCTGGGCATAGCGATCATAAACATCGACAACGGCTACAACCTTCTTGAGAGCTTCACCGCCGGCGTCGCCGCCGGTCTTGGATTCACCATGGCCATCATACTCATGAGCAACATCCGGGAGAAACTCGAGATGACACCGGTGAGGAAGGTGTTCCAGGGTGTTCCCATCGCATTCATCAGCGCCGGTCTCATGGCACTTGCGTTCATGGCGTTCGACAAGTCGCTGATAACTAATCTTCATCTTGTGTAAGGAGGACGGGATATGGCGATTCTATATTCATTCGTGGTCATCGCTGTCCTCGGTCTTGTTCTTGGTATCGGACTGTCGATTGCGGATAAGAAACTGAAGGTGGAGAAGGACAGCAAGCTGCTCGATCTCGAAGCAGCCATGCCGGGTGCGAACTGCGGCGGATGCGGATATGCCGGATGTGCGGCATATGCCGAGGCTGTATTCAACGGAAGCGCTCCTGCCGGATTATGCGCCCCTGGCGGTGCCGCTTTGGCCGCAAGGATGGGGGAGATCCTCGGAATAGAGGTCGAGGTGAAGGAAAGGGAGGTGGCATATGTCCACTGCAAGGGCAATCCCGGCATCACCATGCAGGAGTACGAGTACAAGGGAATCTCGGACTGCAATGCGGCCGCATTGCTTCTTGGAGGTCCGAACGCATGCAAGGAAGGCTGCCTGCACCTGGGCTCCTGCATCGCGGTCTGCCCGGTCGGGGCGATAAGCCGTGACGCCGACGGCAACGTGGTGGTCGACAAGGAAAAATGCATCGGCTGCAAAAAATGTACCACAGTCTGTCCGAACGGTGTTATAAAGATGATACCTTACTCGGCGAAATATGTCGTGGCATGCAACAACCATGAGAACGGTGCGAGGGTCAGGGCCGTGTGCCAGGCCGGCTGCATCGGTTGCAAAATATGCCAGGTGAAGGTTCCCGGCTCCCCGTTCATGGTCGAGAACTTCCTTTCCCGCGTCGACTATTCCAAGAGCCAGGAGAACGTCGAACAGGTCCTGGAGCTCTGTCCGAGGAAGTGCATAGAAAAGAGGTGATGGGTTGAAGATCGCACTAGGCATGTATACAACGCTTTCATCCTGCACTCCGGCGCCCGCATTCAAACGGGCGCTTTCACTCGTATACAAGCCTGTGCTGAAAATGCTTTATGAGCGGGAGGATGTCAGGTTCGCGCTTTATCAGAGCGCGGATGTGATGCGGTACTTCCAGATGAACAACAGCGAGGTGAACATGCTCATCTCGACACTGGCCAAAAAAAACCGCATCAAGATCCTCAGCGGGATATATTCCCAGTCGATAATCTCGCTCAATCCGCCACGGGAGAGGGGGAGCCAGATAGAGAAGATGACCACCTACATCCGCAAGCTTTACGGATACAGGAGCTCGACGGCCTTCTTCTACGGTCAGATCTGGACCCCCGCCTTCATCTCCACGTTGAACAACTGTGCGATATCGTCCGTTGCGATAAGCACCTACAAGGCCACAAGCAAGAACGTGCTCTTCTCCGAGCCGAAGACGATGAACGAGCTCGGTAAAAGGACCGTGATATACCCTGTCAGCGATTTTGCGTCAAACCTGGTGAGCAAGTTCGCACAGGGGCTTGTCGGAATGGACGAGGTGAAAAACGCCATCTCGGAATTCATCAGGACATCGGAGCAGCAGTCGGTGTTCTTCTTCATCAACCTGGACCAGCTGCTGCAGGGCTATGCGAGGGCCCAGGATCTCGAGAACCTCGACGTATCGTCGGTTTTCACCGGTATCGTGGATGCCGCCTCCTCGTGCGGGGCGGAGATCGTGCATTTCGACGAATTCGCATCCTCGGGCCCCGGGTATCTCGATTCAGGATGGTACGGGCGCGATGCCTATGCCGGTCCCCTCTGTTCGTTCAACGACATATTCGTGAGGAACGGGATGAACCGCTATCTCCTGAACAGGGTCCTGACCCTGAGCGAATGCATAAACAGCTACAAGAAGGACAGGGACATACGGCGGCTTGCCGAGGACAACCTGTCCCATGTCGGATCCGGGCCACTGTTCATTTTCGACCCCCAGTGCGGACCGCTCAGGACCTGTGAGCGCAGGATGTATTGGAAGAACGTCCTGGAGGCGGAGCGCCTGCTTTACAGGAAGGGCGAGCAGCTTCTGGAGAGCGAGCTCGATCTCGAGGACCTGGGGGAGGTCAACCACATCTCCAGGAACGACAACTTCACGGTCGTCTATTCCCCGTTCGGCGGATCCGTGGTCGAATTCGACCTGATGGACAAGCTCATCAACGTGATCGATGCGAAGAGCCATTTCGACAAGGGGTTCTCCCCGTTCAGCCTGAAGCATTCATTTGCCGACACGATCGATGCCGACGGACGGCGGTACAAGATGAAGCACCACCGGTTCGCATCCGAGTTCTTGAACAAGGCCAAGACGGACATGCTGTTCTCTTCGGATGAGGACGCTCTTCCTTTCACGCTCGTGAAGCATTTCAAGCTCAGGAGCCAGACGTTCATCCTCGAAAGCGACCTGGTGGCGAAGGAGGACATCGAAAACGGTTTCTACAGGCTCAACTGCTATCTCATGCTGGACGACATCACTTTCGAGAAGCCAGAGCAGAAGCAGCTGATGCTGTTCGATGAGATCGAGGGCGTCAAAACCATCAAGGTCATAGGACAGATCAGCGACGTGCAGCTTGTCTTCACAAGCACATCCTTTTTCTCCGTCAAGCAGGATGTGAAGAAACAAAGTCAGCATACGGTGCTTGGACAGGAGTCCTTTAATCTGTACAATAAATTCACCTTCTCTTTCCCGTTCAGTCTGGAAAAGGGTGGGTGCGCATCCTTCAAGCTGATAATGAGGAGTGCGAAAACTGATAACAAGGAGTGAACGACATGTTTATTGAGAACAGAGCGAAATTTGAAAACATCAAGGAAGAAGCCTACCAGGTATGGAGGCGTCTTTGAAGACGCCAACGTTCTTGAAAAAATAAAGGCCGAGGAGGAGAAGACCCTCGCCGAGGATTTCTGGTCTGACAAGCAGAAGGCCGAACAGACCTATCAGAAGCTCAACATGCTCAAGGACAGCTATTATCCCTGGAAGGAGCTGATAGGCGAGATAGACGAACTGGAGGAGCTCATGGAGATGTATTCGTCCGAGGAGGACGAGACGCTGCGCGCCGAGCTCGAGGGACAGATAGAGGCCCTCGATGCGAAGTTCCATCCGCTCAAGACCAAGACGTTGCTCGATGGGGAGTTCGACAAGAACAACATGTATCTCTCCATCCATTCTGGCGCTGGCGGCACCGAGGCCTCCGACTGGGCGAGCATGCTGATGAGGATGTACCTGAGATGGGTGGAGCGCCACGGCTTCAAGAGCGAGATACTCGACCTCGAGGAGAACGAGGGCGGGATAAAGAGCGTGACCATAAAGGTTGACGGTCCGTATGCGTTCGGATATCTCAAGGGGGAGGCGGGGGTCCACCGTCTGGTCAGGATAAGTCCGTTCGATGCACAGAAAAGGCGCCATACCTCGTTCGCATCCGTATACGCATCTGCGGAGGTCGACGACAACATAGAGATCGACATCAAGCCCGAGGACTACCGTCTGGATACATACCGTGCCGGAGGTGCCGGCGGACAGCACGTCAACAAGACCGACAGCGCCGTCAGGATCACACATTACGCGACGGGAATAGTGGTGCAGTGCCAGAACGAGCGCAGCCAGCTCATGAACAAGGAGATGGCTTTCAAGATGCTCCGCAGCAAGCTCTACGAGTACTATCAGAAGGAACGTGAGAAGGAGAAGGAGAAGAACGCGATCGCCAAGAAGGACATCGCCTGGGGAAGCCAGATAAGGAGTTATGTCTTCCAGCCATACACCCTTGTCAAGGACCACAGGACAAACTACAGCACCGGAAACATAATCGCCGTGATGGACGGTGAGATCGATGATTTTATCGAGAGCTATCTCCATTTCCAGAAAGAGGAGTAGCCTTGCGCTGCTCCTGTTTCTGTTCTGCCTGCCCCTCTTTGCCGCTTCATACAGGGTGGGCGTGGTGGTCGGGTTCGACGACCAGACGTTCCGCGGCCTGATTGGTACGGCCTCATCGTTTGCATCCGCCTTTGTGGAGGACCCCGCGTTGGTGGATGCCGCCGTTTCCAGAGACATGGACAAGGCCCTCAGGGAGTATGGGCTCAAGGCCGCACAGGCGATCAGGGACGGAAAGGAGGTCCCTGGATACGTGCAACCGGACCTGTCGGGCAAATATGCCGTCGAGCTCGTGTTCCCGGACATTCCTGACGACCAGATGGCGTTTGTCAGGAAAGGCGATGCCGAGGCCGTCGGATATCTCAAGAACCTTTACGATCTGGATGAGCTAATGCTCTTTTCCAGGTTCTCCGAAGGTTCCGTGGAGGAGCTCGAGCTTTATGTGGACGGGGTTTTCCAGAAGGTGTTCTTCGCGCCGCTGGACGGCAGCGGATACTTCCTGCAGCTTGCGGAGTTTTTTCTGGACCGTTGGAGAGGCGGCGGATACAGCATCGTGAGGATGGACGGAAATGTCCCATACACCGTCATGTGCGGCAATTCGGCGTTGGAGCTTTACGACAGATACTGCGTGTTCGAGGACGGAAGCCACGAGCTTGTCCTTTCCTATTCCGACTGCAGGAACCTGGAGGTGGTTCTTGAGACCCCGGTGGCGTCTGACGTCTATTTCACATTGGAGGAACTTCCGGTCGGACCTCTTTTCATATCGACCGTTCCTTATTCTTCCGACATACGGTTGAACGGGGTCGGGGTGGAGGCCGGTTTCGTCGGAAATGCGGCCCTTCCGCTTTCCGTCAGTGTGGTCAAGCCTGGTTACGAGACCAGGACCGTGAACAGCGCGGCGAATCCCGGGGTGCTGGAGATGACCCTCCTGCCCACGTCGCTCTACGAGCCCGGATATCTGGAGGCTGCGAAGAGGTCTTTCTACAGCAACCTTCTTCTCACCCTCGCATCGTTCGGTGCCGGGGTTGCCCTGGGGTTTGTCAACGGGGTATACCAGCTCGATTTCCTTGTCCCGCTCGAGACGCTCGCCGCCGGCGTCAGCGTGTTCCAGCTGATCAGGACGATCGACAGTCTTTTCAAATACAGGGACGCCCTTTCCCTGGGTGTCTGAAGGAGTTCATATGGCGTTATTCAAGAAATTCGGACAGAAGCTGAGGCAGCTTTTCCAAAGCCACGCGATAGACGAGGAGTTCTTCGATAATCTCGAGGACACGTTGATAGAGGGTGATCTGGGATCACGTCTTACGGAGGAGATATCCACGGAGCTGAGGGCTCTCACCAAAAAGGAGAAGAACCTGTCCGCGGAGGATCTCCAGAGGAGGATGAAGGAGCTCCTTTCGAGATACTTGAAGGAGATGGATGTACGCATCGGCGGAAAACCTTCCCTCTTCCTCATGCTGGGCGTGAACGGGGTCGGCAAGACCACCACGATAGCAAAACTGGCCAAATACTATTCGGCAAGGGGGAGCAAGGTCCTTCTGGCCGCCGCGGACACTTTCCGCGCCGCGGCCTGCGAGCAGCTCGACATACATGCCGAAAGGCTCGGGATGAGGATAGTCAAGCAGAAGACAGGGTCGGATCCCGGAGCAGTGGTCTACGATGCGATCTCAAGTGCATGTGCCCATGGGGACGACCTCATCCTGGCGGATACCGCCGGCAGGATGCACAACAAGGAGAACCTTCTCAAGGAGCTCAAGAAGATCGACAAGGTCATCAGGGCAAGGGGAATCGCGGACGATGACTATTACAGGTTCCTTGTGATAGACGCGACAACCGGACAGAACGGGCTGTCGCAGGCGATGCTCTTCAACGAGGCCATAGGCCTTTCGGGCATAATCCTCACGAAATACGACAGCCTGGCCAAGGGTGGCGCCCTCGTGCAGATCGGCAAACTGCTCGACATCCCGATCGCGTTCGTCTGCACAGGCGAGGGCTACGATGACATCAGGCCGTTTGACAAGGAGGAGTTCCTTGATTCGCTGGTCGGGCTTGAGAATTGATATCCTTGCATTTCTGATCCTGCTTATGGCCGGAATCCCGGCCTTTTCCGCGGTCTACAGGAGCAACGAGCTCATGATGGCGCTGGAGGAGCTTCCGTATGCCACCTCGTCAGGCTATGAGCTGGAGACCGGTGACGGTGTCCGCATCCTGTATCTGGACGGAGTCGAGATCGCCAGGGAAACAGTCTCGGACGGCTTCGTTGTCCTCGACGGCTCTGACGGCTCGTGCATCGTCAGCAGGTACGATGACGACGGACGGCTGGTATACCGTTCGGATTCCGGAATCGAGACCAGGTACACATACGATGACGGCGGCATACTTTCCTCGGCGACCTTCACCGGTCCTGACGGACTTGTCGGTGTGAACGAGTACTTCCACACGGCGGATGGGACCATAACCCGTATCGATTCATATCAGGGCGGGGTGTATCTGTTTCCCTCGTCCTCGACGTTCTCCTTTTTCCTGGATGGGGATTCTGCGGTGTACATGGATGATGGCGCCGATTCCGTTCCTGCCGGCGAGGATGTGGAAAAAACCGGATTCTCGCCCCTCCCTGATGGGGGTATCATGGTTTCCCGGAGCGACGGTACCGTCGTCGAGTACGATGTTTCAGGCCGCGTCGTTTCGACCTCCGGTCCTGATTCGTCGGTATCGTATTCATATGACGGGGATGGGAACATCTGCTTGGTCACCAGCACTTTCGGCGACCGGAAGGTCCGGGAGGAGTATTCTGGCGGCGGCCTTGTGTCCCGCATGACCGAGTATGACGGGGGAAGGATGGTCGAGGAACTTTTCGACGCAGGAGGCAGGGTGGAGGTCAGGTACCGTGACGGCAACCCGTATGTGAGGATTGTCTATGACGACGACATGAGCACGGTGAAGGAGGTTGTCCGCCTATGATACCCATGCTTGCTTTCAGATATTCCTTCTCCCGTATGAACCGGCACTTCTGGCGTTCCGTACGCATCGCATTCTCCCTTGCGTTCAGCACCGCAGCGATGATGGTCGTCCTGAGCGTGATGGACTATCTGCAGGATGAACGTCTTTCCGCCATCAAGGATGTGAAGAGCTTTGAGCTTGTAGTCCGCGGTGCCTCCTGCGAGGATGTTGCATCTCTCTACCCGTCCTGCACCGTTTTCCCTTACTCGGAGCGCATGGCGCTTGTGGACGGGCATGCGATGAACATCAGGTATGTGGATCCGCAATCATACGACGGCGGGCTGGAGCTGCTTGCCGGTGATTTCTCGCAGGCCGTGATACCGTACCGGCTTTATCTGGAGAACGGTTTCGACGACATAGACGTCAGCACGATAGCCGGAGGTACCCTGAGGGATTTGGAAAACCGTACATACGGGGTCTCCGGTGTGTATTCCACCAGGCTCGGTTCCTCGTTCGACCCCTATCATGTCTTTCTTCCTTCCTCCTATGCGGGGGAGGGGGGTCTTGATCTTGTCGCGATCAAGGGAAGCGACGATGCTGGGCCGCTTGAGAAGGGCGGTTATGACCACACAAGCTGGAAGGAGAGCGAGAGCACGCTCTATTCGGCGTTCATGCTGGAACGGTTCATGATGGTGTTCGTCCTTTCCTTCCTGTTTCTGATAGTGTTCTTCCAGATCCGTCAGGAGACACGAGTTTTTCTCGAAGCAAAGAGGAAGGAGCGGGTGGAGCTGTATGTGATGGGGCTCGGAGGTGCGGCCGTGGGACTTGCGTTCGTCCTCTCGTTTGCAATCCTGGTGGCCTTTGCGCTTTTATCCGGGCTTGCCGTCTCGGTCGTGCTGCTGGAGGTCTTTTCATCCAGCCTGTCGTCCCTTGTCATGTCGCATGTCTCGTTCTCCCTCTCGTGGTCCTCGTTCGCCGTCATTAGCTTCGTGATGCTGTTTTTGTCCGCTCTCTCGTGTGCCGTCGGGCTGTACAGGGAGAGAAGCCTGAGTCCTTTGGAGGTGCTAGATGGAAGATGAACTTTTAAGGGCGGAGAACATCGCAAAGGGGTTCTCCACTGCAGAAGGTAGGCTGGACATCCTCAGGGATGTGAGCCTCAGCGTGCCGGCATCCTCCTGCATTTCCATAATCGGCAGGAGCGGCTGCGGGAAAAGCACGCTTCTTTCCATACTGGCCCTTCTGGACCGCAAGGATGGTGGAAAGCTGTATTACGGTGGTAACGACTGCGACCTCATGGATGCCGGACGGATATGCATGATGCGCAGGACCTATGTGGGGTTCATCTTCCAGAACCCGCTTCTGATGGAGGATTTCTCCGCCCTCGAGAATGTGATGATGCCTCTGCTTCTGAACGGCAGGAAAAGGCGCGAGGCGCAAGAGGAAGCCCGCGGCTATCTGGAACTCGTCAGGCTTCCAGACAGGGCGTCCCACCGGCCGAACGAACTTTCGGGAGGCGAGAGGCAGCGGGTTGCCATCGCCCGCAGCCTTGCCTCCGGGGCACCGCTGATCTTCGCCGACGAACCTACCGGGAGCCTTGACGAACAGAGTGCGCGCGAGGTCGAGAAACTTCTCTTCGATGCGGTCAGGGTTTCGGGACGGTCGCTCGTGATGGTGACCCATGACGAACAGATGAGCAGGAAGGCGGATGTCAGATACATGCTCAAGGGAGGTGTCCTTGAAAGTCTTTGACCTCTATGTGGAAAGGAAGCTTGGTGCCGGCAACCGCGCGTCCTTCTTCATTTCCGCGTCGCTTCCGGCCCTTCTCATCATGCTCGTGTCCCTGCTGCTGGTGGTCTCGCTCACGTTCATCACGAGCATGGCCTTGTCGATGGAGGAGGTCATGGTCGGACTCGGATGCGGACACCTTCTCGTGGACGGGATCTTCTCCAGCGACGACGACATCTTTTATTCCGTGGATGCAGTGCGTACTTCGGAGGCACTTGCTTTCAGCGGGAAGGCCAATGCCGCGCTCTATCTCAAGGGTGTTGATTTCCAATCGTATTTCAACCAAAGGAGGCTGGACTGCCTGAATCTGGAATCCGTAGGCGACGACGGACTTTTGAATTCCGTGTATCTGAGCTCGTCCGTGGCCGGAAAGCTCGGGGTGGAGGAGGGGGGAAGGTTCTCTGTCCTGGTGCATGACTCAAGGACGGGCCGGACCAGGCCGTTGCTGCTCACGTGCGCCGGAATATTCTCCTCCGGCTACGGAGAATTCGATTCAACGCTCTGCTATGTCGGCTCATCCCTTCTTTCCGGGGATTTCGACACTGAAGTCATGCTGGCTGATCCGTCCGATATCGACGGATGTGTCGATTATCTCTCTGCATCCGGCTATCATGTCAGGAGCTACAAGGATGTATACTCGGATCTGTACGGTAATGTCGAATTCAGCCTCGATGTGCTTTACGGGGTGTTCATCGTGCTAGCCCTCCTTGCCGCGCTTTTCTCCTCAAACATCGCGTTCGATTATGTTTCCCGCGACAAGAGGGACATAGCGGCGCTTCTGGTGATGGGGCTTGCGGAGAAGGATGTGAGGAGGAAGTATCTTGTCATTACTCTTTTCTTCGTGCTTCTGGCACTGGTCCTGGGCCTGGTCCTCGGCCTGGTGGTGTCTTTTTTCATCCCGGACCTGATGCGGTATCTGGAAAAGATGGATTTCGCCGCCCTTGACGCGTATATGACCTCGTTCAGCATCACCATCCCCGCCGCCAGGATTCTTCTGATGCTGGCAGGTCTTTTCGTCTCAAGCTCCGTTTCGCTGTTCCTCAGTCTCAGAAAAACGGTTTCGATGGATATAAGCAGTATCATCGCGGCAGGCTGACATCGTTTTGTTTGTTGCCAGCATCTTGTATAACTGCTATATTTGAAACGTGAATTTCGAAGTGTTTTCATTGGGTACCAGCGGCATGATGCCGCTTCCCGGCCGTTTTCTGACATCCGTCCTCGTCCGCAGGGAAGGGGATCTTTTCCTGTTCGACTGCGGGGAGGGGACGCAGGTTTCTCTGAAGATGCTCAATCTCAGGTGGAAGAAGATAGACAGCATCTTCATCAGCCATATGCATGCCGACCATGTCACGGGTCTTCCGGGAATGCTGATGCTTTCCAGCCAGGTGGACAGGACCGAACCCCTTTTCATTTACGGTCCCGCACGTCTGAAGGAATACGTGGAGCAGACAAGACGGATACTCGACATGTATATAAACTACGAGATAGTCGTGGTTCCTGTCGAGCCAGGAACCGTGCTTGAGACCGATGAGTTCTCAATAAATGCTTTTTCCCTTGACCATACGAAGCCATGTCTGGGATATTCGATTGTGGAGAAGGACAGGAAGGGGGAGTTCTTCCCCGAGAAGGCGAAGGCTCTCGGTGTGCCCCAGGGGCCGATGTGGGGGATGCTTCAGAAAGGATCCCCTGTCGTCCTGTCCGACGGCAGGGTGGTTGGACCGGAGGATGTGATGGGACCACCCAGAAGCGGAAGGAAATTCAGCTATGTCACCGACAGCCTCTATTTCAAAGAGATTTCCGACTATGTGCATGATTCCGACATCCTGTTCTGTGAAGGCATGTTCGAGGATGCCCTCAAGGAGGATGCGCATTCCAAGAAGCATATGACCGCCGTGGAGGCGGCCGCCATCGCACGTGATGGAAACTGCGGAATGCTGTGCCTTCAGCATTACTCGCCACGGTATTCCAATCAGGAATTGAAGAAGCTCAGGGACGAGGCCGCCGCTGTTTTCCCTAATACGATTCTCACAAAGGACAGGATGAGCTTCGACATACCGCTCAAGGATTAGTGTTTTTTCTTTGTATGCATTCCTTGAGATGTTCTCTCAATAGGATTCTTGTTTTTATGTAGTTGTTCCTTTTTATATCTCTTTTTTCCAATATGAAAAGCTCGAACATTGTTTTGACTGCAGTATATCCTTGTAATTCGGGTTGCTGCGTTATTGTTGCAGTGATGATTTTATCTTCCAGTGCCTTATGAATGGTTGCAGAATAATCATATGCAATTATTTTTGCTTTATTGCAGGAATTCCGGTCACTTATTGCCTTGAGGTTGCTTTTACTCGATACGCCTGGACAAAGTATCAAATCCGCTTCGCTGTTTCTTTCCAGAGCCTTGATGGTTTTTTCATATACTTCTTTGTCGTCACCTGTCAGTTCAACGATTTCTACCACATCTATTCCAGGATAATCGTTTTGAAGCTTTGTTCTCAATCCGTTGTTTCTCAATAAATGTCCATACATTTGTAGACTAGGGGAGAAGCATAGCAGATGACCGCCTTCAGGAGCTAACAAATTGAACAATCCTGCAGCGATTTCTCCACTGAGATTGTAGTCGCATCCAACATAACTAAGGTAATTGGTACTGTCAAGGATATTTGTCAAGAAAACTATCGGAAGGCCTGATTCTGTGAGTTCGTTTATTCTGCTTTTTATGCAGTCGTGATTTATTGGTACAATGATTATTCCGTTTGTTTTGTCAGCAACACATTTGTTGATGATCT
The DNA here is from genome assembly GCA_949293595.1 of uncultured Spirochaetales bacterium. Classification (GTDB taxonomy): domain Bacteria; phylum Spirochaetota; class Spirochaetia; order Sphaerochaetales; family Sphaerochaetaceae; genus Ornithospirochaeta. Next base: position 325,445 of record CASFDW010000001.1, on the reverse strand, counting down.
CAAGCTGTTCATGAGCGTCAAAATCATTGCAATAATGTATTTTAACAATGATTCCGTAATCCTTGACTTCTTCTATTCCCTTCTCCAAGCCTAACATTATATCTTGGAAAAAATAATTTAATTTGGATATATGGAGTATAACAGATATGTTTATGGTGTCTTTCTTGTTGTTCAAACCCTTTGCTGCAGCGTTTGGTTTATAATTCAAATCGTAAGCGATTTTTTTTATCTTATTTGCAACCTCAGGATCGATGCGCCCTTTGTTGTGCAACGCTCTGTCGACGGTTCCCCTTGATACTCCCGCTATTTCTGCAATTTTTCTGATTGTTGCTGCCATTTTTTTTCCTTGCAATAAGATGTTGGTAATTCAGATAATTACCGACATTAGGATTATAACAATACTACCGTATGAGTTCAAACTAAAACGGATGTCTTGAGTTTTTTGTTTCATTTTTTACAAAAACTGTGCAGGGTGAAAAAAAGTTGACAGGTGGATTTTTGTGGTATAGAGTGATATTAAAGGTTGCGTGACCGGTCACGCAAAAATAAAAAGGAGATATGAAATGAAAAAAGGATGGAAGATTACTACTGTAATCTGCATGGTGGTACTTGTGCTTTTTTCTTCTTGTTCCAAGAAGGAATCTTCTTCGATTGATGGAACTTCGGCACCATTGAAGGTCGGTCTTTTACCTTTGACGGTTGGTGTTCCTGTCCAATATGCTATGGACCAGGGATGGTTTGAGGAAGAAGGTTTGAATGTTCAGCTCGAATATTTTGCAACAGGTGCTCCGGTAAATGAAGCTATTGCCGCTGAGGAACTAGATATTGCCTGTTCAGGATTTGCATCCGTATATTCACTTGCTAATGCCGATTGCATCTGGTTGGCGGATGTCAATACTACCGGTGGAATGGGAATATACGCAAGGACAGACAGCCCTGTTGTAGCTGCTGGAAACACTCTTTCAAATTATCCTGGTGTTTTAGGGTCGGTTGAGACAGTAAAAGGAAAACAAATTTTGGAACCGCTTGGAACAGCTGCACAGTACATGGTTGAGAGTTATGCCGCATGTTTCGGGCTTGGACCTTCTGATATAAAGCAGGTGAATATGGAATGGGCTCCGGCTTTCCAAGCTTATCAGACGGGGGAGGGGGATCTTGTAGCGGAAAACCCACCATACAGTTATCAGATGGACGATCTCGGATATGTCAAGGTCTGTACATTTGAGGAAGTCACCGGCGTTGACATGTGTGATGGATGTTTTGCAAGAGGAAGTATTGTCGAAAGCAGACCAAATGATGTGGAAAAATTTGTCAAATGCATAGTAAGGGCCATGGATGATCTTCAGGATGAGGAACTTAGAGCCGAATATACCATGAAGTTCTATGAAAAGAACGGTGTTGCTTTCAGTGAATCCGATTTGGCAAAGGAAATCAAAGACAGGGCATATATCGGAACTGACTATATGAAACAGGATGGTTATGAACTTGGAGAGGCCTGGATTGCTATTTCCGACTTCCTCGTAAGTGCGGAAAAAATTACGGCCGATGCAGCTCCGAATATTGAAAAGTCAATAAACAGGGAAATACTTTCTTCAGTAACTGGATTTGAAATCAATTGACATCATGTACCTGCAGGGGGAGGAAGAATGAAAAAGAGAAATTATTTATGGCTTTCAGTCTTGTCCATATGTCTTTTTATCCTCGTTTGGTTTTTTTGCTGTGATGTGATGAAGCTTACAAAAAGCTCCACATTGCCTGGACCTGTTACGGTTGTAAGGACATTTGTGAACAAACTGACCTCAACTGCGCCTGATGGAGCAACGCTGTTCCAACATATTTTTTCTTCTTTGAAGATTGCAATGGGCGGTTGGGCAGCCGGAATCCTGATTGGTACGCCGCTGGGTATAGCAATGGCTTGGTACAAGAAGGTGGATTTATTTGTGAGACCAGTATTTGATTTGGTCAGACCTGTCCCAGGACTTGCTTGGATTCCTTTGATGATTCTTCTCTTTGGAATAGGAATCACATCTAAGATTGTAACGGTGTTCCTTTCTTCTTTCGTCCCCTGCGTACTTAATAGTTACACGGGTGTCAGACAAACAAAAGATGTCCATCTATGGGTTGGACAAACATTTGGAGCAAGCAATTTTCAAATGCTGATGCATATTGCCGTTCCAACATCATTACCTCTTGTGATGACAGGTATCAGAGTTGCGTTAGGTGCTTCTTGGACCTGCATAGTAGCTGCCGAAATGCTTGCTTCGACGGAAGGACTTGGATATATGATACAGCAGGCGAGGGGAATATACAGGCCAGACATAATCATATGTGGAATGATAACAATTGGTGTTATAGGTGCATTGTTTTCTTATATCCTGACGCTCATTGAGAATAAGGTTGTCAAAGGAGTGAAGAAAATATGAAGAAAAGATTGGTGGATAAATTCGGAATAGAGAAAATTGTCTGTGCAGTCATATCCATATTTGTTTTTCTCTGCATCTGGCAGGCGGCAGTAACATTTACCGATGCAGGAATCGTGATGGTTGGACCTGTTACGGTTATCGGAAGTTTTTTCAAAAGCATAGTTTATCCGATAGGCACCCATACCATACAGATGCATGTTGCATGGAGCCTTTCCAGGGTAATGACCGGATTTGTGATTGGCTGTGTATTAGGAATCATACTTGGCATAGTCATGGGGTGGTATAGGCCAATGGAGGCATTTTTTCGTCCATTGTTTGAAATCATCAGACCAATACCTCCTATTGCCTGGATTCCTTTGTCAATAGTATGGTTTGGGATAGGTGAACCATCAAAGTATTTCATTATTTTCCTTGCTTCATTTTCAAGCATAACAATGAATGCCTATGCCGGAGTACGTGCGGTGGATCCTGAACTCATGGGGGCTGCCCGCATGCTAGGAGCAAACGGAAGGCAGGTTTTCACGACCATAGTTCTTCCTTCTTGTGTACCGCAGATTTTTGCAGGACTCCAGATAGCCATAGGATCGTCTTGGGCGACGGTTGTTGCAGCGGAAATGGTGCGGGCTTCGGAAGGTGTCGGCTGGGTTATCATAAAAGGGCAGGATTCCAACAGTACCGTACAGATTATGGTCGGAATAGTCGCTGTTGGAATAGTTGGTTTTGTACTTGCAGTAATCATGCGAGCAATAGAAGCAAAACTTTGTGCTTGGAATGTGAGGGGAAAATGAGCAGCGAAATAATAGTATGTAGAAATGTGGCAAAAACCTTCCATACAAACCGTGGTGATGTGGAAGTGATCAAAGATATAAATCTGCAGGTTGGGGAAAATGAGATGCTCGTTCTTTTCGGACCGGGGCAATGTGGAAAAAGTACTCTCTTGAATTGTATGTCGGGGTTGGAAAAGGTTTCTGCCGGTAGTGTAACTGTAAAAGGAAAAATTGTTGAGTCACCGGGACCGGATCGTGGCGTTGTATATCAGCGTACCGCTCTTTTTCCTTGGTTGACTGTAATGGGGAATGTTGAATATGGCCCCAAAGTCAGAGGAGTAGGAAAGAAGGAACGCCGGGAGCTTGCTGAATACTATATACAGCTTGTAGGTCTGGACGGATTTGAAGATTCATATCCGAATCAGCTTTCTGGTGGAATGCAACAACGTGTCGGTATTGCCAGAGCTTATTGTAATGAACCTGATGTTTTGTATATGGATGAACCTTTTGGTCATCTCGATGCACAAACCAGATATCTTATGCAGGAGGATCTGATAAAGATATGGGAGAAGGAAAAACGTACTGTTGTTTTTGTCACCAATAATATAGAGGAGGCTGTTTATCTTGCTGACAGGATAGTAGTTTTGAGGAATTGCCCGACTTCGGTAAAAAAGGAATATTCCATCAAGCTGCCTCGACCCAGGAATTACATGGCTCCGGAATTTTTGGAGATAAGAGAGGAAATCAGTTCGATTGTGGACAAGACGTTATAGGTGGGATTTTATGGATGATATAAAAGTAAAAGTCAATCATATGACAAAAAAATTCGGGGATTTGCTTGTTCTTGATGATATATCTTTCGATGTGAAGAAAGGTGAGTTCCTATGTATTGTCGGTCCTACAGGCTGTGGTAAGACGACTTTCTTGAATTGTATTACAAAGTTGTATAAGCCCACTTCCGGGGAGATTCTTGTCAATAATGAACCGGTTGATTTACGTAAGCATAATATTGCATATATTTTCCAAGAGTATTCGACGATGTCTTGGCTGACTGTGGAGCAAAACGTTGCTTTTGGGTTGAAGATGAAAAAGATTCCGGAAAATACTATCAAGAAAGAAGTTTCCGAGGTGCTTGAGATGGTAGGACTGACAAAGTATAAAGACTATTATCCAAACGAGCTGTCTACTTCCATGTTGCAAAGAGTAGTCATTGCCAGAGCTTTTGCTGTCAAACCTGAACTCTTGCTTATGGATGAACCTTATGGTCAGCTTGACGTGGAACTTCGATTCAAATTGGAAGATGAACTGCTCAATTTGTGGAGAAAAACCGGTACAACAGTGATTTTCATCACACATAATATTGAAGAGGCTGTTTATCTAAGTCAGAACATACTTATTCTTACGAATAAACCAACAACAATAAAGACGAGGATGGAGAATACTCTTCCTTATCCTAGAAATATTGTTTCTGATGAGTTTATCAAAATCAGAAGTCAGGTTACCGACCTGATAAAGTGGTGGTGAGGTGTGTATGCGCGCAATCATGCTTATGTTCGATACATTGAACAGACGTATGCTTAATTGCTATGGCTGTAAATGGACAAAAACTCCAAATTTCCAACGGTTGGCAGAAAAAACTGTAGTTTTTGATAACTGCTATGCGGGAAGTCTCCCTTGTATGCCAGCACGTCGGGAATTACATACAGGAAGATACAATTTTCTGCACAGGGCATGGGGACCTATAGAACCTTTTGATGATTCAATTCCTGAAATATTGAGACAGAATGGAATATATACGCATATGATTAGTGATCACCAACATTATTGGGAAGATGGTGGTGCAACATATCATCATAGATATGATAGCTGGGAGATTGTCAGAGGGCAGGAAGGAGATAGGTGGAAAGGACAGGTTAAAGATCCGGTGATTCCGGAGCATTATGGAAGATTATGGAGACAGGATGTAGTCAACCGAAGTTATATAGATTGTGCTGAAAAACAACCGTTGGCGCAAGTCTTCAAACTTGGAATGGAATTTTTGGAAAAAAACAAGGATGAAGATGGCTGGTTCCTTCATTGGGAATGTTTTGATCCTCATGAACCATTTTATTGCGTGGACGAAAAGTTTAATAAAATGTATGAAGATGGTTATGATGGACCTCAGTTTGATTGGCCAAACTACAGTGAAGTCTCTGAACCTGTTAATGCCGTCGATCATTGTAGAAACAGATACGCCGCCCTTCTATCCATGTGTGATGCTTATCTGGGAAAATTCCTGGATTTTATGGATGAGAATGATATGTGGCATGATACCATTGTAATTGTTAATACTGATCACGGATTCCTACTTGCCGAGCATGATCTATGGGGAAAGAGTGCACATCCATGGTATAATGAAATTGCACATATTCCGCTTTTCATATGGAATCCGAAACTTGGCGTCAGAAATGAAAGAAGGTCCTCTTTGGTTCAAAACATTGATGTTGCCGTTTCGATTTTGGAATGGTTTGGCTTGAGAAAGACAAAAGACATGCTTGGGCAAAACCTTTCCTCCGTAATTTTGAATGATACACCTGTGCGAAAGTATGCTTTATTCGGATTGCATGGAGGGCATGTGAACATCACAGATGGACGATATGTATATATGAGGGCACCCAAAGAAGATAATAGTCCCCTGTATAACTATACTTTGATGCCTACTCACATGAGATGCTTGTTTTCTGTTGAGGAAATGAGAACCATGTCCATTCACCCAGGGTTTAGCTTTACAAAGGGAGTTCCTATGATGAGAATTGCCTCTGTTGAGGATAAGACAGGAGATACGACTCCAAAACATTGCATGGAAACAATGTTGTTTGACTTGTATAAGGATCCAGAACAGAAAAAACCAATAAATGATCCTGTGGTTGAAGAAAGGTTTATAAAGGCCTTGAAGTTATTAATGAAGGAGAATGATGCACCTGAGGAACAGTTTGTAAGATTGGGTTTGAATTAATGCATCCTGCCGGAGACGGCAGGTTTTTTTTGACATGAAAAAAGCAGGCCTCAGCCTGCTTTTTCCATTTTGAAGCGATGTTATTTCGCCAGTGCCTTCTTGACCTGTGCGATGAGCTTCGCACCATCTCCGTCCTTGTACTGCACGCACACGAGAGGCTCGAATCTCCTGAGCGTGTTCTCCGCTTCCGTTTTGTTGTAAAGAGGAAGAACGATGAAGATGTTTCCGTCCTCGTCGAACGAGAGGGTGTCTTCCCCGAAGAATTCCTCGATGGATTCGGCGGTAAGCCCGTCCCTGGCCTTCAAGCCGACGACTGACAGGTCGTAGCCAAGGGCTTTCGCCTCAGATATTTCCTCGTCGACGGTCTCGACAAGATTGAGAAGCTTTCCTGCAGGAACAGACTCTGTCTGGGTGGTCTGGCGCATGGGTCTGGATGCAACATCGGATGTACCGCCTTCGTTGGAAGCCTCCTTGACGACCTCGACCGGGACCTCCTTGACAACCTCGACAGGAACTTCCTTGATGACTTCCTTGATGACCTCGACGGGGACCTCCACGATTTTCTCCACAGGGACCTCGACGATCTTTTCGACCACCTTCTCGACTTCCCTGACCACATCGACGGGAACTTCCCTTATGACCTCGACGGGGACCTCGATTTCCCTGACCGACTCGCTTTCCTTCTCGACCGGGACTTCCTTGATGACTTCCTTGACGACCTCGACAGGAACTTCCTTGACGACCTCTTTTATGATCTCGATCGGAACTTCCCTTGTTACTTCCTTGACGACCTCGACCGGGACTTCCTTGATGACTTCCTTGACGACCTCGACGGGAACTTCCTTGATGACTTCCTTCTCTACGATCTTCTCCACGGGCTCTCTGGAGAAGGCTCCCAGATCCACACCGCCTTTTTCCATCGGATCGTCGGTTGCCTCGTTGTAAAGGGGCTTGTCGTACGCATTCGGCGAAAGCTTGTCGACCTTATCCGAAAAATCCTGCTCATGCCTTTTCCCGGCGACTATGCCGATCTGGATCAGAATGAGACCGATAACGACAGGGAAAAGCTTGATCAGAACGTTGTATATCTGCTCGTTTGTGATCTGGAAACTCGGTACCAGATAGAGTAGGAAAACTACTGCGAATATTCCAAGAACGATCGCAGAAATAACAACACTTGTTATGATGATTTTCAGTGAACTAGATGCTTTCGACATCGCTTCCTCCGATTTTTAACAAACACTTGCATGTTATAATCAAAGCATATTATAAACTATGTGTTAACATGATGACAAGAACGAAATTATTCGCTTTTTTATTTATATTTTTTGTAACTTTTTCCACCGTCATGGCGTTATTCGGCAGAACAGGATATCTTGTCAACAGATCTTTGGAGAAAAACTACCTCGACCTGAAGTACGAGGTCGACAAGAGGGAGGCCGGTCTTGCGGTGCTCAGGGAAAGCGGGAGGAATGCCGCCTCCTACATGCGCTCCGGAGACTATACCGTGGTGGATTACATAGATGCCGGGCCGATGGATGCCGGATCCGAGGTGGTTCCTGAGCCCGCTGCGGAGGATGGATCGTTCACCGGATTGGGAACCGGTGCCGTCCTCGCCATCAGCTTTTCATTCTCCGCTGTTGCTGTTATCCTTCCTTCCGTGTGCGCGTCACGACGCAGGAAGCCGGGGCGCATGGAGGAAAAGAAGGATGGAGGTGCATACGATGATTTATGAGTTTACAAGGGGTATGGATGATTTGGAGAAGGTCGCGGCCCTGCTGAACGACAACGGGATCGGAGTGGTCCCTTGCGATACCATCTACGGCCTGAGCGCGAAGGTGGGCGAGGAGAACGCCTCCAGGCTTTATGAGATAAAGCACCGTCCGCAGTCTAAGAATTTCATCAACCTGATGGGGCTCAAGGATCTTGAGTCTTCTTTCCTGGATGTGCCGGACGTCCTTTATGATGTCTGGCCGGCCCCCCTGACATGCATATTGAACACCAGGGACGGCCGTTCGACAGTCGCCGTACGCGTTCCGGATGACGATTACATCCAGGCCCTGCTTGGCCTGACCGGACCGCTGTTCAGCACCAGCGTGAATTTCTCCGGATCCCCGAGTCTTGTGGAATATGACGAGATAAGGGAGGTGTTCGGACCTCTTGTGTCATTTTTGGTCAGAACGGACAAAAAGGGTGCCGGCCAGGCCTCAACGATGGTCGACATGACGAAAAAACCCTGGCATGTCGTACGCCAGGGTTCGTTCGATGCATCCTTCCTTATCTGATCCTTCGTGCTTCCATGTAATAACGCTTTTCGTTCGCATGACCTATGCTGAAGGTCTTTCTCGGGAAGGATCCGTCCTTCAGTATCGTCTCGAAGAATGTTTTTTTCGATACGTCGGGAAGGATTATGCCTATGTTGCCCTCCTTCTGCGACAGTCCGATTGTCACGTCCACACCGTGTATGTAGTCCACGGTGCACAGGTTGTTTTTGAGAAGTGCGTCGATCACAAGCTGCATCGTCGCCGCGGCGGTGAAGCATTCGGCTCCGATTATCTCGCACAGATACAGACCGTCGCAGGTGGAGATTCCGAACTTCTGCGTTCCTTCCGCGTTTATGAGTTCAAGAAGTTTCCCACTGCTTTCCACCTTTTTGGTGAACACGCTTTTCGCATGCCTTATCAGCTCTGCCGAGAAGTCCTTCTCCGACAGGTTGAAGAAGACCCTGTGGATCGGTTCGAATCCGAGCCCCGCACAGAAAATGTTCTCTATCTCCACCAATGCGAACCGCGAAGGATGGTTTTCCCTTGCCTTGTCGTCGAGTCCCTGCTTCAGATCCTCCCAGCAGCTTTTTGCGGTTGCAAGGGAATGGTTCCCGTCCCCCATGGCGAAAAGCAGCGGGTTTGCAGGATCCAGCCGGTCCTCCAGGTCCTTGAACGCCTTCAGTATGCCCTGCTTGTCCTCTTCTCCGTCCACGAGATATCCCTTGAGATGTCCGCCGTCCATCATCAGCTCGGTGTCATAGACGACCTTCAGCCCGTCCTTCTTCCCGACGAGAGGTTCTATGACGCTTTCCTTCTCGTCGCTTATTAGGACCATGATGTGCGGCAGCTCCAGACCTGCGTTCTTCCTTATCTCCTTCCTTGGAGGAATCCTTTCGAGAATCGTACCTTCCGTAGCCCTGATCTGTGTCCTGGAACCTTTCGAATAGTCGTAGCATTCCAAATCCAGAGCGGCCATGAGTCCGTAACGCACGGATCCGGAACATGTCCTCTCGACAAGTATGAACGAATCCGGATATGTTTCGAAGATGTCACCGTCCAGGTATCTGCGCATCTCCTGGTTGATTTTCCTTATCCTCTCCTCCTTGTCCGGCTGCTCGAGGTATACTTCCGGATAGGTTATCTTGAGGGTGGAAGGGGCGTTGCCGACGAAGTTTTCCACCTTTTCCCAGTATTCCGGCTGGCTTGTGAACTGGTCGCAGGCCACCGTCGCCCATTTTTCAAGGTCGATATCTTTCTTCGGCAGAAGGATGTCTGCAGGCCTTACGGCCGCGGGAAGTGCGTTTTTATCCATCTTGTTCTCCTGTTGATGTTTTTATATTTCCATTAATATGTTAGAGTGAGTTTTAGCTATTGGCAAGGAGAAATGGATGATTATGAGTGAAACGCTAATTTTCATAGGAGGGGAAGGGCCCGACAGGCTCGATTTGCCGGTGGAAAACCACTTTTCACGGATCATCGCATCCGACAGTGGTCTCGATCTGGCGCTCCGCCTGGGCTTCAGACCCGATCTTGTCGTGGGTGACATGGATTCCGTTCAGGCCGACATATCAGGCTACGAGACCGTGGTCAGGCCGTGTGACAAGGATGAGTCCGATTTCGAGCTCGCGCTCGGCCAATGCTGTGGCGACTATGTCCTGATCGGGGGCGGAGGAGGACGCATGGACCATCTGATAAACATATATTCATGTTTTTCAAGGCTGAGGCCTCCGAGAATGTGGATAACATCCTCGGACATCATCTTCTTCTCCATGGCTTTCAGGGCGTCGCTCGTGGAGGGGACGCTCGTATCCTTCTATCCCTACGATCTCAAGGGGTCCGCCGTTGTAACCGCAAGAGGGCTTGTCTGGGAGCTGGATGGAAGGGTTGTCGACCTCGGATTCTTCTCGCTTTCGAACAGAAGCAGGGGTGAGGTGACCGAAATCATGTCCTCATACCCCCTTGCCATACGTTTTGGTATGGACAAATCCTTTTTAAAGGCTAAAATTTACGTATGTTGAATTACCGGAGGCTGATCGAATTCTCGTCCAGGATACATACATACCTGCTGGCGCTGCACCTTGTGCTGACGTTCCTCTTCGTCCTTTCCCTGTTCCTTCCTCTGAGCGACCAGTATTATGCGATCGTGCTTAAGACGGATGACATGGTGGGATGGCTGATGCTGTTTTTGGGAGGATGGATAGTGCTCGCATCCGTGCATCTCAGCCTCATTTCCTCGGTGCTGACGGCCGCCCCTGCGGCCCTGACGCTCATCCGCCTTGCGGCGTTCTATCTTACATCGTTCATCCTCGAGCTTCTGTCCCATCTGATCTCGGGCGGGATGAGCGTTTCTGTCGGAGTTTGAAAATGGAAGAGATGGTTTACTCGATACGCGGTGCAGTGACCGCGGATATTGACAGCCCGTCCGCAATCGACGCTGCTGTCAGGATGATGATGGAAGAGCTTTACAGGAGGAACGACATAACGGACGACGACATCTCGTTCATACTGTTTTCCCAGACCGTCGACCTGAGAAGCAGGAATGCGGCCGCGGCCTTCAGGGCAACGGGCAGGGGAGCCTCTGTCCCCCTTTTCTGCGTTCAGGAGGCCGAGATCGCAGGTGCGCTCAAACGCGTGGTGAGGGTCCTTGTCCAGATAAACCATCAAAGGAAGTCGGATCCGGTGATGGTATACCTGAAGGAGGCAGCATCGCTTCGTCCCGACCTCCAGGTGGAGGAGGAGTTAGACCTTTAATCCCTCTGACTGCCTTTTTCCAAGGATCCTGTCGATGTTGGTCCAAAGCAGTGTCGTGGATACCATTGCCGATACCAGGTCGCATACCGGTTCCGCGAGGAAGGAGGCTCCGGCCCCGAATGCAGCGGGAAGTGTTAGCAGGGCCGTGAGGAACACAGCCTTGCGGAAAAGTGAGATCGGAAGCGAGAACCTGATTTGTCCGAGGGCTGTCAGCGAATCGACGTTCTGGTATTGGAAGGAGAGCGGTATGATCATCATCTCGAATATCCTGAGGTATCCGGCCGTATAGGATGCGACGGCATCGTCGGGTGTGAACAGGTGGACGAACGCCTCCGTCGCGGTGAACGTGAGAATGAACATCACGCATGTGTAGAGCGTAGCCCACAGCTGTGTGCAGAGTATGGCCTTCTTCACCCTTGCGGTGTTTCCCGCCCCGTAGTTGTAGCTTATCAGCCCCTGGCAGCCTCCTGTGATGCCACCCAGCGGATTCATGACGAGAAGGTGGTACGATTGGATTATCGTTCCTGCTGTTATGAGCATGTCCCCGCTTCCGCCGCCTCCGTATTTCTGAAGCATTGTGTTCAAAAGCACCATCAGTACGCTGTCTGTGGCTATTATGATGAACGGCGAGAGTCCGAACCTTATCGTTGTGAGCGATGTGCGCGCCATCTTCTCCGGTCTCACCATCCTTAGCCTGACCATGCAGCTTTCCGAGCGCAGGAACACCACCGTCAGAACGGTCTGCAATGCCTGGCTTATCACCGTGGCCGCCGCCGCCCCGTCGACACCCATGTCGAAGACGAAGATGAAAAGCGGGTCCAGGAGTATGTTGCACATGGCCCCTGAAAGGACTGCGGCCATGGCCCTCCTGCTCTGTCCTTGGTTTATGAGGAAGTAGTTGAGTCCTGCGGAGAATATCGCGAACGGCGTGCCCAGTACATAGATTCCGAGATATGATGATGCGTAGCCGATCGTGTTCCCGCTGGCTCCGAAGGCCATAAGCATGCCGTTCCTCGTGAGATAGGATACCGGTGTGATGATTGCGGAAATGGCAGCAAGGAGCCAGAATGCGTTGGATACCACGTTTTCTGCGATCCGTTTCTCCCCGTGTCCGGCACGCATGGCCATCACGGGGGCGGCTCCGAGCCCGATAAGCACGGCAAACGACGAGATCAGCGTGGTTATCGGTGCCGCGACCCCCACGCCGGCAAGAGCGAGATCCCCGTCCGGCCGTATGTGTCCTATGTACATCCTGTCGATTATGGCATACAGCACCATCACCGCCTGTGCCACTGCGGTGGGAAAGGCCAGTGCGAAGCTGAGCTTCAGAATGCCGTCGTTCCCAAGATCGTATCTGTTTTTCCTGTCCATGGCCCCGGTTGGCGACCTACCTCCACTATGGGAACGCATGCACGGGCGGCTCCGCCCGGCTGTCCCATGCCCGTAAGAGTACCATCATTGATGATAATCTTCAATCGGACGGATGCATGCGTGGATGCCGTGGAGCCTGTTGCATCTTTTTCATGTTTCATACTAAGCTTTTCTCCGATGAAGAACGTCGATCTTGTCAATTCCGGGATTGCGAAGTCCCTGCTGCTTTTTTCCATTCCGCTTATGCTCGCAAACCTGTTGCAGACGTTCTACAATCTTGCGGACAGCATGATAGTTGGGAACCTCATAGGTCCCGGGGCCCTGGCCGCCGTCGGCTCATCGTACAGTCTCATGACATTCCTTACCAGCATCATGATCGGCCTTTGCCTCGGTTCCGCCACCGCCTTCTCATATCATTACGGGGCCGGACGGCTGCATAGGCTCAGACGGTGCCTCGCGACATCGTTCGCCCTCATGGCGGCCATCACCGTGGCAATCATGGTGGCCTTGTTTTCCTGCCTTGATTGGATATTGTCCGTGCTCAGCGTGCCTGCAGATGTCCGTCCGATGATGAGAGAGTATTTGTGGATAGTGTTCTGGGGGCTTCCCGCCGTGTTCCTCTGCAATTTCCATTCGTCGGCTTTGAGGAGCGTCGGCAATTCCGCATCGCCGCTTTTATTCATGGGAGTCTCCTGTGTGTTGAACATCGTACTCGACGTTCTTTTCGTGCTCTTTTTCTCGATGGGGGTTCCGGGCGCGGCATGGGCGACGGTTGCAAGCCAGTACTTTTCCGCAGTGATGCTGGGTATTTGCGCGAAACGCCATCCGGAGCTTTCGTTTTCATACGGCGATATCTGCCTGGACAGGGATTTGCTGGGGGAGCTGGCGGGACTTTCCCTGTTCACTGCAGCCCAGCAGTCTGTCATGAATTTCGGAATCCTGCTCGTGCAGGGACTTGTGAACAGCTTCGGCTCCGCTGTCATGGCCGCTTTCTCCGCGGCCGTGAAGATCGACGGGCTCGCATATCTTCCGATGCAGGATTACGGCAACGCCTTTTCCGTGTTCATAAGCCAGAACAGGGGTGCGGACAGGCCTGACAGGGTCTCAAAAGGAATCCGCATCTCGTTTTTGGCCGTAAGCGTGGCAGGCCTGGCGGTATCGTTGACCGTTGTCGTGTTCTCGTCCTTCCTGATGGGTCTCTTCGTACCGGCCTCCTCCGGAGCCGGTATAGTGCGGATAGGTTCCGGATACCTTCTGATGGAAGGATCTTTTTATATCCTCATCGGATATCTTTTCCTATTCTACGGATACTTCAGGGCGTCGGGGCGCCCGGGGGTGTCGCTACTGCTAACCGTGGTCAGCCTTGGCTCCAGGGTGATGCTCGCATACATTCTTTCCTCCCTCCCGTTCCTCGGCGTATCCGGCATCTGGATCAGCATTCCGATTGGGTGGGCGCTGGCGGATGTCACGGCCCTCGTCCTCCTCCTTCATGGTCCGCTAAAACGCAGGGTTCACTAAAAATACAAATTCCTTTCATCCTATGTTCAATTTTTTCGGACATATTTTCTTATGAAAGGAGATACGAGGTATGTCAGGTAACAAGAAAATATTCGTTTTTCCGATTGTGCTTCTTCTCTCGACGGCGATGGTTTTCGCCGCAGCTGACGCATCGGAATTATATCGGCAGTTCTCATCCTATGCTTCCGAAGGCGATGTATCGTCTGCGATGGAGACATATTCAGACCTGATGCAGAGGGTCGGGAAGGAAAGTGAGACGGCAAAAAAGTCAATAGACAAGGCTTATAAGAAAAACAACTGGGATCTCTACCGTGAGGCGGTCACCGACCTCAGGACATTGAGCAGCTACGGCATAACGAAGGATCAGACCGACCTCCTGCTTGCCGCGATCGTGAACGAGGACGATGCCAAGGCTCTCGAGGATGCCGCATGGCTCTTCGACAACAGCCGGTACTACAGGCCCGTGCTCAAGCTTAGCTTCTCATCCTCGTCATCCGGATACAGTTTCAACTATTCGAATTCAATTTCGGTCAGGCCGGGACAGACGGTCGTGCTTCCATCCCAGGAGGATCTGAGCTTCAACACGAACAGGCTCGGCCGTTTGGTGGGCTGGGGGCTGGTGCCCGGCCAGGTCGATTATCTTCCGTCCCAGGAGATCCCGATGCCTCTCACAGATCTGACGCTTTTCGCAGTATGGGAGAACGCAGTTACGTTCAAGGACGAGATTTCGGGAACGGATGTGTCCACGACCGACGTCGTGGAGGGGGATAGCGTGCCTGTTCCGGCAGTGGAGCCACAGAACGGATCGGCAATCTTTTCCGGATGGTATGATCCCACGACGGGAGAATACATCGGAACAGAGGAGGATACGTACACCGTACGTGGCAACGGGGCATCGTTCGAGGCCCTCTATAAGTCTCTCGAGGTGGTCGATCCCTCTGTCCAGCCGTACTCGTCGGTTCCCTCCGGCGTGCAGGTACCGCTTTCCTTCACGATCAGCAACACCGCGAACGAGAGCGTGGAGGATGTGCGTATCGAAATATCCTCATCCTCTGAAAAGGTCAGCGTCATAGACGACACGTACCATCTGTCGTTGCTCAAGCCTGACGGATCCGCGAAGGTCTCAGGTGCGAGGATCGTGGTCTCGGGCGCAGTATCCGGGGAGGAGCTCCCGTTCACCGTCACGATGACGGATTCGGACGGGGATGTATGGACAAGCACTTTCAGCCTCATGGCCAAGTGATATACCGCTCTTTTTGACTGTTTCCCTTCCGGGGATTTCCCCCGGGAGGGTTTTTCATGGATTTTTTTTACAAACAGTCTTCATTTTCAATATTTTTCTTATTGTTTTTTGGTTTCCACGATATCTAAAATATTACAAAAGGAGGAAGCTATGTCCGGTATTGGTTTGATAATAGCTTTTGTAATTGCGATAGTGGTCATGATCGTGGCGATCAGCAAATTCCACCTTCACCCGTTCATTGCCCTCATGGGCATCTCACTCATCCTTGCCATCGTCGTGGGGATTCCTCTTGCTTCCATACCGACGATGATCGGAGCCGGTTTCTCCGGGACGTTCAGCTCGATAGGCATCGTGATCATCCTCGGCGCCTTGATAGGCACGATCCTTGAAAAGACCGGTGGTGCTCTGAAGCTTGCCGAAATGGTTGTGCGCCTCGTCGGAAAGAAGCATCCCGACATCGCGGTGGAGCTCATGGGCTGGGTCGTCTCGATCCCTGTCTTCTGTGATTCGGGATTCGTGATCCTCGATCCGATCAGGAGGGCCCTCCAGAAAAAGACCAGGTTCTCCTCGGTCGCGCTCACCGTTGCGCTTTCCGCAGGACTCTACACGTCCCATGTGTTCATACCGCCGACTCCGGGACCGATTGCGGCTGCGAACACCATCGGTGTCGGTGAGCATCTGCTCATGGTCATGGGCATCGGCGCCCTTGTTTCCATACCTTGTCTGATCGCGGCCTATTTCTATGCCTCGTACATCGGAAAGAAGGTGAGGACGGTGGAGGACGAGACGGTTGGCAATGGTGACGAATACGACAAGCTTCTCAAATCGTTCGGCGATCTTCCCAGCGGATTCTGGGCCCTGGCTCCGATCCTTCTTCCAATCCTTGCGATGGCGCTGGGTTCGATTTCCTCGATGGCCGGATGGACAGGAGCGGTGGCAACGTTCCTCGCATTCATCGGCACACCTGTCATAGCGCTTACCATAGGCGTGGTCTTCGGAGTCATCCTTTTGGCAATGAGGAAGGGCATGGGCGATTTCTACAAGCTGGTTGACGACACGCTCAGGACCGTCGGTCCGATACTCTTCGTCACGGCTGCCGGAGGAGTGCTAGGAAAGGTAATCTCCGAGGCTGGATTCGTAGGCTACATGCAGCAGCATGCGGCGGTCCTTGCGAAGGTAGGAATATTCTTCCCGTTCATAGTCTCCGCAATCCTCAAGACCGCGCAGGGTTCTTCGACCGTCGCCCTGACAACTACCGCAGGAATCATGGGCTCGATAATGGACAGCGGTTCGATGATGAACCTCCTGGGGCTCAACACACCGCTCGCAGGTGTGCTGACCGTAATGGCCATCGCCGCCGGTGCCATGACGGTATCCCATGCGAACGACTCCTATTTCTGGGTTGTGACGAAGTTCGGCGAGATCGACATGGAGGACGGTTACAAGACACAGTCAGCCATGACCGGAATAATGGGTGTCGTTGGAATCGTTTTCACGTTCATCCTCTCGCTCATACTCATCTGATTGTCCGACAGTCCTGCAGGCGCCCCTGGAACGGGGCGCTTTTTTTCTCTCCGGACTTAACTTTTAATTTACAATACTTTTCCATTCCCTTGAGGAAAGCCATCCATCCTTTTTCTTAGAATCAGGGTACGAGCGAACATAATCTGGAGGGGAATATGAAAACACTCAAAAGAATGCTTGTATTGTTTGTTTTTTCCATTTCTGTGCTGTGCCTCAACGCACAAGGCACGGGGGAGACGCAGGCTGCCGTCGACAACTATGTCTCTACCGCCGACCCGAAGTACATTTTCATGTTCATCGGCGATGGAATGAGCACGCCGCAGATCAATTCTGCACAGATCATAGGCGGAAACAACAATAGCGGGAAGGTGGAGCTGGACAAGCTCACCTTCACAAGGTTCCCGGTCGTGGGGCTCCAGTACACCCAGGATGCCACATCCTTCTGTCCTGATTCCGCCTCGACCGCAACCAGCCTTTCCTCAGGTTTCAAAACACACAGCGGAGTCATCGGAATGGGCATCGACAAGGTGACCGAAGGCGTGACCATCGCTGAGAAACTCAAGGCGGAGAAGGGATTCAGGATCGGGATCGTGTCCACTGTGACGCTGAACCATGCCACACCTGCGGCATACTACGCCCACGTGGCGAACCGCAACGACTACTACGACATCGGGCTTCAGATGGTCGACAGCGGTTTTGATTATTTCGGCGGAGGAGCCATCAACAAGGCAGAGGATGGCGGGGAGTCGATCTATTCGCTGCTTGAAAAAGCGGGATATCTTGTCACCTCGGACAGGGATGAGATCCTCTCCCTCGGGCCCGGCAGCGGAAAGGTCTATGCACAGAGTCCCGTGCTTCAGGACGATGGCGCGATGAAGTATGCGATAGACGCCTGCGATGACGAGCTCCAGCTCAAGGATTTCGTGAGAAAGGGCATAGACGTGCTTTACAACGAGGATGGTTTCTTCTTCATGATAGAATCCGGAAAGATCGACTGGGCCGGACATGCCAACGATGCAGTGGCGAACATATATGACACCCTCGCCCTGGATGAGGCTGTCGAGGTGGCCCTCGATTTTGCCTTCGACCATCCGGAGGAAACGCTCATCCTTGTCACAGGCGACCATGAGACAGGAGGCATGACGATCGGTTATGCCGCAACAGGGTACAACACCGCCTACGACATCCTTGCCGCACAGAAGCTCTCGTTCGTGGCCTTCGACGGAAAGCTCGAGGCTGCCATGGATGGCCCGTTCTCCTTCGACGATCTGATGAAGATGGTTTCCTCCGGGTTCGGACTCGGCCGGAATGAAGAGGAAGCCGCCTCGAAGGCGCTTGTTCTCAACAGCTACGAGCTTGACAAGCTTGAGAAGGCATATGAGGATGCCATTTCCGGAAATGTCGACGGATATGAGGAGAGCCTGCTGTATGGTGGATACAATCCGATTTCCGTAACCCTCACGCACATCATCAACAACAAGGCAGGAATAGGCTGGACAAGCTATGCCCATACAGGGTTGCCTGTGCCGGTATATGCCTATGGCGCAGGGGCGGAGATGTTCGGCGGTTCCTACGAGAACACCGAGGTCGCAAAGAAGCTCATGGCCCTCACCGGGGTATGAGGAAACGGACACGGGGGCGCATCCGCGCCCCTTTCTTCGGTATCTGGAAATGTTTCACAAATTAAGCAAGGATGGCGCATTCATATGCGTTTCATTCGTTTTGTCGGTCATTCTTATTTTCCTCCCGACTGGTTTTCAGCGCAACATATACGTCAATGCCGAGGGAGCGAGGGCAAAAGTGATAAAAACAGATGATTCGACAGTAGTCGATACCGGTCTTTTCAGACAGGGCGAGCAGCGCGTTGGGCTCATGATGCTGTCCGGGAAACATGAGGGAGAAATTCTCGACGGGATCAACATGCTCTCAGGAAGCCTTGCCCAGGACAAGATGTTCGAAAAGGGGGACGTGGCCTGGGCCCTCGTCGAGATGGATGGGGACGGCGACCCTGTTTTCGTCAATGCTGTAGACAATTACCGCCTCTCAAGGGAAGTGGTGCTGGTATCGTCATTCTTCGTCGCGCTTGTGCTTTTTGCCGGCAGGCGCGGACTCAGGATGATCCTGTCGCTCGTCTTCTCCTTTCTCTGCATCTGGAAGCTGCTAATCCCGTCAATGCTCAAGGGATACGATCCGGTAATGGTATGTTCGGTTATGACGGTCGTCATCTCCGCCGTGACCCTTTTCCTTGTCTCGGGGACCAACAGAAGGAGCCTGGCCGCATTCCTCGGTGCTTTTTGCTCCATTCTTGTGACAATACTGGTTGCAATGTTCTCCACCTGGTTTCTGATGATACACGGTTCCGTTCTTGAAATGAGCGAATCCCTTCTATACAGCGGCTTCGTGCATCTTGATCTTACAGGGCTCTTTTCCGGAATAGTGACGCTTGCTGCCGGAGGGGCCATAACCGATTTGTCGATCGATGTTTCCGCTGCTGCCTGGGAAGTGGGGGACAAGGTAGAAAATGTGTCAAGAAGGACGTTGTTCGATTCTGCGATGGAGGTGGGAAGGGCCGGAGTGGGTACTCAGACCACAACCCTTCTGCTCGCATATATGGGAAGCTATCTGACGGTGATGATGGTTTTCATGGCCCAGGCGACGCCTGTAGCGAACATACTGACATCCAAGCAGATGGCCTCCGAGCTTGTGCAGGCGGTGACCGGTGCTTTCGGCATAATATCGGTCACACCGCTCACAGCTTTATTCTCCGCAGGATTGCATGTCAAGAGGAAATGAAAAAAGGCTGTCGTCGACAGCCTCCGTGAAAGCCCCCTGTCGGATTCGAACCAACGACCCCGAGATTACAAATCACGTGCTCTGGCCAGCTGAGCTAAGGAGGCAAGCGTTTCACCGCTAGCAAAAAATACCAGTTATCAGAGACAATTTCAAGAGGGTAGGGAAAAAAATGCGATAATTCGGATGAGCTGCGCACCATTTCCTCCGGAGTGTCGGAAATCCGCCATCAGAGGCGTGGTACGGTAAAAAAAAGGACTCGCCGTCATCTAATTTCCATCTGCGGTATTGCCGTAAATGCATTTTGATGATATAAGGAATTAGTTGTTTGACAATTTTGCATCGCTTGTGTATCATAGCTTGAGGATTTGTCCAAAAATATTACGCGTGGAGGATCATATATATGGCAGGTAACGTATCAAAGAACGCACACCGTGAAGGTGCAAAGGTTTTGACCAGCAGATGGGGCGGCGCTATCAAGATGAAGAGCGTTTTCGAGAACGGCAAGCTCCGTCACGTTGCTTATTGCGAGAAAACCGGCAATACGGCACGTAAGCCCAAAGACCTCATGTGAGAAGCCTTAGTGGCCGAGTGGAAGCCAGTACCCGTGCAGGTACTGGTTTTTTTTATTCGTGAAAGTGGGAAAAATCAAGTTTGAACGCGCTATTTTACTCTTTTTTTTGCCCAAAGGTGTGTTATAGTAATAGTATCCATTATTTCGACATTTTCATGTCATCAGGAGGATCAACGTGAAGCGTTTTTCAAAAACACTTTCGATAGCACTCTTGGCAGTGCTTCTTGCTTTTTCGTTTGTAGGCTGTGCGACGACGGAAAAAGTTGAATCGGCACCGGAGATCATACTTCCGACCGCTGCCGAAGCGGCTCCAGCTCCGGCGCCCGCACCGGCACCAGCTCCTTCCCCATCCCCAGCACCGGCTTCGACTCCTGTTGCTGAAGCAGCCGTAGAAGAGAAGGCCACTGTTGCGGCAGAGCCTGCAGCACCGGTCCAGACCGCTCCAGCCGCAGTTGTGGAAGAAGCTATTGAATATCCGTTCGGCGTCACACCGATCGTAAAGAACACACAGGGAGACAGCGAATTCGACCTCTTTGTCGTACACACCAACGATGTGCATGCACGCGTTCATGCCGGAGAGGACGGCTCCATCGGTTATGCAAAGCTTTCCACGATGCTGAAGACCGCACGCTCCATCACGGACAACATCCTTGTTCTCGACGCAGGCGATGTCACCCATGGAACGAATTTCGCCAACTTCTTCAACGGCGAGACCATCGGACAGCTTCTCATCATGTGCGGCTATGATGCGGTCGCTCCAGGCAACCACGATTTCAACTATGGTGTTGAGAATCTGGAGAACCTTGCAAAATCCGCCGAGGAGAATTCCACTCTGAAGGTGCTTTCCGCCAACATCACCGATGAAGACGGCTATCTGCTTTTCCAGCCCTATCAGATTTACGATTTCAACGGCTTCAAGGTTGCAGTTTTCGGACTCACGACGCCCGACACGAAGACGAAGGCCCATCCCAAGTATACCGAAGGTGTTGAGTTCATGAACGACGCAATCATCGCAAACGCCCAGACAGCGATCGATCTTGCCCATGAGTACTGCGATTATGTCATCGTTCTCGGACATCTCGGAATCGTCGACGACGGCAGTACCGGCGTCACGAGCACATATGTCCTCGAGAACATAGACGGAATCGACCTCTTTGTCGACGGACACAGCCACAGCGAGCTTACGGGCGACAATTACGTGAACGGAACCCTCCTTGTTTCCGCAGGCGAGTACATGAAGAACGTTGGGGTCGTGCAGATCCATGTCAAGGACGGCAAGGCCGAATGGACCGATGCGTTCCTCATCAAGGCATCCGATGTCCTTGATCCGGCCAACAGCGAACTTGCAAAGGCCTACGGAATCATCGCTGTTCCCGACGATCCCGAAATCGATGCATACATAGCATCCGTCGAACAGGCTTTGGAAGACAAGCTCGATGTCGTTGTCGCGACGATTCCATCAAACCTCGATGGCGAGAGGGAAAGCGTCAGGACAAAGAAGACAAATCTTTCAGCCCTCGTATGTGCCGCGATGACGGAAGAGACCGGCGCGGACTTCACGATCACCAACGGTGGTGGCATCAGGGCCAGCCTCAAGAAGGGTGATGTGACGCTCGGTGACATCAACAGCGTGCTCCCGTTCACAAACACCATCGCGGTTTGCGAAATCACAGGCGCCGAGGTCTACGAAGCTCTCGAGCATGGATATTCGATGCTCCCCGAGACCAATGGTGCGTTCTCCCAGACCGATCTCCAGGTCGTATATTCCAAGTTCAGCGAACCGGGCAACAGGATCAAGAGGGTTCTGCTCAACGGAGAGCTCATCGACAAGGATAAGACCTATCTCGTCGCAACCAACGACTTCATGGCCGCCGGCGGCGACGGATATACGATGTTCGGTCGTGTCACACAGGAGGGCAGGGTGCTCAACGAGGTGTTCGCAGATTATCTTGCAAAGCATTATCCGCCACAGAACTGAGCTTCAAGCTCCGTCAGGGCCTCTTCGGAGGCCCTTTTTTTTATCACGTAAACAAAGTAAGCCGGCCAGCATTTTCCCTCGTTGAGCGGATTGGGTGAGGGCAGGAAGGATTTTGTCCCTGGACAAGTGTCATACTTGCATCTGGCCCGTGCTCGTCCTATGAGCCCGCATCACGTCTTGATTGCTTTTTCATGGATGCCGGTGACGCCGTTGCGGTTTTGATTGGGAACTGGAAATGCTTCTGCGGATTTCCCATGTTAAGGGATTGCTGATTATTTGTTAATTTTTTACTAAATTTTACTATTTTAATTGACGGATGCGATTCCCGATGTGATAATGGAGGCAGGTGAGAAGATGGCAGGAATAAAGGAAATAGCTGAGAGATGCAATGTATCCAACACCACGGTGTCAAGAGTTCTGAACGGTGACGCCAGCCTTTCGGTTTCCGATGATGTGAGGAATGCGGTGGTGGAGTGCGCCCGCGAGATTGGATACAAGACCCCGAGGCAGAGGAAGCAGTCGAGGAAGACCAGGATCGCATTCCTTTCCGCGGAGATCGACCGTCCCGGATTCGAGGCCGTCGTGCTTGCCAAGCTGAGGAAGGTGGCTTTGCCGCTCAACGTGGAGATGGAGTACTTCTCCCTTGAAAGCAGGGATATCTCGGGGATGATAATCCTCGGCGAGTTCAGTCCCGAGGAGATAAGCTTCTACAGCAGATACACCAAGAACATAATTCTGATAAACAATCTTGGCTCCGACTATCTCTATGACAGCATAATGATGGACTATTCGAACAGCGAGAAGCAGGTTTTGTCTTTTTTCAAGGGGCTTGGACTGGAGAGGATAGGATATTTCGGCGGATACCTCGAGAGATCCGGCACGGTCATCGGACGCCATCGCTCGGCGATGTTCCGGAAACTGCTTGAGGAAGACGGTCTGTTCAACGAGGAGTTTTTCAAGATATCCGGCATGGACGAGGAGTCAGGATACCGCGATGTCATGGAATCAAGGACGGTGCCGTCTGCGATTTTCTTCGGGGATCCGGAGTATGCACGTGGAGGCATGAGGGCTTTGAAGGAGCGCGGTGAACATCCTGTCACCGTATGCTATGACAACTTCGGGGAAGGACGTGACTGCGGATGCGATTATTCGATGGTCATATTCACCGATACGGTATGGTCGACCGCCATCAGGATGCTGATCGAACGAATCAATCTTGAAAGGGATCAGTGCTTTTGCATCTATTGCCCTGCCAAGCTTGAAAATAATGCAGAAGAAGGAGAATCGAAATGAAAAGGACAGCTTTTGTTTTGCTTTTGGCGATCATCTGCGCCGCAACGCTTTTTGCCAACGGAACCAAGGAATCTGCGGCGGAAAGCAAGGTCATCGACAATCTCAGGGTCTATTACGTTCCAAGCCGCGAGCCTTCCGAAATAATCACGGAGACCGCACCTCTGAAGGAACTGTTGAAGACGGAGCTCGCAAAGGAAGGGTACACCGTGAACAATGTCGAGATCCAGGTAGGAACCAGCTATGAGGCTGTGGGTGTCGCCCTGAGTGCAGGGACAGCGGATGTCGGACTCATTCCAGCAAACACATATCTGCTGTATGACGACGGATGCGATGTGATCCTCACCGCTACGCGTGATGGCCTGAGCGTCGACAGCGACGATCCCAGGGATTGGAACAACAACGAGCCGATCACCGCAAGCGACGTGCAGGCTGTTGGATACAGGGCTCTCATGATTGCAGGTCCATCGGAGAAGGCACAGGCTATAAGGGCCAAGGTAAATGCAGGGGAGAAGCTTTCGTGGGACGATCTCAACAGCGCCAACTGGGCTGTGATGAGCTCGACGAGCCCTGCCGGATATGTTTATCCGACAATCTGGCTGATGGACAACTATGATGGAAAGACGATTGCCGATCTTGCGCATACCGTCCAGGCCGACAGCTACGGATCTGCGTTCGCACGCCTTGCAAGCGGACAGATAGACATCCTTGTCACATATGCCGACGCGAGAAGGGATTATGAGGACGACTGGACGACAAGCTACGGCCGCACGGCGGACATCTGGGCTGAAACAGACGTGATCGGTGTGACACCGATGATCTACAACGACACGGTCAGCGTCAGCAAGACAAGCGCGATAATGACTCCGGAGTTCATAGAGGCCCTGCAGAACGCTTTCATGCGCCTCAACGAGACGGAAGAAGGCAAGAGGGTCATCGCGATCTACAGCCACACCGGATACCAGAAGGCCGTCAGCAGCGACTACGACAACGAGAGAAAGGCCCAGGAACTTATCCGCCAGGCCGGCAACTGAATCCAAGGGGGCGGCAGCCCCCTGTTTTTCAATAGAGGTGATCATGATTGTTTTCGAGAATGTGGAGAAAGTCTATCCGAACGGGACGGTCGGGTTGAAGGATGTCGATCTGACCATCGGGGATGGCGAGTTTGTTGCCGTGATCGGTTTGTCGGGAGCGGGAAAGAGCACGCTCATCAGGTCGATAAACAGGATGCACAGGATCACCGGGGGAAGACTTCTGGTGGATGATGTGGATGTTTCCACGCTTGAGGGTAAGAGCCTGAGAAGGCTGAGGCGTAGGATCGGCATGATCTTCCAGTCGTTCAATCTTGTCACAAGGACGACGGTCATAAGGAACGTCCTTACCGCGTTTGTTCCCGATCTTCCGTTCTGGAGATCCTTTCTTGGCATTTTTCCGAAGGATATGAAGCTCAAGGCCCTGGAGTGCCTCGACAAGGTGGGGATACTCGAGAAGGCGTTCTCGCGCTGTGACGAGCTTTCCGGAGGACAGATGCAGAGGGTGGCTCTTGCCAGGACATTGGCGCAGAACCCGTCCCTTATTCTTGCGGACGAGCCTGTTGCATCCTTGGATCCTGTGATGGCCCGTGTCGTCATGGAGGATTTCAGGAACATAAACAGGAACATGGGCATAACCGTGATAATCAACATCCACCACGTGGAGCTTGCCCTGGAGTATTGCGACAGAGTCATCGGGGTGAGGGCCGGACGCATCGTTTTCGACGGCCGGGCCGATGAGGTTGACGAGTCGGTGATGAAAACAATATATGGAGAAAAAGGCGATGAAGCTGTATGACAGGATTTTCAAACCCGATGTGCATACGTTGAAAAACGGGAAGGTCGTATACGAGAAGAAATCCCGGATTCCGCTCGTCCTCCTGATCCTTGCCGCGATGACCGCGCTGAGCGTGAGGATGACCGGTTTCAAGCTTTCCGTCCTTGTCACCAGGATCGATTATTTCTTCGTCATGCTGTCGGACATGTTCCCTCCAGATTGGAACTACATGTCAAAGGTATGGCAGCCGTTGTGGGATACGATAAAGATGAGCCTGCTCGGTTCCGTGATCGGCGGGGTGCTGTGCATACCGTTTTCAATCCTTTCCTCCACCAATCTTGTCAGGAACAAGGTTGCAACCGGATTCTTCAAATTCTTCTTCTCCGTTGTCAGAACCCTTCCGACCCTCGTCACTGCCCTGATCGCCACATATGTCTTCGGACTCGGGACTTTGGCAGGAACCGTGGCGATCGCAGTGTTCACATTCGCCTACTGCGGCAAGATACTGTACGAACAGATCGAGACGGCGGAGATGGGGCCGTACGAGGCGATGGAGGCACTGGGAGCCTCGCGCCTCGATGCGATACGGTATTCGATATGGCCTCAGGTCCTGCCAGGCTTCCTGTCGACAGTTCTGTTCTGCTTCGAGGGAAACGTGAGGTATGCCTCGATCCTTGGTTACGTCGGCGCCGGAGGCCTGGGCATCATACTGAACGAGAAGATCGGCTGGAGGGAATATTCCCGCGTGGGCATGATCCTCATAGCGCTATTCGCCGCGGTTGTCGTGATCGAGAGCCTGAGCTCGTATCTCAGAAGCAGGCTCAAGTAAGAGGGAGGGTTGTATGAAGCTGACATGTTCGGAGATGCTTTGCAGGGAGCCGAGGAAATGGCATATCGTACTCCTTGTCGTCCTTGCCACGGTGATGGCGCTTGCCTGGAGCGCAAGCGCGCTCGATGTCAACGAGACCGAAGGTTCCGGACTCATTGTTGCAAAGAACATCGTTCTGGGCATACTCCATCCCACGAAGAGCCTTCTGTTTTCTTTCGGAACAAACGGTGTGGCATATCTTCTGCTTGAAACAATGTGCATAGCATTCCTGGGAACGCTTGTGGGGGCCGTGCTTGCCGTACCGATCTCGTTCCTTGCGGCCTCGAACATCGTTCCCAAGCCATTTGCCGTGCTTTGCCGTGTCTTTGTCATGGCCGTCAGGACGATACCCGCATTCGTCTACGGACTGATGTTCATAATGGTCACCGGACCTGGTGCCTTCGCCGGACTCCTTACAATGAGCGTATGCTCCGTTGGAATGCTTGCGAAGATGTTTGTCGAGGCTATCGAGGAGTTGGACAAGGGGATACTCGAGTCGCTCGATGCCTCCGGTTGCAATCTTATGGAAAAGATACGCTACGGAATAATCCCGCAGCTGATGCCCTCGTTCTCCTCGACCCTGATCTACAGGTTCGACATGAATCTCAGGGATGCCACGGTACTTGGGCTTGTTGGTGCCGGCGGCATAGGCGCACCGCTGATCTTTGCCATGAGCAGCTACCGTTGGAACGATGTGGGAGCCATATTGCTTGGTTTGATCATCCTCGTATTGGTGGTCGAATGGATAAGCAACAAACTGCGGACAAAGCTGATGAGGGGATAGCATGGCGGTGATATGCTATACGGCGGATACGCACAGCTACATGTATCCCACGGATTACGTCTCCCCCGGAAAGCTTCCCATGGGTTACATCAGGCTCTCGTCCTCCTTCGACAAGGATGCGATCATAATAGACGGAGGGGATGTTCTGCAGGGATCCCCTGTTGTCCGATACGAGATAAGGAACGACATACGTCCGTTTTTCTCTTCCTTGTGCTACAGGGCCGCGGGAATAGATGTATATGTTCCCGGAAACCATGATTTCAATTTCGGTTATGATGTACTCAAGGATTTCACATCCGAACTCGGATGTGATTTTGTATGTGCGAATCTTGTGGATCTCAAAGGAGAGCTGGATGTCAAACCATATGTGCTTAAGATTGCCGCAGATGGTGTGAGGGTGTTCATATCCGGGGTTGTCACGGATTACGTCAACGTGTGGGAGGATGAGCGCAACCTCCGTCATCTCAGGGTGACTGATTCCGTGATGGCGGCGGAAAAGGCGCTTGCGGAAGCCCGGAAGCTGAACCCCGATTATACCGTGCTGGTATATCACGGTGGATTCGGATCCGAGTCCTCCTCCCGCCCGCCTTTGATAGAGAACAGGGGAGGCGAGCTTGCGGCTCTTGGCTACGACGTGCTCCTGCAGGCGCATCAGCATTCGGTGGTGGAGCCCCATGTCGTGGACAAAACCCTAACCATGCAGGTCGGGGCCAAGGCTTTCAAGGGCGCCAGGATCGAGCTTGAACCGGGAGGAGGCTCGGTGCATGCGTGCCTGTTCGACGCCGACCTGTCATCCCCGCTCGATCCGAGGATGGAAGCGGTGGTGGAGAACGATCCCGTCTTTGCGGGAGTCAGGGAATATCTTTCCCGGGTGGTAGGCAGGACGGAAGGGGTGTTCCGCGACGAGGGAAAGCTCCAAAGTGCTGTTTCGGGGTGCGTATTGGCCGATTTCATAAACGATGTCCAGCTGTCCCTGAGCGGGGCGGATGTGTCCGCTGCATCCCTTCCGAACGATGCGGTGTCCATAGGGCCTGATGTGACCATGTCCGATCTGCTTGCACTCTACCCGTTCAGCAACACGATCGTGATGTTCCGGATGAAGGCATCGGAGCTGAAGGAGGCCATGGAGCGTTCCGCGGCTTATTTCTCTCTCGATGGAAACGGGAATGCAACCATATCGGAAAGCTTCACAAACCCGAAGGTAGAGCATTACAATTACGACTATTACCGGGGCCTTTCATACTCCTTCGATATTTCGCGACCTGTCGGAAGCAGGGTGGTGAGGATGGTGTTCAAAGGACGGGACCTGCTCGAGGACGACGGATTCGTCCTGAACGTATGCGTCAACAGCTACAGGGCGTCCGGAACAGGCGGATACGGGATATACGGAAGGCTTGTACCGGAAAAAAGGTTCGGAGAGGATGTGCAGGATGTGATAATCAACGAGTTTGAGAAAAGGGATGTGGTAGTAAGGCCGGAGGCAACCGATTTCAGGCTTCTGACGGGAAAACATGTTGAAGGTCCTGATCCTTTCTGAAAGGCATAAAAAAAACTCCTTGACTTGCAAGGAGTTTGGTCGCTCCCCCGGAGGGATTTGAACCCCCGACAGGGTGGTTAACAGCCACCTGCTCTACCGACTGAGCTACAGGAGAATTTCTTAACCTCATTGATACTACTAGAAAACACCGGATGATGTCAACAAGGTTTCATATTATTTTTCTAAAAACAAAGCTCCCGTTTCCGGGAGCGGTTTTCATTTCCTTGTGAGGTAGTCCTTCGGCACCCCGTCCACGCCATCCCATATGATCTGGCGGAAATGCGTCGGATCGGTGTTGCCTTCCGTGTTGATGAGAAGTATGTCGGAGTTCTCGTCAAGACCGAGCACGTGCACGAGCCCCTCGCTTCCGGGTTCCGTCATCATCGAATAGAGCGCGCCGAGCGTGACCGCACCGGATTCACCGGAGATCACGAAGGGGTCACCCTTGAGCGGGACCGCGAGTATCCTCATTCCGCGTGCTGCGGTGTAGTCGGGCACCTTCATGAAGACGTCCGCCGTTCCGTCCAGCACCTGCCAGCCGATGGGGGAGGGGTCCCCGCAGGCGAGACCGGCCATTATCGTATCCAGATCGCCCTTGATTGAATGCAGTTCCCCGTCATTGTATTTTGCCGTCTCGAATACACAGGCCGCCCTGTCCGGCTCCACCACGACGAATTTGGGAGGGTCGTCCTTGAAAAGCGCCGCATAGAAACCTATTGTCGCAGCCGCAAGCGCGCCAACCCCCGCCTGGATGAACACGTGGGAGGGCTTCGAGATGCCGATTCCGGCAAACTGTTCCTGGGCCTCCAGCATTATCGTGGTGTATCCCTGCATGATCCACGACGGAATCTCCGTGTATCCTTCCCAAGACGTATCGCTTATTATCTGCCAGTTGTTCTTCTTCGCATCTGCCGCGACCTGGCGGACGGCGTCGTCGTAGTTGCCGTTGACGACCACGACCTTGGCACCATAGCTTCTTATGGCGTCGATCCTCGGCTTCGACGTGTCCTTGTGCACGTAGATCACGCATTTGTGCCCGAGCTTCATGCTGGCCCACGCAATACCTCTGCCGTGGTTGCCGTCGGTTGCGGAGGCGAATGTGATGTCACCGAGCTTGTCGTGGCATTCCTTGCTGATCAGATATTCGTATGTGAGCTCCTTGTCGCTCATGCCCAGCTTCTTTTGTATGAAGCGGTAGAGGGCGAACGAGCCCCCCATCACCTTGAAGGAGTTAAGCTCGAGCCGCTGGGCCTCGTCCTTCACATATATGCCTCCGAGCCCCAGCATGTGGGCAAGGTTGGGAAGGCTCCTCAGTGGCGTCATCCTGTAGCCTGGTATCTGTCTGTGGAAGGCCCTGGCCGCCCTGGCGCATCCGACGTTGAAAAGCTCCTCGGCCTTTGAGAAATCCTTTTTCTTTGTTCTTACGATGTAATCGAAATCCCTGGTGTTGTTGTCCATTTTCACTATCCTCGGCTGTCATTATAGTTTTATTTAAGAAATTTTCAATGTTCAAAAATGCAAAAGAAAAGAATTGCGTGAAACCTCAATTTATACAAATATATTTTTAGGAAAAATCAATACAAGCAATTGAACCAGGCCTCACCGGCGAGTGCATGGGCATAAAGTCCCGGGCTGTGCCCTCAGGCACTTCCCGGGATATGCGGATGCGCTCATGCATGCTTTCCGATTATCCTGCGGATCTCGCCCATGCGCTTCTCAAGCTCCTCCTTCGTCGAGGCCTCCGCGACGATTCTCAGATACGGCTCCGTGTTGCTCTTGCGGACGTTGAACCACCATGTGGGGAATTCGATCCTGTATCCGTCGAAGTCCAGCACGCGGGTGGGGGATGCGTTCGTGACATAGGTATTGTAGAGCTCGTTTATTGCTCCGTCCTTGTCCTCGAGCTTGAAATTTGTCTCTCCGCTGTTCTCGTATCTGACTATCTGGCCGATCAGGGATGAAAGCGTGCGTCCTTCCTTCTTCAGTTCCTTTACGACGGAAAGAACCAGCAGCGATGCCAGAATACCGCTGTCGCAGTTGAAGAAGTCCCTTCTGAAATAATAGTGTCCTGCAAGTTCCCCTCCGAAGATTGCATCGATCTCGCGCAGCTTCATCTTGGCAAAGGCATGCCCGACCTTCCATGTCGTGACCTTGAAGCCGAGGCTTTCAAGGTATTCTGTGGTGCTCCTGCTGGTTCTTATGTCCTGTATCGCGTTTCCGACGGCACCGATCCTGCTGTAGTAAAGGCCGAGCACCGCGGTTATGTAATCGGGCTGGATGAAGCAACCCTTCTCATCGATGAACATGACCCTGTCGGCATCCCCGTCGTAGATGACGCCGCAGTCGCTGCCGTTCTTCAGAACCTCCCTCTTTATGTCCGCGCAGTT
The DNA here is from genome assembly GCA_949293595.1 of uncultured Spirochaetales bacterium. Classification (GTDB taxonomy): domain Bacteria; phylum Spirochaetota; class Spirochaetia; order Sphaerochaetales; family Sphaerochaetaceae; genus Ornithospirochaeta. The sequence continues at coordinate 294,572 of CASFDW010000001.1, read as the reverse complement.
CTTCTCCTCCAGAGGATTGGGCTCGTGGAACGGGAATGTCCCGTCGAAATAGTCGTAGATGTAATGCTGCCTGCCTCCCTTGAGTATGTCCTTGATGATCAGGTTGGCCATGCCGTTGGAGCAGTCCACGGATATGTCGAGCCCGTCGAGGTCGGGAGCAAAACCTGACAGATATGCCACATATTCGTCCTTCACGCGGGAGTAGTCCTTGACGGTCCCCTTCCTTTCCGCAGGAACGACCGTGCCTGTGTCCACGAGCCTTTCCAGATCCTTCAGGCCGGAATCCCCACCGACGGGGATGGCATCAGTCCTGGAAATCTTGAGTCCGTTGTATTCCCTCGGATTGTGGCTTGCAGTGATCTGCACCGAGCAGCCGGCCTTGAGAAACACCGTGGAGAAATACACCATCGGTGTCGTCGCAAGCCCCAGGTCCCATACATCCGCACCGCTGTCCGTGATGCCCTTTGTCAGATTCTCCCAGATTGCCGGACTGCTTGTCCTTACGTCGCGGCCCACGACCACATGGTCGGTCTTCAGCAGCCCCGGCAGGAAATAGCCGACCTTGTAGACCGTCTGCTCGTCAAAATCCTTCTTCCAAATCCCTCTGATGTCGTATGCCTTGAACGCTCCCATCATCCTTCTCCTGAAATCAGCTTCCGGAACCCTTCGGGATCCATCAGCTCGAAATAGTATCTTGTGCCGTCCTTGAGGCCCAATTCCAAAACCGTCTTTCTGAAAAACCTTCCTATCCTTCCGACCGGATGCGCCTCATTCCGTTTCGATCCAACCACGTCGAGCGCGCTTGACCTGGAGACGATTGCGGTTGAGACGACGTCGTGACGGCTGAACGAATGCTCCAGCTTTACATAGGCTTGCTTGCGCTTTGTCCTGATCTCCACGCCGAGGATCCTGACCGGTCTTTCGAAATCCTCGAAGATGAAGGTCTGCCCGTCGGTGTACAGAAAAACCCCGTGATCCCGTCTCTCTCCCGAGCTGGAACCGTAGAAAAGCGCGTAGGTCCTGTATGTGATCCCTGCACCGAGTCTCTCCTCCCTCTGCTTGAGGAACGCCAGGGTGTCGTCGTCGTTTTCCATATGTTTATTATCTATCCTTTTTTCAAAGGATAATATACTATAACACAGATATGGAAGAATTTGAGAAAAAAGATTTCGCCAAGCACCTCAAAAGGGGCGGTGTCGATGCCCATAGATGGATGAGGGAGACAGCCTCGTCATGTGCCCGGGTGTATGACCGCAACCTTGATGGGGTCCCCGTCACTGTGGACCTCTACGGACCGTATGCCAGGATACTCGATTATTCGGAAGAGGGACTTGCCGAGGAGGATGTCGCAATCATCAAGGACCTCGTTTCCCGCTATCTTTATATAGAGGGAGGCAAGATAATCTACAAGGAGAGGAAGAAGAGGGAAGGCCGGCAGCAGCATGCCTCGGGCCTTGATAGCCTGGCCGTGGATGTCACCGAGAACGGATTGTCATTCCGGGTGGAGCTTGAGAAATATGTTGATACGGGGCTGTTTTTGGACCAGTGCCTCACACGTTCCGTCGTGAGGGACAACAGCATGGGGCTCGACGTGCTGAATCTTTTCTCTTATACGGGCTCGTTCAGCGTATATGCCGCGGCAGGAGGGGCCGCAAGCGTCACGAGCGTCGATCTGAGCAACGTATACACGAAATGGGCGGCCGACAACCTCAGGGCCAACGGCTTTCTGGACCAGGGGAAATATCCCGTCGTGTGCGACGATGCCGCCGCCTTCATAAGGAGGAGCCTGGAGGAGAAGAGGAAATGGGATCTGATAATATTCGATCCGCCTTCGTTCAGCAACAGCCACAAGGCCGGGGACTTCGATGTCAAGAAGGATTATTTTTCCTACCTTATTGAGCTTAACAGGCTTTTGCGTGATAATGGCAGTATCGTTTTCAGCGAGAACCTCGCTTCGTTCAGTTTTGCAAAGAACCGTTTAAAGGCATGGTTCAAGATCAGGGAGATAACGGACGAGATCCGTAACGTGGGTTTTACAAGGAAGAGGATGAACCTGAGGGTTTGGGTTCTGGAAAAAGTAAGAGAAACAACAGGTGAAGAGATGAAAAGAATCAGTGATGACGACAGCCTTGAGAGGCTGAGCCTTTCCTTTGACGATGAAAGGGAAGAGAAGAGAGACGGAAGGGAAGAGAGAAAGGACGAGGGACGCAGGTTCGACAGAAGGCCGGGACGCGGTTTTTCTTCAAGGGACAGGAAGGATTTCCGTCCAGGACGCGGTGATGAGCGCCCGAGAAGGGAGTACTATGGCGAGGAGCGGCCCGGAAGGGAGCATGACCGTGACGGGAGGTCCGGACGTCCGTATTACGAAAGGGAGCGGAGGTATTACACCGGCTACTCTGATGAGAGGCCCGGACGCGATTTTGACCGTCCCCGCCGTCATGATGAGGATAGGAGAAGATATTCCGACGACCGCATGGAAGGACGCAGAAGCCATCACAGGGACGACGAGGGCCGTGATTCGTACAAGAGACATGAAAGGGATTACGACGACCGTTCCGGATATCGTGACAGGGATGGACGACCTGGCCGTGATTACGGAAGGCCTGAGCGCCCTGAAAGGCCGAAACGTTATTTCGGACATGATGATGGTAAAAGGTTTTCGGAAGAGGACGCAAGGGAGCGCAGGCCCCGGGTGAGGAAGGCCCCTGTACCGTACGGATACGATACTTTCAAGAAATCCAAGAGAGGAGACGAGGACAAGGACCGCTGAGTCCGCCCCGTACCGGAACAATGACCCTGCCGCACGGCAGGGCTTTTTCATATCATTGCGCCTTCATGCGCCGTTTCCCAGCAGGCTCTCCTCGAAGCGCAGTCTGTCAAGTGCTTTCAGCACGGCTTCGGAGATTGTTTCATCCCCCACCTCCGGATCGATCTGTCCGAGCATCCTTCCGTAGAATTCCATCTGCGGGATGTTTCTTCCGTGTGACTCCAGCCATCCCTGGTCCACCGTTTTCTTGTTTTCATTGAAACGGCATCTGGACGGGGCCGGCATCCCGTCCTTGCCGCTGTAGCAGCAGGAGCCGAACAGGCGGCAGGTGAGGGGACGTGCCGGGTATATCCTGCAGTGGTGCGGGTTTTCCCCATCGTAGAGGGGGCATCCGGACATTCCTCCGGCCCTGTTTCTTTCCAATAGTCCGATGAGCGTGTCGCTTTCTTCCGAAAAAAGCATGTAGGCCGCCACGTAAAGCGCCTCGGCCGTTGTGACGAAGGGATTGTAGTGCATGCAGCATTCACCGCACCCTTCCGGACAGGAAGTCCCTGTCAGACTGACGAATCTCTCCAGCTTCCCGTCGCATTTTTTGTAAAGTTCGTCCATCCTTGCGATGATTTCTCCGCTGTGAAGCCCCTTGAGAAGGGCTATCGCATTCACGATGTTTTCCATAGCGCATGTTTTAAATCCAAACATGGGCGCAGGTAAAGCGGTTATGTTGTTTTTTCCATGGTTTTTTATGCGGATGCATATGGAACAACCCGCGTACAGTAATTACAATAGCGTTCGTGAAAGAAAGAAACGCATTGTTGTTGTTGCTGCTCACCTCGTTCATCTGGGGGTTGAGCTTTGTGGCCCAGTCGGTCTCCTCCGATCTCGTGGGACCGTTCACCTTCAACGGAATCAGAATGCTCATCGGCGCACTGGTCCTGATACCTTTCTCCTTGAAAAGACTTGCAGGTCGCGATGGAGCTTATCTGAGCAAGCTTTTGAAATCAGGCGTGGTCTGCGGCCTCTTCCTCGCCGCCGCGTCGATGACCCAGCAGATAGGAGTCGCAGGCTCCACAGCAGGCAAGGCTGGATTCATTACTTCGATATACATAATCATAGTTCCGATCCTCTCTCTTTTTTTTCATCAGAGAGTCGGTGGAAAGATCTGGCTTTGTGCCGCAATCGCAATCGCCGGGATGTATCTTCTCTGCCTGGATTCGTCGTCATTCAGATTGTCAAAGGGTGATGCGTACCTCTTCGCATGCTCGGTTCTTTTTGCCTTCCACATCATGGCCATAGACCATTATTCGAAGGATCTGGAAGGGATTGATCTTTCCATGGTCCAGTTCTTCACAGCGGCCGTCGTCTGCCTCATGGGCATGCTGCTCTTCGAGGATCCGGATATCGGCGCATTGGAAAAATCCTGGATCCCGATCTTCTATGCCGGCGCGTTCTCCTGTGGTATAGCCTATACGCTGCAGACGGTGGGGCAGAAATATGTCAAGCCGACCCCTGCGACCCTCGCACTCTCACTTGAAAGCGTATGGGCCGCGGTCGGCGGGGCCGTGATCCTTGCCGAACGTATGAGCGCAAGGGAGATTGCAGGATGCATCCTTGTGTTTTCCGCCGTCCTTTTATCGCAGATCCGGATTGAAAAGAAATGGCGTGATGCCTAGCACCACGCCTCATGGTCATAATCCCATCTTCGCCTTCTGCTTAGCCCAGCTGTCCTTGAGCGTACAGGTCCTGTTGAAGACCATGTGCTCCGGGCTGCTGTCCCTGGAATCGACGCAGTAGTAGCCGTTCCGGATGAACTGCAGGTAGTCGCCGACCTTGGCTTTTCCCGCTTCCTCCTCGATGTAGGCAGCCGGGATGATCTTGAGCGAATCCGGGTTGAGATCGTCGAGATAGTTTCCTGTCGCCGCTCCCGGGCATTCTGCGCTGAAGAGCTTGTCGTACTGCCGCACCTCCGCGACCAGGGCATGGTCGGCCGAGACCCAGTGGCTGGTGCCCTTGACCTTCCTGCCGTCCGCGGTCGTGCCTCCACGGCTTTCTGGATCATATGTGCAGTGCACGGCCGTTATGTTGCCTTCGCCGTCCTTCTCGACACCTGTTGCGGTTATGTAGTAGGCGTATTTGAGCCTTATCTCGTTTCCAGGGTAGAGCCTGTGGTAGCCCTTGACAGGAGTCTCCATGAAATCCTCCCTTTCTATGTAGAGGTTCTTGGAGAATGCGATCCTGTGCTTTGACGTGTTCTCGTCCTCCGGATTGTCCTCGGCCTCGAAATATTCCACCTTTCCATCCGGATAGTTGTCTATGACGATTTTTATCGGATCGAGCACGGCCATGAGCCTTTTTGCACGTTTGTTGAGATCCTCGCGGACACAGAACTCCATGAGCGAGTAATCCACGACACCCTCGACCTTCGCAACTCCGACGCGCGATACGAAGTCCTTCATGGCCTCGGGTGAATAGCCCCTTCTCCTGACTCCGCTTATTGTCGGCATCCTGGGGTCGTCCCAGCCTGAGACAAGATGGTTGTTGACAAGGTAGAGCAGCTTCCTCTTGCTCATGAGCAGGTAGTTTATGTTGAGTCTGGCGAATTCGTACTGGTGCGGCGTATGTTCGATCCCGTCGATCGAGCATGCCCAGTCGTATGCCGGACGGTGGTCCTCGAACTCAAGGGTGCAGATGCTGTGCGTGATCCCCTCGATGGCGTCGCTGATGGGGTGGGTGAAATCGTACATCGGATAGATGCACCATTTGTCCCCGGTCCTGGGATGGTGGGCGTACTTGATCCTGTAGAGCGCGGGATCCCTCATGTTGATGTTGGGGCTCGACATGTCTATCTTCGCCCTCAGCGTCAAAGTTCCCTCCGGATATTTTCCGGCCTTCATCTCTTCGAAGAGTCTCAGGTTCTCCTCGATGCTCCTGTCGCGCCACGGGCTGTTCCTGCCCGGCTCCGTCAGGCTGCCGCGGTATTCCTTCATCTCTTCGGCGCTGAGCTCGTCGACATATGCCTTGCCATCCTTTATCAGGCGGACCGCGATCTCATAGAGCTGGTCGTAATAGTCGGATGCATAGAATTCATACTTACCCCAGTCGAAGCCAAGCCACTTGATGTCCTCCTTTATCGAGTCGATGTACTCGGTCTCCTCTTTTGCCGGGTTCGTGTCATCAAGGCGCAGATGACATCTGCCACCATATTTCAGTGCAAGCCCGAAGTTGATGCAGATGCTCTTGATGTGTCCGATGTGCAGGTATCCGTTGGGCTCGGGTGGGAAACGGGTGACGATCTTGTCATCCGGCACCCTGCCGTTTTTGAGGTCGTCCTCGATTATCTTTTCCAGGAAGTTGAGCGGGCGCGCCTCGTTTTTTTCATTTTCCATATGCTTCTCCTTGGACCTTCCAAAGGGTCTTTAGATTTTGTATCACTTTAACACGAACGGATGATTTGTTACAGACTAAAAAAAGCTCAGTACGGCCTCTTTGGTGTCTTTTCCCGTGATGAAGCCGAAACTCGCGCTGTCCTGGAACGCGGGATTGGATATGTCCAGCACGATCCTTCCTGCCGAGACGAACCTGATTCTTTCCCCTTCCTTGTGGATTTCCAAGGCATGTGGGATTTCCGCCGGAATATCGAACGACAGTCCGAACAGGATGCCGTGGATCCTTCCGGGACAAAACACAATCCAGTCTGCAGGTGTGTGCAGCATGAGAAAACCGATTCCGTCCCCCTCGTATGAGAGGACGAGATCCCCGTCCGTACCGAGCGTGTAAAGCGCCTTGTGCTCACCGGAGGATGTGAAGGATAGCGTATGGGCGGTGATGCCGACCCTGGAGGGCCGGTTTATCCAATCGACTTTCTTGATCTGCATGGTAGGATTATACCTTGTGCCCGGCATGCACTTCAAGCTATCATCAAGGCATGATAACAGTATTCGGAGATGCCGTCGTAAACTTCGTCCGTGACGACGACGGCAGGTATCATGAGGAGATAGGAAGCTATTCGTACGAGGTCGCATGCGCTTTGCGCCGTTTCGGCTCGTACCCCGATTTCATATGCGGCCTGGGCCGCGATCCGGTCGGGTCGTTCGTGGTTTCTGACATGGTGGAAAGGGAGATCATGTTCGATCCCGATCTATGTCTTCTCCCCTTCAACAGCGCGATAAGGGTGGAGGGGGATGGTGCTGCGGTGCAATTCCTTTCGTCCACGGCCATGACCGCGGTGGACGAGCAGAAGCTTGCGGATGCACTGTCCGTGCACTCGAACATCAAATGCATCCATCTCTCGTCGCTTTCCCTTTCCTTCAATCCCGTCGGCTCATCTTATCTGGACCTGGCTTCATTCCTGGAACCAAGGCCGTTCATCTTCGCCGACCTGACCGAATGCTTCGATGGCCCGGTGTTTTCAAGACATGCCGCCGAGGCTGCGGCCATAGCCCATGTCTTGAGATGCAGCAGTGAAACCGAGGCTTATCTGGAGGGCGCGAGGCTCGCCTTCCTGGGCAGGAACGGTGCTGTCGACATATATGAGAAGGGCAGCAGGGTCTGCAGTGTCGACATACCGGGACTCGTCGGTGACGATCCAGGGCTGACGGCATATCTGCTCGCATCCCTTGAGAAGGAGGGGTTCTTCCAGGAGGACGGTGTCGGAATCACCTGTTTCGACCCCGGAGCCGGGATGCTTGCCCGCATTCTTTCGTCATACAAGAGATGATGAAAAAGCTGTTTTTCCCCGCATGCGTACTTTTGCTGCTCTTTTCTTCCTGCAGCCGGAAACAGTATGTCGAGAACGAGCTGCTGCTTTCGACCATATGTACGATAACCACGTTCGATGACAGGGACCACGAGGTGTCCCTCGAGGCCTTTGACCTCATAGCGCATTATGAGAAGGTCTTTTCACGCTACGACGAGGATGGTGAGCTGTATGGTGTCAACAAGAACGCCTACGACCATCCTGTCGTGGTCTCGGACGAGCTTTTCGGCATCCTTGAATCGGCCCGGGCGTATACCGAGGCCACGGATGGGGCGTTCAATTATGCCATAGGACCTCTTGTAAGCCTCTGGGGGATAGGCACCGCGGATGCAAGGATACCATCCGACGAGGAGATAGCCTCCGTCCTCGGCCTTTTGGATTGGAACGACATAGTGTTGGATGAAAACGAGAGGAGCGTCTTATTCCTCACCGAGGGGATGGAGATCGACCTCGGAGGGATCGCCAAGGGGTGGATCAGCCGTGCCGTTGCCTCCTTCCTCGAGGAAAGGGGGGTTGGAAGGGCGATCGTCAATCTTGGAGGAAACGTCTACGTCATTGGAAGGAAATCAGCCGGCGAGGATTGGACGATAGGCCTGCAGGACCCATCGTCCGACCGAGGAGGATATTTCACAACCGTCAGGGTGTCCGACTGCGCGGTGGTGACGAGCGGCGCCTACGAGCGCTTCATCGAGGACGGGGAGGGAAGGAGGTATTCCCACATCCTTTCGTCGTCCTCAGGCCGTCCCGTGGAAACCGACCTTTCGTCGGTGAGCATTATCAGCCCGGATGCGGCCAAGGCCGATGCCTATGCGACGGCCTGCTTCGCCCTCGGCCTTGAGAGGGCTGTCGAGCTCTGCCGCGCCGAGGATCTCGAAGCCGTATTCCTCACGACCGACGGACGATGCATCCGTCTTCCTTGATGCAGTAGAATGCGAGAAAACTGTCGTACACAAAGGAATCGACGGGTTCCGATCCCGCCTCGTCCGAATAGAAGTCACGGATTGAGAAGCCCGTTCTCAGCAGGTCCCCGATGATCGAGGAGAGTGTGTGGGAGTATTCGAACGTATCTTTTTCCCCGAGCATCCTGGCTATCTCCTTTTTTGAAAGCGAGCCCTCGTCGCTGTAGGGGATGGTATATCTTACCTTGAGTTTCCTCTCCTTCTCCTCCTTTTTCTCGTCGAACATGTACAACACCGGATTTGCCGTTCCGAACATGAATACGCCGTTTTTTTTCAGTTTCTTGTAGACCTCCCTGTAGAACTGGAGCGGGGAGGGGATGAAATTGATCGAATGCGGGCAAAGCGCCGCATCGAACGAGCCGTCGTCCAGGAACGACAGGTCCCTCATGTCCCTGTTGTGCAGCTCCGCCCCAAGACCGTAGAGCTTCAGCCCTTTTTCGTCCTGGGCTATCTGCTTGCCCGATATGTCCACCGTGACCACGGAGGCGCCGAAGGCACTCAGCAGCACGGTCTGCTGCCCTCCTGCCCCAGCAAGGTTGAGGACCTTCCTGCCCTTGAGTCCGTCGAGCCATCCCAACGGCACGAACGCCGACGGAGTGATCCTGATCCGGATCTTGCCGTCTCTGGCGTCCTCGACATCCTCCTGTCTCGCTATGCGGGTCCAGTAATTGTTTCTCCTTACCTCTTCGTCCCAGGCGATGCTGTTGTATTTTGCTTCATCCATAAGTCAATTATATTTCCATCCGGCAAACTTTCAACAAATTGTCTTCAGCCGGTGCGCTGTTTTTGCGGAGGGCCCGGAATATGACCGTGCATGCATTGACCAGTTTATGATGGTGGATTAACTTTTATCATATGGATGACAAGGAAAGGTTCGGCCGGATAGCCAGGATCGTGGCGGCCGCGGTGGCCGGAATACTGATGCTGTCCCTTCTGGGATATCTCACATCGAGGATATATGTCGCAAAGAAGCAGGACGAGCTCAGGACGGCACTCGAGCTGGTTCTTTCGGAACGCGGGGAGAAGGGTGTGTTCGAGCTCGCGGGAATACCCGTGGGGCAGCTCGAGTATTCGGGAGCCTCCCTCTATCCCTCGGAGCGCGGGGCATGGACGTATTCGGACGATGAGCTTGGTGTCATCGCGGTATTCGAGGACTGCAGGGACAAGGTTGTACAGATAATAAGCCAGAGCATGCTCTCCGACAGGGGGCAGGGGGCGGGCGTGCTCCTTTCCTCCGACGGTTACATACTCACCAACCGGCATGTCGTTGCGGATGGGGAGACCTTCAGTGTCAATTTCTACGACGGGACCACCGTTCCTGCGGTGCTCGTGGGATCGGACAGCCTCACGGACATCGCGGTGCTGAAGGCCGATGTGGATGGCCTTGAGCCGATGTTCCTTTCATCCTCGTCACCCGTGGTGGGGCAGACTGCGTTCGCCCTCGGTCATCCGTACGGGTATACCTGGAGCTTTTCGAAGGGCATAGTCTCGGGGACGGGCAGGACGATTTATCTGGATGACGGCGGAGTTGTACCAGGCATGATACAGACCGATGCACTGATCAACCCCGGAAACAGCGGAGGCCCCCTCATCGACAGCCGTGGTGACATGCTGGGGCTCGTGAGCAGCATATATTCGTCGAGCGGATCGGCCGAGGGCATATCCTTCGCACTTCCTTCCGAAACCGTCGGAAGGGTGGCCGAACAGCTGATAAGGGAAGGCCGGGTCTCCCGCGGCTGGATAGACGTTTTCACCGTGGATCTCAATCCCCAGATCGTCGAGTACTCCTCGCTTCCCGTGGATCATGGCCTGCTTGTCAGCCAGACCGTCGCCGGAGGGCTTGCGGACAAGGCCGGCATCAGGGGAGGCAAGGACAGGGCCCAGTACGGATCGTCCGTAATCTATCTGGGAGGGGATGTCATCGTGCGCGTGAACGGAGTGGACATATACGGATATGCCGATTATTTCGCAGCCCTGTTCGGCACGTCAGGCGGGGATGTGGTCGAGGTCGTCGTGCAGAGGGGGGACAAGCAGGTGGTTCTCGAGGTCCCGCTTGTCGAACAGACCGAAGAGAATGTGAGGTGGATACTGAGATGAGGGATGAGCTCAACTTCCAGACCGGCAGAAGCCGGCCTTTCAAGGTGGTGTCCCCGTTCGGCATGGCCGGGGATCAGCAGGATGCCGTCGACAAGCTCTATGCGGGCTATCTGAACGGTGACAGGTGCCAGACGCTGAAGGGGGTCACGGGCAGCGGCAAGACTTTCACCATGGCCAAGCTGATAGAAAGGATACAGAAGCCGACCTTGGTCCTGAGCCACAACAAGACTCTTTCAGCGCAGCTTTACAAGGAGTTCAAGACATTCTTTCCCGAAAACGCCGTCGAGTATTTCGTGTCCACATACGACTACTACCAGCCGGAGGCGTATGTTCCTGGAAAGGATCTGTACATAGAAAAGGAGACCGATATCAACGACGAGATCGACCGTCTGCGCCTTGCCGCTTCGTTTGCTCTCATGGAACGCCGTGATGTCATCGTCGTGGCCACGGTCAGCTGCATCTACGGCCTCGGCAACCCTGTGGCGCTCTCGGACATGGTGCACACCTACAACACCGGCGATGTTTTCGACCATAAGAAGGAGTTCGCACACCTTGCAAGGATGCTTTACGAACGTAATGACTATGCCCTCGAGAGAGGAACGTTCAGAAGCAGGGGGGATGTGGTGGAGATATACCCCGCGTACCTTTCCTCCGCATTCCGTCTCACCTTGGACTGGGACGAGATTGCGAGCATAACATGGTTCGACCCGGTTTCCGGCGAGAAATATGAATCGATGGATTCCGTGACCCTCTATCCTGCAAAACAGTTCGTCCTGCCAGACAGCTACATAAAGAAGGGCATAGAGAGGATCAATGCCGAGAAAGAGGAGAGGGTGGAGTATTTCAAGAGCCTTGGCAAGCTGGTCGAGGCCGAGAGGATCAAGGCCAGGGTCGAGTACGACCTCGAGATGCTCCAGGAGGTCGGGCACTGTCCCGGCATAGAGAATTATTCGCGTCCTCTTTCAGGCCGGGCTCCAGGCGAACGTCCCGCCGTGCTTCTGGATTATTTCCCTGACGATTTCGTGACGTTCATCGACGAATCGCATGTCACGCTCCCGCAGATAGGTGCGATGTACGAGGGTGACAGGTCCAGGAAGCTCAACCTGGTCAACTACGGTTTCCGCCTTCCATCCGCACTTGACAACAGGCCTCTGAAGTATGATGAGTTCGATGCCAAGGTCGGACAGAGGATATACGTCTCGGCCACCCCCGGAGAGAGGGAGCGGAACGAGTCCTCCCGGATAGTCGAGCAGCTCATACGGCCCACGGGACTTCTCGATCCCAAGATCGAGGTCAGGAGCACCGAGGGCCAGATGGAGGACCTCTATGGTGAGATACGCGCCACGATTGAGAAGGGTGAGAGGGTCATAGTCACCACGCTCACCAAGAAGATGAGCGAGGACCTCACCGACTATCTTGCCTCCCTCGGGCTGAAGGTGCAGTACCTGCATTCCGAGGTGGACACCATCGAGAGGGTCGAGATCCTTCGTGATCTCAGGAAGGGCGTGTACGACGTGCTCATAGGCATAAACCTCCTCAGGGAGGGACTCGATCTGCCCGAGGTGTCGCTCTGCGCCATACTCGATGCCGACAAGATAGGCTTCCTGAGAAGCGCCACGAGCCTCATCCAGACAATAGGGCGTGTCGCAAGGAACGCGGACGGACGGGTGATAATGTATGCGGACAGGATTTCCCCGGCGATGGCCGAGGCGATCGGTGAGACCGAGCACCGTCGCGAGGTCCAGATGGCCTACAATGCCGAGCACGGAATCACGCCGAAGACCATACGCAAGGAGATCGAGGACATAATAGAGCGCGACCAGACGGAGAACGAGGAGATCGCCAAGGAGGACATGAGGATATTCCGCTCCAATTACAACCTGCTTGTTGACAAGGACAGGAAGAAGTATGTCCGCGACCTCGAGAGGCAGATGCTGGAGTACGCAAAGAATCTGGAATTCGAGAAGGCCGCGGTCGTCAGGGACGAGATCGCCAAATACAAGGCCGGGACCTAGAGCTCGAAGAGGACCAAATCATACCTCGAGGCGGTGATGTTCGGCGTGGCGGTGATCCTGGTCGCATCCCTCAGATGGCTGTAGGCATGGTTGTACAGCTCCGCTGCCGTGAGGATTCCGTCGTCCATCCTGTACGTTCCCGACAGGTTTTCAAAATCATATCCGAGATAATCGAGCACCCAGATCGTGAAGGCGCCGTAGTAGGGCGCGTATTCATGGGCTGCAAGCCTGTCGTCGTCCCAACTTTCCTGCCGGTCCGAAGCCGCACTGATGATGAATCGGGAAGGAGGTGATGCACCCCCGCTTTTCCCGAACCCGTTTGCAAATGCCTCTCCGATCGTGTTGAATGGATTGCCCATGGTTTGCCTGTCCGTCTCTCCCGATGGTCTGTATGCCAGAGTGCTTTCCAGATCTCCGTCCTCCAGAAATATGCCGCTGTAACAGCAGTCAAGGATGAGCATCTGCCTGCAGTCTAGGGAATCCAGTGCGGCAAGCAGCATCCCGGGGGATAGAACCTCGTACCCGCTGCCATCCTGATCAGGTATCAGCAGTCCGTGTTCGTTTCCATGTCCCGAATAATGGAAGATCAGGATATCGTCCTTGCAGACTTCGATGGTATCATTTATTATTGTAGCCACCATCTCCGCGATGGTCCGTCCTCCAGTCTTTGCTATCGTTGTGTATGCGGCTTCCGCAGGGGTATCTCCGGTATAGTGCCTGTATCGGGTCTTACCCCAGACTATGTTCTTTTCCAAGCCTTTGGCAGGGTAGGTCCATCCGTTGCCGTATTGTCCGTCATTGAATTCAAGAACCTCGTAGCCGTAACCGCAGCTCTCCGCGAGCGCCACGAGCTGCCCTGTGATTCCGTGTTGGTCGCGGAGGGTGTTTGCCAGCACGTTTTCTTCTTTTAGCATCGGATAGGCGAAGCCCATCGTGATGATATGGACTGTCTTGTTGTCGTTTGTATCCGGGTAGAAGAACTCGCAGGAGGTTGCGATGAGGAAAATGGCAAGCACGATTGTTAAAAGAATACGTTCCTTTCTCATCTGGTACCTCCCGAAAAGAAGAATGAGAACGCCACCCCGGCGCTGAAATCGGTCTGCTTGGCGTTGAACTCCACTTCCAGAGGAATGGATACTGCAAAGGAGCTGAGGGGGGCGATCATCGGGGATGCGGACAGTCCGACGATTCCTGTCGCGGCATTGATTTCATTGAAATACCTCAGTGCCGCATAGGCCGAGAACCTCATTGAGAACAGCTTCGTGAAACGGTGCCTGTAGGCCAGCCCCGCCGCGAAGGAGGCATAGCTGTTGAGTCTGAGTCCCCCGTACACCGGGCTCTTCGATGTGTATGATATTGAAAGAGGCAGACTGACCGTACCCCTTCCAATCCGAAGCGCAAGAATGTCAATGTCGGTCTTGATCTCGAGCTGGGTGCGCGCGACATCGCCCTCGGAAAATGAGAATTTCGGTACGGCCCGCAGCGTCAGGCCCGGATCATAGCCGGCAGACATGGCGCATGCCGGTATGAAGGCCAGCATCAGTATCAGGAGCAGTGTCTTCTTCATGGGATCTCCTGACTATTATAATCCACAAAACTCACAGTCTTGTCACGCTTTCCCTGTTGATAAGAAGGGATACGAGCTGCCTTGTGGGCTTCACGAGGCTCAGGGCGAGAACGTAGTGGCCGTTGTAGTCCATGCAGAGCAGATAGTGGGATCCTGTGTATTCCACGCTCTTTATCTCCACGTTGTTTATGACGACGTACGACGGGTTCATCTCCGGATTGACCGCCTCGTCCGAGATTATCACGCTTTCGGGCCGCACGAATATGCTTCCCTGCTGTCCCTCGAAGAACAGGGATGCCGGCAGCAGCGTCCCGTCACCCGTGAACGATGCGGTGAACGCGCTGTTCGGCCTTGTATACAGCTCCTCGGGGCTTCCGGAGGCGACTATGTGCCCGTCCCTCATGATCATGATGCGGTCGGAGATGGCGAAGGCCTCCTCCCTGTCGTGGGTGACGTAGATCATGGTGATGCCGGTTCTGTTGTGTATGTCGCGTATCACGGTCCTCAGCCTTTTTCTCAGCGGTGCGTCGAGTGCCGAGAGAGGTTCGTCCAAAAGAAGCACCTTGGGCTCGCTTGCAAGGCTGCGCGCAAGTGCCACGCGCTGGGCCTCGCCTCCTGAAAGGGTTGTGACCTTCCTCTTCTCATAACCGCTGAGCCCCACGTACTCCAGCAGCAGTCCTGTCTGCTCCCTGATCTCCTTGGAGCTTTTATGCTTCTTGTCCATCCCGTACTGGATGTTCTTCTCGACGTTCATGTTGTTGAACAGGCAGTAGTCCTGGAACACAAGTCCGATGCCGCGTTCCTGTATGCTTTTCTTTGAGACATCCTCCCCGTCGAGGACGATCATCCCCTCATCGGCCTCCTCGAGCCCGGTGATGAGACCCAGCACGGTGCTCTTTCCGCTGCCCGATGGTCCTATGATGCTCAAGAATTCGCCTTCCCTGACGTTGAACGTCACATCCAGCTGAAAATCGTCATACTTTTTTCTTAGGCTGCTTATTTCCAGAAACTCCATCTTTCCTCCTGCCTATGTTCTCCCCGATCAAAAAAACCATGAATGCAAGCACCAGAAGCACGCTTCCGAGGGCCGATGCCCCCTGGTAGCTGTAGCTGCCGATCAACCTGTAGATCTGAATGGGAAGGGTGGTTATCCTTCCTCCTGAAAGGGTGAGAGTGGCGTTCACCTCGCCCAGGGAGAGCGCGAACGCGAATATGAAGGCCTTCCTCCTGTAGTTCTTCAGGAGCGGCCGTTCCGTACCAAGATAAGTCATCAGCCGTCCCTTCCCGAGGGTGTAGCTGGCCTGGCTCACCCGTTCGGGTATCTCCTTTGCCCCGGGAAGCATCGTCCTGAGGGCGAACGGAAGGGATATGACCATATGGGTTGCCAGTATCATCACATATCCTGCCACCATGCCGTGCGAACCGGTCCTGGCCGCAACGAAATTATACCCGAGTCCGAGCATGACGCTTCCTGTGGCAAGGGGAAGCGTCGCAAGCAGGGGGACAATGCGGCTGGAGGTCTTTGCGGAATAGACGGCCAGCGGCTCGGAGAGCGCGGTTGAAAGGAGCGCCGAAACGGTAGCTATCGCAAGGCTGTTGATGATCGCTTCAAGAAAATTACCCTTTTCGAAGACCTTCATCCACTCGTGCAGGCTGAACAGTCCGCCTTTCGTGAAGAATGAACGGTAGAATATCGAGAGCATGGGCGGCAGGATGAACAGGAGGAGCAGAAGCACGAGGAAAAAGACCACGACAGCATCCTTCCTGCGCAGTCTTCGGTTCCTCGCCTCCGCCCTTTCGATCCTCTCCCTCCTCCTGCCTGTCGTGGTCATCAGGAGGATTGCGCCCGTCACCAGGAAGCCGAACAGCGCGAGTGCTGCCGCGCCAGCCGGGTCGAGCATTATGTTGGCCTTGCGGTATATCTCGCTTTCAAGCGTCGAATAGGCAGGGTTGCCTCCGAGCACCATCACTATCGCGAATGACGAGAAGCAGAAGAGGAATATTATTATGAACGCGTTCGCTATAACACCGCGGAGCTTTGGCAGCGTGATTCTGAAAAATGTGACTCGCCTGCTTTTTCTCAACGTCAGCGAGGCCATCTCCTCGTTGCATGGCAGGGCGGCCCATCCGTTCGTTATCAGGTTGAAGGCCACCGGAAGGTTCAGGTAGACATGTGCGAGTATGATTGCAAAAAATGAGTAGAGCACCTTCACCGGTGGCTCCGAGAGGTCGAACAGGCTCTGCAGGGCCTTGTTCAATATTCCGCTGTTGCCGTAGAAGATGACGAAGCCCAGCACGACAAGTATGGACGGAATCGTGAACGACAGTGCCGAGAGCGCCAGGATCGTGTTCCTTCCCTTGAACCTGAAGGATGCGAAATAATATGAGAAGGGCAGGGCAATGACCACCGAGACGGCGGCACTGAGAAGGCTCTGCTCCAATGTGAACAGGAGAAGGCGGTATGTGTATGGGGATGCGAATACCTCCCGTACCGCCTCCGCCCTGTTTGAGAATGCTTTTGCAAGGGTGAACGAAAGCGGGAGTGCAAAGAGAAGGAGCAGCACCGCCAATGAAGGGGCGGACAGCCCCAGATAGAATTTCTTCACACTCCTTGTTTTCATTTCGTCATCACCTCTATCCAATCATCCATCATATCATCTAAACCAAATTCGACGACATTGGTATCAGTTTTGTAGAGCTTTTCCGGTTTCGGTGCCCACTGGTAGGCATCGGGAAGCTCTGTGGCGTTGTTCACGGGGTACATGGAGTTCAGGATGGCTATGTCCGCCTGTCCGTCCGTTAGGATGAACTCCATGAACTGCCTTGCCTCGTCCTTGTGCCTGGAGTTCTTCATGATGCCCATGGCCTCTATTGTTTCCTGGTGGCCCTCGTCAAAGATGACCGCCTGGTAACGTGTTCCTTCTCCGTTGAGAACGTGGTATACCGGGCTGGTGGTGTAGCTTATCACCAGAGGCGCCTCGCCTTCCGTGAAGAGTCCGTAGGCCGTCGACCATCCGTCAGCCATTGTCAGCATGTTGTCCTTCATGCCTTCCCACCATGAAAGATAGTCGTCTCCAAGCACGTTGTATGTCCACATCAGAAGTCCCAAGCCAACTGAGCTCGTCCTGGGATCGATCAGCACGACCTTGTCCTTGTAATACGGATCGGTGAGATCCATCAGGCTCTCCGGAACCCTTGTTCCGCTTTCGCTGTCGATGACGAACGAGAATACGCCGTAATCGAACGGGATGAGCCTGTGCTCGGGATCGAAGAACAGATGTTCGTCGATGTTCTCAAGCAACGGGCTCTCGAACGGTTCGAAAAGATTTGCATCGTATGCCTTGTATGCCATGTCGTCCGTAATGCCGATGACTACGTCGGCAGGGCATCCGTCACCCTCCAGGATGACGCGGCTGAGCATTTCGTTTGCATCCCCGGCCCCTATGAGATCCACCTTGATGCCGGTCTTCTCCTCGAAGAGCGGGATGAGCTCCGGTCCCGGACCCCACTCCGAGTAGAACGAGTCGTAGGCATAGACCGTGAGGGTCCTCTCCTCTGTACCGTCCTCCTTGGCACCCTGTGCCGCAATTGAAAGGACTGCTAGGACGAGAACCAGGCTGAAAGAGACAATTCTTTTCATTTTTTTGTCCTCCTTGAAATTGATTCTGTCCGGGGATGAAAGTATACGCGTTGTCGCTCCCTACGCTGGCATTGTCCAGATCAGGTTGACGGGTATGATCTCAGGCTGAAAGCCACCCCTAGACATGATTACAATAGACGCAATGAACGAGCTGGTCAAGCCGATTATAATTGTGCAGACCACCTGTTTGGCATTAATATTCAGATATGCTACCTCTTTTGACTGCGGAAAAAGTAAACGCCTTGGACGGAGAACTCCGTGCAAGATACCATCTGGACTCCTCAGATCTTGTTTCCCGTGCGGCCGGCAACGTCCTGGCTCTCACGAGGGATCGTATACAGGGAAAGCGCGTGCTTGTCCTTGTGGGCCGGGGGAACAACGGCTCCGACGCGTTGAGCTATGCCCTCCTGGCCAAGAATATGTGCCGCATATTCCTGTGGTTCTGCCCGGGGACCGCCAATGCCTTGAACTCGTGTCTCCGGAGCAGGTGCCGGGAGGCAGGCCTTGAGACCGTTTCCGATGTCGTCGGATGCGATGTCGTGGTGGACGGGATTTTCGGCTGTGCATTCCATCCTCCGGTGGACGGGGATGTTTTGTCCGTCATTGACAAGGTCAATGCGATGGATGCCTACAGGATAAGCCTGGACGTGCCATCCGCATATCTTTTCAAGGCCGACCTGTGCGTCACGTTCTCTGTCCTCAAGAGGGAGCAGTACACGATCGGCAACAGGGAGTGCTGCGGAAGGATAGTCCTGTCGAACCCGGGTTTCCCCGAAGCGGAGCTTGATGGAGTCGTAAGCGATGTCATGCTGCTCGAGGACGGGGACTACGGCACGGGACGGATTCCGGACGCATCCTTCAAGAACAGACGCGGCCATGTGGCGGTCCTCGGAGGCAGCGGCAGGTACACCGGCGCCCCGAGGCTGAGCGCGAAGGCCGCGTTTCATGCCGGGGCCGGACTTGTGAGCATTTATACCTCTCCGGATGCTTGTCTTGCCGTGTCGTCATATCTTCCGGCCATCGTGAGGTGCGGTGGATTTTGTGACGAGGGTTACGACAGCCTCGTACTTGGCCCCGGCTGGGGCGACGAGGGGAGCAGGGATGCCTTTTTCCTGCCGAAGAAGAAGGTTCTGGATGCCGATGCAATCAAGCTGATAAGGAAGGGCGACCGTTTTTCAGGCCTTGCGGTCATCACCCCGCATGTAGGCGAGTTCAGGAGACTTTGCTCGAATCTGGGCCTGGAGGAGGATGCGCTTGCCGTGTCGGAGGCGCTCGATGCGGTGGTGGTCCTGAAATCCCATGTCACCGAGGTAGCCTTTTCCTCGAAGCGTTTCATATGCGACGGCATGAATGCATCCCTTGGGGTTGCGGGCAGCGGTGATGTGCTTTCCGGAATCATAGGTGCTTTCCTGGCTTCCGGACAGGATGTGCTGGAGGCTGCGCTTAATGGAGTCATCCTGCATCAGAAATGCGGTCGCGCATGCCGGGACAAGCTGGGGTTCTACGATTCGCTGGAGCTGGTCAAGGAGGTTGGAAGACTAAGATGATGCAGGCATATCCGCTTTCGGTCGCATATCTCGCGCTCTCTTCATTGATCTATTTCTCGCTTGCCGGACCGGGGACGTTCAAGGCTGTCCGGGATTTCAGGCTGTATCTGTCCGCGAGCCCGTTCAGAAGCCGTCTGTATCTCTGTTTTGGAATTGTCCTTTCTCTTCTGTGCCTCATTTTCCCGATCCAGCCGGGACCGCCGTTCCTTGGCGATCTTGCGGTGGCCGCAGCCCTGTTTTTCTCATCGTTTGCCCTTATGGATGGTGAAAAGGAGGACAAGAGGGATAAGGACGGCATTGACAGAGGCGGCAGGGATGCAGGCGGATGGAGGGCCAGGGCCTGGACCATGGCTGCCGTGGCAATCCTGCATCTGGTTTTTCCGACGTTTGTAATAATATGAGAAGACAGGGAGGTGTTCCATGATCGAGCGTATCACCACGGCCGGAGTGTTCCTTAGCGAAGGAAAGGTCCTTGTTGCAAAAAGGCCACATGGCGGTGCATTGTCTGGCAAATGGGAGTTCCCCGGAGGCAAGAACCGGTGGGGCGAGAGCGCAGGGGATACGCTGAGAAGGGAATGGAGGGAGGAGCTGGATGCCGATGTCGAGACGGGGGAGGAGCTGCTTTCGTTCGATTTTGTCAACAAGGACGTCCTTTACCATCTTGTATGCCTTCGCATCTTCGTTTCCGGTGGCGTGGATACGGTCTTCCATACATCGGTTGCTATGGTTGATGGAAAGGAGCTGGCGCTTCTTGACATGGGAGGATCCGACGACAGGATAAGAAAGTTCCTCATCGACGGCAAATATGTCTGATTTTTCCTTTCCATGGGGTCGATGTGATTGAAAATATCCTTTGCGAGTTTTATCATTTTCCATAATCTTGGAGGAACTGAAATGGAAAAGAAGAATATCGACTGGTCGTCGCTCAGCTTTGCATACATGCCGACCGATTACCGCTTCGTCGCCCATTACAAGGACGGCTCCTGGGATGAGGGCGGACTTGTCAAGGACGCCAGCTGCACCATGAGCGAGTCTGCAGGCGTGCTCCAGTACGCACAGACATGTTTCGAAGGCCTCAAGGCCTACACCACCAAGGACGGCAGGATCGTCACTTTCCGGCCTGACCTCAATGCAAAGAGGCTCCAGGACAGCGCCGACCGCCTCCTCATACCGCAGGTGTCCACGGAGATGTTCCTCCGCGCCCTGGACGAGGTCGTCAAGGCCAATGCCGCATGGGTGCCTCCCTACGGTACCGGCGCCACATTGTATGTCAGGCCGTTCCTCTTCGGTTGCGGTCCCGTCATCGGGGTTGCTCCCGCACCGGAGTATGAGTTCAGAATGTTCGTGACTCCCGTAGGTCCGTATTTCAAGGGAGGGATAAAGCCGCTCAGGCTTCTTCTCAGCCAGTACGACAGGGCTGCCCCGCACGGGACCGGACACATCAAGGCGGGGCTCAATTATGCGATGAGCCTTTATCCCGGATATGTCGCCAAGCATCAGGGCTATGCGGAGAACATGTATCTCGATGCGGCGACCAGGACCCATGTCGAGGAAACGGGCGGGGCCAACTTCCTGTTCGTTACAAAGGACAACAGGATCGTTACCCCGAAGAGCGATACGATACTCCCGTCGATCACGAGACGTTCGCTCGTTTATGTGGCCGAGCACTATCTGGGTCTGGAGGTGGAGGAGCGTCCCGTGGACTATTGCGAGCTCAAGGATTTCAAGGAATGCGGGCTCTGCGGGACGGCAGCCGTCATCTCCCCCGTCGGTGCCGTGGATACCCCGGACGGAACGATCGAATTCGCTTCAGGAATGGATGAGATGGGACCTGTGTGCGCGAAGCTCAGGGAGGTTCTCACCGGCATCCAGATGGGCGAGGTGGAGGCTCCTGAAGGCTGGATCAGGGAGATCTGCTGATCATCGGTCATCATTTAATGCACGGGCTGTCCCGGGACCTTCAGGTCAGGGACAGCTTTTTTTTGCATGAAATGCTTGTCGGCGTTCCTGCCGGGCTTTCCGTCGGCGTCCGCCAAGCAGAAAGCATTGTGCGACATCATTTGAAAATATCCTGATACCCATGCAGGTTCGTGTCACGTCCTGTCCGGGCGATGACATTTTAGTCCTTGATACTTCAGAAGCGAAATCTTTCAGGAACTTGACAGGACTGTTTTTGTATAAAATAAAAACAGATATTTATTAGTAATTAATATTGACAAGAAGTTGTTGTTGATATATAGTCAGTATCGTGGTTGGACGATCACGGAAATGTGATATTGGAAAGGGTAGTGGCAGACCAAGTCGAAGCCGAAGAGGGTTCTCTTCGGCTTCCTTTGTTTGTGGGAAGAAAAGGAACGGCACTCCTCCTGGCCTCATATGATGGTCTTCCGAATGCGGACGGCATGTGGAAGGGCATGTTCCACAAGGAGGACCGTCCTGGCAATGCGGAGTGAAAAAAACTGCTTGTCCCCCGTTGTGATTCAGGAAACAAGCAGTCGTAAGGAATCATTCAATGTCCGACGATACGGGCTCCTGCCCGTAGTCGGTCCTCTCGTCACATGACTGTCCCGTCGGGGATTATCGCATTCTTGTTGATTACGATGATCCCGTCGTGGATGCTGTACATCTCGTAGTCTCCCTCCGGACGGTCGATGTTGTCGATTCCGATCCTGCAGTTGGAGCCGATTCTCGCGTTCTGGTCGATTATGGCCTTCTTGATGATTGTCGCCTTTCCGATTCCGATGTTCGGTATTCCCCGCTTTGCGTTCTCGGCCTTCTCTTCCTCGGTCTCATAGTGGCTGGCACCCATGCAGTAGACTCCGTCGAGGGATGCTCCCGATTCGATGAACGTTCTGACACCGATGATCGAGTTGACGATGTAGGCGTTTGTAATGATGCTTCCTTCGCTTGTCAGCGAGCAGGAGATGTTGCAGAAATTCGCCTTCGTGGCCGGAAGGTGCCTTCTGTGGGTGTAGATCGGCATCTCTTCGTCATAGAAGTTGAACGCGGGCTTCTCGGATGCAAGGTTGAGGTTTGTCTCGTAGAAGGCCTTGATCGTTCCGATGTCTTCCCAGAATCCGTCGAACAGGTATGTCGCGACCGGGCGTGTCTTGATGATCTCGGGGATTATCTCCTTTCCGAAGTCCGTCTTGTCGTTGTTGAGGGCCTGCTCCATAGTCTTTGCGGTGAAGATGTAGATGCCCATGCTGGCAAGATATTCGTTGGACTTGTCAACATCCTTGCCGAGCTGCTGCTTCATGAGCTTTGCAGGAACCTTGTAGTCGGAGATGTCCATGTCCGGAGCCGGCTTCTCATAGAAATTCTTGATCATGCCGTTCTCATCGGCCCCGATGATCCCGAGTCCCGTGGCCTCCGCGCGGCTGATCGGCTTTGCGGCGATGGTGAGCTCCGCTCCTGTCCTGATGTGGCAGTCGAGCATTTCCCTGAAGTCCATCCTGTATAGCTGGTCCCCTGAGAGGATCACATAGTAATCGGGATCCTGGTCAGAGAAGTGCTTCAGGTTCTTTCTCACGGCGTCCGCGGTACCCTGGTACCAGCTTTCGGACGCATATGTCTGCTCCGCGGCGAGGATCTCGACGAATCCGCCGGAGAACTGGTCGAACTGATATGTGCTGGAGATATGGTTGTGCAGGCTGGCGGAATTGAACTGTGTCAAGACGTAGATCTGCTTCATATCGCTGTTGATGCAGTTAGAGATAGGAATATCGACCAAGCGATATTTGCCTGCGAACGGTACTGCAGGCTTGCTTCTGTCCATTGTCAACGGGTAAAGACGTGTTCCTCTTCCCCCTCCGAGAACGATGGCAACTATTTTATTGCCTTTCTTCATTTTGCCTCCTCCCTTGTGTGGCCAAAGTGTTGTACAGGTTTATGTATGACAAAGCCGATTTCTCCCAGGTGAAATCCGCTCTCATCCCCCTTATGCGTGCAGACGTCAGGGCCTTGCCTCCGTCGAAATAGAAACCGACGGCCTTCTTCACCGTGGAAACGATCTCATCCGGGGTGAGACGGTCGAACAAAAATCCGTCGCCGTTCTCCGGATCGGTTCCGAGATCCACTATGGTGTCCGCAAGCCCTCCCGTGCGGTGTGCGACCGGAATCGTGCCGTAATGCAGGCTGTAAAGCTGGTTCAAGCCGCATGGCTCGTACCTGGACGGCATGAGGAAGAAATCGGATGCGGCCTCGACCATATGTGCGATCCTGTTGCTGAAGACTATCCTCACCGACAGGTTGGGATATTTCGCATCGAGGTCCTTCAGCTTTTCCTCGAACCTTGAATCTCCGGTTCCTATCACTATGAACTGGCATCTGACACCGGATAGTATCTCCTCGAGCGCCGAAGGGCTTCCTGAGAGAAGTTCGCTGAAACCCTTCTGGTCCGCAAGCCTGCTGATCATCGAAAACAGCGGCGTTTCCGGATCATCGGCAAGTCCGAACTCCTTCTGCACCTCCTTCTTGATCTCCGCCTTCCCCGCGAGGTTGGAGCTGGAGTAGTGGTGAGCGAGGTATTCGTCGGTCCTGGGGTTCCAATCCCGGTAGTCGATACCGTTTATGATGCCTTCCAGATCGTCCTTGCGCTGTCTGAGCAGCCAGTCCAGGTTGCATCCCTGCTCCTTGCCGCATATCTCCTGTGCATAGGTCGGGCTGACAGTGGTGATCTTGTCGGCGTACCTTATGCCTGCCTTCATCATGTTCAGACGCTTGTCGAAAACGCGGCCGGCAAAGAGGTCGTCCTCAAGCGGGAACCCGCCGAGTATAGCGTCGTAGCGGCTGAACTCACCCTGGTATGCCAGATTGTGTATGGTGTAGACGGATTTCGCCTTCGATTTCTCCTTTTTCAGAAGATATGGCACAAGACCCGTGGCCCAGTCGTGCGCGTGCACGATGTCGAATCTGACCCCGCTGGCCTTCATGTATGGAATCACGGCCTTGCTGAAAAGCGTGAACC
Organism: uncultured Spirochaetales bacterium; assembly: GCA_949293595.1. GTDB lineage: Bacteria > Spirochaetota > Spirochaetia > Sphaerochaetales > Sphaerochaetaceae > Ornithospirochaeta. Next base: position 270,258 of record CASFDW010000001.1, on the reverse strand, counting down.
TCTCCGCATTGTCCTGGTATGGGGCGAACGAGGTGTCCCCGTATATTCCCTTCCTTTCCGTGAAGTAGGGATGCACAAGTCCTACATATTTGACTTTTTTGACGGTTTTGACCATTGTCGACACCTCGACCGGGCCTCCCATCATGTCCACGGAAAACCTTTCACCCTTCCTGAATCCCTTGCTGTCGATGAAGGAATACATCGGCATCAGGATCCTTACTTCGGCTCCTGTTTTTGCAAGCGCCTCCGAAAGCGCTCCTATGACATCAGCAAGCCCCCCAGATTTCGAAAAGGGGACCGTTTCCGGGGATACCATCAAAACATTCATATTCTAATTACAACCCAACTGATGCCCACAGTCAAGAAAAAATAGGGTGCCGGGGACGTTTGAAACAACTTTTTTAACTTTTTTTCACGTGCATGCAAAATAGGCCGGGCAGGGGGGTGCAAAATAAAAAAAAGGCACTGTTTCCAGTGCCCTCAGGGTCATTTTGAAAGAGATGACAAATACTCGTCGGCCATGTGCGCGGCCATTGCCCCGTCCCCTGCGGCCGTCACGACCTGTCGGAAGGACGTGTTTCTTACATCACCGGCTGCAAAAAAGCCCGGAACGGATGTTTCCATCCTTCCATCCGTTACTATGAACCCGTTTTTGTCGAGCTCGCAGAAACCTTCGAAGATCCCGCTGTTCGGGGTTATTCCGACAAAGATGAACACCGCATCGCAGGCTATCGAGCTTCCGTCGTCCAGCACGGCCCTGGAAACCTTGCTGCCGTCGTCGGATGCGATCTCCACTACCTGTCTGCTCAGTGCGAGCCTGATGTTGGAGGCCGCCCTGACCCTGTCCGAAAGAACCTTCTGTCCCCTGAACTCGTTCCTGCGGTGGACTATGGTGACCGTATTGGCGAGCTTTGCGAGATACAGGGCGTCCGTGAGAGCCGTATCCCCGCCTCCAACGACGACTATGTCCTTACCCTTGAAGAACGGACCATCGCAGGTGGCGCAGTAGCTTACGCCCCTTCCCTGGAATTCCTCCTCGCCCTTTGCTCCAAGGTGGCGGTGCGTCGCTCCCGTGGCGGCTATGACGCTCTTTGCCTCCATCTGTCCTTCCTCTGTATCGAGGATGAACACATTTTCTTCCTTTCTTATGGAAAGAACCTTCGCATATTCTATGTCCACGCCGAAGCCGGTGGCTTGGTTCTCCATCTGCTCCGCAAGCTGGAAACCCTTTGCAAGCCCGTATCCCGGATAGTTTTCAATCTCGTCAATCAGCAGAAGCTGTCCTCCGGGCGCGAGCTGGTCGAAACAGGTGACTCCGTATCCGGCCCGTGCGGCATATCCGGCAGCGGAAAGCCCGGCAGGTCCCGCCCCGATGACCGCTATGTCAATTTTTTTCATCTGATCTTTCCTTCATCTTCCTCAGCAACGCCTCCTCGGCATCGCTGCGTCTTATGTACATCGGTCCGGCACCGATCTCGTCCTCCCCGTAACGGTCCAGTTGCTCCAGCCCCAGTCGTATCAGCGCCCTTGAGAGATTCCGGGGGGCAAAGGAGTCTATCGCGAAGCTGCATGACGCACCTTCGGACAGGGCCTTGTCCGCAAACTTGCGGGCATCCCTGCCTGTCACGAACACCTCCTTTTCTCCGTTGAGGATGTCCATTATGTCGGCTGGGTTCCCGTCTATCGTGTCGCACAGCACCCTGCCGTCCTTTTCGACCCGTATGTAGAACCTCTGCTTCTTCGCATCGATCACCGCGATGTCCGCGCATCCGCGGTGGCGGCAGCTCTCGATCATCACGTCGAGCGTGGGCACAGAGACAAGCCGGGCGCCGGAGGCGCTCCTTATTCCCTTGAGCGTGGCCAGTCCCACCCTGAGTCCTGTGAACGACCCTGGCCCCTTCGTGGCGACAAGCAGGTCCAGGTCTCCCAGCTCCAGGCCGGCCCGTGCAAGGATGGACGTGATTTCCGCAAGCAGGTTCTCCGAATGGCTGAAATTCCCGTCGATGAGCCGTTCCTCATAGCATGTGTCGGTCTTCAGACCTATGGAAAGAACCTCCGTGGAGGTGTCAAGACAGAGAATATTCATGGTTTCCTCCTTCCACCCTTATGATCCTTGCCTGGTCGTCGCGGATCGTGATGTCGACGAAGATCGTTGATTCCGGCAGCATGTCCTCTATCTTTTCCGACCATTCGATCAGAGAGATGCCGTCCGGATACAAGAAGTCCTCCCCGCCCATGGATTCGAATTCATCCTCTCCGCTCAACCTGTAGAGGTCGAGATGGAACAGTTTCATCGTCCCGTCGTATTCCTGGACCAGAGTGAAGGTGGGGGAGACGATGGCTTCCGTTATTCCAAGCCCCCTTGCGATTCCTTTTGCGAAAACGGTCTTGCCCGCCCCGAGGCTGCCCCTGAGGCTGACGACATCGCCTTTCCGCAGGTGGCGAGCGAATTCCCTTCCGGCTTTTTCCGTATCTCCGGCCGTCTCAGACAGATATTCCATAGACAAACCCACCGTCAATCCTTTTTACCGCCGTGGCAGCATCCGCCGCCGTGTCCGGGCTCATGGTTGTGGCAGCATCCACCGTGTCCTCCATCATGTCCGTGGTGGCAGTGTCCGTCCCCTTCGTGGTCGTGATGGCAGTGCCCGTCCTCATATCCGTGCTCGTGGCAGCAATGTCCGTCGTTCTTCTCTTTTCCGTGCTCGTGGCAGCAGCAGTGTTCGTGATCGTCCTTCATCTTTATGTCTCCTTCAATGGAATCATCCTCTTCCTCGATTATTTCTTCAGTGATGTTGTCACCCAGTTTTTCCCCGGTCTTCTCCTCGTATGCCCTGATGAGCGTCGAGAGGATCGAATCATCGGATGCCAGTTTTCTTGCTTTCTCCAGATAGTATCTCGCATCGTCGAATTCACCATCCGTCAGATGGAGGTATGCAAGATTGCTCACAGCGGTGAGATTGCCCTCGTCGAGGTCCACCGCCGTGTTCAGGTAGGTCTTTGCAAGCTCCCTGTCGCCCTCCTCGAGCTCACAGATCGAAAGCTCGTTGTATATGTCGCTGTTGCTCTCGCCGAGCTCAAGACATTTCAGAAGGGACTCCTTTGCCTCCTTGTAGCGGGAAGCCTTCCTGAGCGCCCATGCTTTCAGGAAGTGTCCGTTCCAGAGGCTGCCGTTCTCCTTTATGAACTTGTCTATGACTTCCAAAGCCTTATCCGGCATGTCAAGCATTATGTAGTCATATGCCTCCTTGAAGGAGTTGTCGGCATCCAGGCGTGCGTCGACCTGCTTGAGGAATTTCTTCATCTCCTCCTTCCTCTCACCCTCGTCGGCGACTTTCAGATAGCGTTCGGCATAGTCCTTCGCAAGATCGAGATTGCCTAAAAAGCCCTCAAAGGATGACAGCTCGGAAAGAATGTACTGGTTTTCCCCGAAACGCTTCAGTCCGTCGAGAAGCGTGAGCTTGGCCTTGTTGAGCATTTCGTCCGCCTTGTCCAGGTCCTTGTTCTCCTCTTCCTCGTGCACGCTCATGTACGAATACAGCGTCGCAAGGTTGATGCATGATGCGGGCTGTGGGAGCATGTGGTATACCGCCAAAAAAAGTTCCTCGGCGAAGTCGTAGTCCTTCTGCTGCTGCTTGGCTATCGCGGCCTTGTTGAGCTCCTCGGCGGTGTTTGGCTGCACGGCATTTACGAAATCCCTGTAGTAGGAGAAAGCGGCGTTCTTCTCATCATAGGCGATGATTGTCAGCATTCCCGCTATGATCGCCTCCATCGTGATGTCCTTGTCGCTCAGCATCCTGGCACCCTCTGGCTTCTGCACGGGGAGCTTGATGGACGGATCCAGACGGAAGCTTCCGAAATCCATCTTCAGATCGGAAGGCACGTTGATAAAGGAAATGGTTTTGAGTTTTTCTTCTTTCATAGCTTCAAATAAAAATATAACACCCATAAAAAATCGGCAAGCTACGTGCTCTTGAACTAAGGTTCAAGGGGGACCGCTGGTTGGGCCTTGACGTTCTGTTCCTTTCAACCCTTGCGGGTAGGATCAATGCAGTCATGCTATTCCACAGTCCAATAATATGGTTTGCTCCAAGAGGCTTGAGGTAGCCGATTTTCATGGGCTGATCAAATTTTACCATATAGATTATTTATAGTAAACAGTTATCGGGGCAATAAAAATGGGTTGCCATGAGACAACCCGTAAAGACATGCGTCCGGAGTCGGATAATATAATCCGGACACATGTTTTCTGAAGGAAAACTTCTTAGAGATTTTCGCTCTCGAACGTGTCGAGCTCCTCTTCCGAGGAAGCACCGTCGATGGTGTACTGCTCGGCATCCTCGAGTTCTGAAAGATCCATTGTTCCGAAGCTGTCGAGTTCTCCGATCGCCTCGAGACTTTCGAGTGCGGATTCGATGGCCTCCTCAACCACTTGCTGGTCAGCGCTCACCTTGTCCAAAAGCTCCTGAAGTTCGAGGTTGTGTGTCTCAACCATGCGATACCTTGATTCAAGTTCCCTGTAGGAATCCCTGAGGTGACCGATGAGTGTCATTGCTTTCTGGATGCGCATCGCATGCAGTCTGGTTTCTTCTACCTGAGTCATTTTATCCGCCTCCTTGTTTTTTTTCAGATTAAGCGAGAGCCTTCTTGACCTCTGCAACAAGGGCCGCAAATGCGGTCTTGTCCTCGATTGCCATGTTGCTGATGGCCTTTCTGTTGAGTCCGATGTTGGCAATTTTCAAACCGTGCATGAACTGCGAGTAATTGAGACCCTCAGCCTGTACGGCAGCACTGATTCTTGCGATCCAGAGCTTTCTGAAATCCCTTTTCCTTTCCTTCCTGCCGCGATAAGCATACTGTCCTGCTTTTGCGACAGCGTCCTTGGCTATGCGGTTGTTGGTGCTTCTGCGACCATAGTAGCCCTTGGCCTGGTCGAGAATCTTCTTCCTTCTGTCTTTCCTTTTGGTTCCGTCAACTGCTCTTGGCATTTCTTCCCACTCCTATCTTAACCGTAAGGGAGCATCGATTTTGCTCTCTTGGCTTCAACGTCGCAAAGAACTCCTGCGTGTCTGAGATTCATCTTACGCTTGGAGGTCTTCTTGGTGAGAATATGGCGGAGACCCATCTTCTTGACGATTACCTTTCCGCTGGCGGTCACCTTGAACCTCTTGGCCGCGGACTTTCTTGTTTTCATCTTAGGCATTTTTCTTTACCTTCCTTCAGTGCCGCAGGGAAACAAGAACCCCCCTGACGACATCATATTAACATCTCCGTGCGGAGCTGTTCACATTTTTTTCTTCTGTGGGGAAAGAGTCATGCTCATCATCTTCCCTTCCAGAAGCGCGCCCTTGTCCAGATTATAGAGCACGCCGTTTGCCGTAAGCGTCTCCAGAATCCTGTCCAGGACAGCCTTTCCGAGCTCGGGGTGGGCGAGCTCCCTTCCCCTGAACCTGATCGAGACCTTCACCTTGTTCCCTTCCTCGAGGAATTCGGTGATTGCCTTGCTCTTCGTCTCCAGGTCGTGCTTCTCGATCTTGGGCTGCATGCGTATCTCCTTGATCTTCACAACAACCTGGTTCTTCTTGGCCTCCCTGGTTTTCTTTTCCATCTCATAACGGTATTTCCCGAAATCCAGTATTTTGCAGACGGGGGGATTCGCATTCGGACTCACCTCCACCAGGTCGAGACCAGCCTCTTCCGCAAGCATGCATGCGCTGTGCACATCCATCACTCCCTTCTGCATACCGTTCTCATCGATCACGAACACCTCACGTGCCCTGATCTGACGGTTGATCCTCAAATCTTTTGTAGCCAAGAATACTCCTTAAAAAGGTCGTCCACCTTTTCATTCGCTCAGTTTGTCGCGTGTTTTCAACACACGAAATTGAATATTAGCATAAGTGGACCGGATTGTCAAAATATCCACCTGCTATTTTTAAAAATATTATGCACTTAACACGTTGCATGGAAAAGGAGGGCCGTACGACCCTCCTTCAAGCTGTTCAGTCAAGCGCATGACCTGCGGAACCAAGAACGTCGATGTTCTTGTGCATGTACATTTCCTTGAGAGCATCCCTTGCGGGTCCGAGGTATTTTCTGGGGTCGAACTCCGCAGGCTTCTCGTCGAAGATCCTTCTGATGGTGCCGGTCATTGCAAGCCTTCCGTCGCTGTCGATGTTGATCTTGCAGACAGCCGACTTTGCAGCCCTTCTGAGCTGCTCCTCCGGGATTCCGACGCTGTCCTTGAGCTTTCCTCCATGCTCGTTGATCATCTTCACGTATTCCTGCGGAACGCTGGAGGAGCCATGGAGGACGATCGGGAAGCCGGGAAGCTTCTTTTCAATCTCAGCGAGTATGTCGAACCTGAGCTCTGGCGGGACGAGGATGCCGTCGGCATTCCTTGTGCACTGCTCCGGCGTGAACTTGTATGCGCCGTGACTTGTTCCTACGCTGATTGCAAGCGAGTCGACTCCGGTCTTGGAAACAAAGTCCTCGACCTCCTCGGGCTTCGTGTAGTGTGTGACGGCGCTGGACACCTCGTCCTCTATTCCTGAAAGCACCCCGAGTTCTCCTTCGACCGTCACGTCGAACTGGTGGGCATAATCTACGACCTTCTTGGTGAGTGCGACGTTTTCATCATAGGGCAGGTGTGATCCGTCGATCATGACAGATGAGAATCCGTTGTCGATGCAGCTCTTGCATGTCTCGAAGGAATCGCCGTGGTCGAGGTGGAGCACTATAGGGATGTCGCATCCGAGCTCATGGGCATATTCGACCACACCGCGTGCCATGTTGCGCAGAAGGTTGATGTTCGCATAGTCCCTTGCACCCTTGGAAACCTGAAGGATGACCGGTGCCTTCGTCGCAACGCATGCCTGGACGATGGCCTGCATCTGTTCCATGTTGTTGAAGTTGTAAGCACCGATGGCATAGCCACCTTTTACAGCCTTTGCAAACATGTCTCTTGTATTCACAAGACCTAATTCTTTGTAGCTGATCATAGAAAAGCCTCCTAATACTGAATCAATCGATAATATTTTACCTTTTTCTATCATGCGTGGTCAACAAGCTTGTTGATTTTTCCTTGGCTGTGGTGCATCCTTTCTGCATGAGGAAAAAGTTGTTTGCGGCCCTGTTTCCAGCATTGGCCGTCCTCGCCGCGGCATCCGGCGTCTTTTATTTCACGCGTCCCGTCGTGGCGTTCGTATTTCCCGATGTAGGAAAACAATATTTAAAGCAGCTTGACAAGCCAAAGGCCCTGACCATGCATTACAGGACAGTGTATGTCGGGGTTGATGACCTTGATAATTATGATAATATAAAATTAATAATAAACCATACCGGACTCGGAATAGAATATCCATGCGATATATACGATGTGCGATATGACACAGAAACCGTTTTCCGCGACACGATGTCCGCATACGACCCGGAGGACCTCGTGATCCTCTACGACAGGCGGGACGAGGCCGAAACCGGGTTCGCCGCACAGATGTCGGCCGGACATCCCGGAACAAGGACGATCGCCTACGATGGTTCGATGCAGAAGGTAGATTACGCAGTCAACGGCGCCACAATAGGGGAGGACGACGTTCTTGTCGTCCTTGATGCTGAGGCCACCGCTGGTTTCCTCAGGTATCTGGGCAAACCGCGCTTCATCGTTGACTATCTTGATGCAGCCGCGATGACCGTGCTTGAACCTGAGGCTGTCGCCGTCCCGGACTGGGACGGAATCATTCTTTCCTGTTTGAGGAAAGGGAAAGCAGCAGATTGAAATTACCGAGCACCTGGCGTCTGAAGTCCTCGACGTCCATATTCCTGAGCGATGCGAGAAAAGCCGAGGTTTGTTCGGTCATTGCGGGCGTGGCCGGCCTGCCCCTGTACGGGACCGGAGCAAGGTAAGGGCTGTCCGTTTCATAGAGTATCCTGTCTGGGGGGACTTTTTTGGCACTCTCGCGTATTTCGGCGTTGGCCTTGTAGGTGACGTTGCCGGAGAAGGAAATCATAAGCCCCTTGTCCAGCGCGGTCCTGGCAAGTGACCAGCCGGAAGAGAAGCAGTGCATTATCCCGCCGTACGGGAAATCCATTCCTGCGATGATTGTTTCCATGTCGTCGTCGGCATCCCTCGCATGTATGATTATCGGAAGACCGAGCGAACCGGATAGAGCGATCTGCGCCTTGAAAAGCCCGATCTGCGCCTCCTTCGTCCCGTACATCCAGTGGTAGTCCAGCCCGCATTCGCCGATGAAGGCGCCCCCATGCCTTTTCAAATCATCCGCAAGCATGGCAGAAGCCCGGTCCTCGCCGGGAAAGCTGGAATCCGCAAGGGCCCACGGCCCGATCCCCTGGCTGTACTGAAGCCTCTTGTAAGGGGCGATCAGATGCTTGCGCTCCTCTATGTCGTGAAGGTCGGTACCGACGTCTATGCCGGTTATCTCCTCGTCCAGATGCATGTCCAGACCTTTTCTTTTCATGGACAGGAGGTGAAAATGTGAATCGAAAACGGCCATATGGAGAATATGGCACATTTTTCCTTCTTTACCAACCCGTGGAAAAGGTTTAAAAGAGAAAACCGGAAATGAACAGAGATCTAACAGTAGGAAATGTCAGGAGGGTGCTGACGACTTTCGCGGTCCCCCTCCTTCTATCGATGGTGTTCCAGCAGCTGTACAACATCGCGGACAGCCTGGTTGCCGGAAAATTTCTGGGTGAACAGGCGCTTGCGGCTGTCGGGAATTCGTATGAGATAACCCTCATCTTCATAGCGTTCGCATTCGGTTGCAACATGGGTGCGTCGGTGATCGTGAGCCAGTATTTCGGGGCAAGAAGATACTACGACATGAAGAAGGCCGTGAGCACGAGCTATATATCGACGTTCGTGCTCTGTGCGGTCCTCACTGTCGGAGGAATCGCGTTTACCGATCCGCTTCTGAGCCTGATCAACACCCCGCAGGAGATAATGGCCGACAGCGCGCTCTATCTGGACATCTATGTCTTCGGGCTCGTTTTCCTGTTTTTCTATAATCTTGCGACCGGGATTTTTTCCGCAATGGGCGATAGCCGTACGCCCTTTGTTTTCCTTGCGGTCAGCAGCACCGCAAACATTTTCGCGGACATATTGTTCGTGACCGTGTTCGGCATGGGGGTCGACGGTGTGGCCTGGGCCACGTTCATCTGCCAGGGAGTCAGCTGTATCGTCGCGAATCTGGCACTTGCAAAAAGGTTGGCCCGCCTGAACATACCGCGGCTTGGACGCGACGTCTTCGATTTCCACATATTCAGGCGTTTCGTCTCCGTCGCGGTGCCATCCATCCTCCAGCAGAGCTTTGTAAGCGTGGGAAACATAATCCTTCAGAGCCTCATCAACGGGTTCGGATATTCCGTGATTGCCGGCTATAGTGCGGCGATAAAGCTGAACAACCTGATAATCACGAGCATCACCACGCTTGCAAACGCGGTGAGCGCCTTCAGTGCGCAGAACATCGGAGCGGGTGATTTCGAGCGTGTGAGATCCGGTTGGAGATGCGGCCTGGGAATAGCCTGGATATTTTGTGTTCCGGTCATAATCCTGTTCTCTGTGTTCGGAAACATAGTCCTGATGCTTTTCCTGGACAAGACAAGCACCGAGGCGCTTTCAGCGGCGATGCTGTTCTTGCGGATCGTATCCCCGTTCTATCTCGTTGTCTCCGTGAAGCTGATCTCGGATGCGGTGCTACGGGGATCTGGCGACATGCGGCCGTTCATGTATTCGACGTTCTCCGATCTGATACTCAGGGTATGCCTGGCATATCTGTTCTCATCCTTCCTCGGATCCGTCGGAATCTGGCTCAGCTGGCCTGTCGGCTGGGGTGCCGGAACAATTCTGTCCTTCCTCTACTACAGGAGCGGACATTACGAGAAAAGGCTCATGAGATCTGAAAACAGGATCTGAGTTTGCCTTGCGGCGGTTTTATGAATAGTTTCTGTTGTGAGGGGAAAAGATGAGAAAAAGGATGTTCCTGACCGGATTGGCCATATTCCTCGCGCTTTGCATCCTGATGGTGCTGTTCATGATTTTCAGTGTAAGACGGAGTCCGATACCGGCACCAGAGGTCGAGCCGGAAAAGTCTGTGGACTTCGAGGATATGTCGATCGGAGAGGAAGGCGAGAGCGAGGTCGAGGTCGGGATAATAGCATACCCGACATATACCGGACCGGTCTCGCTCGATGCGGTCAAGTCGTGGATCGACGATCCCTCGAACCTGATTGACGATACGGATTTCACCATAAGGGGAAACATAGAGTTTTAGCTGGCATACATTAAAGTAATGAATGCTAACAATATCATAAATCGTCTGAAGCGTGCATCAGATTGTATTCAAATAGCATAAAATGTATTGTTTTTCGATGAAAAATATGAATTACCGGTTTGACATGTCACGGAGCATGCAGGGCTTTCAGATGTGCTTTTCCATGTAGAGCACAGACCATTTCCTTCCGAATTTCTCCCCGCAGTCTGTAAGCTTTCCGACCGTGCTGAATCCGGCTTTGAGATGGAATGCGACGGAACCGCTGTCCGGGGATGTGACGATGGCGTAGAGCGCGGTAAAGCCGTTTTCCCGCAATTGCTCCTCGAGCTTTGAATAAAGGGCGGTACCGATCCCCCTTCCATGGGCATCCTTGTCGACATAGATGGACAGCTCCACGCTTTTTTTGTATGCCGCCCTCGGGTTGAGCGCATGGGCATAGCAATAACCTGCCACCTTCCCATCCTCTTCGGCGACGAGGTAGGGGTAGGCTGAGGAGAATGACGATATCCTTTCCTCCATCTCCTGAAGGGTGGGGACTGCGAGCTCGAATGTAACCGCCGTATGCTCGACATAATATGAATAAATTGCGAGGATTGCTTTTGCATCCTCTTTTCTGACGTCTCTTACCACCATCTGTCTGGATATGCCCCGTGCCGTAATCTTTGGCACGGAGCATCGCCTTTCGAATCAATACTCGTCCGCGTAGGTATCGAAATACCCCTGGATGAATATGATCGGGGTACCCTTGTCTCCGCTTCCGCTTGTCAGGTCGCAGAGCGATCCGATGAGGTCTGTGATCTTCCTTGGGGTCGTGCCCTGGCTGACCATCTGTCCCTTGAGATCCTTGTTCTTGTGTGCGATGAAATCCTTCATCGCGGCCTTGAGCTCGTCTCCCTTGAGGTCTGCAAAATCGTTGTCAGCCAGATATTTCAGCTTTACTTCGTTCGGCAGACCGGAAAGACCTTCGGTATAGCCGGGGGAGACCACGGGATCGGCAAGCTCCCAGATCTTGCCCTGGGGATCCTTGAACGCACCGTCTCCATAGACAAGCGCCTCGATCTTCTTTCCTGTCTCTTTGCTGAGCATGGCGGAAAGCTTTTCTGCGAATGCCTGGCTGTCACGCGGGAAGAGCTTCAATGTGTTTTCTGTAGCCTTGTTGCTTCCGAGCAGCCCGTATTCGCTGTTGTATCCCGAGCCGTCCACTGGCTTTGTCATAAGATCATCGAGTCCGTAGACGAGCCTTGCCCCTGCGGCCTTCAGAAGTCTCTTGCTCCTTGCCCTGGTGTGGATGTCTGCGCATATGACCGCATCGGTATATGCAAGTATCTTTGTTGCGTTGTTCGCAAAAATGATCTCACATCCGCAGTTCTCCGCGGTTATGAGCTCCTTGTAGAACTCCACGTAGTCGACGCCTGTGAACTCATGCTTCTGGAATCCGAAATGCTTCCTGTATTCCTCTTCTGTGAGCACGTCGCTGTACGGATTTATGCCTTCGGCATCGACCTGGTCGAGCGAAACGAGGTGGTTGCCGACCTCGTCGCTTGGATAGCTGAGCATGAGCACGATTTTCTTCGCTCCTCTCGCTATTCCCTTCAGGATCAACGAGAACCTGTTCCTGGAAAGAATCGGGAAGATCAGTCCGACGGTGGAGTCCGCGAATTTCTCCTTCACATCCATGGCTATGTCGTCGCATGAGCAGTAGTTGCCCTGGCTCCTTGCAAGCACTGCTTCGGTGACACCTACGATGTCCCTGTCGTGAACTGTTATGTTCTCTTCCCTGACGGCAGCCATTACGCTGTCGGTAACGATTTTCGCAAGATCGTCCCCTTCCCTGATGATGGGGGCCCTTACGCCACGAGAAACTACACCGAGTGTTCTAGACATGATCGACCTTCCTTATTAATGAGAATGATATATGATTTTCCTTCGAAAACATATAGCCCGGCATTAATTATGGAATTTTTTTCCTGATGGTCAAGATGCTTTGTCCGTGTCGTTTCCCAGCTTACCTGCCCTGTCCGGTGCATTGATGAGATCAGGCTTGCGCACATCGTGTTGTGCGGGTGATGGTTTCGTGTGCTTCAAGATACTTCCTGCAACTCTTGCCGGTATGCGGAAGATGTTCCTCATGTTGAATTTTTTTCAATCATCCTCTAGCATTCTGCTTTGTCGTGGAGGATGATGCGATGCTGTCGGATATTGAGATTGCCCAAGGTTGCAGGATGAGGCACATAAGGGATGTCGCTGCGGAACTGTCGATACCGGAGGACCTTTTGGATTATTACGGCCGATACAAGGCCAAGGTGGATTACAAGAGTCTCAAAACCATCGGCAAGAAGGGACGGCTTGTTCTTGTCACCGCAATCAATCCGACTCCGGCAGGAGAGGGAAAGACTACTGTTTCGATAGGTCTCGCCGATGCCCTGCGGAGGAAGGGCAGGGATGTTTGTCTTGCATTGCGCGAGCCATCCCTAGGTCCTGTGTTCGGCCTCAAGGGCGGCGCTGCCGGCGGCGGATACGCCCAGCTTGTCCCGATGGAGGACATAAACCTTCATTTCACCGGTGATTTCCATGCCATCGGTGCAGCGAACAATCTTATTGCGGCTCTTGTGGATAATTCGATCCAGCAGGGCAACGTGCTCGGGATAGATCCCAGACGGGTGTTGTGGAAACGATGCCTGGACATGAACGACAGACAGCTCAGGTTCATGATTTCCGGTCTGGGAGGAAAAAGCAACGGTGTTCCGCGCGAGGACGGTTTCGAGATCACGACCGCAAGCCAGGTTATGGCCGCATTCTGTCTTGCCCTCGATCTTGCCGATCTGAAAAAGCGGCTTGCGGGACTCATTGTCGCACGAACGTACGACGATGGCATAGTGACGCTCGGCGACCTTAAAGGAGAGGGAGCCGCATGCGCTCTTTTGAAGGATGCGGTCAAGCCGAATCTTGTTCAGACTTTGGAAGGGACTCCGGCCCTTGTTCATGGAGGTCCGTTTGCAAACATCGCCCACGGATGCAACAGCGTGATAGCCACCCGCACGGCCCTGAAGCTGGCTGACATAGTCGTGACCGAGGCCGGTTTCGGTGCAGATCTCGGCGCAGAGAAGTTCATAGACATAAAGTGCCGTCTTGCATCGATGATGCCCAGCGCCGTCGTGCTCGTTGCTTCTGTCCGGGCCTTGAAAAGCCATGGCGGGGTTGCAAAGGAGGATTTGGTCATCGAAAACAGGAACGCATTGAAAAAGGGGCTTGCGAATCTTGAAAGGCACATGCTCAACATCCGGGATGTCTGGCACCTGCCCGTCGTCGTTGCATTGAACCGTTTCTCATCCGATACAGAAGAGGAATTGGACGATGTCAGGACCTTCTGTGGAAAAACAGGTGTGGATGTCGCTCTCTGCGAAGTCTGGGAGAAGGGGGGAGCCGGCGGTCTCGATCTTGCCGGCAAGGTGCTCGATGCAATGGAGAAATGCGATCCCAATGCCAGGGCCTTCACGTATCCCGACGACATGTCCATCGCCGACAAGATCCGTACCGTGGCACGCAGGATCTATCATGCGGACGGTGTCGTATTCTCTCCCGGAGTCCTTTCAAAGATAAGGAAGGCCGAGACCGAAGGATATGGAGGATACCCTGTGTGCATGGCCAAGACCCAGTATTCGTTCAGCGACGATCCGAAGAAAATCGGAGCTCCCGATGGATTCAAAATAACGATCCGTGATGTGAAGGTGAATGCCGGGGCCGGCTTCATCATCGCCTATGCAGGGGATATCATGACCATGCCGGGACTTCCGAAGGTTCCGGCTGCAATGGGTATCGACATATCGGATGATGGGGTCATAAGCGGACTGTTTTAAAATTATTCTTCCTGTCTCCGGCACAGTCTCACAATGTGTTGGGAAGCGGACACGTGACCCTTTTTTTTCTTGGTGCGTAAATAAAACGATTTTTCAGGCCGGGTCATTGTTTTGTATCATACTGTTTTTATGCCCGGGACGGGACTCGGACCCGTACGACCGTGAGGTCAAAGGATTTTAAGTCCTTTGTGTCTACCATTCCACCACCCGGGCGATATGACCCCATATTAAATTGATTTGGTGAAAATGTGAAGTCATATTATGAATCCAACCTGTGGATGACAAGTATTTCTTTTTTGTCCCGATTGGCTTAAACTTGTCTTATGAACGATTTTCTTACAGGGTTGATAGTGGGACTTGCCGTCGCGGTGGTCCTTGCGATAGTTCTGGCGGCCAGGAACGCCAGTGCGAAGAAGGCATCGAAGGATGAGATAGCTCGTCTTAAGAAGATGCTCACCGACAGGATGGAGCTCGAGAGCGAGGGGCTCACGAAGCTCAAGAGCGAGAACGAGGAGCTGAAGAAGCAGAACGAGAACCTCCGTGTTTCGCTCCAGACCATGAGCCAGAAGCCGGGAAGGAAGGAGATGCAGAGGCTGGAGGTGTACCAGACTGCGGCCGAGCGCCTTACTATGAACAGCCCGGGGTTCGGGCCCGTATGGCAGGCCGCGCTCAAGGACAGCGAGGAGGAGTTCAAGAAGACCTTCCTCGGTCTGAATCCGTTTTTAAGAAAGCATGTGTCGGTGAAATCCAACGACGTCGAGCTCATCTCCGACGATTCCGACAGGTTTTAGTTGTCCATGTCCTCCAGATACAGCCATCTGGAGGTTTTTTCGTCTATGAGCCGGCCGACCTCGTCGTAGCGGAGCGTGTTTTCGTTGAGAGTCTTGAAATCATCCGGGGCCATCGTGGAGAAAGAAGCCTCCAGCGCCGCCTTCTCTTCCTCGAGTGCGGCTATTTCCAGCTCAAGTGATTCCTTTTCTTTCTTTTCCTTGTAGCTCAGACCTTTTTTCTCTTTTGCCGGACGACTGTCCTTTTTCTCCTTGTACGGGGTCTGGAGCCGCTTTTCCTCCTCTTCCTTCTCCTTCCTCCATTCCTTCCATTCGCTGAAATGTCCGGGGTAGAGCAGGACCTTGCCATCCTCGATTACGAAAAGCATGTCGGTGGTGATGTCCAAGAACGTCCTGTCGTGCGAACATATGACAAGACAACCCTGGAATGAGGTGCAATACTCCTCCAGATTTTCCATTGTTGCGAGGTCCAGATCGTTTGTCGGCTCGTCAAGCACCAGGAAATTGGGGTTCCTCACAAGCATTGAGATAAGATACAGCCTTCTTCTTTCCCCTCCGGATAAAAGGTTTATTGGAGACCTGTGCATGTTCTGGGGAAAGCCGAACAACTCAAGAAAGCGTGCGGCGGAGACGATTTCCCCGTCTGCAAGACATATCTTCTCCGCGATGTCCAGTATGTATTCCATAACGGTCTTTTCCCCGCTCAGCTCCCGTCCCGCCTGATCGTAATAGCCGAATACCGTATTGACTCCTATGTCTACGGATCCTTCGTCCGGGGCGAGGTTTCCTGTCATTATGTCCAGCAATGTGGACTTGCCGCTCCCGTTGTCACCGACAAGACCTATCCTCATTCCTTTGACGAACGAGAACGAGAAGTCGGAGAACAGTTTTTTTCCATCGTATGCCTTGCTTATGCCGTCTATCTCGAGGATCTTCTTTCCGAGCCTGCGGGAAAGGCTGGAGAATTCCTTCTGCCTTTCATCCTGCACGTCCTGCCTCATGCCGAGCATCGAATCGATCCTGTCCTTGCGGTTCTTGTCCTTCCCGGTACGGGCCTTCGGACCGCGCGAAAGCCACTTCAGCTCCCTTTCAAGTATCTTCTTGATCCTGTCCTGCTCCTTCTGGAGCATCGATATCCTTTCGCTCCTGCGCTCGAGATAGGACTGGAACGAACCCGGATGGATGAAGAAGGAGGCCCTGTCGAGCTCGAAGATCACCGAGCAGACGGTATTGAGGATGTGCCTGTCGTGCGTGACGATCATGACGGTCTTGTCGGTCTTTGTAAGCATGTCCTCAAGCTTCTCGATCGTTTTTATGTCCAGATGGTTCGTCGGTTCGTCAAGCAGCAGCAGGTCGGCACGTAGGGAGAGCGCCCTTGCCAGGGCCATCTTCTTTCGCTGCCCGCCAGAAAGGTTTTCAACAAGGTCGTCCGGTCCGCATCCGGCGGCAAACTCTTCGAGAAGCGCCTGGTAGGACCTTTCCATATCCCAGAGGTTTTCCTTTTCAATCTCATCGTAGAGCCTTGTGTATGTCTTTTCGTCTCCGGATGCGATAGCCTCGTCATATTTTTTCAGCTTGTCAAGGTATGGACTGTCCGCCTTGAGGAAATACGAGCCGACCGTCTCTTCCGGGGCATATGTGACGTTCTGCTCCAGAAACGACACCACTGTGCCGTTTTTCATGCTTATCTTTCCTTCGTCCGCACGCATGCGTCCTGCTAGGATTTTCAGAAGAGTTGACTTTCCGGCTCCGTTTTTGCCGACAATGCCGACCTTGTCCCTTTCCTCCAAGCCGAATGTGAGATTGGAGAAAAGAGGTTCGTCCTTCACTGTCTTTTCAAGGTTTTCCACGCTTAAGAGATTCATCATCAGAGATGATAAACAAGAATCGCATTTAAGAAAAGCCGGCGTTCTTGAAAGTGTCGGCCCTTGTGGCTAAGATAGTGCGCATGGAATCTTCTTTGACGGCGAAAGAGGGGATCAGGGACGGTCTTCCGATATTCCTCGGGTATTTCACCACTGCGATAGCCTTCGGGCTGCTCACAAGGACTAGCGGTCTCGATTTCGTCCAGTCCGTCCTCATAAGCCTTACGAATTATTCTGGAAGCGGGCAGTTCCTGATGATGAACCTGTACAACGCCGGTTCGTTTCTCATGGAGATACTCATTTCGGTGTTCTTCATCAACACCCGCTACATCTTCATGTCCACAAGCCTTTATCCGCATCTGGAGGATAAAAAGAGCGTCTGGCGCAGGCTTGTCACGGGCTTCGGTGTCACCGACGAGAATTTCGCCGTTGCGTCGTTCAAAGGCAGGAAGCTTCCCTTCAGGTATATCTGCGGTCTGATATTCACATCCTATTCCGGCTGGGTGTCAGGGACCGCCGTGGGCTTTCTGGCCGGGAACTTCCTTCCCGATGTGGTACAGAAGGCTGCGGTGATAACCGTCTACGCGATGTTCGCCTCGCTTTTGGGAGGGGAGGCGAAAAACAACTGGAAGGTCTTTGCGGTCCTTTTCGTATCAGCGGCCCTGAATTCGCTTTTCATATTGGTCTTCGGTCTTTCCACCGGGCTTTCGTTCATCATCTCCATGGTCGCTGCAATGCTTTTTGCGGCTTTGATCTATACTGACGAGGAGGTGCTGGGAGATGAATAAGTATCTGATGATCCTGCTATGCTCGGTTGCGACGATGCTGCCGAGGATGGTGCCTCTTTTCGTAAGGGGGCTGGACAACATGCCCCGGTTTATGAAGAAATGCATGCTTCTTCTTCCCATAGCATCGCTCGGGGCATTGATATTCCCCCTCGCCCTGACGGATTTCGGTATCCAATGGTATGCCGGGCTGGGGGGGATAGTCGCGGCGTTCGTTTCCAGCTTCCTCAAAAAGCCTATGATCGTATCGATCCTTTTCGCGCTCGCCGCAACGACACTGCTGCTTCTTGTCTAGATCTTCTTCTGGAGGAATGCGAAGAGCCACTTCTCGTTTTTCTTGTCCTTCCTCGTGTCGACCCTTTCCTCGAGCTTGAGGATGTCGAACAGTCCGAGCGTGGACAGGAAGTCCGTGAATGTCACCTTGTCGAAGCTGGTCAGGGCCCTTCCTTCGCTGTCGACGAAATCATCCGGACGGTCTCTGAATGAAGCAAATAGGATGCCCTTGCTTTTCAGCGCGTCGGAAATCCTTTTGAATGTAGGCGCCATATCCGCTCTTGAGACATGATAAAGCGATGCGCTCGCCCATATTCCGTCGTAGGCTTCCTTCGCGTCGAGTGTCTCCCATTTGCCCTCGCTTATTTTTATGCCGGTGAATTCGGATGCGTACTTGATCATCTCCTTGGAGGGATCGAACGCCTTCACATCGTAACCTTTCTGCAGAAAATAGAGTGTGTCCCTTCCGCTTCCGCAGCCGCCGTCCAGGATTTTCGCACCTGGTCTGAGATGTTTTTCAAACTCCCCGTACTGTTCCTGCATGTCTGCCGTGAGCCAGGAGTCTATGAACAGGCTGGCGTTCGTATCATAAATGGCTTCAATCATCTTTTATCCTCCTTTGTTTGGTAAATGATAACATACAAAAAAGCCAAAAGCAAAATAATTTATTGTAATATAGATATTTATAAAAAAATATCGATATGATTTTATCTATTGGTCCTTCGGATGCCGCACTTTTTTTTGTTGTCTTTATGTAGCATGTAACCTGCATCCGTGATACATGCTGTTGCATTTTGTGGTTTCATGCATTTTCTTATGATGCAAATTTGGGAAAAACGGAATATTTTGTAGTATTCGGCTTGGAAACCCCGTCAAAATAATTCCAATTGGCTTTTGTTTGATGGTATAATCAATGAATAGATGAAGAGATTGTCAGGGATCAAGTCTCAAGGGGTGCAAATCCCCACCTGATGAATAAGAAGCCTGTGCTTCTCAATCTTTTAAAGGAGAGACCTCGTTTACGGGTTCGCTCTTATTTCCGTAAACAAGGCGGTTTGCTATGAAGAAGTTTTTAGTTTTCGCCCTCGTCCTGTTGCTTGCAACGAGCGTATTCGCCGGCGGCGCCCAGGAGACAAAGGAGTCGTCCGACGACACGATCAAGATCGCTCTCATAATCGAGAACACGATCGACGACAAGGGATGGTGCCAGGCCATGCATGACGGTATCATGTCCGCAATGGAGCAGCTGCCAGGAAAGATCGACTACAGCTATTCCGAGAAGATGGCCGTCGTCGATGCGGGATCCATAGCAAGGCAGTATGTGGCGGATGGTTACGACCTCATAATCGGCCACGGCGCGCAGTACAAGAACATCATTCTTGAACTTGCCGAGGAATATCCCGATGTATCGTTCGCATTTGGAACGAGCAGCGAGATCGGACCTGCGAACGTGTTCACATACATGCCGGAGAGCGAGGAGACAGGATATCTTTCCGGACTCATTGCAGGCCTTACAACGAAGTCTGGCATCGTCGGTCTCGTCGGACCTGTCGACGGTGGTGATGCGGCAAGGTACAACAGGGGCTTCGTGCTCGGTGTGCAGAAGGTGAACCCATCCGCGAAGATCCTTGTGACCCATTCCGGTTCGTTCTCCGATTACGTGAAGGCGGGAGAAATCGCGACAAGCCAGATCCAGAACGGTGCGGACGTGCTCACCGGCTCCTCCCAGCAGGCCATCGGAGCCCTCAGGGCGACCGCTGAAAGTCCGACGGCGCTCTGGCTCGGACAGGATCTCGCGCAGCTGACGACCGAGGAGGGAAAGGCAAAGTGTCTTGCGGCATCCTCCTACAACTATGCGGCCGTGATCGTAGGTCTCGTGGAAAAGCTTGAGGCCGGAGTCAAGGGCGGCGAGTGCATCCCGATGAATTTCAACAACGGCGGATTCGTGTTTGAATACAATCCGGCCCTCGAGGACAAGGTGTCGGCGGAAGCCAAGGCGGCTGTCGATGAGGCCCTCGCGTCGTTCGAAGCCAGTGCCGGCGTGCTCGCCAACTGGTCCAGCGTTGATTATTCAACCCTCTGATTCCAGACCGGGGGGCGTCCGTCCCCCGGTATTCCTTTATTCCAACCGGATACGGTAGCTTTTTACATTTATGGACAACAGAATAACAAGCCTCAAGATGGAACACATAACCAAGCGGTTTCCCGGTGTCCTTGCCGCCGACGATATTTCAATCAGCGTCGGAGAAGGCGAGGTTCTTGCCCTGGTTGGTGAGAACGGCGCCGGAAAGACCACTCTGATGAACATACTCATGGGCATCTACCAGCAGGACGAGGGAAGGATACTGATCAACGGCAACGAGGTCAGGTTCCGCGGTCCGGAGGATGCTTTCAATGCAGGTCTCGGAATGGTTCATCAGCAGTACATGCTTGTTCAGAACATGACAGTTACGGAGAATGTCGCGCTGGGCTACAAGAAGGCCTGGAAGCATGGCATCCTCGATTTGAAAATGGTGCGCGAGAGGGTGGTGGAGGTAAGTACGAGATACGGTCTGGCCGTGAATCCCGATGCGTACATATGGCAGCTCAGCGTTGGCGAGCAGCAGAGGGTCGAGCTTGTGAAGACGCTCAGCCTCGGTGCTAAGTTCCTAATCCTCGACGAGCCCACAAGTGCGCTGACCCCGCAGGAGACGGACGAGCTGATAGTCCTGTTGAAGAACATGTCCAGGGAGCTTTCGATAATATTCATCTCCCACAAACTCCAGGAGGTCAAGGCTCTTTCGAACAAGGTCACCATACTCCGCCACGGCAGGGTTGTGTTCAGTGGGAACACGGACGACTATTCCCCCAGCGAGATAGCGGCGAAGATGACCGGTCATGAGGTCGAGCTTCCAAAAAACGAGGAACCGGACATGCATGGCGGGGTCGTGCTCGACGTCAGGGACCTCTGTGTGAATGGAGACAGGGGGAATCTGGCGCTCGACCATCTCTCGCTCCAGGTGCGGAGCGGGGAGATCATCGGACTTGCCGGAGTGAGCGGCAACGGACAGAGGGAGCTCGCCGAGGCCATAAACGGCATCAGGGCGGTCGAATCGGGGTCCATAATGTTCTACGGCAAGGATATCTCGAACCTCAATCCGAACCAGGTCATTGAAAACGGTATGGGTTACATCCCCGAAGAAAGGAACATAGAGGGGATAGTGCCGGCCTTTTCGATCAGGGAAAATCTTGTTTTGAAGGATGTCGAGAAAAAGCCCTTCTCTATCAAAAGGCTTTTGAAGAAGAAATCAATCGATAAGAACGCGACCGATCTCAGGAATGATTTCGACATAAGAAGCCCCGGGATCAACACGGCCGGTGGTTCCCTTTCCGGAGGAAACATCCAGAAGGTAATCCTCGCAAGGGAGCTGACCCGTGGGGCCAGGTTCCTGATCGCCGTCTATCCCACCAGGGGACTAGATCTCGGCGCGGTGGAGTTCATCCACCAGCAGCTGCTCCAAAAAAGGAGGGAAGGGGTGGGCATACTCCTGATAAGCGAGGAATTGGACGAGATCATCAATCTTTCCGACCGCGTCGCGGTCATTTACAAGGGCCGCATCCAGAAGGTTCTTCCCAGAGAGGAAGCCAACAGGCGTACCCTGGGTATTCTAATGGCAGGAGTAGCTCAAGATGACTAAAGGTTTCAAAATCGGCTATAAGATAGCGATAATCATACTGTCCGCCCTCGCGGCCATGGCTTTGAGCTGTGTGATACTGCTTGTCATCGGAGCGGATATAGGCAAAACCTTCTATACGATCTGCATACTTCCGCTCACGCGGAGCCTGCATATCACCGAGGTCCTGATCAGAGCGATTCCGCTCTGCATAATCGCAATCGGAATCTCGGTCGCATACCGCAGCGGGATAATAAACATCGGGGCAGAGGGCCAGATGGCGATGGGAATCCTTTCCTTCACCGCTGTTGCGCTCGCCGCTCCGGATCTTCCGCGTCCGCTTCTGCTTCCGCTCGCGCTTTTTGCATCGGTGCTCGGAGGTGCGGCATGGGGGTTCATCCCTGGAATACTCAAGGCAAAACTGAAGGTGTCGGAACTCCTGTCGACAGTGATGCTCAATTATATTGCGGCACAGTTCTACACGTTCTGCCTGCGCGTCGTCATGATGGATCCGGCTGAAAAGATGAGCGGGGGAGGCACCCCGCAGTCGATGAGGCTGAGCGGGAACGCATGGCTTGGAAGGATTTCGGGACGTCTGCACTACGGGCTTGTGATAGCGGTCGTTCTTGCCGTCATCATCTTCATCCTCATGTGGAAGACCACGATAGGCTTCAAGATGAGGGCCGCGGGAGCACAGGACCGGGCGGCACGCTACGGAGGCATCTCCGTTCCGTTCTATCTGGTTGCAGCAATGTGCATCTCCGGCGCTTTCGCCGGTTTCGCCGGTGGAATCGAGATTGCGGGGGTGCACCGGCGGGCTATCGAAGGGGTCACGAACAACTATGGTTTCTCCGGCGTCGTCGTTGCCCTTTTCGGAGGACTTCATCCCCTCGGAATAATCCCCGCCTCCTTCTTCTTCGGACTTTTGATCTACGGCTCGACGCTATGTCCGGGCAGGGTCGGTGTTCCTGCGAACATCGTCGATGTGATGCAGGGGATAATCATTCTCGTCATCGTGACCGCGCAGATGGTCCTCTCCAACACGTATTTCGAGGACCGCGTATGGCGCAGATACCAGGCCCTGTTCCTAAAGAAGGGCAAGGAGGTTGAGGCATGAGCATAGTTGTGAATATCCTTTCGATGTGCATACCGTTTTCCGTGGCGCTGCTTCTGGCTTCCCTTGGTGAGATGTTCAACCAGAGGGCCGGCATCTTCAATCTCGGATGCGAGGGCGTGATGGCCATGGGCGCGTTCGTCGGAATGCTCATCCCGTTTGCCGTCGGCCATGGCGGGCCTGTCAGCCAGTGGTACAATTTCCTGGGCTTCGTCGCGGCCGCCGCCGTCGGTGCGCTTCTTGGGCTTTTCTTCGGGCTTGTGGTCATAACGTTCCGTGCCCCCCAGGGCATCGCCGGAATCGGTCTGCAGATGTTCGGGGTGGGGACGGCCGGAACGCTTTTCAGGTACTTTGTCGGCGGCACCCAGTCGATTCCCGGGATTCCGAATCTCCCGATACCTCTTCTTTCCAAGATTCCGGTGATCGGACCGATCCTCTTCAGCCACAACATCATAGTCTATCTCGCTTTCCTGTTCGTCCCGGTGAGCTACTTCATACTATTCAAGACTCCGTGGGGACTCAAGGTGAGGGCTGTCGGAACCTATCCGCGCGCGGCGGACAGCATGGGGATAAACGTCAACCGGACCAGATACGAATCGCTGGTCCTGGGGGGCATGCTCGCTGGTCTTGCCGGTGCATACCTTTCGGTCGCTCAGGCCAAGATGTTCTCCGACGAGCTGATAAGCGGAAGAGGGTTCATCGCGGTCGCCCTTGTCTATTTCGGACACTGGCATCCCTACCAGATAATGGGAGGAGCACTCCTGTTTTCCCTCGCACAGACATTCCAGACGGTCGTCCAATCCCTTGGAATACCGTTCCCGTACGAGTTTGCTGTCATGCTTCCATATGTGCTTGTCATCGTCGTCCTTTCGTTCACCAGCAAGAACCAGAAGGGGAGTCCGGCAAGCCTCGGCAAGCCGTTCAACAGGGAAATACGCACCTGATGGATCATTCCACCACCAGGCCTCCGGTCTCCGACCGGGGGCTTTTGTTTTCAGTTCATGAAGGCAATCGTTTCGCAAAGGGCATTCCTTTTCATTCCGACAAAAGGATTTGCGACGCAAGTTTGCATAGTTATGCAGTTTTTTTGCAGAAAAACCGTATTTTAAAGCATGAAAATCGTACGTTTCGAATTGACAAAAACTTCAAAGTTGCGGTAAAAGAGAGTATCTAAGAAATATTCAGGGAGGAGAGACATCATGAAAAAGGATTATATGACCCGTTTTGTCGTTCTTTCTTCCCTGGTAGTCCTATCTGTCCTAGTCATTACATGCTGAGCCACGGTTTTCAGTATCTGTTGTCATGGGCCCGTGGTATATGTATATGCCGGGGCTATTTTTTTTATCCAAGGAGGTAAGGGATGCAGGGAGACAAGAGGAAGAGATATACCATAGCGATTCTGGTCAACAACCGCTCGGGCGTGCTCATGCGCGTCGTGGGTCTTTTTTCCAGACGCGGCTACAACATAGATTCCTTGAGCGTCGGTGAGACGGAGGATAGCAGGATCAGCCGGATCACCATAGTCCTCACGGCCTCCAGGGACATAGTCGAGCAGATAAAGAGGCAGGTGGAGAAGCTTGTCGACGTCAAGAGAGTGTTCGAAATGACTGCGATGGGGTCCGTCCAGAGGGAGCTGGTGATGGTCAAGCTGCGCGCCGACGAGAAAACCAGGCCGAACATTGTCGAGGTGGGAGAGATATTCAAGGCGAAGATCCTGGATGTCACCCCGAGCACCGTGACACTCATGCTCACGGGATCGCTTGAGAAGCTCGATTCATTTCTCGAGCTCACAAGGCACTATGGGATAGTCGAGCTTGCCAGGACCGGAATCACCGCGCTTGAGCGCGGTTCGAGGGGCCTTACCGAGGTAAGCCCTGATGAGAATCTTGAGAACAACACAAATAAGGAAATATAAAGGAGATTTGTCATGAGCAGGATGTTTTATGACTCGGATGCGGATCTTTCCTATTTGAAGAATAAGAAAGTTGCAATCATCGGATATGGCTCCCAGGGCCATGCACACGCACTCAATCTTCATGATTCGGGAATCGACGTGGTCGTCGGACTTTACAACGGATCCAAGAGCTGGGCGAAGGCCGAGGAGGCCGGACTGAAAGTCATGACCACGGAGGAGGCCGTCAAGGCGAGCGACGTGATCATGATACTTGTCAACGACGAGAAGCAGGCCAAGCTTTACCAGACCTCGATCGAACCCTATCTCACAAAGGGCAAGTATCTTGCATTCGCCCATGGTTTCAACATCCATTTCGGACAGATCAAACCGAACGCGGACATAAACGTGATCATGATCGCACCCAAGGGCCCCGGCCACACGGTCAGAAGCCAGTACCTCGAGGGCAAGGGCGTTCCGTCACTGATCGCGGTCGCACAGGACCCGAGCGGTGACAGCGAGAAGGTCGCTCTTGCATATGCGGCCGGAATCGGCGCCGGAAGGGCGGGAATCTTCGAGACCTCGTTCAAGGAGGAGACCGAGACCGACCTCTTCGGCGAGCAGGCGGTTCTCTGTGGCGGTGTCACGGCCCTGATCAAGGCCGGCTTCGACACACTCGTCGAGGCAGGCTACCAGCCCGAGATGGCGTACTTCGAGTGCTGCCACGAGATGAAGCTCATCGTCGACCTCATCAACCAGGGAGGTCTCGGCTACATGAGGTATTCGATCAGCGATACGGCCGAATATGGTGACTACATCACAGGCGAGAAGATCATCACCGAGGATACGAAGAAGGCCATGAAGGGCGTTCTGAAGGATATCCAGAACGGTACGTTCGCCCGCAACTGGCTTCTCGAGAACCAGGTCAACAGGCCCTACTTCAACGCAAGAAGGAGGATGGAGGCCGACAGCCTGCTTGAGACGACGGGTAAGAAGCTCCGCTCGCTGATGAGCTGGCTCAAGAAATAAGTCGAGGAGGAATTGGATATGGCGGAAAAGATTTATATTTTCGATACCACGCTGCGCGACGGCGAACAGGCTCCGGGCTACAGCATGAACCTGGAGGAGAAGATCAGGATGGCCAGGCAGCTTGAAAGCTTGGGTGTAGACATAATCGAAGCTGGATTCGCCATATCCAGTCCCGGTGATTTCGAATCGGTCGAGGCCATCGCGAAGGCGGTTGAGAAGCCGGTGGTGGCCTCGCTCGCAAGGGCTTTGAAAAAGGACATAGACGCCGCATGGAACGCCGTCAAGTGCGCCAGACATCCCAGGATCCACCTTTTTCTTGCAACCAGCGACATCCATCTCGAGTACAAGCTCAAGATAAGCCGCGAGGAGGCCCTTTCAAGGATCAGGGAGAACGTGAGGTATGCCAAGAGCCTCTGCGACGACATAGAGTTCTCTCTCGAGGACGCAACGAGGACCGATCTCGATTACATGTGCGCCGTCGTGCAGGCCGCGATAGAGGAGGGGGCCACGACCGTCAATCTTCCCGACACCGTCGGCTATTCGACCCCTGCGGAGATTTCCAACATGGTCTCCTATGTGAGGAAGAACGTTCCCTGCATCGACAAGGCGAGAATCAGCATGCACTGCCACAACGATCTCGGACTTGCGGTCGCAAACAGCCTCGCAGGCGTCGAGGCCGGTGCGCGCCAGGTGGAGTGCACGGTGTGCGGGATCGGCGAAAGGGCCGGCAACGCAGCGCTCGAGGAGCTTGTCATGGCCATGAAGACCAGACATGACAGGTTCGACTATGAGACGGGGATCGTCACCGAGGAGATCACGCGCACGGCGCGCCTTCTGAGCAAGACGACGGGTGTCAAGATCAATCCCAGCAAGGCCATCGTCGGGGACAATGCGTTCGCACACGAGTCCGGCATCCACCAGCACGGGATGATGGCGAACAGCAAGACCTACGAGATAATGACCCCCGAGTCCGTCGGGGTGGTGAAGACCAACCTCGTGCTCGGAAAGCATTCCGGGCAGCATGCCTTCACCAAGAAGATGGAGGAGCTCGGCTACACGCTCACAAAGGAGCAGGCGGACAACCTCTTCAAGGAATTCAAAAAGACCTGCGACAGGAAGAAGAACATAACCGAGCGCGATCTCATTGCGCTTGTGGAGGCGCAGGAGAATCCGGAGATGCAGACATGGACACTCGATTCCTTCGTCGTCAACAGTGGCAACAGGATGACGAGCACCGCATGCATCTCGCTTACAAAGAACGGGGAGAAGACATACCAGGAGGTCGCCTCCGGCACCGGGCCCGTGTATGCATCCCTCAGATGTGTTGAGAAGATAATCAAGCATCCATTCTCTTTGGAGGAATACCAGCTCCAGGCAGTCACCGAACACAGGGACGCCCTGGGCGAGGTGCTTGTCAAGATAAGCGACGAGAGCGGTGTATACCGCGGACGCGGGGTCTCGACCGATGTCATAGAGGCCTCGATACTCGCTTGTCTGAACGCGGTCAACAAGATGATCTCCTCCTCGGGTCCGCTTTCGAGCGCGGAGAACAGTGCGCAGAAGATGAGTTTTGAGAACGACATGCTTGTCGGTCATACGGATAAAAGGAGTGAATGAACATGAACATGGCGGAAAAGATCCTTGCCCATGCCGCAAAGCTTGATTCTGTCCATCCCGGACAGCTTGTCATGGCGGATCTGGACATGGTGCTTGGAAACGACATAACGAGCCCTGTTGCAATCAGGGAGTTCCCGAAGTTCGGTAAGGACAGGGTGTTCGACAAGAACAAGATCGCCCTTGTGCCGGATCATTTCGCACCGAACAAGGACATCAAGGCGGCCCAGCAGTGCGCATGCGTCAGGGCGTTCGCGAAAAAAGAGGATATAAAGAACTATTTCGAGGTCGGCCGCATGGGAATCGAGCACGCCCTCCTGCCCGAGAAGGGGCTTGTGACGGCCGGGGACGTTGTCATCGGCGCGGACAGCCACACCTGCACCTACGGCGCGCTGGGCGCGTTCTCCACAGGAGTCGGCTCCACCGACATGGCCTGCGGGATGGCCACCGGCAAGGCATGGTTCAAGGTGCCCGAGTCGATAAGGATCAACCTCACGGGCAAGCTCGGAAGGTATGTGACCGGCAAGGATCTGATCCTTCATCTCATAGGCCTCATCGGTGTGGATGGCGCGCTCTACAAGGCGATGGAGTTTTCCGGCCCGGGGGTTGCCGAACTGTCGATGGACGACAGGTTCACCATCAGCAACATGGCCATAGAGGCCGGTGGAAAGGCCGGCCTGTTCCCGGTCGACGACAAGACCCTCGCATATCTGAAGGAATCCGGGGCAAAGGAGCCAAAGATCTTCAACAGCGATCCTGACGCAGAATACTCGGAGGTGGTCGAGATAGACCTTTCGAAGCTCGAATGCACCGTAAGCTATCCCCATCTTCCTGAGAACACGCATCTTGCGAAGGATTCCTCGGATATAGCGATTGACCAGGTCGTCATCGGAAGCTGCACCAACGGGCGCATCTCCGACATGAGGGCGGCAGCGGAGATCCTCAAGGGCCGCAAGGTCGCGCCATATGTCAGGTGCATAGTCATTCCCGCCACCCAGAAGATATGGAAGGAGTGCATGGAAGAAGGTCTCTTCGACATTTTCATCGATGCGGGGGCTGTTGTAAGCACTCCGACCTGCGGACCCTGCCTCGGAGGATACATGGGCATATTGAGCGAGAACGAGAGATGCGTATCGACAACGAACCGCAATTTCGTCGGCAGGATGGGGCATGTGACGAGCGAGGTGTACCTCGCATCCCCGTACGTGGCCGCCGCAAGCGCGGTGACAGGGTTCATCACAAGCCCGGAGAATCTTTGAGGAGGTCATATGAAGGCAGAAGGCAAGGTTTTCAGATACGGTGACAATGTCGATACGGATGTGATCATACCCGCAAGGTATCTGAACACGAGCGTGGAGGCCGAGCTCGCCTCACACTGCATGGAGGATATCGACAAGGATTTCGTGAAGAAGGTCGAAAAGGGGGACGTGATTGTCGCTGGAAAGAACTTCGGCTGTGGAAGCAGCCGCGAGCATGCGCCGATAGCAATCAAGGCCGCCGGTGTATCATGCGTCATCGCAACCACGTTCGCCCGGATATTCTACCGCAATTCGATCAACATCGGGCTGCCGATCATGGAGTGCGCCGAAGCGAGCCGCGAGATAGCTCCGGGCGATGTCGTGGAGGTTGACTTCTCCACTGGGCTGATCACCGACAAGACATCCGGCAAGGTTTATCAGGCTGAACCGTTCCCTCCGTTCATGCAGGATCTCATCAAGGCCGGCGGGCTTGCCGTATACATGAACGGGAGGTTCTGAGATGGATATGAAAATAGCGCTTGTTCCCGGTGACGGGATCGGACCGGACATAGTCCGCGAGGCGGTCAGGGTCCTCGACAGGACCGCCGCGATCTACGGGCACTCGGTCTCGTATGAGACGGTGCTTGCGGGCGGATGCTCGATAGACGAATACGGCGTGCCGCTGACAAAGGAGGCCCTGGATGCGTGTCTTGCCTCCGACAGCGTGCTTCTCGGAGCCGTCGGTGGCCCGAAGTGGGACGGCATGAAGGGTGAGCTGAGGCCGGAGAAGGCCCTGCTCGGACTCCGCAGCGGTCTCGGGCTCTACTGCAATCTCCGGCCCGCATTGATGTATCCCGAGCTCAAAGGTGCCTGTCCGCTCAAGGACAGCCTTGTCGAAAACGGCCTTGACGTGCTTGTGGTCAGGGAGCTTACGGGCGGCATCTATTTCGGCAGGAAGGGGCTCTCTGAAGACGGCTCTTCCGCATTCGACGTCATGAGCTATTCGGAGATGGAGATACGGCGTATCGCGAAAAGGGCTTTCGAGGCCGCGATGAGGCGGAGAAAGAAGGTGACCAGCGTGGACAAGGCCAATGTGCTCGAGACCTCCAGACTCTGGAGGAAGGTCGTCGCCGGGGTTGCCAAGGAGTATCCGGAGGTGGTTCTCGAGAACATGTACATCGACAACTGTGCCATGCAGCTTGTCAGGAATCCCTCCCAGTTCGACGTGATCCTCACCGAGAACATGTTCGGGGACATACTCTCCGACGAGGCAAGCATGATCACCGGAAGCATCGGCATGCTTGCATCCGCATCCCTCGGGGAAGGGGGACGCGGCATGTACGAGCCCATCCATGGGTCCGCACCTGACATAGCGGGAAAGAACATCGCCAACCCGATTGCGACCATACTCTCCGCCGCGATGATGCTGCGCTACAGCTTCGGCCTCGAGAAGGAGGCCCTGGCTGTCGAGAAGGCCGTGGCCGACACGCTCAAGGCGGGCATCCGCACTTCGGACATCGCGGAAAAGGACGGAAAGGCCGTTTCCACCACGCAAATGGGCGACGAGATACTTAGGAGGCTGAAATGAGATCGGATTTGATGAAGAAAGGGGATGAAAGGGCGCCGCACAGATCGCTCATGAAGGCCCTTGGCTGGACGGACAGGGAGATATCCATGCCGATAATCGGCGTTGTTTCCGGGTACAATGAGATCATCCCGGGCCACAAGGAGCTCGGAAGGATCGTCGATGCCGTCAAGGCAGGGGTGCGCAACGCAGGTGGGAATCCGGTGGCGTTTCCCGTCATAGGCGTGTGCGACGGAATCGCGATGGGCCATACGGGCATGAAGTATTCGCTCGCCTCGCGCGGCCTGATCGCCGACAGCATAGAGGTGATGGCGACCGCCCATCCGTTCGATGCGCTTGTGTTCGTGCCCAACTGCGACAAGATCGTGCCGGGCATGCTCATGGCCGCATTGAGGCTGAACATCCCCTCGATCTTCGTATCCGGCGGTCCGATGCTTGCAGGACACGTGAAGGGTGGGGACAAGAGGGGCATGAGCCTTTCCTCCATGTTCGAGGCCGTAGGCCGCAAGGCCGCAGGCAGGATGGACGACAAGGAATTCCTCGAGTGGGAGAACTCTGCGTGTCCCACCTGCGGATCCTGCTCCGGAATGTATACGGCGAACAGCATGAACTGCCTCTGCGAGGCCATAGGCATCGCTCTTCCTGGAAATGGTACCATCCCTGCGGTGTATTCGGCCCGCGAGCGTCTTGCAAAAGAGGCCGGGTACAAGATCATGGAGCTTTTGGAAAAGGATATCCGTCCGCGCGACATTATGACGGAAAAGGCCTTCGAGAACGCCCTGCGCGTCGACATGGCCCTCGGCTGCAGCACCAACACCATGCTTCATCTTCCGGCCATCGCGCATGAGGCCGGAATCACGATCGACATTTTCGAGGCCAACCGCATCAGCGACGAGACTCCGAACCTCTGTCATCTCGCTCCGGCCGGCAAGGATCACATGGAGGATCTTGAGCTTGCCGGAGGTGTCATGGCGGTGATGAAGGAGCTGGACAAGAAGAACCTTCTACATGGTGATCTGCTTACCGTTACAGGAGCAAGCATATCCGAAAGCTACCTTGAGGCCGAGAACCACAATCCCGAGGTCATAAGACCGATAGACAATCCGTATTCGGCAACAGGCGGCATCGCGGTTCTCCGCGGCAGCCTCGCTCCGGACGGCGCTGTTGTCAAGAGAAGCGCCGTTGCCCCCGAGATGTTCGTGCACAAGGGGCCTACAAGGGTCTTCAACAGCGAGGAGGAGGCCATCGAGGCCATTTTCGCATCGAGGATCAAGCCTGGCGATGTTGTGATAATACGCTACGAGGGGCCGAAGGGAGGTCCTGGCATGAGGGAGATGCTGGGTCCGACCAGCGCTATAGCAGGAATGGGATTGGACAAGGAGGTCGCCCTCATAACCGACGGACGCTTCAGCGGCGCGACCAGGGGCGCAAGCATCGGACACTGCTCGCCGGAGGCGGCCGACGGCGGTCCGATCGCGCTTGTGGAGGAAGGTGATGTCATCAGTATCGACATCCCTTCCGGAAAACTGGACGTTCTGGTTGATGAAAGTATCCTGGAGGAAAGGAAACGGAATCTGAAAGTCCATGAGAGTCCGATAAGGACCGGATATCTCGCACGTTATGCAAAGCACGTCACATCCGCCGACAGCGGTGCGGTGATCAAGGAGGATTGAATTGAAGCTCACAGGTGCCGAAGTAATAATGAAGGTCCTCATCAGCGAGGGTGTGGACACCGTTTTCGGATATCCCGGAGGACAGGTCATCCCCCTTTATGATGCCCTCTACCTCACAAAAGGAAAGATAAGGCATATCCTTACCGCCCACGAGCAGGGAGCCAGCCATGCCGCGGATTCCTATGCAAGAAGCACGGGCAAGGTGGGTGTTTGCATCGCCACGAGCGGTCCCGGTGCGACCAACCTCGTCACAGGACTTGCGACGGCGTACATGGATTCCTCTCCTGTTGTGGCCATCACAGGGAACGTTCCTCTTGCCCTTTTGGGCCGCGACAGCTTCCAGGAGGTCGACATAACCGGCGTCACAATGCCAATCACCAAGCACAACTACATCGTCAAGGACATAAACGAGCTTGCGGACATAGTCCGCGAGGCCTTCTACATCGCGAAGGAGGGCAGGCCCGGTCCTGTGCTGGTGGATATCCCCAAGGACCTTCAGGTGGGATTTGTGGAATACGAGGACAAGCCACCGATCGAGGTTTTCCCGAAGACCGAGAGGCTGAGGGCCGAGGACCTGGACAAGGCTGTGGAGATGATAAAGGCCTCGAAGCGCCCGATGTTCTACATCGGCGGCGGAGTGGTAAGAAGCGGTGCTGGAGAGGAGCTTCGCAAGCTTGTTGAACTTGTTGACGCCCCTGTCTGCTCGACTCTGATGGGGCTCGGGGCGTTCCCTTCGTCCTCACCCCGCTTCACAGGCATGGTCGGAATGCATGGCACGAAGCTCAGCAACATGAGCATCAACTCCTGCGACCTGCTCATTGTAGTCGGCGCCCGCTTTTCGGACAGGGTGATCTCCAACGGCTCGACCTTCGCACGTCAGGCCAGGGTGCTGCAACTCGATGTCGATCCCGCCGAGATAAACAAGAACATATTCTCCCACCACCATGTGATCGGGGATCTGAAGGTCGTGCTCCCGCGTCTTTGCGGTATGCTCCAGTGCCAGAAGCATGATGCATGGATGGAGCAGCTTGAGAAGAACCGGAGCCGCTATCCGATGAAGACCACGGCTGAGAGCGCCAGGGCGAAGGAGATAATGGAGGCCCTCGAACAGGTGCTTCCCGAGGATCACATCATCACGACCGAGGTGGGGCAGCACCAGATGTGGGCCGCCCAGTATCTCAGGGACATCAGGCCACGTCGCTTCATCACCAGCGGCGGGCTCGGAACCATGGGATTTGGAACAGGAGCCGCAATCGGTGCGCAGATCTCCCATCCCGGCTCCAGGGTTGTGAACGTCGCCGGGGACGGATCGTTCCGTATGAACTGCAACGAGCTTGCGACCATCGCACGCTACAACCTCCCGATAATCATCCTTGTGATGAACAACCACTGTCTCGGCATGGTCAGACAATGGCAGACGCTCTTCTTCAAGAGCCATTACAGCGAGACTACATTGGACACTCCTATAGACTGGTGCATGCTCGCCTCGGCCTACGGACTTGATGGGATGACGATGAGCAAGGATGACGATCCCGTCGCGGTCCTCAGGGAGGCGGTCGGCAGGAACAGGGCCGTGGTCGTCGACTGCGAGATCCCTCTCGATGACAAGGTCTACCCGATGGTGGCCCCAGGCGCGTCGATAAACGACATGATCGGATTCATCGACCTTGAGGCATGATCGGTCAGGGAACCCTCCGGGGTTCCTTTTTTTTTGTTCACTCCCCGGGTTTATTCTGCTATCATCTGCGTATGGACGCATTGAACAGGATAATATCGGAGACCGAGGAACTTATGGAGAAAAAGGGAAGGGTGGTGATTGCCGTCGACGGCAAGAGCGGCACCGGCAAGAGCCATCTCTCGCGTCTGATCAGGGCCTGTCTGCCATGTGGGGTGGTCCATATGGACGATTTCTTCCTCCCTCCTTGGAAAAAGACGGCCCAAAGGTTGCTTTTCCCCGGCGGGAACCTGGATTCCGAGCGTTTTTACGAGGAGGTCGCCATACCGCTGAAGGAGGGGGCACGGAAGTTCTCCTACAGGCCGTTCGACTGCTTTTCGATGAGTCTTGCGGACGATGAAAGGGATGTCTGCGGCGACATCATACTTGTCGAGGGGGTGTACAGCCTCCTTCCTGCTTTCCGCCCTCTTTACGACCTGGGCTACATACTGGAGGCTCCGTATCAGGACAGGCTTTCAAGAATAATGGCCAGAAACGGCAGCCGCATGCTCGAGCGCTTTGTAAACGAATGGATCCCCCTTGAGGACGAATACTTCGTAAGCGTGGATTTCACCGGATATCTCAGGATAAGAAATATATGATTTTGTGTTATTATAATAACAAAATATAATATTTATAACATTATTTTCCATTTTCTATTGTTTTAATAAGCCTTTCTCTGATAACATCCGGTTTCAGGAGGTGTGTAATGGAACATTTCGGGGCATTGGGTCTGATACCCCCAGTACTTACCATCACACTGGCTTTTTTGACCAAGGATGTGATCATATCCCTTTTCCTGGGGATCTTTTCCGGCGCATTGATCGTTGCAGGCGGCAATCCCGTCACTGCGCTTTTGAATCTGACCGATCTTCTGGCAGGCGTGCTCACCGACGGCTGGAACATCAGGATCGTGCTCTTCTGTTCGCTTCTCGGAGGGCTCGTCGGCATGATGAGCCGCACCGGTGCCGCGCAGGCGTTCGGAGCATGGGCGGCGAAGAAGCTGCACAGCCCCAAGACCAGCATGGTCATGGCATGGTTCTGCGGCCTTGTCATCTTCATCGACGATTATTTCAATTCTCTTGCTGTCGGGACGATAATGCGTCCCATCACCGACCGCAACGGTGTTCCAAGAGCCAAGCTTGCATACATACTCGACTCGACGGCCGCCCCGGTATGCATCCTCGTGCCAATTTCCAGCTGGGTCATAACCGTCATGTCCATAGTCAAGGGCAGCGAGGGCTTCGAGGTGTTTGGAATAAGCGAGCTGAGCTTCTTCCTCCGTGCGGTTCCATACAACCTTTATGCCATACTGACCCTTGTGATGGTACTTGTCGTCGCATTGACCGGTCGGGATTTCGGACCTATGAGGCACAGTCACAGGCTCTACAGGGAGAAGGGGCTTCTTTTCAACGAGAGCTATGGAGAGGCTCCGGGAGAGATTGCGCTGGCAGGTGCAGGAAGGGTTGCCAAGGCCAAGAGCTTCGACATGCTGTTCCCGATCATCGTGCTGATCATCACGGCACTTTTCTTCTTCCCGTTCACAACGTATCTTATCATGGCCTCCGACGGCATGACCATTTCCGAGGCAATGGCTTCGATGTCCCTTGCCGATGCGTTCAACAACACGGACGCATCGATGGCGCTGTGGTATTCCGTCCTTCTGACTGCCGTGGTCAGCTACATATACTATCTCTGCAGGAGACTGTTCACGGTCAAGGAGGCTTCCGAGGCGCTCACAGACGGAATCAAGTCGATGATTCCAGCGATCATTATCCTGGTAATGGCGTGGAGCATCGGGAGCATAATCAAATCCTCGCCGGCCGACGGCGGTCTGGGGCTCGCCTCCTATCTCAGCGAGGTTGTCGTTGGCGGCGGCTTCCCGCTTGCCCTCGTTCCAGCGATCGTGTTCGTGCTCTCCGCTCTAATCGCGTTCGCAACCGGCACCAGCTGGGGTACCTTCGCAATCATGATTCCGATCGTGATGCCCATAGCGGTTGGGCTGGGGCAGGCAAAGGGGCTCGGATCGACCGCGCTGTTGAATGCCACAATGATCTGTGTCTCCTCCGTTCTCGGAGGAGCGGTGTTCGGCGACCATGCGTCCCCGATTTCCGATACGACCATACTTTCGAGCACGGGTGCCGGGTGCCCCCATCTCGAGCATGTCCAGACACAGCTGCCCTATGCGGTGTTCGTCGCGGTCTGCGCGCTTGCCGGTGCGCTGATCGGAGGATTCACCCTCAGCCTCGCCGCCGCATGGATCGCTTCCGCGGCGCTGCTTGCACTTGGACTGGTTTTCCTTCCGAGGCTCTGGGACCGCTGATCGCAGGAAATTCCGTAGAGGGACCGCATTTTTGTGCGGTCCTTTCTTTTTGGGTATGTTTTCATCCTCCTTGTCCATCCCGGCCGTTATCCTCTGGATTAAGATGGGGGAAAGGGATATCATCTGGCGTTGATATGATGGCGTTTTTCAAAAGGGAGACGACCTTCACGGTCGCTCTTGCCGCAACGATTGTTTCTTTTTTGATCGTAGGGGTCCGCCCGTCCTCGTTCGCATCGGTCGATTTCAGGATCCTTGCGCTGCTGTTCTGCCTGATGGGGGTGTCCTCCGGACTGAAGAAGGCAGGTTTCTTCAACAGTCTCGCACACATGATCCTCGGCGCCTGCAGGAATGCGGGAATCCTTTTTTGCGCCCTGGTCTCGCTTGTCTTCTTTTCCTCCATGCTCGTCACGAACGACGTCTCTCTGATAATCTTCGTCCCGTTCTCGATAATGATGCTGAAGGGCAGACTTGACGACAGGAGCCTTGCGTATCTCATCGTGCTTGAGACGATCGCCGCCAACCTTGGTTCCATGGCCACTCCGGTAGGAAACCCGCAGAATCTCTTCCTTTATTCGTACTACGGGCTGGACGCCGCCTCTTTCTTCTCGGTGATCGTCCCAATCTCCGCCCTGAGCTACGTACTTCTGCTTCTTATCGGCGCCGCAGTATCGAGGAAGGCCGTATTCGACAGCACGGGCAGAAGCAGCATCGGGTTTGGGAAGGATCCGCGCAGCACCGTGCTGTACTTCGTTTTCCTGATCCTTGCGGTCCTTTCCGTGTTCCGTATCCTCGACTGGCGCATCCTTTTTGCCGCAGAGGCCCTTTTCCTGCTCATCTACGACAGAAGCATGTTCTTCAAGATAGACTACGTCCTTCTTCTCACATTCGTATGCTTCTTCCTTTTCAGCGGCAACATCTCCATGATCCCGAGCGTCAAGACCTTCCTGTCGGCCCTGATGGAGGGTCATCCATTTTTGACCGGTGTGCTGACAAGCCAGGTCATAAGCAACGTTCCTTCGGCCGTGCTGCTGGCTCCGTTCTGCGATGCATGGAAGCCGCTTCTCCTGGCGGTGGATGTTGGCGGGCTCGGAACCCCTGTCGCAAGCCTCGCGAGCCTTATAGGGATCAAATACTATCTTTCGTCATCCCGTGACGAGCATGGACGCTTCATGCTGGCGTTTGCCCTGCTCAATGTGCTGTTGCTTGCCATACTCTCTGTTTTCAGTCTTGTCCTGCTCTGACAGCAGCATGGATTTGAAAAAAAGACATATTTTTAAAAATCGTCAAAATTTTGTTTGACATAAGGCATTTTCTGGTTTGTAATTATATTAGCGGATTGGATTGTTACCTTATCTGAGGGCAAAACCAAATTTCATAAGCCTAAGAGCATATTCTCTGGTGTTTATGGAATTTGGTTTTTTTTATTGGGGAGTGTTTGGAATTGGTTGTCAGCAAGGTCATCAACAACAACATTGTTTCATGCATCGGCGATGACGGGCATGAGGTGATCGCGATGGGGCGCGGACTTGGCTTTTTCTGCCGTCCCGGAACGGAGATAACCCCGTCGAGGGTCGAAAAGACCTTCAGTGTCGATACAGAGAACTCCGAGAGGGCGAAGAAGCTTCTTTCGAGCCTTCCTGAAAAGCATATAGATATATCGATGAAGATAATCGAGTATGCCGGGCAGATTCTCGGGTGCAGGCTCAACGACAACGTGTACATAACCCTTACCGACCATATAAGCTTCGCCATCTCCCGCCATCTGGAGGGAGCAAGCATGGGCTCGGCCCTCATGAGCGAGGTCAAGGTCTTCTATCCCCGTGAGTACACCATAGGAAAATACGCCGTATCGATGATACGGGAGGAACTGGGTGTATCCCTGCCCGAGGACGAGGCATGCTCGATCGCCCTGCATATCACGAACGCGGAGTTCAGTACGAATCTGAACCAGATCGTGAGGATCACGAAGGCCATAGGTGATATCAGGGACATCATAACCCGGGAGACGGGTCTTGATTCCTTCGACGGGATTGCGGGAAGCGAGTTCATAAGCTTCTTGAAGTTCTTCGTCTTCCGCTGTTTTTCCGAGGAGAAGAGTGACATAGACGACGGCGGCCGTCTGATGAGGCTTGCGGAGGGACTTGGCGGAGAGCTGGTTGGTGTGAGTTCAAGGATAGTCGAGTATATCGAGGAGAACACGAAACGCGGGGTGTCCTTGATGGACAGGGCGTTTCTTGCAGTGAACATATATTGGTTTGGCGAATATACAAGGAGGAACCAGGATGGGACTTTTTGACAAGCTTTTCAAGGCTAAGAGCGATGCTGTGATGCTTGGAGCCGCAGTTGACGGCGAGGCGGTGGACCTCTCCGAGGTCTCCGATCCGACTTTCGGAGAGGGTATTTTGGGCAAGGGTGTTGCCATCAAGCCGGCGGGAGGGACCGTCTACGCACCATGCGACGCGGAGGTCGATTTGATGTTCGAGACCGGACATGCCGTCAATCTCAAGGGACCGGATGGTCTCGAGATCCTCATCCATATCGGTCTGGAGACCATCGGTCTCAAGGGCGAGGGGTTCACCTGTCTCAAGAAGAACGGTGACAAGGTCAGAAAGGGCGAGGCCCTGATAAACTTCGACAGGGCGCTCCTGCTCGAGAAGGGGTTCGACATAATAACCCCGATGGTCATCTGCAACACCGACGAATATGAATCAGTCGAGCGTGTCGCTGACGGACCTGTCAAGGCGGGCGACGATGTGCTTGCCATCAGGAGGAAGTGAGATGATCAAGGGAACAGGCCGTCCCGTGTATTCGGGCGTGGCCATCGGAAAGATCTACGTTTACAAGAAGGCAGAGACCAAGATAAATGAGAGATGCTCCGACAAGGCGAAGGAGCTCAAGCGTTTCTCCCTCGCACGTGACGAGGCCCGGGCTCAGCTCGATGCGCTCTATGCAAAGACGAAGCGGGAGATAGGCGAGGAGCAGGCCGAGATCATCGACGTGCAGAAGATGTTCCTCGACGATCCGGATTATGTCGAGGGCATCGAGGATATGATAGGGCAGGGATACGGTGCGGCCTTCAGCGTCCATGAGATAGGGGATGCCCAGGCCTCGATGTTCGCATCCCTGGACGACGAATACATGAAGGCCAGGGCCGCCGATGTGCGCGATATCAGCGACCGCCTTGTCAGGGTGCTTTCGGGTGCCGACGTCTCCTTCAGGATGACCGAGCCCGGAATCCTGCTCGCCGAGGATCTTACCCCGAGCGAGACGGTGCAGCTCGACAAGGACAAGATACTTGCGTTCGTCACCCGCCAGGGGTCTTCCAACAGCCATACCGCGATCCTTGCAAGGGTCATGAACATCCCGTCCCTTGTGCAGACCGACATAGACATCGATCCTGGCCTCAACGGCAGGATGATGATAATCGACGGTTTCACGGGCGAATACTACATCGATCCGGATGAGGCGATGCTTGCGAAGATGACCGAAAAAAAGCAGAAGGCAAGGGAATACAAGGAAGCCCTTGAGAAGTACAGGGGCAGGCCATCCGTTTCCAAGACGGGGCGGAAGGTCAAGCTTTTCGCAAACATAGGCAACGTCGAGGACATGAAGTATGTCATCGGCGGTGATGCGGAGGGGATCGGGCTGCTCAGAAGCGAGTTTTTGTATCTGGGCCGGGACGATTTCCCGACGGAGGACGAGCTCTTCGAGGCCTATAAGAAGGTCGTGGTAGGACTTGGCGGCAAAAGATGCGTCATCCGCACACTCGACATCGGCGCGGACAAGAAGGTCGACTATTTCCATCTCGAGAAGGAGGAGAACCCGGCCCTCGGATACCGTGGGATAAGGATATGCCTTCTCCAGAAGGACATTTTCCGTACGCAGATGAGGGCCATCTACAGGGCAAGCGCCTTCGGCCCGGTCTCGGTCATGTTCCCGATGATCATCAGCGTGAAGGAGGTGGAGGAGATCAAGGCCTTCTGCCGCCAGGTCATGGACGAGCTTGCGAAGAAGAACATCCCGTTTGCCAGGGACACCGAGCTCGGTATCATGATAGAGACCCCGGCGGCCGCCATAATGTCGGACGAGCTTGCAAAGCATGTTGATTTCTTCAGCGTCGGCACGAACGACCTGACACAGTACACGCTTGCGATCGACAGGCAGAATGCTAAGCTCGACTACTTCTATGATGCGCACCATCCGGCATTGCTGAGGCTTCTTGCCGTTATTGCGGAGAATGCACACAAGAACGGCATCTGGGCAGGAATCTGCGGGGAGCTTGCCGCTGACCTTACTCTGACGGATACTTTCCTGAAGATGGGTTACGATGAACTTTCGGTATCCCCGTCGAGGATACTCGAACTTAGAAAGAACGTTATTGAAAGCGAGGTATGAATAAATGAAAGAATTCAAGTATGTAATCACGGACGAGCTTGGAATCCACGCCCGTCCGGCAGGTCAGCTCGTCAAGAAGGCCATGGGTTTCAAGAGCGCCGTCACGATTTCCTGTCCCAAGGGGCAGGCGGACTGCAAGAGGATCATGGCTGTCATGAAGCTTGTGGTCAAGCAGGGAGACGAGGTTGTCCTCAGGATTGAAGGTGAGGACGAGGATGTTGCGGCGAGGGAGCTCGAGGATTTCTTCAAGTCCACGCTTTAATCAGTTTAAAACACCTTCCCTTTGTTTTTCCGGGAGGGTTAAATAATCAGGAGGGGTATTTCTATGATGAAAACCTTACAGAGACTCGGAAAGTCTCTCATGTTGCCGGTGGCATGTCTGCCTGTTGCCGGTATTCTCATGGGCATTGGCTACTGGATCGACCCGTCTGGGTGGGGTGCCAACAACGTTGCCGCGCTCATCATGATCAAGGCCGGCGGCGCCCTTGTCGACAATATGGCCATCCTTTTTGCAATCGGCGTAGCCGTTGGAATGTCAAAAGATCAGGAAGGAACATCGGCTCTCGCCGGTATCGTGTCCTGGCTCATGTTCCAGACCATCCTTGGCGGGGTTGCTCCTTCCATCGTTGGCAATATTTCCTGGCTTGACTCCGTTGCGTTCACAAAGGTGAACAACCAGTTCATCGGTATCTTCTCAGGTATCATCGGTGCAATCTGCTACAACAAGTTCCACAAGACGCAGCTTCCTGAATTCCTTGCATTCTTCAGCGGAAGAAGAAGCGTTGCGATCATGACCGCCATCTCCACGCTGATCATCTGTATCCCGATGTTCTTCATCTGGCCGTTCATCTACGGTCTGCTTGTTGCATTCGGCGAGGCGATCATCAGCGCAGGAGCGGTAGGTGCGGGCATCTACGGCTTCTTCAACAGGCTCCTGATCCCCGTCGGCCTCCATCACGCACTCAACAGCGTGTTCTGGTTCGACGTCGCCGGTATCAGCGACATCGCAAGGTTCTGGGGAAGCATGCCTCTCATCGAGGGAGTCACCGGCATCTACATGACCGGATTCTTCCCTGTCATGATGTTCGGACTTCCCGCTGCGGCTCTTGCCATGTACGTGACCGCAAAGGACAAGAACAAGAAGAACGCAGCCGGTATCCTCTTCGCGGCCGCCCTCTGCTCCTTCTTCACCGGTGTCACCGAGCCTCTTGAATTCTCGTTCATGTTCCTCGCACCGGGCCTCTATCTCGCACACGCAATCCTCACCGGAGTATCCGTCGCGGTATGTGCGATGCTCCCGACAAGGGCGGGCTTCAACTTCTCCGCAGGCTTCGTCGACTGGATCCTTTCCTTCAACGCTCCTGGTGCCGAGAACCCGCTTCTCCTCCTTCCGATCGGAATCGTGTTCGGAGTGATCTACTTCGCAGTGTTCTACTTCCTCATCAAGAAGTTCAACCTCAAGACTCCTGGAAGGGAGGACGATCAGGAAGACGAGCTCAACGTCGAACTCGGGACAAGCGATTTCACGACCGTCGCGGCGATCATTCTTGAAGGTGTCGGCGGAAAGGGCAACGTCACAAGCGTCGACAACTGCATCACACGTCTCCGCCTCGAGGTCAAGGACCGCCTCCTTGTCGATGAGAAGAAGATCAAGAGCGCAGGAATCAAGGGAATCATCCGCCCCGGAAAGACATCGGTGCAGGTCATCATCGGACCGAAGGTGCAGTTCGTTGCGGACGAGTTCAAGAACCTCATGAAGAAATAAGGCATAAATGTCTTATTCAGGGGATCTCCGGCAGGGAGGTCCCTTTTTTTATTTCGGATTAATGCTTATATTTCTGCTATGAAGAGAAAAAAGATAGCGGTGGTGTTTTCCATGCTGATATTGCTGTTGTCCACATCATGCACCATGGACAACCTTCTTGTGAAGCCTGAGGTCACTCCCGAAGGCAGGAAGATTGTCGACAATATAGTGACATCGATCGAGGATGTGGAGCCGCAGGTGATTTCGCTTACCCCTTATGAATATGTTTCCTACTTGCTTGAAAAAGCCTTCGCTGCGATGGGAGAAGACTTGACGGACAGCGAGCTTGCGGCGATGATGGACAGGCTTTTTCCCGGATTGGAAAAAAGCGACGTGGAGTTTTCTTATTCGTATGTAGCGCCGGCAAAATGGTC
Source organism: uncultured Spirochaetales bacterium (assembly GCA_949293595.1). Classification (GTDB taxonomy): domain Bacteria; phylum Spirochaetota; class Spirochaetia; order Sphaerochaetales; family Sphaerochaetaceae; genus Ornithospirochaeta. Next base: position 227,997 of record CASFDW010000001.1, on the reverse strand, counting down.
TGTGATCTCGGATATCCTTTCCCTGTCCACGGATGAGGACATCGCATATCTGAACAGCCGTCTGTCCGTCCTGGCCGACAAGGATGCAGCCTACGGCATGGCCCTGGATGATTTTTTCAATCTCGTAAGGTATCTTGCGGGGGAGGATGTGACAATCTCCAGCGGACTTTTCAGCGTTACAGGGGATCAGGATCTCGACATGGCTGACTTCATTTCGGTACAGATCGCATTCCGTCTCATTTTCAAGAATACCTTTGATGCCGTGGCGGCAAGCTATAAGTCATATATTGCAGATTACCCCTCCGGCAATATTGCCGGATATCTTGAGAATTTCGATATCGACAGCATTCTCAGGCAGTTTCTTTCCAAGGACATCATGGATCAGATACTGAATTATTATACGGTGCTCTACAGGCTTTCCCCGAGCACTTCGATCGTAAGGATTTCCGCGTTGTCGGACCTTCTCAAGGAGGGAGTGTGAAAAGACTTCTGCTGTTCCTCCTGGTTTTATCGGCACTTTCTGGAAACTTTGCTTCCTACAAGGTGTCCGAATATCTTTCTTTTCCTTTTTCCCGTTACGACATCAGCAGGGATGCCATGGGCGGGGCCGGTGCGGCCTTGAAAAAGACCGGGGGACCGGAAAGCGGGACATTCTCGCTTTCCCTGCCGTATGCAGGCCTCAGGATCTACAACATTAGGGACAACGTTTCCTCCTTGGATTCCGTGCTGGAAGGAAACATCCCTTCCGCCGCATTGGATTTCCTGAATTCCATTCCTGCCGGTGTGAAGGGTTTCATGGAGGTGGACGGAGGATTGGGAATATCGCTTGATCCTGTTTCGTTCTATTTCATGAACAGGCTTTCGGTGATGACCGCAGGACCCGGGAACGTTTCCAGCACCATGTTCATGATGTATGAGGAGGCATACGACATAGCGTTGTCCCATACGTTCCGTTCTGATACGGGATACGCGTTGAACCTCGCCCTGTCCGTACGTCCCTCCTACAGGCTGTACAGTGCGGATTCCACATTTCTGTCGGGCATAAGTGCATCCGATGTCTCGAATCTTGTTGCAACCTCCTCGGGGGCGGATCTCATGACTGCGCTGAGGGCTCTCGTCCTCGACGGCGTCCCGTTCTCGTCGGGATGGGCCTTCCCCGTCTCCGTGTCTACCCGTCTGGACATGCCGTACGGCTTTTCCTCATCCCTGTCATTGAACGGGATGAACGGGGATTACAACATGGTGTACCGTGGCGGGCTTCTGGCCGCAAGAGGGGATGAGACCGGTGCGGTGGAGCCGGTAGGCTACAGGCTGACGGTCCCCATGAGCCTCGATCTCGGCTTTGCCTGGAGCGGATCCGGCAGGGGGCTGTTCAAGCCGTACGTCGCATTCGATATCGTGGACCTTGCAGGACTTTTTTCGGGTGATCTCACGCAGAGGGGCGGGGTGGTGGACCATCTGAAGATGGGTGCCGGGCTGGATTTCCTGTACATTTTCTCTGTCTACGCGGGGCTCGACCGCGGATACTTCTCCACGGGCTGCTCGTTCAGGCTCAAGGTACTCAGGGTGGATTTGACATATGCGGTCAAGCCGTACGGTCCCGTTCGCTACGGAGACAGTCTGGACTATCTTGCAATAAGGCTCAACCTGGGGTGGTCATAGTGGGCGATGTTTTCGACAAGGCAAAGAGATCCTCTGTGATGTCCCATATAAGGGGGAAGGACACGAAGGCCGAGATGATCGTGAGAAGGGGTCTCTTCGCCCTCGGCTACCGTTACAGGATCCATGTGGGCAGATACCCCGGCACACCTGATATCGTCCTTGGAAAATACCGTGTCGCAATATTTGTGAACGGATGTTTCTGGCATGGTCACGAATTCTGCAGGTCCGGCCGCATCCCGTCCAGCAACGTCGGATTCTGGACCAGGAAGATCGCAAGGAACAGGGAGAACGACAGGAAAAACACAAACACCCTGATCAAAATGGGATTCAGGGTGTTCGTGGTATGGGAATGCGCATTGAGGAACAAAAGCAATCTTCCCGCCCTCATCCTGAGCATTGACGAGGAGATAAGAAAGGGGAGCAACAGCTACGTCGAGTTCCCCGATCCGGAAAACCTCGACATCGGATCCGTCTAAAGGCCCAGGTTCCCGGACTGTGCCTCCCTGAGGCATTCCTCCTGGCTATCGAACGGTGCCGACAGCGACTGCACCTTGTGGTACCTTCCGTCCGAAAGAAGCCTCCTGGCCTTGACGTTGTCGTTGAAGATGTTGTCCATCAGATGGTTTATCTTCTCCATGACCCCCGCATCTAGGACGGGACAGGCTATCTCGACCCTCTTGCTTATGTTCCGCGTCATCAGATCTGCCGAGCCGATGTACATGCGCTGGTCCTTTCCGGAGGAGAAGCTGTATATCCTGGAATGCTCGAGGAAGCGTCCGACTATGCTTATCACGCTTATGTTGTCGCTCACCCCCTCCACGCCGGGCAGCAGGCAGCAGATCCCCCGGACGACGAGATGTACCTTGACGCCGGCCTGGTTGGCCTCTATGAGCTTTTCTATCATCCCGCGGTCGGTGAGGCTGTTCATCTTTGCCCTGATGAGTCCGTCCTTGCCCTTTGCTATCTCCTTGTCGATTTCCGCAATCAGTCCGCTTCTCAGGCTGTAAGGTGCCACAAGGAGCCTCTTGTATCCGTACTCGAGGTTCAGGACCGCGAGATTACGGAAGAATGCAACGCCGTCTTCTCCTATTTCCTTGTTGGAGGTGATGATGTTCAGGTCCGTGTACTGGCGGCTTGTGCTTTCGTTGTAATTGCCGGTTCCTATATGGGTTATGTAGCTTACACGTCCGTTCTTCTCCCTGACGATCGAAATGATCTTGCTGTGGACCTTGTAGTCCCCGAGCCCGTAGAAGACCGTGCAGCCCGCCTCGCGTAGCCTTGATGCGTTCTCAAGGTTGTTCTCCTCATCGAATCGCGCGCAGAGCTCCATGACAGCAGTCACATCCTTTCCGTTGTTTGCCGCCTTGATCAATGCGCTGACTATCCCCGAGTGGTCCATCAGACGGTATATGGTGATCTTGATGTTCGTCACCGTCTTGTCGACGGCCGCCTCCTCAAGAAGGTTGACAAGAGTCTCCATGCTGTCGTAGGGGTAGGAGAGGAAGATGTCCCTCTTTTCCACGATGCTGAAAAGATTCGTCCCGATGAGGCTTCTGTCGACAGAGCTCCTGAAAGGCTTGAACGAAAGCCTCTCCTTCTCCTCCTGGCTGAAGTAGCCGGGAAGTGAAAACAGGAACTTGTAGTCGAAATAGGTGCCGCTGTGGAATATGTGGTTCTTCTTTATCCCCAGCTGCTTCGATACATAGGATTTTATCTCCTCGCTCGGGCTGTTCGTCTCGACCCTCACCGTCGGAAGGTTCGTACGCTCCTCGATCTTTGTCTTGATCAGCTTGGAGAAATCGAAGTTGTACTCTATGTCGGCATCCTCCATGCTGGCCTCGAAATCCGCGTTCCTGGTTATCCTGATCAGCGCCTTTTCCTTGACATTGTAGCCGGGGAAGGCAAGATGGCCGAACTTGAAAAGAAGTTCCTCCGTCAGAATCAGATGCTTCTTCTTGCCTCCCGGGATGTGGAATATCCTTTCTGCGGTGAGGGGGACCGCGACGACACCGAACATCGAGTGCCCGTTCCTCTCAAGAAGCAGGACCATGTACGTCCTGAGATTGAAGAAACGTATCAGAGGATGCTTCTGATCAAGCACCAGAGGGGACAGCCGTGGAAGCAGATAGTCCGTGAAATGCGCGAGACACAGTTTTTCCTGTTTGGGACTGAGCTCGTCGGCCTTTATGATGTTTATACCCTTCGAATATAGCTCCGTGGCGAGGAAGCTGAACGTATGGTCCGCCCTCTTGTACAGGGCGGGGTAGAGCTCGAGCACCGCCGCAATCTGCTCCGCTGCGGTCAGATCCGTCTTGTTGTCCCTTTCCTCGGGGTTGCTCTTTGCCATGTTCTCCAGACTTCCGAGCCTGACCATGGTGAATTCATCCAGATTGGATTTGAAGATGGACAGGAACTTGCATCTCTCCAAAAGCGGGTTCGTCAGGTCCATCGCCTGGTCCAGGACGCGGGAATTGAATTCGAGCCATGAATACTCCCTGTTGATGAAAGCGCCCTTGATGCATTTCTCCGCACATCCCGTCTTAACACCCATCCTTGACGTCCTCCTCTCCCTTGTTCCTCATACGTCCCGCGATGAGCAGCTTCAAGGCTCCTTCCTTCACTCCGAATGTGGAAACCGTCATGTTCTCTATGCCGAACCGCTTCAATATCAGTTTCAGACATATTGCGGTCGGGATGAGCAGGTTGACCTTTTCGGGGACTGTCTTGACTATGAGCCTGGTCCTTTTCTTCTTCTCCATCAGTGTGGATATGAGCTTTTCGAGCTTTCCGGTCTGCATGAGCATCTCGTCCCCGTCGGGGATGTCGTAGTAGTCGGCATAGATCGAATAAAGCGCCTGGCAGTTCGAGCCAGAGAGTACGGCGTTGTCATAGTTCTGAGGAAGGTATTTCGTCTCCTCGTCGATCTTCTCCTTCAGATACCTGCGGATCCTCTTTCCTTCCTCTCCTGTGGGGTAGAGGTCCTTTATGAACATCCTCTCGATCTGGCTGGCGCCGATGTCTATGCTGACCATCCCGTCCCTGTCGGAGCTTCTGAAGTCGCATATTTCCGTGCTGCTTCCCCCGATGTCGATGAGCACGGCCCTCTCGAGGTTCTTGTAGCGCTCGTTTGCGACGAACGCGGCATACGCCTCATCCTTTCCTTCCATATGCAGCACGTCGAGTCCGGTGCGCTCCTTTATCCGGAGTGCGACCTCATCCGCGTTTGCAATCCCCTTCAAGAGGGTGCTCGAGATCGCGAACGTCGTGTCGGGCTTGAGCTGGGAAGCCATGTTAAGAAGGAAAACGCTCTCCTTCAGCAGCTTCTCCAGTCCCTTGCCCTCGAGCCTGCCGTCGGACAGGTAGTCCGGAACGCGGATTATCCTGTGCGATTTGAATATGCTCTCGAGCCCTCCGTTCATACCCTGCTCGGCAACGAGCAGGGATACGGAGGACAAGGAATAATCGATTACGGCGTACCTTGCCATCCTATCTTATCTCCTTGAACTTCCTGCCGTCGCCGAACGAGATTCCGATCGATCTTGCGACCGCTATCATCTGGTCGTCCTCCGGGACGTATTTCGTCTTGCCTGCAATGTCCGCAAGCTTGTTGTAGGTTATCTGGTTGTTGCGCATCGCGACAGTGGTGCCGAAATTGCCGTCCTGGACCAGCTTTCCTGCAAACGATCCCATCTCGGTCGAAAGCAGACGGTCGTACGGTGAAGGGCTTCCTCCTCTCTGAAGGTGTCCTGGAACCACGACGCGGGTTTCGACCTCTGCATTCTCCGCGATGTATTTCGCAAGCTGGTTCGTGGCCGTCGCATCCCCACCGCGTGCCTGGAGCCGTTCGGCCTTCTTCATTTTGCTCTCCTCCTGGCTCATCGCGCCTTCGGCGATCGCGATGATGTTGAACGCCTTTCCGCTTGTGATCCTGTGCCTGACGGTTCTCACCACCTCGTCCGGATCGTACGGGATCTCGGGGATGAGCACGATGTCCGCGCCTCCTGCTATACCGGAGTACAGCGTCAGCCATCCGACCTTGTTGCCCATGATCTCTATGAGCATCGTCCGTCCGTGGCTTGCGGCGGTGGTGTGTATCCTGTCTATGCACTCGGTTGCGATGTCGACCGCGGTATGGAAGCCGAAGGTGACGTCGGTGCCGAATATGTCGTTGTCGATCGTCTTGGGGATGCCGATGACGTTCAGTCCAGCGGCCGAAAGCAGTCCCGCCGTCTTATGTGTGCCGGCACCGCCCAGCGTCACAAGCAGGTCGAGATCGAGCTTCTTGTAGTTCTTCTTCATCAGATCGAGCTTGCTTTCCCCGTTCTGATCCTCGACCGTCATCATCTTGAACGGCTGGCGTGAGGTGCCAAGGATTGTTCCACCGACGTTTAGTATGCCTGAGAAATCGGATTCCTTGAGCATCTTCGCCTCTCCGTTGATCAGTCCGCCGTAGCCGTCGGATATGCCGATCATCTCGACCCTCGGGATCTGGTTGTAAACATATTTTGCAAAACCTCTTATGACAGCATTGAGCCCGGGGCAGTCGCCTCCGCTTGTAAGAATTCCTATCCTCATGTTTCCTCCCTGTTATGATAAGGTTAATTATAACAGTGAATAAATGCCGTTTGTGTAAAAAAAAGGTTAAATAAATCGTTTTTCAAGGTCCAGAAGTTGTTTTTTTATCTCCAGACCACCTGCGAATCCCGTGAGGTTTCCGGATTTCCCGACAACCCTGTGGCAGGGAAGCACGATCGCTATCGGATTTGAACGCATGACCGCCCCGACGGCGCGGGCGGCCTTCGGATTGCCGGATCTGCCTGCAAGCTCGCAATACGTCACGGTGCAGCCGTACGGAACCAGCGCAAGCTGTTCAAGCACCGTTCTCGCAAAGCCTTCCTTGTCCAGACTTATGGCAATTGTGAACTTTTTCCTTTTGCCAAGAAAGTATTCCTCAAGCTCCTGTTTTGCCTGCAGGATGATTTCATCCGCCTCCTCGTCCGTCCCTTCGTATCCGGAGCAGAAGGATATTCCACATATCCCCTTGCCGTCGGATGAAAGCATAAGCGGGCCTACAGGACTCCTCATGATCATTTTCCCCATGATGGAAGCATAGCATGCATCACCGATCAAATCCATTTCTTTCGACATGCCCGGTTGAACGGCATAAGAAAAAGGCAGGCATCCCGATCCTTTCTGTTTTGGGAACAGCCGTTTTTTCGATTGTTCCGTCCCAAGCATGAACAAATCTTATTGATGACGCGGGATGAAGGGTGTCTTCATCCATCCACGGCCCGGCTTGTTTATAATGATTCTTGTCATGCTGTGCTGAAAACGGCAGTAACGGTTTCAACCATGAACAGGAAATGCATCATCACGCCGGCTATCTCAACCGATGGCTTGATTGTGCTGCCAGCATGCAATTCCACGGATTGTGGCGGAACTGTTTCTCATTTGTTCTTTTTTCTTTTGCGGATATATGGGATTATTGATATGGAAAAAACCGGGAAATGAACTTGTATCGGTGTGGAAAGAGGGAAACGTATGGAGATACTGTCTGATCGAGTGCTTTATGTCATCATGCTTTTGTCAACATCCATCTGCCACGGCATCTCATTGTCTGTTCTCATCCGTAATGACGAAGGGAAAAAAAGCATGGTCCCCGTGATGGCTGTCATGACGATCATGCTGTCGTTGCTGGGAGGCCTTTTCTTCATCCTTGTACCTTCGCTTATTTCAAAGATCTATTACACCGCCTTCATGATGCTGGTTGTGATGGGAGTTTTCTTTTGTTTCTGCAATACAGGCTCGTCACTCGTCGAGCGGCTTTTCATCTATATAACCTATGTGGCCGTATTCATGTTGCTCGTGGGATTCGCGAACTGTGTTGCGGCAATTTTTTTCCCGGAATATCTGAATATGGCCCAAATAATGATCAGGACGGTTTTCTCGATCCTGCTGGTCATTCTTTTGAAATTCTTTCTCAAGGACAGGCTGTACAGCCTTGTCGACGGCTTGTGCGGCCAGGGGGCGGAGATAACCGCCTTTTCCTGGATGCTCGGCCTGTTCATACTGGTTTATGTGATTTTCTCGGTTATTTTCATTTCTGATCCTGGCAGGAAGCTTGCAGTGCTCTGCGTGCTGAGCCTGGTGATTGTTTCGGTGTTCTCGCTGGCGCTCCGTATAGTCAGGCTTGCCGAGCGCAAGATTGAAATGGAGAGGATCCTGAGCCGTCAGAAGATTCTGGAGGGAGAGCTGGAGGCGGAAAAGGTCTTTGTTGCAAAGGCAAAGGCCATCAGGCACGACCAGAGGCACCATGACCGAATCGTGCTTGAATACCTGGAGGCCGGACAGATCGGGGAGGCGAAGAGATATCTTGGTGCGAAGGAGGATATGATGCATGCCGATCGTTTCATGTCATGGTGCGGGAATCCATTGCTCGATGCCCAGCTCCGCATCGCCTGGCGGAGCTGCGATTTGAAAGGAATAGATTTCAGTATCGACGTGCAGATTCCCAAAAAACCGTCCTTGAACGATACGGACTTTGTTTCTGTTGTCGGAAATCTTGTCGAAAACGCCATCGAGGCCGCTTCAAAATGCGTCCATCCCCGTATCTCGATTCGTTCCCGCGTGTCGGATGCACAGCTTGTTATGGAAATAGAAAACACCTTCCCGGGAAAAGTGAAATGGGGCAGAGGCGGACTTGAGACGACAAAGGATGGCGGAGGGATAGGTTTGAGCAGCGTAAGGCACATACTCTCACGTCATGGCGGCATCCTTCACCAGGAGGTGTCGGGAAACATCTTTGTCTCCCGCGTGATGATGCCGGTGGAGGATTAAGCCTGTTTCCTCATTTCAGATTTTGCATGTATCCCCATCATGCCGCAGCAAGTTGCGGCGTATTGGAACGACTCGCTGGAACACATTCCGATTTACGTGGTCCGCTTCATTCGTCTTGAGCCGGTCATCGTGCAATGAAAACCATTGATCGGGTGAATGTGGTGAAAAAAACCATTTCGATTCCGATGCTAAATGAAACACATGCGTTTCATTCCTTTGACGACGACATGGCATGGATTTTGCTGAACGAAGTATGGGAGGCTTTTATGGATGCATTCAAAGTGGAGCATATGACAGATGACGTGATCAGGGAGATAGCCGGGGCCTATCTCGATTATGGGTTCAGGGAAGGCGAGGAGAGCCTTTTCAATCTTCTCGGTTCCCGGGAGGATATACTGAGGTATCAGATGGCCTCGCTGAAAATTGCGCTTGAGAGCGGCTGGATATGGGCCGTCGGCGAAAATCGCGAGGCCTATATCGCAATCACCCCGCCTGGTTGGAAGCCTCCGCTTTTTCTCATCCTCAGGTTTCCGTTCGTTGTGATGAAGTCCGTGAGGCCAAAGGCGATGCTGCGCCTGATGAAGCTTGTACGGAAAGCCGGTCCGTCCATTGCGGATATGATGAGGAGGGAGAAAAAAACGTTTTTGCACGTGGCGATGCTATGTGTGAGAAAACCATACCAGGGCAAGGGGTATATGAGGAAGGCCTTGGATGTGGCAAAGCGCATGGCCGATAAGAAGAATATTCCGCTTGTTCTTGAGACCGACGAGAGCCTCAAGGTGGCCAAATACAGGCACCTTGGGCTCGAGCTTGAGAAGGTGAGGCAAATCACGCCGACCATGACCCTTTACGACATGGTCTATCATCCTGCAAAGGCCATTCACCGGCAGGATACCTTATGATGAAACCGATTCGTGATGATGCATGGCCGTGGCCGGATCGTTGCGGTGAGCCAGCCCTTTTTCTGAAAGAATCCGTGCCGGGATTCAAAAACATGGAAAGGGGGCATGCTTTCATGGACCTCGATGGTTTTCCAGTGTATAATGCGGTCATATTCTTGATTGAACGAGGTAAAACCATGCTCTGCATTGTTTCTGCTCCCTGCGAGGCCTGAAGCGGACATCGCAAGGAGCAAATGATTGTCCGCCGGGCTTTGCTCAAAAACAAAATAATGGAGCAAGGCAATGAAAGACAAAAAAGATTTCAAAAAGTTTTTACTATTATGGGCAACCCAGACCCTTTCGCGTCTGGGATCTTCTCTTACACCGTTTGCATTGATACTCTGGACATACGGGTCGACCGGGTCTGCACTCGATACAGCGCTTCTTACAGTTTCATCGTACATGCCGTACATACTCCTATCCTTGCCCGTGGGGGCGTTTACGGATAGGATGAATAAGAAAAAGGTTATTGTCATGGCAGATGCCGCAGCTGCATCGTGCACGTTCATTATCCTTCTTCTCTGGATTTCCGGCAGCCTTGAAATGTGGCATCTGTATCTGCTTAACGGTGCGATAGGGAGTGCACAAGCGTTCCAGCAGCCTGCAAGCGAGGTTGCAATCACGCTTGTTACCCCGGAGGATGGATATCAGAAGGCAGGAAGCCTCAATGCATTTTCAAATAGCGTCATAAACATGGCATCTCCCGCTATGGCAACAGCACTTTATGCCACGGGTGGACTTGGCCTGGTAATAACAGCCGATATATGTACCTTCATCGTAGCCACATTATTTCTTGTATTGTTTATCGATATTCCGGAAGAAAACAGGAGAGGCGGTGATGGGATGGACCATGTCCTTTCAGATTTGAAGGAGGCTCTCGGCTTTTTGAAAAAGAGACCCGGGTTATTGGAGGTCATACTGTTCCTTTCCTCGATAAACTTCATCGCTTCGATCTACAATGCGGCCCTTCCTGCGATGGTGCTTAGTTTTGAGAGTGAAATTGTATTGGCGTCTCTGCAGGCGGTATCGGGAGCGGCCATGATAACAGGCAGTCTGATTTCGACCGTTCTGCCAAAGCCTAAGAGCAGGATCCTGGTGATAATCTTGTCGCTTTTCTTTTCGATGGGTACCGAAAACTTTATGCTCTCATTCTCTAAAAACCCATTAATATGGTATCTCGGGGCATTTTCAGGATGGCTGTTCATTCCAATAATGAACGCCAATCTGGATGTCCTTCTGCGCTCGAACATTCCTGCTGTGCTTCAGGGCAGGGTGTACTCGGCAAGAAACATGCTGCAGTTCTTCACAATCCCCCTGGGATACCTTGCGGGAGGATACCTGGTTGATGATGTTTTCGAGCCTTTCATGGCTTCTGGACGCAGCGGGGTTTTGAATATCCTGTTTGGAACTGGCAAGGGAGCCGGAGCCGCCTTACTGTTTTTTGTGATAGGTATCCTTGACGTTCTGGTCTGCGTCGTCTTTTCATCCATGAAGGAGATGAGAAAGCTGGAGGGCTAGCGTATCGGAACCGATTGTTTTACTTATAAACGGATATCGGGCAGGACGGATGCTTTTACAATTTGCATCCGATCCTGCCGTCGTATATGATTGGACTTTGAAGATGTCCTATTCGGCACCTAATGGATGACGGCTGTCTTGAATGCTGCTTCCTATTGTTTGTGGAGCAACAGGGAAAACGAACGGCGTGGTGCGGCAAAGACAGGATACGACCTATATATTAGAAAAATATTGGCTGAGCAATATTAAAGAGATAGGAGAAGTAGTAATGGATGATATTTTCAGTATGGTTTTTACCAGTAGGGAGAAAAACCCTTTGATATTGGATGATGACGATATTTTCGCTCCTCTTCTTGGCTCATGGGATACAGAATACAGCGATGATAAAAGGTCTAACATAAAAGGCGAGTGGCATTTTTCAAGAGCGCTTGATGGGATGGCTGTTGCGGATGTTTTTATCTGCCCTTCCAGGCAGGAAAGGCTTTTTAATCAGCAGGAGGATGGGGAGTGGGGGATTACAATCCGCATGTACGACAGAAAAACCCGTAGCTACGACATGACATATGTCTGCCAGCATCACACCAAAAGACTCACCGCGAAAAAAGAAGGTGACAGAATAGTCTGCTTTGATCATGAAAGCGGCAGGTAATGGATCTTCCACGACATAACCGACGAAAGCTTTTCATGGTGCAATGGAAAAACCGATGAAAGCGGTTTATTTAGAATAAGTTGCAAAGTATCCGCGGTAAGGCGGACACGTCCATAAGAAGTCTTTCGTCAGCCTTTTTTCAGGAATTCTATGAATCTTCCCGTTGCAGTGGAAAAGACCTGGTTCTTTTTCCAGCATATCGCGCTGCCGGTCTCAAGAGGCGGGTCGAACGGAATGAACCTAAGATTTTCAAAGCTCGAGAAAAGGTTGAAGCAGATTCCTGTCCCAAGTCCCTGTTCGACCATCACCGCTATATTGCGTCCGAGGTTGTATCTTGCCGCGATGTCCAGATCCTGGAAGGATTTCTTGAACCAGCTTTCAAGCGTGTACCTTACCTCGGAACGCACCGGAAGGATCAAAGGAAGACCCACGAGGTCCTCCGGCCCCACCGCATCTTTTTCCGCAAGCGGGGAATCCTTTCCCGTCAAAGCCCCCCAGCTGTCTCTGACCGGAAGATGCAGCGTCTCGAACCTGGATGTGTCGACCGGCTCGGTGATCAGTCCAAGATCGGAAAGCCCTTTTTCCATGTTTTCCTTTATCCCGTCCGCATTCGCCGTGTGTATCCTGTAGACCACGCCGGGATGGAGGATTCTGAATTCGGCCATCTTCCTGGCAAGATATGCCATGCTGTCAGTTTCCGTGCAACCGATGGTTATCTCTCCTGCGACGTCCTTGTCCTTGTTCCCAAATGCGCTCACGGTGCTCTCCGCAAGGGAAAGAAGTTCTTCGGCCCTGCGTTTCAGGAACAGTCCGTCGTCCGTCGGCTGCATGCTGTATTTCCCACGCTTGAAGAGCTTTACGCCAAGTTCGTCCTCAAGCTGTATCATCTGGCGCGAAAGGGTGGGCTGGGTCACATGGAGGATGTCTGCGGCCCTTGTGATGTTTTCTTCCTCCGCAATTGTCAAAAAGTATTTCAAGACTCTGAGTTCCATATTACGGATTATACTTCATTAAGACATTACCATGAAGCATTTTTAAATATGAAAAATAAGTATTAGACATATCGGGCATTATGATTTATAGATTTCTCATGGGAGGAGCCATGGTCAAACAGACGGCAGGGCGCGATGCGCTTTCAGGGTTTGCGGATGAATTCGCACATCTCAACGACGACATTTTATTCGGCGAGGTATGGTCGAGGGAGGATAGGCTTTCCTTGAAAATGAGGTCTGTTCTGACCGTTTCCGCGCTTGTATCGAAGGGGCTGGTCGACAGTTCGTTCGAATACCACATGCGGACTGCAAAAAACAACGGAGTGACGAAGACGGAGATTGCGGAGATACTCACGCATCTGGCGTTTTATGCAGGATGGCCCAATGCCTGGGCGGCATTCCGTGTCGCGTCTTCCGTATACAAGGACGACGACGGGATGGACGGAGGCCTCTTCGGCATAGGGGTGCCAAACGACGCCTACAGCCGGTATTTTACCGGAAGGTCCTATCTGAAACCGTTGACCGATTCCGAAAGGACGGTGTTCATGGCCAATGTCACGTTCGAGCCCGGATGCCGCAACAACTGGCACGTGCATCAGGCAAAGAAGGGGGGAGGCCAGATACTGCTCTGCACATCCGGCCGCGGCTGGTATCAGGAATGGGGCAGGGAGGCAGTGAGCCTTAACCCCGGGGATGTTGTCACGATTGCCAGCGGCATAAAGCACTGGCACGGGGCCGCGAAGGACAGCTGGTTCTCGCATGTCGCGGTGGAGGTTCCCGGAGAGGATGCGCACAGCGAGTGGTTGGAAGGCGTGCCTGATGATGAGTATTACAGACTTGATTAATTTATTGTTTATCGGAGGTCTGGATGTTGAAGAGGCGGAATCGGTCGGGAAACAACTGAGATGATGATCAGGAAGGCTTTCATGAGATCTTTCACCCTGCTTGCATTGTTCTTTGCTTTCTGCTCATCCTGTTCTGCTTCTTCGAGGGAGAAAACAGGTGGTGGAATGGAAAGAAGAATGGATATCGAGGTGAACGGACATGTCTTTACGGCGGACATGGAGGACAACTCCTCTGTCGACGCGCTTTTCGAGCTTCTTGAGAAAGGTCCCGTCACAATCGTTATGGAGGATTATGCCGATATGGAGAAGGTCGGGGACCTGGGCGCCACTCTTCCCCGCAACGACATGAGGCTCGATACCGAAGCAGGCGACGTGATCCTCTATCAGGGACGAAGCCTGGTCATATACTATGACAGGAACACATGGAGCCTGACACCTCTGGGGAAAATCACCGGGGTATCCGGAAATATCCTGAAATCCGTTCTTGGTCCCGGATCGGTGGAGGTGACGCTTTCCATCGGTGGATGAGGAGCCTTCCGCATGTTTCCTTGATCGGTAGCCTGTACTCGTTTTTGATTTTCAAAATGCCCGCACGGGTATATGATTCGGATATGAGAAAGACTTTTTTGCTTGCACCGTTCCTGTTTTTTGCATTGTTCCCGTTATCCGCGCTTTCCTGCGAGGACGTGACTGCCGTAAATCTTGTGCCCATCCTCCAGGAGGCGGGGTATGATGCTGTTGCCGATGCTTCCGGTGATGTGGAGTTCCTGGACCAGTACGACATGTCCTACTGGATATCGATCGATCCCGGGGAATGCCATCTTTATTTCAGCAGCGCCTGGGCCGCGGCCGACGGTGTCAACAGCGAGACTGCCTGCAGGCTCATGAATGAAAGCAACAGGCAGTTCTTTTTCATACGTGCGTATTATGATCCGGTGTACAGGGTGTTCTGCTGCGACTACGACATGCTGTATTCCGAGGACGGTCTGGACGAGACGGTTTTCCTGGACTTCGTCAGAAAGTTTCTGGACCAGGCCGACATATACACTGACTACCTGATGGCCGAAGGTGCCATATGATTTATGGTGGCGTAATGCTTCCGGATTGAAAAAGAGGCCCTTTGGTTCTATATTTTCCACATGGAAGAAAGTTTTTTGAATGATGCCAAGGTCCTTACGGACTTCATCTCGTCCTCGCCGAGTCCGTATCATGTCGTTTCAAACATGGCCAAAGGATTGGAGGATGCGGGGTTCATGCCGCTCGACGAGGGTGGAAGGTTCCCACTGTCGCCGGGGAATTCATATTTTGTGAGGCGGAACGGATCCGCGCTGATCGCATTCAGGATCCCTGCGGAACCGGTTGAGAGAATGCACGTCGTGGGCGCACACACGGACAGTCCCTCGTTCAAGCTCAAGCCGGATCCGGAGGTCGTCTCGTCCTCCTCGTACACCACGCTCAATGTGGAGGGCTACGGAGGAATGCTCATGGCTCCCTGGTTCGACCGTCCGCTTTCGATAGCGGGCCGGGTCTTCATAGACTCCCCGGATGGCATATCCTGCCGCCTCGTGGATTTCGACGAGGATCTGGTGAGCATCGTCAATCTCGCCATACATCAGAACAGAAAGGCCAACGAAGGCATATGCTACAGGGTCCAGAAGGAGCTCTTGCCGATTTTTGCCGACAGGGCGGAGAAGGGATCCTTCATTGCGCTTCTTGCCGGACGCCTTGGCGTCGATGTTTCCGAAATACTGGATTACGACCTTTTCCTCTATTCCCGCACCCCTGCATCCTTCTGGGGGCTGGACAAGGCTTTCTTCAGCATCGGCAGGATAGACGACCTGGAGTGCGCTCACTCGGCATACAGGGCCCTGCTTGAAACCCCGTGCACCGGTTCATCGATGACTGTTGCGGCGCTTTTCGACAACGAGGAGGTGGGCAGCGGCTCCAAGCAGGGAGCTCTTTCCGATTTCCTCAGAACCACGCTGGAACGGATTTTTTCGAGTCTTGGGATCGATGTGGAGAAGAAGGCCATGATCCTCTCGTCGTCGTTCATGCTTAGCGCCGACAACGGACATGCGCTGCATCCGAATTACCCGGAGGCGTGCGACATAGTCAACAAGCCTGTCGTGAACCGCGGGGTCCTGATAAAGTATTCGGCGAACCAGAAATATACGACGGATGCAGAAAGCGGTGCTTTTGTAAGGAAGCTCATGAGGGACAACGGCATCCCGTACCAGGTTTTTGTCAACAATTCCGACCTCGCAGGAGGCTCCACGCTTGGAAACCTCTCCACCCAGAAGGTTGGCATTCGGACCGCGGACGTGGGGCTTGCACAGCTTGCAATGCATTCGCCGTACGAGACCGCAGGTGTCAGGGATGTGGGCCACCTTCTGTCACTTTTCAGGGCTTTCTTCAGTCTATGATCCCGAAATGCGTCAGCGCATGCTCTATGCCGTCGTCGCGTATGTCCTTCGTGACGTATCCGGCGGCGGCCTTTGCGGCACTTGATGCATTTCCCATCGCAACGCCGATGCCGGTGCATCCGAGCATCCCGATGTCGTTCTCGCCGTCTCCGAACGATATCGTCTCATCCTTGCTGATCCCCAGCCTCTCCAGAAGCGCGGATATGCCTTTCTCCTTTCCTCCTTTGACCGGAATCAGGTCTATCCCGTAAGGATTCCACCATACGGCCTTCACTCCTGGGATGCTTTTTTCAAGAGCCAGCATGTCCTCGCGTTTTCCATAGCTGATCAGCTGGTACACATCCGATCCGGTGTATCTGCCGACATCCGGCAGCGGGGTGGATATCGCCTTGTGGCACACCTCGACGTCCAAGTTGTTGAAATTGATGTATATCCGGTCCTCCTCGACGATCATGAGCGGATATATCCTGTTTTCGAAGTAATACCTTATCTTTGGCTTCGCCTCCTCGGGAAGGGGGTGTGAAATGATGGTTTTCCCGGTCCTGTCCAGCACGAGCTGTCCGTTGAGCGTCACCATGTAGTCGAATACGATGCCATCAAGCGGCAGCCTCCTCATCTCGCTTATGTGCCTCCCCGTGCTTGCGATTACGAGAATTCCCTTTTCCCTGAGCTTCCTCAGGCTTCTCAGCGAGCTTTCGGGTATTGTTTTCTCAGGATGGGCGAGGAGGGTGCCGTCGATGTCGAAAAATGCGGCTTTTATCTCCATACCCAGATGATACACCATCACCGGCGCGGTTGACAGCTTTTTCATCATGCCATCAGGAGAGCTCGAACAATCCGGTGTAAAGCTTGTGGTATATTCCGTTCTTTTTCATCAGGTCGTCATGATTGCCCCTTTCCATTATCACTCCGTTCTCCAGCACCATGATCGCATCCGCGTTCCTTACAGTCGACAGGCGGTGGGCGATGACGAATACGGTCCTGTTCTCCATAAGGGCGTCCATCCCTTTTTCAATGAGGTCCTCCGTCCTTGTGTCGATGTTGCTTGTTGCCTCGTCGAGGATCAGGACGGGCGGGTCCGCGACCGCGGCCCTCGCTATGGCCAGCAGCTGGCGTTGTCCCTGGGACAGGTTGGCACCGTCGTTAGTGACCATGGTGTCGTATCCCTTCGGCAGCCTTCTGATGAATGAATCCGCATTTGCGCTGACAGCCGCCTTCTCGACCTCCTCATCCGTCGCATCCAGCCTTCCGTAGCGTATGTTCTCCCTTATTGTGCCTGTGAAGAGGTGCGTGTCCTGCAAAACCATCCCGAGGCTTGAGCGAAGCGAATCCTTTCTTATCCGCATGATGTCTATGCCGTCGTAGAATATGTTGCCGCTGTCGATGTCGTAGAACCTGTTGATCAGGTTCGTTATCGTGGTCTTTCCTGCTCCGGTCGAGCCTACGAAGGCTATTGTCTGGCCGCTCTTCGCATAGAGCGAGACATCCTTCAGAACCTCCTTTTTCCCGTCATAGCTGAAACGAACGTTGCGAAGCACGACCTCTCCCTTCTGCGCTATCAGGTTGCCGTCCTTCTCCTTCCAGGCCCAGAGTCCGGTCCTCTCCTTCGTCTCGTGCAGTGTTCCCTCCGCATCCCGGCATGCATTGACCAGCTCGACATCGCCGAAGTCCTCCTCCTTCCCGATCTTCAGGACCTCGAATATCCTTTCAGCACCGGCAAGGGAGGAAAGGAGGAAGTTGGTCTGCTGTGTGAACTGGTTGATTGGTGCGGCGGCCTGGCGGACAAATACCAGGTAGCTTGCAAGCGAGCCGATATCGGTCCATCCCCTGAGCACCATCATTCCTCCGATGAAGGCGACCACGGCATAGTTTATGTATGAGATCGTCACGACGCACGGGATCATTGTCGCCGCATAGGCCTGGGCTCCGGTACCGGCATCCCTCAGTGTGATGTTCCTTTTCCTGAATCCCTCCAGGTTCTCCTGCTCGTGGTTGAACGTCTTGACGACCTTCTGTCCGCTAACCATCTCCTGGATGTATCCGTCAAGCTCCCCGAGGCTCTTCTGCTGCTTGGTGTAGTACATCTTGCTCTTTTTTGCCGCAAGACGGATGTAGAGGAACATCAGGACGTATGCGACGGCCACAAGCAGTGACAGCCTCCAGTTGAGCACTATGAGCATGAACATCGTTCCAGTTATCTGCATGAAGTTCTTCACCACAGATGAGAAGCTGTTGTTCAGAGCGTCCGAGATCGTGTCGACATCGTTCGTGAAATAACTCATCACATCACCGCTTTTTCTCTGGTCGAAGAAGGATAGGGGAAGACCTTGAATATGCTCGAACAGGTCCTTTCTTATGTCGTAGACAATCTCCTGTGCGCTTTTGGCTGTCATCTGCGTGTAGCCGAATGCCGACAGCACCCCGACCGCATATATGACTGCGGTGACCACGACACCCCTTGCAAGCCTGCCGTACGGGTCCTCTCCTGCGAGCGAGTTCACGACCGGCTTGATCATGTATGTTCCAAGAAGGTTCGCCCCCACACTTAGGGCGACCATCACCACAACCGCCAGAAGAGTATACTTATGCCGTCCCATGTAATGGATCATCGTCCCCAGTGTCGCCTTGAGGTTCTTTGGCTTTCTCGTGCTTGGTGTCCTAGTTGGCATTTTCCGATCCTCCCTTGAGCTGGCTGGAGTATATCTCGCGGTATATCGGACTGCGGGCCATGAGCTCGTCGTGCTTTCCGACATCAGCTATCCTTCCGTCGTCCAGGATTACTATCTTGTCCGCATTCTTGACCGTGCTTATCCTTTGGGCTATAAATATCTTTGTCATGTCGCGCATCCCTGCGAGCCCTTTGCGGATGGCGGCCTCCGTTGCGCTGTCCACGGCACTCATCGAATCGTCGAAGATCATTATCTTGGGCTTTTTAAGAAGCGTGCGTGCGATGCACAGCCTCTGTTTCTGTCCTCCGGAGAAATTCTCGCCAGCCTGCGCGACCCGCGCATCAAGCTGCATCGGCATCTTCCTTATGAAGTTATCCGCACATGCGGTTTCAAGAGCCTTCCATATCTCCTCGTCCGAGGCCTCCTCATCCCCCCATAGCAGGTTCTCCCTCACGGTTCCGGAAAAAAGGAGGTTTTTCTGGAGAACGATACCCACCTCGGCCCTGAGCTCATTTATCCCGTAATCCCTGACATCTTTGTTTGCAACCATAACAAAGCCTTCTGTTGCATCATATAGTCGTAAGATGAGCTGGATAAGGGTGGATTTACCACTGCCCGTCGCTCCGAGTATGCCCACAGTTTCCCCGCTTCCGATCTTCAGACAGATGTCGCTGAGCGTGTATTGCTCGGCATTCTCGGAGTATTTGAAATAGACGTGCTTGAATTCGACAGAGCCGTTCTCAACCTTCCTGAATGCTCCGTCCTTTTCCTTGATCGATGGGTCTTCCTCGAGCACCTGGCATATCCTTTCGGCACTTGCAAGGCTTCGTGTCAGAAGCAGGAACACGTTGCTGATCATCATCATCGAATTAAGAATCTGCATGACGTAGCTGAGGAATCCGGTCAGCTCGCCGACCAGAAGGTTTCCGGTCAGGATCATCCTTCCTCCGAAAAGCATTATCAGCACTATTGCGGTATAGATCATCAGCTGGGACGCAGGAAGATTGAGCACCGCCTTCCTGTTTGTCGATTTCGCCGTCGATGCCAGATGTGCGTTGGCCTCCTCGAATTTATCTGACTCGTAGTCTCCCCTGACGTAGGCCTTGACGGTTCGTATCGCCCTGAGGTTCTCCTCAACGCACATGTTGACCTTGTCGACGGCCCTTTGAAGCTGCGAGTACATAGGTGCCACATACCTTATGATGGTGAATAGCAGGATCGCAAGAACAGGAGTGAGCACGATGAATACCAGCGATAGTTCCGGACTCATGGAGAATGAGAATCCGATTCCGAGAAAAAGCATCATCGGGCTTCTGATCAGCGGACGCAGTCCTCCGTTTATTGCATTCTGCATCACTGTTACGTCGCTGGTCATCCTTGTCACAAGGCTGGAGGATTCGAAATAATCGATGTTCTTGAACGAAAAACCCTGCAGCCTCTCGTATTCCGCATCACGGATCCTGGCACCCCAGCCGTAGGCGGCACGGGCTGCGAAACGCGCGTAGGTGAGTCCTGTTATGAGCGCAAGAACTGCACAAAAACCCATCTGAAGTCCCTTCCGGGTCATATACTGCATGTCTCCTGTGGATACGCCGAAATCTATCAGGTCCGACATGAGCTTGGGAATCACAAGCTCGAAGGCTGTCTCGATGAACACGAGGAATCCGGCGAAGAATAGATCCTTCCTGTACGGGCCAAGATAGGAAAAGAGTTTCCGTATGTCATGCATCCCGTTTCCCTCCGTTGTCCTCGAGGTTGATGTAAGCCCTCTCCAAAAGGGTATGGAATGATTCTTTCTCCTCCTTGGAAAAACCGTCGAGCATCCGCTCCTCCACATCAGAGCATTCCTTATGCCAACGCTCTATCGCCTCCATACCCTTTTTTGTTATTGCCAGTATGTTCCTTCTTCTGCATCCGTTGTCCATCTCCACCGTGATGAATCCGTTTTTGTTCAAGGTCTCGACCATTCTCGAAATTGACGCAGGATCAAGGTCGAAATATGATGCAATCTCGTTCTGTGCGCACTTCCCGTGTGCGCTCAGATAGTTGAGTATCTTAGGCTGCCCCCTGCCGAGCCCGATCTCCTCGAGGACGGGGGTCAGCATCTTGGTCTGCGCGTGGTATGCGCGGAAGAGCAGCGTGTGTAGGGACATGTTCATGGCTTTCATCCTTGTCATTATCAATTATTGATATGTCAACAATACATTATTCCTTATCAAAACCGTTGTCAACATCAATTATAAATAATAAATTTCAAGATTATATCACAATATTATAATCCGTATTCGGTATGATGATATCATATTTATTGTGTGTTTTGCGGCCGTCTGACCCTCATACCCGCCAACGCCTCTCCGGCAAGGGGAAAAACTTCACGTCCGGTTGCCATGCTGTGCCTAAAAAGGGGAGTGGGGGATTGGGCGGCCTGAAAGGAGTGGTTTGCCGCTTCGTCTGCTGGATTTGGATACGCTTTATTGAAAGAAGTGCAAAGACTCCAGGCGGGTTCTACCGATTCTGCAATTTGGATACGCGCATGTGCGTATGGGAGATTCTTCCATTTTTGATTCATGCTTTGTCATGTGTTGGAAATTAATGCGTATATAGCGGAAAAAAGTCTGTATAATCCAAATTGCTTTCTGTATTTTCTTCAAAAGAGGGATAGTCTAAAACTGTAAGGGGTACAAAGTGAGCAATAAGGACACCTACGTTGTAAAGAAGAATTTTTGGAAAGAGGTTGCAAGACACAAGTCTGTCTACATGATACTTGTGATCCCCCTGGCATACTACCTGCTTTTCAAGTACGTACCGATCTGGAACAGCCAGATAGCCTTCCGCGACTACATGGCTTTGGACGGAGTCACCGGAAGCAGGTGGATTGGTTTGGAGAATTTCAAGGCGTTCTTCAATTCGTTTTATTTCTGGGAGCTTCTGAGAAACACCTTGATGTACAGCTTCGGGAAGATCATCTTCTCCCTTCCGCTTTCGATAGTGCTTGCCGTCGCGGTCTACGAATGCAGGCGCACGGGGCTCAGGAAGGTCGTCCAGACGCTGACATATCTTCCGCACTTTCTGTCATGGGTAATCATGTATGGAATCCTGTTGTCGCTTCTTGCGCCCGGGGACGGGATTGTCAACGACCTGATCAAGATGTGCGGCGGCACACCGATCGATTTTTTGACCAACACAAAGGCCTTCCCGTGGATAGTCATCTTCTCGGACGCATGGAAGGAGATGGGATGGTCGGCAATCATCTTCATCGCTGCGCTGATGGGGATAGACATGTCGCTCTTCGAGGCGGCGATGGTCGAGGGCGCCTCGGCCTGGCAGCGCGTCAGATACATAACGCTCCCATCGATCGCACCCGTCATCGTGACGGTGCTGCTTCTGAAGATCGGAACGATCCTAGATGCAGGCTTCAACCAGATATTCATGCTATATTCGCCGGCGGTCTACTCCGTAGGCGACATCATAGACACCTGGGTGTACAGGCAGGGGCTTTTGGAATTCCAGTTCGGTCTTGCGACCGCTGTCGGACTGTTCAAGGGCGTGATCGGCATGCTTTTGATCTTCCTGGCTAACAAGCTTACGAGGAAGGTCTCGAATTCTTCGCTGTTCTGACGGAGGTGGTGAAATGAAGAAGGACAAATACAGGATACAGGGGACGGCCGTCAAGCTCACAGGTGCGGACAGGGCGTTCTACATCATGGTTGATGTGTTCATGGTGTTCATGCTCATCGTAATCGCCATACCGCTCTGGAGCACGATAACCCTCTCTTTCCGCCCGAACACCTTCCTGGGGACCAACATCGAGGGCATGTTCCTCGTGCCTTGGAAGTGGTCAACAGCGGCCTATGAGGCGCTGCTCGGCAACAACGGGTTCTTGATCGCATTCTCCAACAGCCTCAAGATACTCGTGATGGGCGTTGCCACATCGCTTGTGCTGACAATCCCGCTTGCATACGTGCTTTCGGTGAAAACCCTTCCCGGACGGAAGTTCCTCAATTTGCTGATCATCGTCCCGTACGTCTTCAACGTCGGAATGATACCGTCGTACCTCCTTGTGACGCACATCGGCCTGATCGACCATCTGGCCGCGGTGTTCCTCCCTGGTGCGATCAGCACGTACAACTGCATCATAATGAGAAGCTTCTTCGAAGGGATCCCGAACGAGCTCAAGGAGTCTGCGAAGATCGACGGGGCGGGGGAGATGGGTATCCTTATCAAGATAATGCTGCCGCTTTCCAAGGCAATCATCCTGACCGTGGGACTATTTTACGGAGTATCGTTCTGGAACGACTTCTTCCATGCGATGCTCTACCTGAACGCGAACTCCCTGCAGCCGCTTCCGATCCTTTTAAGGAACATACTCATGGCCAGCGGGATGAACGAATACGTCGAGGTGAACGCGTTCGGCGAGGCCCCGATAGCCGCGATCAAGGCGGCAAGCGTGTTCCTCAGCGCAATCCCGATGGTCATCGCATACCCGTTCATACAGAAGTACTTCACCAAGGGGACGCTCCTTGGAAGCGTGAAGGGCTGAAGATCCGTACAAAGCCTTTGGCTTTTGGCAATAGAATAATTTAGGTCGATCAAAGGAGGTTTGACCATGAGTAGAAAAATTTTGACAGTATTGGCTGTCCTGCTTGTACTGCTCGCCGTTCCGGCTTTTGCAAACGGCTCGAGCGAATCCAAGAGCAGCGCAGCGGCATCCGAGGGACCCGTCGTCATAGACCTGTGGTACGGGGCGGCCGTCACCGAAGCCGGACCACCTCCGGCCGATTGGGTGGGATTCGACATCATCCGTGAGAAGCTCAACATAGATCTGCGCCTGACCGCGCTTCCGTCGAACGAAAGCGACCAGGATGTGAAGATCCAGGCGGCAGGTGCTGCGAACAACCTTCCGGATCTTTTCATGGTCCGCCGCGACGCATGGCTCCGCCTCGTCCAGCAGGGCCTGGTGGCATCGGTCGACGACATGTACGAGCTCATGCCGACGAGGACCGCGGTGCAGTATGATCAGGACAGCATCAAGTTCACAACCTACAAGGGCAAGTCATACGGCCTCGCATCCCCGGGTTCGATCATCAAGAACGAGGGCGTGCTCATCCGCAAGGACTGGCTCGACAACCTCGGTCTCGACATCCCCGTGACACTTGACGACTACATGGAGGTCATGAGGGCGTTCACATACGACGATCCTGACGGGAACGGCAAGGACGACACATACGGCTACGGCGCGTTCATCGAGATCAACAACTACGAGGAAGGGCTCGGAAGAAGGTTCCAGCCGTTCTACGGTGCATTCGGAGTTGAAGGCACGTGGGACCTCAACGAGGAGACCGCAGGGCTCAATCTCAAGAAGCCCGAGATGTACGATGCAATGTGCTTCATAAAGCAGATGCAGGACGAAGGCGTCATCGACCCCAACTGGATGGCCTATAAGAAGGACGATTTCCGTGCTGCATGGAAGCAGGGCAAGTTCGGCATCATGAGGGAGCAGAACGCGGCATACGCCTCCAAGAGCAACTATGCGCCGTTCGATGCGAACTTCCCCGACGGCGAATGGATCGTCATCGATCCTCCTGTGGGACCGGATGGAAAGAGCTCGGTTGGCCCGTACACCCAGAGCTACAGGATCTATGCTGTCAGCCAGAAGGCTGCCAACGCAGGAAAGAAGGAGGCAATCGCCAGACTTCTCGAATGGATGAGCAGCGACGAGGGCTACTACCTTCTCGGCTGGGGTGTGGAAGGCGTGAACTACGTGCTCGATGAGAACGGCATCCCGACCACCGAGGGTCTTGCCGATCCTTCGAAGGGATTCGACGAGGCTGCGATCGTTCCAATCACACAGCTCAGGAACATGGTCTACTACAATTCCGACGTCGAGCTTGCCGCAAGATATCCCGAGTATGTCTGCGATGTGTCTGGAAAGACCATGAGCGCGCTTACAACGCTGCGTGAGATGGAGACGAAGAAGTGGACCGCCAGCATCGGCTGCGACACGCTTCCTGCTCCGAACGCGGATGTCAAGAGGTTCTATGAGCAGGGTGTCCTCGAATTCCTCACCGGAAGAAGGGCGCTTACCAAAGAGAACTGGAACGAATGGATCGCGCAGTTCGACCAGATCGGAGGAGCCGCATGGGAGGCCTCCGGCATCGAATATGCAAGGGACAACGGACTGTTGATCTGAATTTGGATTGGATGGGGGGCTTCGGCCCCTCATCCGGGGGTGGCGGATGAAGAAGATGCTTTCTCTTGAAATTGCCGAATCCATCATGAGCTGGTTCAAAAGCGGGATGATGAGATGGCACTACGAGGACGGTCTTGTCGTACTGTCCGTGATGAAGCTTTCGGAGTCTCTCGGAAGAAGGGATCTTTTCGAGTGGGCCTACGGGATGTACAGCCCGCTTGTTTCGGATGACGGCGGAATAAGGCTGTACCGCATGGGCGAGTACAACCTCGACCAGGTCAACCCGGCGAAGGTTCTAATCCCTCTTTATGAAAAGACGGGCGAGGAGAGGTTCAGAAAGGCGGCAGGCCTGGCGCATGCACAGCTTGAAGGTCAGCCGAGGACAAAAAGCGGCGTTTTCTGGCACAAGGAGATATATCCCTGGCAGATATGGCTCGACGGACTCTACATGGCCCAGCCGTTCAGGATCATGTACGCACAGGCCTTCGGCGACGACGGGTGCGTGGATGATGTGGTCCGCCAGCTGACAGTGACCTTCGACCTTCTCAAGGACAGGAGGACCGGGCTTCTTCTGCATGCGTACGACGAGTCGCGCGGCATGCGCTGGTCGAACGTGTCGAGCGGCACAAGCATGCACGTGTGGGCCCGCGCCCTCGGTTGGTACCTGATGGCTGTTTTGGACATTTCGGAGATGATCAGGAATGATCATCCTGACAAGGCCGCAGTCCTTGACGGTATTGCTGGCGGGCTGCTTAAGAACCTCCTCGATTTCCAGACGGAGGAGGGGATGTGGTACCAGGTGATCGACTGCGGCGACAGGCCGGGCAATTATCTGGAGACAAGCGCCAGCAGCATGTTCGCATACAGCCTATTCAAGGCGTCGCGCCTGGGCATGATCGACGGGGCCGTCGGAGTTGAGGCCGCCCGGAAGGCATTGGACGGCATCATCGGCAGGTATCTTTCGAAGGACGGGGAAGGACTGTTCCACCTTGGCGGCATCTGCTCGGTCGCAGGCCTGGGCGGAAACCCGTACCGCGACGGATCCTTCGAGTACTACGTTTCGGAAAAGGTGGTTGCGGACGACTTCAAGGGCGTGGGGCCGTTTTTGATGGCGCTCATAGAAGGGGAGCAAGAAAATCCGTCGTCTCCTTGAGCGTTGAAGGCCTCATGTTCTCCAAAAGGAACGGGATTCCGTCTATTCCGTTCCTTTTCAGGGCCGGTATGGCAGCCTGCCAGTCGAAAACACCTTCGAGCAGCGGCAGGTCGCCTTTCTTCCAGCCGTCGATGAGGACGTAGTTCTTCGCGTGGATTGCGACGACGCAACCCCTGATCGGTGCGCATATCGAGTCGATGAAGGAGTCAACCTCCTCCTTGCTTGGCTTGGGCCCTTTAGACGGGATCCCGGTCCACGGGACGAGGTTCACCGGGTCGAGCACGACCTTCAGACGGTCGCTTTTGAACTCTTCGAGAAGCCTTCCCATCTTCTCGCTGCTGGAGATGGTGTGCTGGCGGGCGACGGCTTCGAGCGCGACGTATGCGTCCCCATCCTCGGCCGCCCTCAGGAGCGTCTCGACGGTTTTCATGAGGATTGAGAAGTATTTTTCATCCTCGGTCTCCTCGCTGAAGGAGCAGTCCGGGTTCGCCGAGCCGGTTTCGGTGGCGACCACCCTGCAGCCCAATGCGGAGGAAAGGCGCAGGGCGTTTGCGAATTTCGCAACATGCCTTGATCTTTCATCCGGATCGGGATGGACCGGGTTGATGTAGGAGCCTATGACCGCGATGGACACGCCATAAGCTTCGAGCACGTCGCGTATTCCAAGGGCATCCTTTTCGGTCATTTCACCGAAATCCTTGGACGAAGGCACGACCTTCTTCGGCGCAAGCTGGACAAGGCCGCCGTCCGTGTGGAGGGCAACCGCCTCCCCAAGTTCCCTGAAAGAGGGGAAACGCCCGAAATCATGGGCTCTGAATCCGAGATAGAACATACTTTGGATTCTAGTCGCAGTTTTTCAAATTGTAAACATCGGGAGGTTCCTTGTGGATTTTTCAGCGAAAGAATGCATGGCGAAAGGCATATCCCTGGCCAGGGCGCTCGATATTATAGCCTCCAGCGGGGGCGGACGCCTCACTGTCGAAAGCGGGGTTTGGGAAACCGGTCCACTTACGATGGGAAGCAACACCGGCCTTTGGCTCGAACGCGGCGCCGTGCTTTCGTTCATTCCCGATTTCTCCCTCTACCGTCCCGTATATACGCGCTGGGAGGGGGTGGACTGCTATGCCATGCATCCCTGCATCCTGATAGAGAATGCTGTCAACGCCTACATCGGGGGGAATGGGACCATAGACGGCTCGGGCCGTCCGTGGTGGGATGAGGCGCGCAGGAAGAAGGCCTCGCAGCTTGTTCCAGAAACGGATATCGAGAAGGAGCTTGCCTTGCTTAATCCGGGATACCGGGACCAGCCCGGTGGGGGTGGCGGAAGGGCCACGCAGTTTCTGCGCCCGCCGCTTTTGTCCGTACACGGTTCCAAGGATGTTTTCATAAACGGGGTCAGCCTTGCCAACAGCCCTTTCTGGACCCTGCATGTTCTATACAGCAGGAACGTCGAGATAAAGGACGTTACGATAACCAACCCCGCCGACAGCCCAAACACGGACGGCATCGACGTTGATTCGTCCATTGATGTGAGGATCATCGGCTCAAGCATCGACGTCGGCGACGACGGCATAGCGATAAAAAGCGGAAGCGGCGCGAACGGGATCGCGGTCGGACGCCCCTCGAAAAACATAGTTGTCGAAAACTGCACTGTGCGATCCGCCCACGGGGGTGTCTCGATCGGAAGCGAGACCGCAGCCGGAATAGACGGGGTGCTCGTGAAAGCCTGCAGGTTCCTAGGAACCGACCGCGGCATCAGGATCAAGACCAGAAGGGGGAGGGGCGGCGTTGTCGAGAATCTCCGTTTCGAGGGCATCGTGATTGAAAACACCTTCTGCCCCGTTGCCGTAAACATGTTCTACAGGTGCGGCTGCAGCGACGAAAGGCTCTTTTCGCTCTCAAAGCTCCCCGTAGGACCCGAAACCCCTGTGATAAGGAACATCGTGTTCTCCCGCGTGCACGCCGAAGGCTGCAGAAGCTCGGTCGGCTTCATCGCCGGACTTCCCGAGATGCCCGTATCCGGGATGGTGTTCGAAAACTGCTCCTTCGCCCTTTCCAGCAATCCGGACGTGCCTGTCATGGAGTCCGAGATGACCAGCGGGCTCGAGACGATAAGCTCGAGAGCCTTCCGCCTCTGCTTCTGCTCCGTGAGGATGACGGATGTCGACATAACCGGGGTGGACGGTCCGTTCTATGTCGAGGAGGGGGTGGAGTTTGTCTGACCGGCTGATTTTCTTCGGCGATTCCACCGCTGCTGCAAAGGACGTGTCCGCACGTCCTGAGACGGGCTGGGCGGAATGCCTTGAAAAGCACCTCAGCCCCGGCTTCACGCTTGTCAATCTGGCAGTGAACGGAATGAGCAGCAAAAAGTGCCTTTCATCCGGACTGTTCGACAAGGGGTTGGACATGGCCATGCCGGGAAGCTGGTGCATCATAGAATTCGGCCATAACGAATACAAGCCCGACGGGGAGCGGCACAGCAGCCCGGACGAGTTTTTCAACAACCTGGTTTTCATGGTGGAGAGCCTTTCCAGGAGGAACTGCCAGAGCGTGCTGCTCACGCCTATCGTGAGGCGCAGGTTCTCCGTTGACGGACGGCTTATAGGCACGCACGGATGCTATCCTGATGTCACAAGGCGGGCCGCGGCGGCCTTCATGACAGGTTTCGTGGACATGGAGCTGCTCACGGCATCATATTTCTCCCGTCTCGGCCCCGAGAGGTCGAAGGCATGCTTCATGCATCTTGCACCCGGCGACAGCCCGAACTACCCGAATGGCGTCGAGGACGACACCCATTTGAGCGGCGAGGGGGCCGAGGCCGTGGCTTCCCTGTTCGTCAGCCATGTGAAAAAAAATCTTATGTTACCTTTCATCGGCGGTATGATGTTATAATCCAAACACAATGGAGGAACGCGTGGATAGGAGCGTTGTAGGAGGAAGGCGCATCGGGCTCACACTCGCCTCAATCCATACAGGATCGTCGAACAACATGTGGCGCATGGTCGCCGACATCGCCGAAAAGAGGGGGGACAACCTTTTTGTTTTCCCAGGTGGCAGGCTTAAATGCACGGAGGACTACGAATACCTCCGCTCCGGGATATACGATCTGGTCAACGTGGAGAACCTCGACGGCCTGATCGTATGGTCGTCCAGCCTCGGCGGTTTCATCTCCATCGACGAGCTGTCCGAATTCCATGAGAGGTTCTCCGGCCTGCCGTATGTGACAATCGGACTGAAGAGGGATGCCCATCCGGACATAAGCTTCGACGCATACCACGGCTTCAAGGCCCTGGCGATGCATTTCATACGCCATCATGGCGCGAGGAGGATCGCGTTCCTCCGAGGGCCTGAGAACCATCTGTCGGCACAGGACCGCTACAGGGCGTACCTCGACGCTTTGAGGGACTGCCATATCGAGATCGACTGGAACCTTGTCTCCAGTCCGACGCCGTGGTCCTCCGGTGCGAAGGCCCTGCAGGAGCTCGATGAGAGGAACCTTTTTCCGGTGCGCGATTATGATGCGGTGCTCGCCGCAAGCGACATGATGATGTATTCTGCCGGACGGATCCTCGAATCACGCGGATACCGATTCCCCAACGACATAATGATAGGTGGGTTCAACAACAGCTACGAGAGCCAGCTTCTTTCGGTCGGCATGTCCACCGTGGGCATGCCGTATTCGCAGGTTGCGGTAATGGCGTACGAGGCTTTGGACCACCTTTTGGCGGATAATCCAGAAAGCCGGGCCCTGGAGCCGGACGTCATGCTGCCGGCGGAGATGCTTTTGCGCAGGTCGTGCGGCTGCGAGGATTCGTTCTCCGGCCCCGACAAGGCCCGTCTTGCGATAAGGGACCGGCAAAGCTATTTGGACTGGATCAAAAGGTCCTTCCATCTGTCTGATGCGGCCATGGCCTCGTCCGTTGCTCCGGTGGTGGACGAGATCCTTTCCCTCGGCGACGATAGCGGCGAGGAGGATTTCAGGAAATGCCGGATGGACGTTTCGCTGTTATGCGACAGATTCTTCTCCTCCTCCCATGACATCAACCTCTTTTTGGAGGCCGTCAGATGGCTGGTTTCTTTCCTGCCCGTCTCCAAGAAGGCGGCAGGCTTCATATTCCGGTCGGTCCTCCCGGACATCTCGCGCTCACAGAACAGGATCAACAACCTAAAAAGCTACGAGAGGGGTGTCATGCATGGGAAGCTGGACTCATTCAAGTACGATCTGATGGGGCTTGCCCGCATAAGCGACATCGGCATACATCTTGAGAGGCACCTGCCGGGCCTCGGAATGCCGTCCTGTTTTGTTGTCGTCTACGGGGACGAGGGGGTGTCGGAGCTTGCAGGCGGGTTCCAGAACAACAGGAGGTTCGAAGGAGAGTCCTTCTCCTCGACGCAATTGCTGCCGCAGTGGATAATGGACGGCCTGGATGCCGGGCTTCACATAGTCGAGCCCCTGTTTGTGGAGAACCAGCCCCTTGGCTACATGGTGCTCGGCGCAACAGGCAGGGACGGCACCCTGGTGGAGGATATAAGGAGCACCATATGCTACGCGGTCAAGGGCGCATACCTCATGGAGGCTCAGAACAGGGCCAAGGAGGCGGCCGAGAACGCGGAGCGCGTCAAGAGCGAATTCTTTGCAAACGTCAGCGAGGACCTCAAGGATCCCCTCGAGCTGATAGCAGGCCGTTCCACGGACCCGGAGATACTCCGTGCGGTCAGGAAGGCCGAGCACCTCCTCGATTTGGCTCTGGCGCAGGCGGGGGAGGGATGGACGGAAAAAAGGCTCGAGAGGATGCACGACCTTGTCGCCTTGGCCTCCTCCGCGGGATGCAACGCGACAGAGGGCGTCGTGCCGGATTTCCTCGTCCAGGTCGACATCCAGAGGATCCGCGACGTGTTTTCGAACATCGCGGAGCTCATCGGCAGGGACGGATCCCCCTTCTTCAGGGTTGTCCTGGGGCCTTCGTCCGTCGGGTTCTCTTTTTTCTCCGACAACGCCGGCTGGGACCCGCGCCTCTGTGCAAAGGATTCCTTGTTCCTGATTTCCGAGAAGATCATGCTTCTTAACGATGCGAAGCTCATGATAGACGGCGGCTCGATTGTCCTGCACTTTTTCCTCCCGAGCCTCGGAGGGGAAAAGAGGGAGGGGGAGAAGAGCGGGCTTGAGCCCCTGCTGCTCCTCGGGTCCAGGGAATCCGGTGCGTCCGAGGTCTGCGGATGGATCAAAAACCCGATGTATCTGCAGAAGGTCGGCTCGAAAAGGAGGTCCATCTCCGAAGCAGGCCTGCTTGTGATAGACTTTTCATCACTGGATCCGAAGGATCTTGCAATCCTTTCATCCTTCGGCAGGGACCCCGTGATTAACCGGCTTCCGGTGCTCGCGCTCAACGCGGACCCCTCCGGCTGCGTAAATCTTTCCGACCTTGTGGAGAGGATGAGGAGCATGGACGGCATGACGAGGCTGTTTTTGATGGGGGTCCCGTCGTCGCTGGTCTCAGGCCTGGATCTCGATGAAAGGAACATCATAGAGGGTGATGCCGACGACCTGTTCTCTTATCCGGGCAAGGACAAGCTTTCCCTCTTGATCGTCTCGGGCAGCGTACCTTCCGGACGGCTCAAGGAGATAAGGAGCATTTTGAGGGCCCCGATTGTCATAGTCGGGGACATGATCGATCCGGCCCTTGTTGACGCCACGGCCGACATGGCCAGGGTCCTGCTTGCAAACCCGTTCATATTCCAGAGCTCCGGTTTCATCTCCAAGCTTCTGCGCCTGATGGTCGGGGAGGAGGTGCTGCCACCGTTCACCGGGGTGCTCGTAAAGAGGGCTGTCTCATACATCAACACGCATGCCTCGGGGCATATCGCAAGATGGCAGATGGCCAGCGAGATAAACGTCAACGAGGACTATCTAGCGCGCATGTTTAAAAAGGAGCTTGGCGTCTCCCCCTGGGATTATCTGATGCGCTGCCGGATAGACATGGCGCTCAAGCTCATCAGGGATACGGGGATGAGCATGAACGAGGTCGCCTACAGGACCGGCTTCCAGGACCAGGCGTATTTCAACAGGGTGTTCAAGAAGATAACCGGCTACCCGCCGAAGAAGGCCAGGTAGGTCAGTTTTTTCAAGGAGGTTTCCATGGAGTCTTTGAAGGAGGTTGGAACGAGGTACCGTGCATGCCTGGTCAAAAACATACTGCCGTTCTGGCTGGAGCACGGGATCGACCGTTTGAACGGTGGGATATATACGGCGCTCGACAGGGACGGGAGCCTTATCGACAGCGACAAGTCGGTGTGGTTCCAGGGCAGGGCGCTTTGGACGTTCAGCCGCGCCTATACCGACGTCTCGAGGGATCCCTCGTACCTTGCGGCCGCAAAGACAATTGTCGGATTCCTCGATGAAAAGTGCTTCGATTCGGACGGGAGGATGTTCTTCCGCGTCACCGACGACGGGCGCGGCGTGATAAAGCGTCTGAGGTATTTCTTCAGCGAGGCCTTCGCCGTCATAGGTTATGCGGCATACGGCATTGCCAGCGGGAATGCGGACTATTGCGAAAAGGCGTTGGAGCTCTTTTCTTTCATCGAGGAAATCCGCAATACCCCAGGCATCCTCATACCGAAGTTCGACCAATCCTCGCGGCCTTCAAGATCATTCTCCGTGCCCATGATTCTCATAAACGTCCTATCTGAGCTGAGGCGGGCTTTCCCTGAGAAAAGAAAATGGATCAATGCGAGGATTGCTGAACTGATAGACGAGATCGAAAGGTATTTCGTCCGACCCGACCTATGCTGCGTGCTGGAGGAGTGCGGGAGCGATGGGGAATTCCTCAAGGACCATTTCGAAGGACGGCTTCTGAATCCCGGACATTCGATAGAAGGTGCGTGGTTCATCATGAACGAGGGGCTGGAGCAGTCAAACGGGCACTATGTGGAGCTCGGTCTCAGGATGTTCGACTGGATGTTTGAAAAAGGCTGGGACAGCGAATGCGGTGGCGGTATCATCCAGTACCGCGATGCGCTGGGACTCGACCTGAGCGAGTACCATCAGGACATGAAGTTCTGGTGGCCGCAATGCGAGGCCGTGATCGCCAGTCTGATGGCGTACAGGATCACAGGAAACGGACGCTACCTCGGGTATTTCAGGATGGTCGACGAATATGTGTCGGAACATTTCATCGACAGGAAGGGTGGTGAATGGTTCGGTTACCTGCACCGGGACGGGACCGTGTCCAGCCCCATAAAAGGCAACTTCTACAAAGGACCGTTCCACATACCCAGGATGTACATGCAGGCCGTGGCCATGCTGGAGGATATGTCCGCTCAGTGATTGATCCGTTCCATCTCACTGGCGATGAAGGACATCACGACATCGGTCACATAACAAACCTCGTCGTTTGAGAGCGGACGGCCTTTTGCGATTCCGTGCCATTTTTCCAGACATCCCCGGCAGCAGGTTGCCGTTGCATGCTGGGCTATGAAGACGGGGTGGCCCTTCATCGGGGTCTGTCTTCCGTCGTTCGGGATGTCTGCAGGGGCAAGCCGCCTGGTGATGAGCTCCCTGGCATGGATGCGTATCGTGTCCATGCCTTTTTCCTCCACGTATCTCATGCTTCGAGCATCAAGGTGGAACGACGATCTGAAGGGGGAGGATGCAAGCCTTGCTGCGAGTTTGTCGAAATCTGCGTGCATGTCAGAGCTTCCTGAAATGGTCCAGGGCGTCGTGGAACACCTCGGGCCGGACGAAATGGCTTTCCTCCATCTCCGGCGGTATTGAGAAAGTGCAGTTTGAGAGAAGGAACGTGGAGTTCTCCATGTCCTCCTTGCCGTCCCTGAAATATGTATAGCCCCTGCGGTTGATATGTGCTCCGAAGCTGCAGTTGACGAATGCCGCCTTACCCTCCTTCCTCCAGGGCCTCATGAGGAAAACGCTTTCGTCCGCGCATCCTCCGGAGGAGAACACGCAGTCCTTGAAGATGAATCCGATCCCGTCCTTCCTGCCCGAAGGGGCGGCCACAAAACCTTTCTCGACGCTGTGGATGGTGCAGTATTCGAAAAGGGCGTTGCCTGAACCGAAGATGAAATCGACCGATCCCTCGATATGGCATGAATGGAAGACCGCCTCGCACATGCTCCGCAATGTGAAGCAACGTGGACCGTAGAACCCGCGCACCTCCATCTCCTCGTCAGGAAGCGGGGAGATGAACAATGTGTCCTGGTTGCCTACAAGCCGCACGTTCTCAAGCCGTGCCTTCGCACAATCTAGATATAGCGCGAGCGCCTGTCCGGCTGTTTCGGCCCTTCCCGAGGAGTTTGATATCGTGAGGTTCTCGAGCAGCAGGCGGCCTCCGGAGAAGAATGCGGTGTAGGATCGGAACGTGCCGCGCTTCCTTCCGTCATCCATGATCTGCCTGGCATGATCCGAAAAGTCTATTTCAACCTTTCCGACCCCCCTGATCGTCAGATCCTTCTTGTCCGAGTACAGCTTTTCCCTGTAGCGTCCCTCGGATATGATTATCTCCGCCTTCTGGTTGTATGGCACCGCTTCCAGGGCCTCCTGGATGCTTCCGTAGTTTTCCGTTCCGTTTTTCCCGACTGTGAGCTTGAGCATCTTCCTCCTCCCTGTGTCAAGGCTTTTGGCCGATGTTTGGAAGGGCTGGGGCTGAAAAGCGCAATCCACTTTCGAGGTCAGCCAGTCTTTTTCTTATCCAAAGATGGCAGAAACCTATCATCCTCACGCTCAGATCCTCGCACAGGTGTGGCGGATCGTCCGCTCTGAAGCCGCCCTTTCTGAGATCGCAGCAGTCGAGAGAGCCGAATCCGGCTTTTATTTCCCCTGCAATGTCGTGGCATGCGGCAACTGCCTCGGCTTCCCCGAAGCCCTTGGAAAGGAAATAATAGCCGATGAACATCAGTGTCCCTTCGACAAGGCCGCACTGGGCGCCGGAGCGACCGGCTCCGTGCATGCCGACCGCGGCCATGTCCAGATCCTCCGGCATTCCGGTCGAAAAAAGCCTGCAGTAGGCCCTCAGGCTTGTCCTGGCACAGTTGTAGTTCTTCTCATGATAGCAAAAACGCACCTCTTCCCTGATGTATGCCCCCGCATCCCCGATGTGTCCTTCGTCCAGATAGTCCTGGGTGCTCATGATCGAAACATGGAGAGGGGAGAGTGTCCTTACGACCTCAAGCGCATGTCTGCCGCTCTCCCTGGTAAGGCCTGAGACCGCATCCTCGAGATATACCGTCCTTATACCCTCGTCCACGAGCGAGAACAGTGTCGAGAGTACGCAGCATTCGGCCACGACGCCGCACAGGACGACGCGTCCGGCATGCCTGCACCGCCTTCGCAGTTCATCGTTTGCAAGTGACGAATAGACGGACTTGTCGTAAACGGGATGCCTTTCAAGATGCCTGGTGAACTCCGGCATCATTGCATTGGCCCGTTCGTCCAGGTTTATCCTTCCGTACAGGCTGTTGTAGTCCTTCCAAACCCCGGCGGCGAACGGATCGTACAGGAAACGGGTGAAGGCGAATTCTGCATCCTTGCCTTTTTCCAGAAGCGTCAGGATGTTTTCCGATGCTTGTCCGATGTCGGCGCATTCCCATGCGCCTCCGGGGGCATATGCGTTCTGCATGTCGATTATGAGTACAAGGTCTTTTTCGTTCATATTGGAGATTATAAATGTTAAATTGCTCTTTGAAAATGAATGTGTGGATGCTAATATAACAGTTGGAGAAGGATATGTCGGAAAAAATGCCCCATATAAGGCTGGACGATTCTGTCGGCACGAGGTTCGCCATCCTGCCCGGCGATCCGGGACGGGTTGAAAGGGCGGCGGAGTTCCTAAGCGATCCCGAGGACCTCGGAATGAGCCGGGAGTACAGGGCTGTCAAGGGTGTTTACAAAGGTGTTCCGGTTCTTCTGCTTTCAACCGGGATGGGAGGACCGTCCGCGGCCATCGCGGTTGAGGAGCTCAAGCGCATCGGGGTCGACACTGTGATCCGGATAGGGAGTGCAGGCGCTTTGAAGAGCGGCCTTCTTGTCGGTGATCTGGTGCTTGTCTCGGCGGCCGTCCGCGACGACGGTACCAGCCGTGCCTACATCGACCTTCCGTTTCCCGCCGTCGCCGACTACGGACTGCTGCGTTCATGCGAGAGGGCTGTGAAGGATCTCGGTTTTCCGTACAGGATCGGAATAGCAAGGAGCCATGACACAATGTACGGCCCTGACAATCCACGGCTGTACGAGAAATGGGCGGGGACACCTGTCGTTGCATCCGACATGGAGAGCGCGGCTGTCCTGACCGTTTCCCTGGTCCGGGGGGTGAGGGCCGCCTCGATCCTCAACATCGTATCCCCGTTCAAAGGTGACGTGAACAGCAACGTCGCAAGGTATTCGGCAGGGGAGGAGACGATGCTCCTTGGAGAGAAAAGGGAGATAGAGACCGCCCTGGAGGCGGTAAGAATACACAGCATGCTGTCCTGAAGGAGGATATAAATGGCCAACGTGTTCAAGACGAAATTCGATGTGGCGACAATCGTTTTGATTCCTGCATGCATAGGAATCAATTACATAGGAAAGCTTTTTGCTTCATTCCTGAAGCTTCCCCTCTGGCTCGATTCGATCGGTACCTGTATCGGAGGATGCCTCGGCGGCCCGGTGATCGGCGGTCTCTGCGGAGCGGCGAACAATCTGATCTACGGGCTCACCACGGGAGACAACATCACCCTGATCTATGCGCTCACGAGCCTCGGAATAGGCATCGCGGTCGGAATCATGTCCAGACTTGGATATATGAAGAGCTTCGGCAGGGCCCTCGTCACATCGGTTGTCGCAGGTCTTGTCGCCGTGATCATCTCAACCCCCCTAAATGTCGTATTCTGGGGCGGCACGACGGGAAATGTATGGGGGGATGCCCTTTTTGCCGTGACCCAGGCCGCGGGGATGCCGGTTTTCCTCGGATCCTTTTTTGACGAGGTTGTTGTCGATGTTCCGGACAAGATCATTACCATTGTCATCGTGTTCTTCATCCTGAAGGGGCTTCCAGGGAAGCTGACTACGCTTTATGAGACGGATGACGAAGTGGAGAGCCTCGACTGATGAGGAGCATCAGCCTGTATGTGGACAACGGCACCTGGCTGTGCCGTGTCCACCCGTTCACGAAACTGATGTACATACTGACCGCGATAGCCGTCCCCCTCATTTCCGGACATCTCGCGGTCTTTCCCTTTTTCATGTTCCTCTCGCTTGCTGTCCTTTTTTCCGGACATGTCCTCAGACGGGCTTTCCCCCTGATCGCCTTCTCTTTCACGATCCTTGTCACGATTTTCCTCATCCACGGGCTTTTCAACCAGGCAAATGAGAACGTGCTGTTCGCAATAGGCCCTCTCCGGTTCTACAGGGAAGGATTGTATTACGCGCTCAGGATCAGTTTCAACATTCTGAACATGCTCCTCTGCTTCGCGATTCTGGTCTTGACGACAAAACCGTCGGATCTGGTTGACGAGATGGAGAAGAAGGGCTTTTCTCCCAGATTCTGCTATGTCATCAACTCGGTTTTCCAGATAATTCCGCAGATGATGGGCATGATGAACACCATCACCGACGCCCAGCGCAGCCGCGGAATGGAGACCGAGGGCAGCCTGCTTGTCAGGGCCAAGGCATTCATCCCCCTCGTCTCCCCGGTTGTGACCGGTAGTCTCATAAACACCAGGGAGAGGGCTGTGGCTCTGGAGGTCAGGGCCTTCGGGAACAAGGGGATGAAGACATATCTGTCGAAACGGCCCGTGCACAAGGGTGACAGGTTGATGAACACCGTCATGCTCGCAGTTCTCGTTCTTTCAGCCGTCTGGAGGACCGTATCATGGCTTACATCACGATAGAACATCTCAAATACAGGTATCCTCACACATCCTTTCTTGCTCTGGACGACATCAGCATGGAGATTTCCAAGGGATCGTTCATCGGGGTGGTAGGACCTAACGGTGCTGGAAAGAGCACGTTCGCACAGGCCCTCGTCGGGCTTGTCCCGCAGTTCTACAAGGGTGCCTACGGAGGGAAGGTGGTTGTCGACGGCCTGGAGGCGGGGCATACTCCTGTCGAGAGGATGTGCAGAAAGGTTGGCATCGTATTCCAGAATCCGTTCACGCAGCTTTCTGGCGCGAAGGACAACGTTTATGAGGAGGTGTGCTTCGGCAT
Source organism: uncultured Spirochaetales bacterium (assembly GCA_949293595.1). Taxonomy (GTDB): domain Bacteria; phylum Spirochaetota; class Spirochaetia; order Sphaerochaetales; family Sphaerochaetaceae; genus Ornithospirochaeta. Next base: position 189,925 of record CASFDW010000001.1, on the reverse strand, counting down.
GCAGAACCTTGGTCTGGAAAGCGGGGAGATGAGGAGGCGTGCCGACGACGTGCTGCAGCTTCTGGGCATATATGAATACAGGGACAGGAACCCGTTCGACCTCTCCGGAGGACAGATGCAGAGGGTTGCGATTGCAAGCATACTTGTCATGGAGCCCGACGTGCTTGTCCTGGACGAACCCACGAGCCAGCTTGACCCGAAGGGCTGCACGGAGGTTTTCTCAGCAATCGAGAAGCTTTCGTCATCGGGCATCACGGTCGTGATGGTGGAGCAGAAGATGGATTATCTTGCACGGTATTCGGACAAGCTCGCATTGATGGACAAGGGCAGGCTTGTCTGCTTCGACACGCCGCAAAACGTCCTTTCATCCCCGCTTCTGGAAAAGGCAGGGGTGGAGCCTCCTGTCTTCTCCACCATTCCCATGGCCCTGGGGCTCTGCACGGAGCACGGGATGCCCGTGAGGATGGAGGATGCCGTTTCCATGATGGATGGAAGGGTTGCCTTTTCGCAAAAGGAGGCCGTGGACGTACGCCCTGGTGCCAGCCTGCTCGAGATAAGGGGGCTTTCGTTCGGCTACACCCCGGACAAGGATGTGGTCAGGGACGTGGATCTTTCGTTCGATTGCAGGGCGACCGCCATCATCGGCCAGAACGGTGCAGGAAAGACCACCCTGGCAAAACTCATAAAGGGATTGCTCAGGCCAAAAAAGGGATCGATCCTGCTTTCCGGAGAGGATACGGGGACGAAGACCGTGGCACAGCTCGCTTCCCGCATAGGATATGTTTTCCAGAACCCGGACGACCAGATATTCAAGCACACGGTGCGCGAGGAGATGCTTTTCGGGCCGCTTAACATCGGTATGGACAGGAAGAAGGCCCAAAGGAGGGTGGAGGAGGAGCTTGACGCGATAGGACTTTTGGACAAGATGGATGAGAATCCATACGATCTGGACCTTCATGAGCGTAAGATGGTCGCCCTGGCTTCCGTGCTCGCGATGGATCCCGACGTGGTCATATTCGATGAACCGACGATAGCCCAGGACGACAGGGGAAAGAAGCTGATCGCCGGAATAATCGGAAGGCTTGAAGCCGAGGGGAGGCTCGTTATCTCTATCCTGCACGACATGGATCTTGTCGCGAGGTGCTTTTCCAGGGTCATCGTCATGGCTGACGGCGTGGTTGCCGCGGACGGCTTTCCCGGCGAGATTTTCGCCAACGACCGCGTTCTTGGCCTTGCCGGACTCAGGATGCCGCAGACGGCGGAACTCTCCAGACTCCTGGGGGCCGGCGACCTGATGCTGGATGGTGCGGAGTTCCTTGAACACTGCCATGTGGTCGGGTGAGTTTTTCCGCCACAACTATATCAATTAATCCGGATAACGGATAGAATCGGCAATGGATGGGAGGCTACATGCATCTGTTGCTTGCGATAATATATCTGTCATTCATAAGCCTCGGCCTTCCCGATGCGATGCTCGGTGCGGCCTGGCCTGAGATGTATCCCGGATTCGGTGTTCCGGTCTCGTTCGCCGGAATGATTTCAGCCACGATAGCGGTCTGCACGGTCGTTTCGAGCCTTTCAAGCGACAGGCTGACACGCAGGTTCGGTACGGGACGGGTGATGTCGTTCAGCGTGGCTCTGACATGCTTCGCGCTCGCGGGGTTCTTTTTCAGCCATACCTTCCACCTGCTGCTTCTTTTTGCAATCCCCTACGGCCTGGGTGCCGGTAGTGTGGATGCCTCGCTCAACAACTATGTCGCGCTGCATTACAAGAGCAGGCATATGAGCTGGCTTCATTGCATGTGGGGTGTCGGAGCGGCAACTGGCCCCTATGTCATGGGAGCCGTCCTTGCCCGTGGCATGTCCTGGAACAGCGGGTATGGCATCATCGCCATCGTGCAGATGGTTCTTTCCTGCATCCTGTTCTCGACCCTTTTCCTCTGGAAGAACTGGGAGGCCGGTAATGAGGACCGCAGGAAGGCACTGTCATTTTCCGAAGTTTTCTCGATCAGTGGGGTGAAGGCCGTCATGCTGGCCTTTTTCTGCTATTGCGCGCTCGAGCAGACGGCCATGCTCTGGTCGTCCAGCTATCTGGTGCTATCACACGGTGTCCCAGCTGCAGATGCCGCATCCTATGCAGGTCTTTTCTTCCTGGGGATAACACTCGGCCGTGCTTTGAGCGGCTTCATGACGCTCGTCCTCCCGGACAGGGGGATGATACGCATCGGAGAGACCGTGATCGCCGTGGGACTGGCGATACTGTTCCTCTCTCCGTCCCTTGCCGCCGTTCTGACTGCCCTCTTCCTGCTCGGGGCAGGATGTGCGCCGATATATCCTTCGATAATCCATTCCACACCGGCGAATTTCGGTCAGTCCTCGTCACAGGCCGTGATAGGCATCGAGATGGCATGCGCCTATGTCGGCATATGCATCATGCCGCCTTTTTTCGGGGTGGTTGCCAGCCGCATCTCGATACGGCTGTTTCCTTTCTTCATCGCACTTCTGCTCGCTGTGATGATCCTCATGCTCGAGGTCCTCTTCAAAAAGGTGGATGCACGCCTGCCATCATGACAGGACGGCTTTCTCCAGGTTTTTGAAATCGTTCCCGTCGGGGTGGGAGAGGGCACGGTCGAAGTTCTCGATCATCGGGCCGGACTTTGCCGGATCCATCCTGAGGTATTTCTCCCTGACGGATGCGGGCATCCTGCCCTGGCACATGAACGAGCCCGTGAGCCTGCATGTGGGGTTCATGTTCTTTTTGACGTTCCCTAGTATCTTGGAGAAGTATTCCTGGCTTCCTCCGAAGCCTGCGGTGCCGAACAGGAATATGTCCTTGTCGACAGCTTTCGAAAGGAATGCCGATATGCTTTCGTCGCAGGTGCCCATTCCGGTCCAGAATCCGACGTATATGGTGTCGGCCTCGTAGGCCCTCTCATCCGCGCATCCCTCGTATATGCATCCATCCTTTCCCAGCACCTGCACGATCCTTTCTGCAAGGCTTCTCGTGTTTCCCGTCCTGGAAGAATAAACGACGGCGTATTTCATGTTCTCCTCCTCTCTCTGGCCTTTATATAGAGATAGCAGTAAAACGGTCAGTCGTCAAACAAAGATGGAAAAAAAAGCTCCCCGGAGGGAGCCCTGCTCATCCTTTTATTCCGGACGACGATACGCCCGCGATGAAGTATTTCTGTGTGAAGATGAAAAGTATTATGACCGGAATAAGCGCTATCGCCGAGCCTGCCAGCTGCACCGGGACGTTCGCCCCTCCCTGTTCCTGGAAGAGCTGCAGGGCCGGTGTTATGAGCTGCCTGCTTACCGATTTTATGAACAAATACGGGTCGAGGTAGTTGTTCCATATGTTGATGAAGCTGAACAGCACCGTAGTGGCTATCGAAGGTCCCGAAAGCGGTATGAAGATCTTCGAAAGGATCAGCATGTGCCCCGCACCGTCGATCTTCGCGGCCTCGGTGAAGTCGTTCGGGATCGAGCGGAAGAACTCCGTCATCAGGACAAGATAGAAGACCTCGCTGCATTCAGGAAGCACGATGACCCATATCGAATCGAGCAGGTGCAGACTCTGGAAATACAGGTATCTGGGCACCATGGTCGTCTCGCCGGGCACCATCATCGTCGCGACGAGGCACGCGAATATAAGCTTTCCACCCCTTATGTCCAGTCTTGCGAACCCGTATGCGGCCGGAAGGGTCACGAGCAGGCGCAGGATGATCGTGATGACGACCGTCACTATCGTGTTGATGTACCAGTCGGGAAAGTTCTTATGCGAGAGCACCTGGATGTAGTTCCTGAGGCTCAGGTTGACCTTTGCGAAAAGCGGCTCGTAGGCCTGTCCCGCAGGACGGAATGATATCGCGATCATCATGATGAACGGATACACCATCATCAGCGCGAGAATCAAGAGAATGAGTATGGATACCGTTTTCCTGATATCCTTTGTCCTTATCTGTTTTCCCATACCGACCTCACTTTTGTGACAATCCTGTTTACAAGGATTATGAAGATTGTGAACACCACGCCCTCGGCGCTTGCGATGCTGAACTTCATGTATTTGAACGCATCGTCATAGATCAGCAGCGACACGACCTTTGTGGCACCAGCGGGACCGCCTCCCGTGAGTCCGACTATCGTTGCGTAGTTCTTGAACGAGTTGATGAGCGTGATCGTAAGGAGCATGAAAAGGGTGGGGGCCATCTGGGGAAGGATGATGTATCTTATCTTCTGCCAGAAGGTTATCCCCTCGATTTCGCCTACCTCGTACATGTCTTCCGGGATGTCCTGAAGACCTGCGAGGCAGGTGATGATGTTGAACGCCATCGCCGCCCAGGCCGCCACTATCGCAGTGAGCGGCAGGGCCAGCGTGGTGCTGTTGAACCATTTCGGTCCGGCAACATCGAAAAGCCTGAATATGGCGTTGACCGGTCCCCTGGTGGGATTGAACAGGTACTTGAACACGACTCCGACCGCAATCATGTTGGTCACATACGGGATGTAGAAGCAGGTCCTTATCGCCGTCCTTCCCCTGAACGGTTTGTTCAGCAGTATTGCGATCAGGAACCCGAAGGCCATTATGATCACGGTATACACGATCGAAAAGATGATCGAGTGTCCGAAAGCCTGGTAGAAGGAAGAGCTTGTAAGCACCTTCTGGTAGTTCTCAAACCATACGAACGTCGTGTCCGTCAGCTTCGATTCGGAGTTCCTGCCCCAGAAGCTCACCACGACCCCGTAGATCATGGGGTACAGTTTGAAGACTATGAACATCAGGACGAACGGGGCTATGAAGAGCCATGCCGTCTTCTCCGTCCTATCCTTTGCAAGGGACTGGTTTTTCATTTCTGTTACCTCTCCCGGATTCACTCGGCGTTCGCTATTGCCTCGTTAACCCTCGAAACAATGTTTGCAATCGTCTGGTCGATGGTCTGGATGTCCATGTTGTATGCTATGAGCTCTTCCTTGACGATGTTGTAGTACTCGGCGCTTGCCGTTCCGACTATGTCGCTGTCGGCGGTTCCCATTCCGGTGTTGATGAGGTTCTCATAGAGGTCCTCGACCGTGATCTGTCCGTTGGAGGCTTCCGCGATGGCGCCGAAGGCAATGTCCTGCTGCTCCTCGGTCATCGTCGCGAATGCAGGGATACCTCCTTCGTACTTCCACTGGTTTTCGGCAATCCATTCAAGATAGATGAGCGCTTCCTCGGGATGTGCCGCGTTCTTGTTCATCGAGACATAACCGAGCGAGACGAGGTTGTTGTTGCCGTTCTCTCCTGCGGACGGAAGCGGTGCGATGCCATATTCCCAATCCTTCGGATAGTCGACCTCGCTGTTGAGGAGCCTGGTGAACCAGTTGCCCTGCGGGAACATGGCGAGGCGGTAGCCTTCGAGCGCATAGTAGTTCCAGTTGGCGTTCTCTGCCTCGAGGGTCTCGATCGTCGGCTGGATCTCAAGCTCGTTGCTCACATACTTGAACCATTCCGCAGCCTCCCTGAACTCGGGTGCGTCGAAGTTGCAGGTCCCGTCCTCCTTGTAGAAGGGTACCTCGAGCTGCTGGGCAGGCATGTACATCCATGGCAGGTCGGCGTTCATGAACGAGCCGTATATACCTTTCTTCGGATTGGATATCTTCTGTGCGGTCTCGACATACTCATCCCATGTCCAAGGTCCTTCGGGATATGCCACCCCGGCCTCGTCGAAGAGGTTCTTGTTGTAGAACACGCAGTACATCTCCTGCTTGAAGGGGAGGGCATAGAAGAAGCCATCATCCTCCACAGGAAGGTTCGCACCGTAGAGCTCTACGGATTCCTGCTTGTCCACAAGCTCGTCGAGCGGGGCGAAGAAACCTGCCTCGATCCTCCTGCTGTAGTTCTTTGGTCCGAGCGTCTCGATGATGTCCACATCGCTTCCTGCAAGAAGGTCGATGTTGATCTTGTTGACATATTCCATCTCGTCGCCGGGAACCGGATCGACATGGACGTGGATTCCTGTTTCCTTCTCGAAATCCTCGTTCATCTTGTTGAACCATTCTTCGTTGGTGTAAGTGGCGCTGTTGACGGTCGTTACGACCCTCTGTGCCTCGGTGGACGCCGTTTCGGAGCCGCCCATCGCAAAACAGAATGCCGCGCAGCAGAGCATCATGACTGCTAATGACAGGATTTTTTTCATTTTCTCCTCCCTGGGTTATTTTCCCTGTTTCTTGTTTTCCTCAAGGATCTTGAGGATCCTTTCCCTGTATGTCTTGTCCCTTCCTTCCCATTCGGGGACGACCTTTGAACCCTCCGCGTAGAAGTCATCCTCGTTCCTTCCGTCGAGCTGTCCCTGGAGGGTGTGCTTGTCAACCGCATAATCGGGGATGATGGGCTTGAGGTTCCCGGCCTTGTATTCCTTCATGATCCAGTTGTACATCTCGTCGCTGGACCTGTCCTTCTTGCACTGGCAGAGATATCTGACGGCGTGTATCGCCAGAAGTCCCCTGTCCCCGGACTGCTTGACGGTCTTCCTCATCTGATCGAGCACGCCTATGAGGATCGGGGCGTTGGGTTCCGCAAACCCGATGTCCTCCACGCTTATCGTCTTGAGACGGAACCAGAGGTATTCCTCCATGTCCTCGCTGGTGATGAGCATTTCGTACGCGAGTGTCGCGGCGTTTTCCGGATGGTTCCTCCTTATCTCCTTCTGAAGTGCGGAAATCACAAGATCCGCGGCAAGGCCCGAGCGTGTCTTGCATTTCTGCCATGGATCGTAAGGGAATTCAGCCATTTTTTCTTCCTCCTGAAAAAAAATTGTTAATTGTTGTTTTTTGGATTTCTCCTAGGAACAGACTATCAGTTTTTCCTGTTTTATGTTGTCTTTTTTGTTGTATTTTTTTTCGAATTTATTGCATGGTTGAGAAAACGGTTGCAATGCCTTATCATTAAAGGATGAAGTACCTGCGAGAAATAGTCCATTCCCCGAAATATTTTGAACAATATCATCTTTCATCGAAGCTCATTGGATCAGCGTGCTTCAAGGCGGCCCGAGTGAAGGAGGGGGGCTACGGCATCCATGATTCCGATTTCTGGGTCGAGCGCATATCCTCACGCGGCTTTTACGTCGTTGTCCTCACGCTTTCGGGAAACGGCAGGTTCACAATGGAGGACGGAAGCGTCTTCACCGTTTCCCCGGGGGAGGCGTTCATCTCCAGCCCGACGGGGCAGGGACACAGGGAGGAGACGATCGGAGACAGGCCATGGGAGCACATCTGGATTACGTTCCATCACGATGCACCCAGGTTCCTGAACAAGGATTTCGACTACCGTGTCGTTCCGTTCACCAACGGAAGGTATCTCAAGAGCTCGATGGTCGACATCCTCGATGAGGATATGTATCATGATTCGTTCAGCGCCGAGATCATCGATCATTACGAGCATGTGTTCCTGCTGAACATCGAAAGGGTGTTGTCGTCGATAGGCGGGAGCGACCTTCTGTATTACCGTGAAAGGTTCGCCAGACTTTGGAGCGACGTGTCCAAAACCATATATCTTCCTTGGACGGTGGAGGACATGTGCAATTACCTCAACTACAGCAGAAGCCAGCTTACCAGGATATGCAACGCCCTTTACAACAGTTCTCCCGGACAGAAGGTCAAGGAGCTCAAGATGGATTATGCCAGACTCCTGTTGATCAACAGCACCAAGTCCGTGAACGAGGTGGCCGCAGATGTAGGATACAAGGACATATCCACATTCTCATCCGCTTTTTCGACGTTCTTCGGGGAGAGTCCCAGCGACACGAGGAAGAGGGGCAGGGAAGACGCTTGAAAAAAAAAGGGGCATGCCGTCTGCTGCCCTCTTGTCCGCGGCCTTGATCCATTGGAGGCCTTTTTCATTTCACAGCCACATGATACACATCATATGTCAAGAGAATATGACGGGCATGTTAATTCTTTGTGAAAACATGATCCCCGGACCTTCAAATACTGCTGCCACCGTTCCGCACTCCCTCAAACACCTTCTTAAGAAGAGAAATCAGCTCCGACTTTTCCTCCGGATCCAAAAGTCCCGATGCATCATCGTCCACTTTCGAGAAGACCTTCAGCATCTCCTCGGCCTTGTTCTTTCCTTCCTTGGTGAGCTTCACGTAAAGAGACCTCCTGTTTCCGGCCTTTCTGAATCTCTCTATGAACCCTTTTTTCTCCATATGGGACAGAATGCTTCCGACCGTTGCCTGCTCGATCAGGCAATTGAGTGCTATTGTTTTCTGATCGGCCTCCAGATCCGGATATAGGAATTCCAATATCTTGGGCTGGCCCGGAGTGAGGCCGATTGCGGCGGCCTCGGCATGTATGCGCTTAATTATTGCGGAGTCCGTCCTCATCAGCATCCTATGCAGACTTTCCATGAATGCTCCTTATATTATAATAATACTTACTATAAGAATGCTTATTGTTTTATTTGTCAACAGTCTTTTTCCTTTCTGCCGCGGCAAGAGGAAGCTCCCTGTCCAAAAAGATTATTTTTTATAAAACCTATTGCAATATTCCTTTTTATCTGGCATATTAGTGGAGTACGAATTAGGGCGGTTAACTCAGCGGGAGAGTGTCACGTTGACATCGTGGAAGTCGGCAGTTCGATCCTGCCATCGCCCACTAAGGCATCTTCCAACCAATGGTAGGAAGATGTTTTTTTTTGCTGTTGCTTTCAGGTTCAAAGTCCGGATGCAGGATCGATCAATCATCCGCTTCCAGACAAATGGAGGAGGCGAGAGCCAAAAGGCGTTTGAATTCTTTTCTTTCTCCGTCCGTCATTTTCTGCGTCATTCGCACGTACACATTCTCAAGCTTCTCCTTGAGAATCTTGTGGACACTCTTTGCCTTTTCAGTGGGGAAAAGGTCATAAGTGCGCTTGTCTCCGGTATTCTTCCGTCTGGTAAGGAAGCCTGTCTCATCCAATTTTGAAACGGTTTTTGCAACCACGCTCTTGTCAAGGGACAGGACTTTCGTCATTTCGTCCTGTGTCAACGATCCGAAATCACACAATACGAGGATTACAAGCGCCTGTGCCGCGGTAAGACCGCATATTGTGCAGTCGTTGTTGAGCCAGATGTGGGATTTTCTGTACAAGATCGATATGTCTTTGAACGGATTTTCGTCTGCATATGTCATTTGATGCCCCGATATGTCTGATTCTATCTCAATATGGTGGCAAGTGCAACTGGTTATTGACCAAGACGAGAGGAAGTGCTATCCCAATATAGTGGCATTTGCCACCATATCATGTATGTATTAGGAGTCCTAAGGATGGAAAAAAATGAAAAAATCTGGAACAGGAGGTTCATTCTGTTGTTCATCACGAATCTTCTTGTTCTCGCCGCATTTTATGCTTCGATACCGATAATTCCGGTTTATTGTGCTGAAATTGGAATAGAAGGCTCGAGGATAGGATATGTCCTTACTGCAATGTCGATAGCGATCGTGCTGTTCAGGCCTGTCGCCGGATATCTTCTGGACAATTTCAACAGATACTGGGTTTATGTCATTTTCCTGACCTTGTTCTGCCTGTCCTTTCCTGCCTTCATCGCCTTTCCCGTCTTTGCGCTGCTGATAGTCCTGAGATTATATATGGGGGTGGTGTATTCGGTTTGCGGATCGGCTACGATGACTCTTGCCGGGGATGTACTTCATCCATCCAAGATCACGGAGGGCATAAGCCGTTTCGCATTCACCGTCTCGATAGGAATGGCCTTGGGGCCTTTCGTCGGCATACAGGTGCAGAACAGGCTCAGCAGCAGTGCATCTTTCATGAGTGTTTTCGCCATGTCGGTTGCAGCCCTGATATGCGTCCTCTGCTGCAGGATCAGATATCCGAAGAACATCAAAGGGAAGTTTTCCCTCCGGGAATCGATACATGTTCCGGCGCTCCCGTTCATGTTCAACATGATGTTTCTCATGATCCCGTACGGAGCAGTCATAGCTTATTCGTCAATTCTGGCACAGGAGAAGGGCATCTCTTCGTATCTGCCATATTTCTATGTTTTCCTTGTGGCCGGCATGCTGCTTTCGAAACTGACCACGCAGAAGATGGTTGATTCTGGAAAACACAGGCCGCTTGTCTGTGCGAGCCTTGTGGTCCTTGTGGTTACCATGCTCAGTTATGCGGTCCTCTCATCGGGTGTCCATATGCTTGTTGCCGGATTCTTCTTCGGCCTGGGGTATGGCATCCTTCAGCCGCTTTTCCAGTCGTTTGTGACAGGAACCACACCTGCTGCGAAACGTGGTGTCGCGAATTCCACCTATATGCTTTCTTACGACATAGGAATCGGAATCGGTTCTCTTCTGATGGGCTTCATGCAGGAGTCGGTAGGACTTGCAAACGGCTTTGCGATAACCGCCGTGGCATATGTCGCGGGGTGGGTGGTCTATGCCGCATATGTCGAAAAATACTATGCCAGACAGAGATATACATATTCCCTGTCCGACGGGATGTGATGCATTATCATGTCCGTTGGTTTTCATACAGATGCGTGATGATATCCACGCATCCGTCGATACCAAGTGTGCCACTGTCAAGGCAGATGTCGTAATTCTGCACGCAGCCCCATTCTTTTCCCGTATAAAACCCATAATAGGATGCACGCCGCCTGTCCATTTCCACGAGCATCCTCTCCGGATCTGCCACGCTCATGCCGTATTGCCTGGCAATTCGTTGCGTGCGGAATGGAATGCCGGCGTGGATGAAAACCCTCAGGCATTCCTTGTCGCCAAGGATATGGTCGGCGCATCGGCCGACAATTACGCACGGTCCCTTTTCTGCCAGATTCCTGATGATCTTGTACTGGATGTTCCATATCATGTCCGCGTTGTTCGGTCCGTATTGGCGGTGGGAGAAGGCGGATGTCAGCAATCCACCCGGGGCATATTCTCCGGCTTCCCTTATGTAGTCTGCAGAAAAACCGCTCTGCGCGGAGATTTCTTCGATTATCTCGTTGTCGTAACACGGGATTCCCAGTCTGTCAGCAACCTTTCTCCCTATGCTCCGCCCCCCGCTTCCGAATTCCCTGCTTATTGAGATTATTCTTGTGTACATGCTTTCTCCTCCGACTTGCCATGCCTTTCATGTGATATGGAATCATCCATGCCGAAGAGCAGGTCGAGGCAATACTCTATCTGGTTTCTCTGTTCCTCCGTGAATGTCCTGCATATTTCTTCAAAAACCATTTTGTCATGTTCGAGTATGGTTTTATGTATTCCCTTGGCCTTGTCCGTGCACGCTATGATCTTGTACCTCTTGTCCTTTTGGCATCTCGTGCTTGTTATATATCCTCTTTTCCAGGCGTTGCAGCATCTTTGTCATCGCAGGATGGGAAACCCGCTCGGTCCTTTCAAGATCGTTCTGATGGATCTCGTGCCTTCCATCCTCCTCGAGATGGCTGATCGTGCCGAGCACCCTCAGCTGCGATGATGTCAGGCCCATCTCCTCAGCCTTCTCGTCGAGCTTTTTTCTGAACATCCGGTTTATGACCGCTATCTTCAAACCTGTTGGAATCCTTTTTGGCATTGACACCTCCATATACGTAATTGGTTACATATTATTTCCGCATAATGTCCAAGTCAATGTTTTTCAATCCGTATGTATTTTCATCCTGCCCGGTCCGGATTATTGAAAGCATCTGGTTGCGCCCAGCAATGCGTCAGGCTGTTCCCCCGCTCCCAAAACGGACGTCGTATGGATATCACCCATGACTTTTTTTCAAACAAACCGTATTTTTTCTTTTCTGTGCTGGTCATCTAGAAATAAGGTGCGAAGATGGGTATCATGGGCGTATGAACGAATTAGCAAGTCAAATCATCATGATAGGTGTGGGGCTGCTCCTCATCTATCTTGCGATCAAGAAGGACATGGAGCCTACGCTCCTCCTTCCCATGGGCTTCGGTGCGATACTAGTCAACCTGCCCGGATCGGTGATCGCGGAAGGTCATGGTATCCTTGCGTGGCTTTTCAATGTCGGAATAGCCGAAGCCGAGGTGTTTCCCCTGCTTCTTTTCATAGGTATAGGTGCCATGATCGATTTCGGGCCCGTGCTCTCAAAGCCATGGCTCATCTTCATCGGGGCCGCGGGGCAGGGTGGGATTTTCATCTCGATGGCCATCGCCTCCGCACTCGGATTCCCGCTCAACGATGCAGCCAGTATCGGCATCATCGGTGCGGCAGACGGGCCGACTGCGATCCTTGTCAGCCAGATGCTTGTCAGCAACTATGTGCCGGCGATACTTGTCGTCGCATACTGTTACATGGCACTTGTTCCGATAATCCAGCCGGCGGTGCTAAAGGCGACCACCACGAAGAAGGAGAGATGCATAAGGATGCAGTACAGCGCGAAGGCCGTGAGCAGGACGACCAGGGTCCTCTTCCCGATCATCACCACCATTGTCTGCGGGATCATCGCACCTGATTCGGCGGCCCTCGTCGGAATGCTTATGTTCGGAAACCTTCTCAGGGAGTGCGGTGTCCTTGATTCCCTCTCCCTGGCCGCCCAGAACATGCTCAGCCCGCTGATCACGCTCCTTCTCGGGCTTGCGATCGCCCCCCAGATGTCAGGTGAGAAGCTTCTTCAGGTCGAGACCATCATGATCATGGGTTTCGGTCTTGTCGCGTTCATATTCGATACCGCATGCGGTGTGGTTTTCATAAAGATCGCAAACCTCTTCTTGAAGAAGGACAAGAAGATCAACCCCCTCATCGGAGGAGCCGGAATCTCCGCGTTCCCGATGAGCAGCCGTGTTGTCCAGAAGGTCGGCATAGAGGCCGACAAACAGAACCATCTCCTGCCGTTCGCCCTCGGAGCGAACGTATCCGGGCAGATTGGAAGCGTGCTTGCCGGTGGACTGCTGCTGTCGCAGATCCTGCCGCTGATGTGAGGAGGATGATATGGATGTTTCATTTCTCGGTGTTGTGATGATAGCCTTGAAGAGCTGGGGCTTGCTTGCCCTCGGTCTCGGAATCCTTTTTGTCGTGCTTGTCATCCTGAACGGATTGACGAACAAGAAAAAGGACCAGGACAAATAGGATCCGGATTTTTCCGGCCGTTTCCCTGTCTGCGGTGCTTGAAAATGCATTTTTTCCCGCAGCAGGGTTTTTTTTTGTTTATTTACCTTTTCCAAGGGTATTATAATATCCCGTAAGGTTGGATTTCTCCGGCCGGAGAGGTTTGGAACTTCAAACCTCCCAGGAGGTTTCCGGGTGGAAAAGAGATTGCTTATTGCCATCCTTGAAAAGGGGGAGAGCATCAGGATGATGCGTGCTTTGAGGGAGATCGGCGTCGCAGGGGGGACGATCCTCCCGGCAAGGACCGTCTGCGGGCGTCTTATCATGCGCAGCAGGAAGATCGACGTCCTGACCTGTTTCATAGACGCATATGACAGCTCCATGGTTTTCGGAGTGGTTTCAGCCCAGGCTGGGAGTCGTGGACATGCATATATTTCACATGCATCGAGATTGGAGGAACAGGCGAAGGAGGAGGAGATGGTAACCGATCACCAGATTTTGGAATTCATAGTCGAACGCGGACGTTCTGACGTGATTGTGAAGGCCGCCAGGGTGGCAGGAGCCGACAATGTGGTCATAGTCGACGGAGTGGGGACCGCGCTCCGGGAGGATGAGATCAAGCTGCCCTCCGCCGTATCCTCGCAGAAGGATGTTGTTTTCATAACGGTCGGAAACGACCTCGCCGACAAGGTCGTGCAGGAGATAGTTGCCACCGGAGCCCTGGAGGGGACGGGCAGGGGGTTCGGATTCCGCATCCCCGTTGAGAAATACAGGGCGCTTGGAAAGAAATGATGCCGCCCTTGGTCAGACGGCTCCGCCTTCCTTCTTGATCATTTCTATCAGCTTGTCTATGTGGTCGTGTGTAAGGTTTGGATTGAGAAGGGTGAACTTCAGCATCACCTTTCCGCCCATCACCGTCTGTCCGATGACGATTCCTTTCTCCATCAGGCTCCTCCTGATCCTGCGGTTGACATTGTCCTCCGCATCGAGGCGGAACACCACGCTGCTTATCTCCGGCTCCACGGGAGCCTCGAAGGAGCTGTCCTTTCTCAGCCTCGAATAGAAATACGCCGCATTGTCGACTGCCGTATCGATTATTTTTGAAAATCCCTCGAAGCCGCGTGATTTGAACGCCATGAACACCTTGAGCGCGTCGAACCGCCTGGTCGTCTGCATCGATTTGCCCACGAGGTTTATGTATCCGTCCTCCTCGTCCTCCTCACGGTTGAGATAGTCCGCATGCAGTTCGAAGCATTCAAGCAGGGACGAATCCTTGACAAGGACCGCAGAGCAGCTTATCGGCAGCAGGAACATCTTGTGGAAGTCGACCGTTATCGAATCGCAGAGACCGAGATTGCCTATCCTGTCCCTGTGTTTCCTGCTGAGTATCAGTCCGCTTCCGTATGCCGCGTCCGCGTGCAGGAACATCGAGTACTTGTCACATATCCTTTTCATGCCTGCGACATCGTCTATGCTGCCGAAATCCGTGGTTCCGATTGTCGCCACGGCGCAGAAGGGGATGAGGCCTGATCGCACGTCCGATCCGACCATCCTCTCAAATTCGTCGAGATCGACCCTGCATCGCGCATCCACCGGGATTTTCCTGACGGCATCGTATCCAAGACCGAGCATGTGGCAGCTCTTGTCCATCGAGAAATGGGATATTTCCGAAGTATACAGTCTCAACTTTGCAAAATCGGAGATCAGTCCGTGCTTCTTGGCATCCCATCCGTATTGCTTTTTCAGAAAGGCATCCCTTATGGCGGTTATGGCGGAGAAGTTTGACTGGCTTCCTCCCGATGTGAAGCATCCGTCGGCGTTTTCACCATACCCGAACAGTCTTGCCAGATTTCTTATGACGCTCACCTCGACCTCGGTTGCCGCCGGACTCTGGTCCCAGCTGTCCATGCTGTTGTTGAAGGTCGCGATGATGAGTTCCGCCGCGATCGATTCCAGCGTTGCAGGGGAGTGCAAATGGGGCATGTACGATGTGCTCCAGGTTCTGAGAAGATGGGGCATGATCTCGTTTCGTGTCATGCGGAGCGTCTCGTCGAAGCCGAGGCCCTTTTCGTCGATCAGCCCCAGGGCCCCGATATTCTTCCTGAGCGTGTACGGATCTATTCCGGAAAACGCGCTCTTGTCGCTGAATGATGAAAGCACCGCGTCCACGGTCTTGTCGATCATGTTCCTGTATTCTTCCCTCAGTTTTCCGGCATTTGTAAGAATCGGACTATCGGACACTTTCATCCACCTCCCTTACAACCTTCGAAAAGACCGATATCATGAGGTCCAGGTCCTCGTCGCTCACGTTCAACGCGCAAAGACACCTCATCACCGAACCGTTCCTGCCTCCCTTTTCCATGATAAGCTTGTTTTCGAAACACCGTTTCTGGACCTCCGCGGCCAGGGTGCCGCTTGCCTGGGGATGCCCCATGAGGTCCTTCTCCGTCCGAGGATCGACAAACTCTATGCCCAGCATCAGGCCTCTGCCGCGCACGTCGCCTATTATCGAGACTTCGGACCGGAGCTTCTCCATCGCATCCTTCAGCCTCGAGCCTTTCTCCATGACCTTTTCGAGGAATTCCCTTTGCCCGACCCTTTCGAGTACCACTGTCCCCGCGGCCATGGCAAGCTGGTTGCCCCTGAACGTCCCGGCATGGGCGCCGGCCGTCCATTTGTCAAGCTCCTTGTTGTATATGACCACGCTCATCGGCTGGCTTCCACCGATCGCCTTAGATGCCAGGATCACATCCGGAACGATGTCCGCATATTCGAAAGCGAAGAAACGTCCGCTCCTTCCTATCCCGCATTGGATCTCGTCCACAATCATCGGAATATCCAGCTCCTTCGTGACCCGCCTGACGGTGCGGAGGAACTCGACAGGTGCCGGAACAACCCCGCCTTCACCCTGTATGGGCTCGATGATCACCGCCGCCGGTCTTGTGATTCCGCTTTCCGGATCCTTCAGCAGCCGCTCGAAATATGCGCAACAGGCTGCGGTTCCTGCATCCCCTCCGATGCCGAACGGACAGCGGTATGAATAAGGATATGGCATGAATTGTACCCCGGGCATGAGGTTCATGACCCTGTTCTTTGCGTTCAGGTTCCCTGTGAGGCTCAAGGCACCGTGCCCCATTCCGTGGTATCCTCCGGAGAATGCAATGACGGTCGACCGTCCTGTGGCCGTCTTGCAGAGCTTTATGGCCGCATCAACGGCATCCGTCCCGCTCGGGGAGCAGAACTGGATCTTTGCGTTTTCCCTCAAGCCTTCCGGAAGAAGGGAGAAGATTGTCTGAACAAAACGATCCTTGACCGGCGTCGTCAGATCCAACGTGTGCAGCGGGGCGTCGGATGCTATGAGATCGACCATTGCCTTGTTCACCATGTCGTCGTTGTGGCCAAGCGCCAAAGTACCCGCGCCACAGAGAAAATCAAGGTATCTGTTACCTTCCACATCCTCCACCCACGATCCTTTCGCCTTTCTAAGCGCGAACGGGAACCTGCGGGGATAACTTCTGGCAGAAGACTCGAAGTCGTTCTGACGCTCGGTAAAGTACCGGTTCGACCTTTCAGATGTTCTGTTCATCACTCTTTTCCTTTACTCCATAAATTCTTTTTCCGGGACTTTCCCGGCCCTTGCATCATCAAGTATGCCACCGGCACAAGACGGGTGGCGAAGGATATGATAACCGTAAAAACCCCGGTTGGCTAGTAAAAAAAACAAAAAACGGTTTTTTTAACACAATATTAATCCTTTTCCTTTGGAACAATGATTTTAATGAAAATTCAAAAAGCGGTGCAAAATGTCTTTTCAGATGGGTTTTTAAGCCTGGGGGTGCTGTTCCATAATCCCTGACTCATGTATAATGCAGTTGAGAAATCGAAACAAAAATATCAAGGAGTTTCATATGCAGCTTTCAAAGAAGATTGCGGAGGATATCTATTATGTCGGAGCGAGCGACAGGAGGCTCGCCCTTTTTGAAAACATCTATCCCATCGAAAGGGGGGTCAGCTATAACAGCTATGTCATCAAAGACGAGAAGACCGTCGTGCTGGACACCGTGGACCACAGCGTTTCGAGGCAGTTCCTCGAGAATGTCGCGCATGTCCTCGATGGCAGGAGCCTGGATTATCTTGTTGTCAACCATGTCGAGCCCGACCACTGCGGCGTGATAGAGGAGCTGAGCGTCAGGTATCCCGGCATGAAGATCGTCGGCAACGACAAGACGGTGAAATTCCTTTCTCAGTTCTTCTCCTTCGACGTGAAGGCGAGGGCGCATGTTGTCAAGGAGGGGGACGTGCTCGACTGCGGAAGGCACAAGCTTGCGTTCGTTCTCGCACCGATGGTCCATTGGCCGGAGGTCATGGTCACATTCGACACCTCGAGCGGCATCCTTTTCTCGGCCGATGCTTTCGGGACGTTCGGTGCCCTCAACGGCAACCTTTTTGCGGATGAATACGATTTTGACCGCGAATGGCTCGATGATGCAAGAAGGTATTATACGAACATAGTCGGCAAGTACGGAGTCCAGGTCCTGAACCTTCTTAAGAAGGCATCGGGCCTCGAAATCTCGATGATCTGTCCCCTGCATGGTCCAATCTGGAGGAAGGATCTCGGGTATTTCATGGACAAGTACAGGACGTGGGCGTCAAACGAGGCCGAGAGCGAGGGCGTGCTGATAGTCTACAGCTCGATATACGGCAATACCGAAAACGCGGTCACATACCTTGCGATGGCTCTTGCCGACAGGGGGGTGAGGAACATCCACATGTACGATGCCAGCAAGACGGACTGCTCCGTCCTGCTTTCCGAATGTTTCAGGTATGGCAAGGTGGTCTTTGCGGCCCCGACGTACAACCTGGAGCTTTTCCCGAAGATGGAGACACTCCTTCTCGATCTCAAGGCTCATCTTTGGCAGAACAGGGATGTTGCCTTGGTCGAATGCGGTACCTGGGCCCTCCAGAGCGGTAGGAAGATGGCGGAAATCCTCCATGGGTGCAAGGGCATAACCGTTGTGAACGACGCCGTCACAAGCATCCTCAGCCATGCTAAGGAGGACATGAAGGCGCAGTTCGATGCGATTGCGGACGCTCTTGCAAAATAGGCTTGGGCCCGATGCTTCTGCCGTATCCTGGTTCCGGGATACGGTTTTTTATTATTCCAACACCGAAAAAACACCTTTTTGACGTCTTATCTTGAAAATTTTTCTTTAATTCCAAATTAAACAATTTATAATTTGATTGTAGGAAGGAGGAATTCTCATGGGAGAAAAAACGATATTCACCATCGGACGGCAGTTCGGTTCCGGAGGACGGAAGGTCGGACGCCAGCTTGCAGAACGTCTCGGGATCCCCTTTTATGACAAGGAGCTTCTGACCATGGCGGCGAAGGACAGCGGGCTGTCCGAGGCGCTGTTCCACAATGCGGATGAAAAGCCCACCTCGAGCCTTCTTTATTCGCTCGCAATGGGAAATTATCCGATGGCGACCGGAGCTCTCGGATTCAACGAGATGCCGCTCAACGACCAGTTGTTCCTGATCCAGAGCAAGACAATCAAGAAAATAGCGGAGCAGGGTAGCTGCGTCATAATCGGACGCTGTGCCGACTATATCCTCAGGGATAATCCGCACGTGGTGTCCGTGTTCGTCCATGCACCGCTCGATGCCCGTGTCTACCGCGCTGTCCACACCTACGAGATAGACGAGGACAAGGCCGAGGACATCTGTCTCAAGAACGACAAGACAAGGGCGAACTTCTATAATTACTACTCCGACCAGAAGTGGGGCATGTGCAGGACCTACGACCTCAGTCTGGATTCGGCGAAGCTCGGTATCGAGGGCTGCGTGGACATGATATTGCAATATACGGAGATATATGATAAGCATTTGGAAAAGCTGGGACTTTCCATATCATGATAGTTTTCGATACGCTGGATAATTTCGAAGCATACAATACGATAAACGGGAGGCTGGTCCATGTCGTGGATGTCATGGACCGTTCCCTTCCTTACGACCAGATGCCGGGAAGCTATGTCTGCCCGGAGGATGACAAGGTGGCATACAAGGTGGAGGCTTTCGTCTCCGGCGACGGAAAGAGGTTCCGTCCTGCTTCTGGACGCCTTTTCATAGAAATCATGCTTGAGGGCGAGGCCATAACCAGCCTTGACGGGGATAATGTCTTCAAGATGACTCCGGGGCGTTTCCTTCTTTACACCTCGGATTACGAGGTCCACAGCCAGATGTGCATGAATCTGCCGGTGGCCTGCAAGAGCGTTCTTTTCGAGATGGAATCCTGACGTTGAGCCAAGGGCCGTGTCCTATGTACATTGAGCACGGTTTTGTGGTTTCCTTTTACGTATGTCGGAAAACAAGCTGGGAACAATGAAACCTCTGCCCCTGGTGTTGTCGATGGCGTTTCCAATAATGCTTTCGATGGCGCTTCAGGCCGTATACAACATCGCGGACAGCCTTTTCCTGTCACATTACTCAGAAGTCGCGTTCGCCGCCGTATCCGCGGTGCAACCGGTGTTCATGATCTTCACCGCATTGGCAAACGGTATTGCGGCCGGAGAAGGCAGCCTCCTTTCGAAATCCCTCGGACAGGGGGATAGCCGCAGGGCGCATTGCTCCCTTTCCACCGCATGGACGCTGGCCGCGGTCCTTTCGGGCGGTGGCATGACTCTCGTCATTCTGTCCAGCCGTCCCGTGGCGCTTTTCTTCCTTGCGGGCGTCCCGGGATCCGGTGATGCGGTTTCCTATCTGAGACTGGTTTCTCTCTCGTTTCCTTTCATGTTCGCCTCCGCCCTGGTATCCTTCGTGCTGCAGGCGCACGGGATGGGCAAAAGCGCAATGGCCGTGCAGGCCTCGGGTGCGCTTGTCAACGTGCTGCTTGATCCTGTTTTCATATTCGTCCTGGATATGGGTGCCTCCGGAGCCGCACTGGCCACCACACTGGGATATGTTTTCTCGGCGGTGGTTGCGGCAGCCGTCTGCTTTGTGCACGATGTCACAAAGGCCATGCCGGCCTATGACGGAGAAGATTCCAGAAGGATTCTTTCAGTTGCTTTTCCATCGACCATGGGGCAGGCCGCAGGACCGGTCGTCGGACTCGTCCTGAACAAGCTCGTGCTTTCATACGGGGTGGATGCGATGGCCGTATACGGCATGTATCTTAAAGCCGAATCGTTCATGTTCCTTGCTTCCTCGGGAATCGGAAGCGCGCTCATCGTGATCGTCGGGTACAACTACGGCATGGGGGACGTGGGGAGGATCAGGAAATGCTTTTCCACATCGCTCCTCCTGTCTTGGTCGGTGATGATCGCGGGATTCGTGTTCTTCCAGCTCTGCTGCGGATGGATCGTCGGCCTGTTCACGGATTCGCCGGAGGTTCTGGAGCTGGGGCGGAGTGCCTTCCGCCTTCTGTGCTTCTGCTTCCTTCTGACAAGTCCGAACATAATCATGACCGGTCTTCTCCAGGGGCTTGGAATGGGAGGGCGAAGCCTCATGATCACCTATTGCCGGTTCTTCCTTTTCCTTATTCCCTCAGCCCTCGTTCTCAATCATTTTTTCGGACTTCCAGGGCTGTGGCTGAGCTTCTTCTGCGCGGATGTGCCGACCTTGCTGCTGATTGTTCTGATCCATTCAAGGTTAAGGAGGGACGTGATGGCATGAAAAAGGGCCGGAGGTGATCCGGCCCGTGATGCTGCCATCACTCTTCGGTTTGTTCGATTCCTATCAGGTCGATGTCGAAGATCAGGAGCTTGTTGGGCTCTATGTTCCCGGCTCCGTTGACACCGTATCCGAGATCCGGATGGATGTATGCCGTGGCACTCTGCCCGACCTTCATGTTGAGTATCGCCGTCTTAAATCCGGGAATCACACCATCAAGCGGGAACGAAATGCCTTCTCCCTGGTCCAGCACGGTTCCGTTGGAATCGGTGAGCGTGTAGTTGACGGTGACGGTGTCGGACTCCGCCGGTGCCGCCCCGAGCTCCGCATCGCCTGCCGTATATACCATCTGAAGCTTGTCGGAGATGGAAACGACCCCTTCCTTTGCCGCGTTCTCGGCCAGGAATGATTCGGCTGCCGCGAGATTGTCGGCCGCCATCTGCTCAAGCCACTGCTCCACAAGGTCGTTGAGGTATTCGACGTATGTGTTGAACGCCTCTTCCATCTCTGTTGTCGTGAGCAACGGTTCGAAAGCGTACAGCCTTGTGAGCATGCCTGCCGGGAATGCGAGCCTGTCGAGCTCGATGCCCTGGCTCATAAGCTGGATCGTGACCATGTAGCCGTATGCATAGCTGAAGCGGTCGTCGAGTGCTTCCGGTTTCGGAAGATCGGCAAGTGCCTCAAGATCAGTCACGACGTCCCCGTAGGATCCGACGATGCCCTGGTTGTAGACTGTGTCCATGTATTCCTGCGCGGCTGCAAGCATCTCGTCATACGTGAGCAGCGTTGATTGTGTTATGTCGATGGCGTCCATCAGGCCGCGTGCGAAGTAGTTTCCCTTGACTATGAGGCCCTGGTTCATGAGGCTGTCCATGGAAAGATATCCATAGGAGTATCCGAACCGGGGAACCATTTCGGTGATGGCAAGCTCATCCGCCGTGAAGGGGCTTTCCGCCAGTACCGTGGCTTCTGATGCCGGAACCGCCGCCTGTGCCCCGGGTTTCGCATTCATTTCAGGGAACGACACGTCGTACAGGCCGAGGGAAACGGCCATTGTAATGTTCCTGATGTCGGTGGCATACATCTGGGGCGGAATGCTCATCGTCGAGATTCCGTTGTCCTTCACGACAAGTACGTCGCCTGCAGCGAGTATGTCGACAGGATATTCCACGGTTGTTTCGTCGGTGATGTAATAGTATACATCGTTCCCATCCGTCTTGAGGCAATATAGTCTGCAAGCTCCGTCGTCCGTATATTCCACGGCAAGGAGCTTGACGATGTTTTCATCATCATTGATCTCCCTCACACCCATGCTGAAGGCGGGCATGAGGATCAAAAGAAGAGACAACAATACCAAAGTGATTTTTTTTGTCATTTTCCAAATCCTTTTTTATAAGATATACATAATTTAACCCACTACGGCAGTCGAGGTCAAATATCAGTGTGTTCCGGTCTGTGGATTTTAAGTGAAGCATCGGATATAATCCGGATATGACAGAAAAGGATAAGAAACTGCTTTTACGATGCTCGCAGATAGCGCATGAGGCCAGATTGTGCGGCAACCATCCGTTCGGGGCTCTTCTGGCCGATAAGGACGGGGTGGTGCTGATGGAGATGGGCAACAGGTTCACCGAGGGTGGCTCCAGCTATCATGCCGAAACGCTCCTTGTTCTGGAGGCTGCGAAAAAGTATCCACCGGATTTTCTCAAGGAATGCACCCTCTATACGAATTTCGAACCGTGCTGCATGTGCACCGGGGCGGTGTACTGGGCAAACATCGGCCGGATATGCTTCGGAGCAACCGAGGCCCAGCTTTTGAAATTCACGGGCGGCAACGAGGAGAACCCCACCTTCGATCTGAGCTCCCGCGAGGTCGTCTCCCATGGTCAGAAGGACATTGTTATCGACGGACCCGTCGACGACGGTGAGGTGTTGTCCGCAATCCTGAAGGAACACGAGGGGTTCTGGTCCTGATGGACATACAGACCCTTCTGCCAGGCTTCCTGCGCAGTGCGAACCTCTGCCGTTACGAGGACGGACGCATACTCATTTTGGACAGGCGCAGGCTTCCTTTCGAACAGGAATATGTCGAATGCAGGACCGTGGAGGATGTCGCCTCGGCCCTTTCCGCCATGGTCACGCAGGGTGGGGGACCTCTCGAGACGGCGCTCCGGACGATGATCATGGCGGCGGACCAGGGCCGCGACCTCGACGAGGCAGCCGCGTTGCTTGCTTCGTCCAGGAGGACAAACAGGACGATGGCCCATGCTTTGGAAGGCCTTCTGGAATCCTGCAGGCAGGGTGCGGACATAAGGATGGAGGTTGCACGCATCCTTGCCCGATACGACTCCTGCTATGAGAAGATGAGCTACTATGGCAGTGCCCTGATAAGCGACGGTGCGGGAATCCTCACCACGTGCTTCGCGGAGCATTCCTTCCTTCTCTCCGTCAAAAGGGCGGTGATGGAAGGCAAGGATGTGAGGGTCTACGTCAATGAGACGAGACCGTATCTCCAGGGGGCGAGGCTCACGGCACCGGCATTGCACGAGATGGGCATCCGCTGCACACTTGTGACCGATGGCATGGGGGCAGGGCTTATGAAAGGCGGTCTTGTCTCTCTGTACATGACCGCCTGCGACCTTTACATGGAGTGCGGTGCTGTTGTCAACAAGGTGGGCACGCTTGCAAATGCCGTTGCGGCAAAGCGCTACGGTGTGCCGTACTACGCCTTCGCACTCGAAAAGAGCCCGGACAGGGAGCTGGAGCTCGAATACAGAAACGGCGTGGAGGTCCTTGAATTCTGTGGCAAAAGGATAACGGGGGAGGGCATAGACGCGCTTTATCCGGCCTTCGACGTTATGGAAAAGGATCTTGTTTCCGGCGTTGTGACGCCAAGGGGAGTTGAGAAATGAATGCGATGATCATAGGCACCAGCACGGAGGATTTCTTTTCGTCCGACAGCCATATTTGTACCGCCGCCACCAGATACGGCGAGGTCGACTATCTTGTCGACGACGACATTTTGTTCGTGCTCAGGCATAAAAAGGGGCATGTCCTTGCGCCTTCGATGATAAACTACAGGGCGAACGTCCAGTTCCTGAAGGACATGGGCGTGGAAAAGGTGATAACGACACATGCTGTCGGATCCATCACCCAGAAGCTACTGCCCACAGGCATAGGGATGGTTTCCGATTTCATAGATTTCACCTCCATGCGCGGCTCCACTTTTTTCGACGGGATCGACAATCCGGTCAGGCATTCGGCGATGGTCGGTATTTTCGACGAGGAAATGAAGATCGGTTTCTTCAAGAAGGCCATCGGAAGGAACGTGTCGGTATCCCCGTCGCTCATATACGTCACAACCAACGGCCCGAGACTCGAGAGTCCTGCGGAGATAAGGGCCTACCGCGCCCTCGGTGCGGACGTTGTCGGGATGACGTTGAATCCGGAGGTCAACCTGATCCATGAGCTCGGAATAAGGCTTCTGAGCGTGTGCTTCTCCATCAACTGGGCCGCAGGGCTCGACGAGGAGGGGGTGTCGTTCATAGAAAAGGAGAGCCTGAAAAGACTCTCCGGAAATGTCATGGGGATATCGCGCGACGTGCTCGGCTGATTCAGTCGGTGTATCTGATCTTCTCCCATCTCGAGTTGTATTTCTCCAGATCCTCCCCGAGGTCGAGTATCAGGGAGCAGCCCTCCAGATCGTTCGGTGACATGAACGGCTTCTTCGTCATGTATTCCTCCGCCGCAGGGTTCGCGGTCGCTGGGAAATTGAATTCGTCGAGGAACATTGCGTGCACCTCGGGCCTGTGGAAGAAATCAATGAAGGCGTAGGCCCCGTCGATGTTCTTGGCTCCCTTTGGTATGACGAAATTGTCTATGTACATGCATGCTCCCTCCTCCGGGATGAAGAAATCTATGTTGTCCCAGTCCTTTTCGTCCACTTCCGCATATACCGCCTCCGGATAGCACTGGACGACCCAGAACTCGCCGCGGGCAAAACTCTTCGCATAGGCTTCGGCATCGAATTTCACGAGGTTGGGCTTCCATTCGTCCTCAACGATCCGTGCGGCCTCGTCAAGCATGTCCTCGTCCCCTGTGTTTATGCTTGAATCCAGGGTAAGCAACGCGCTTCCCAGCACCTGGCGCATGTCGTCAAGCATGCTCATCCTGCCCTTGAGCCTGCTGTCGGCGAAGATCGAATAGGATTGCCCGTAATCAATTCCTGCCGCCTCGAGCCTGGCCTTGTCGACGGCTATTCCGGTGGTTCCCATGAAATAGGGGACGGAATACTCCATGCCGGGATCGTACGTGGCCTTTTCCTTGACGATGGGACTTATGTTCGAGATGTTCGGGATCCTCGCATGGTCGATCTTCTCCAGCATCCCTAGCTTGATCATGATCTGGGTGTAGTCCGCGGATGGAATTATGAGGTCGTATCCCTTCCCGCCTCCTGCCTGGAGTTTTGCGAACATCTCCTCGTTGCTTGAGAAGCTGTCCACGACGACCTTGATCCCCGTCTCCTGCTCGAATGCGTCCAGGACCGACTGCGGGGTGTAGTAGGTCCAGTTGTACAGATAAAGCGTGTTGCCGTCATCCTGCTTGGCACATGACGATAGCGCCACAAGCATCGCGATGAGGACGAGAAGTCCGGACATGCCGTATTTTTTCATATTGGTCTCAGCTCCACATTATTTCGTATATCTTATCTTCTGCCATCTGGAGTTGTATTTCTCCAGATCTGCTCCGATGTCCATTATCAGCTCGCAGGAGTCAAGCTCCTCGGGCTGGAAGAACGGCTCGGTGGTCGTGTATCCGGCTGCCGCGGGATTCGTGGTCGCGGGGAAATTGAACTCGTCCAGGAACATCGCGTGCACGTCCGGGCGGTGGAAGAAGTTGATGAAGGCATGCGCACCCTCCACGTTCCTCGCACCCTCCGGAATGACCATGTTGTCTATGTACATGCAGCCTCCTTCCTCGGGAATGAAGAAATCTATGTCCTTCCAGTTGTTTTCACCGACTTCCTCGAACACGGCCTCCGGATAGCAGTGGACGACCCAGAATTCACCGCGTCCGAAGCTTTTCGCAAAGCTTTCGGCATCGAATTTCACCAGATTCGGTTTCCATTGCTCCTCTATGAGCCTCGAAGCCTCGTCCAGCTGCGTCCCGTCTGTCGTGTTCACGCTGTATCCAAGCTTCCTGAGTGCGGCACCCATGACCTCCCTCATGTCGTCGAGCATGCTCATCTTTCCTGAAAGACGGGTGTCGGAGAAGATCATCCAGCTCCTATCGTAGCCGATGCCCGCCTCGGCGAGCTTCTTTTTGTTTACGGCTATTCCGGAGGAGCCCATGAAGTAGGGGACGGAATAATCCATCTCCGGGTCGTAGGTGGCCTTCTCATGCACCAGCGGGGAGATGTTCACGAGATTCGGCAACAAGGATTTGTCCAGCTTCCGTACAAGACCTTCCTTGATCATTATCGAGGTGTAGTCCGCGGATGGGACTATTATGTCATACCCCTTTCCGCCTCCGGCCTGCAGCTTTGCGAACATCTCCTCGTTCGACGAGAAGTTGTCGACGATGACCTTTATCCCTGTTTCCTCCTCGAATTTCTCAAGTATGCTGTCCGGGGTGTAATACGTCCAGTTGTACAGATGCAGCGTCTTTGAATCATCCTTCGAGCATGACAGCACCGATAACGGCAGCAGAACGGCGATTGCGGCTTTGAAAAGTGTGTTCCTGATGTTCAATATTCCTGTCTCCTAGCTTGAAGCGGCTACCTGCTTCAAGAATCTTCTGAAAATGAATGCCAAGACCATTGTAGCAAAAATCATCACAAAGGACAGCGCGTTTATGACTGGCGAGACACCGTATCTTATCGATGAGTACACATACAGGGGGAGTGTCCCGGATCCTGGTCCGGACACGAAGAACGTGATGACGAAATCCTCGAGACTCATCGTGACGCTCATGAGCAGGGCGGAGGCGATGCCTGGCATGATCGATGGTATGACCACCTTCACAAGCGTCTGCCTCTCTGTCGCGCCGAGATCCCTTGCCGCCTCGACCGTCGAGAAATCGAATTCATCCAGCCGGGCGGATATTAGCATGTAGACGAACGGAAGGTTGAAGGTCGTATGCGCGATGAATATGCTGAATTTTCCCAGCGGAAGGTTTATCGCCGAGAAGAAAATGAGCATTGAGATTCCTATTATGACCTCCGGCAGCACCATCGGCAAAAAGGTAACGGTGGAGATGTATTTCTTGAAACGGAAGTCGTACCATTTCAGGCCTATCGCCACTGTCGTGCCCAGCACCGTGGCGACCGCGCTCGAGGTGATGGCGATGAGCACGCTGTTGGCGACGGCACGCCAAAGCGCCTCGCTTTTCGTGAACAGCTCGATATACCATCTGAGCGAGAATCCCTCCCATATCATCGATTTTGACGAGTTGAAGGAGTATGCAGTCACCATGAAAAGAGGCATGAAAAGGAAGAGGATCACGAAGAACGTGCAGAGATTTGAGAAGGACCAGAAGGTCCTTTTTGACATGTTGTATGCCTTCATCGCACCCGACCTCCCTTCTCCCTGGCTTCAGGGCCATGGGATCTTCTTGCCTTCTCCTTGCTGTCGGACCTGAGCATGAATAGGACCCCGAGCATCGAAATGAGCGTCAGTACAACGCTGAAAGCGCTTGCCAGGGGCCAGTTCCTTGTTTTCTGTACCTGGTCGACTATTATGTTTCCGACCATCGACGAATCCATCCCTCCGACTAGGAGCGGGACGGTGTAGGCCCCGAATATCGGGATGAATGTGAACACGAGGCTTGTCGTGACACCGCTCCTTATGTTCGGAAGCATTACCTTGAGTATCGATTCAAGCTTCGTGCATCCGAGGTCCCTCGCGGCATCCAGGAGCGTGAAATCGAATTTGTCGATGGTGGTGAAAAGCGGAAGGATGGCGAACGGCAGGTACATGTATACGAGCACGAGTATCACCGATCCGTTGTTGTAGATAAGCGGAAGCGGTGCCTTGATTATCCTAAGCGCCATGAGTATGTTGTTGACCACTCCCTCGGTGCTGAGCAGGTTTATCCATGCATAGACCCTTATCAGGCTGTTCGTCCAGAACGGTATTATTATCAAAAACAACAGTAGTGTCTGAAGTTTCCTCGCCCTGGCCATGGCGTATCCGCAGGGGAGGGCGAGCAGCATGCAGATGGCGGTGCTCACAACCGTGATCCAGAGTGTCCTCCAGATCACAATCCCGAACGAGGGGTTGAACATGGATCTGTAGGCGGCAAGGCTGAATTTCCATACAACCCCGCCGTACAGCCCCTTCTCCAGGAACGAGTACAGGATGATTATCGCAAGCGGTATGGAAAAGAAGAATGTTATCCAGAGCCCCGAAGGCAGGGAGTATGCATACCCGAGCAGCCTTTTCCTTCTCTCCGACGGGCTCCTCATACGTCCTTCTCCTTGACAAGATAGCCGTCCAGGGCCCTCCATGAGACATGCACAGAATCCTTCCATTCTATCTCCGGACCATCGTCGAGGTATGTCGTGTGCTGCTTGAACACCTTTATCGTGGTGCCGTTGTCAAGTCTTACGTAGAACTTGGATTGGAAACCGGAGTAGACCGGTTCGTCGACGTAGCCGGAAAAACGGTTTATGAGCGGGTTCTCCTTCTCTACGGTGCTGTCTTCCTGAAGCCTGATCCTGACCTTTTCCGGACGGATTGTGAAAAACATCCTGGCTCCGGGCTCGATTCTCTCGATATCCGTGACGGTGACCTTCTTCCCCAGGTCCGGAACATCCGCGGTGACGAGGTATTCGTCCTCGTACCTCTCGCAGCTTTCCACCGTGCATGGATATATGTTCGTCTCCCCGATGAATCTGGCGACGAATTCCGTGGCCGGGGCCTCGTAAATCTCGTACGGCGTTCCGACCTGCAGCACCCTGCCGTGGTTCATGACCGCGATGCGGTCGGACACGCTCAGCGCCTCGGACTGGTCGTGTGTGACATATATGAACGTGATCCCGACCTTGTCATGGATCTCGTCAAGCTCCACGAGCAGGTTCTGCCTCAGCTTCGCGTCAAGCGCGGAAAGGGGTTCGTCCAGAAGCAGTACGCTGGGATCGTTGATCAGGGCCCTTGCGATGGCCACCCTCTGCTTCTGTCCGCCCGAGAGCTGGTTTGGCTTCTTGTCGAGATGCTCGTCCAGCTGGACCATGTGGACGTATTTCCTGACCCTCTCCCCGATGGTGCGTTTGTCAAGTTTCTTCAACCTGAGGGGAAAAGCGATGTTGTCGAACACCGTCAGATGGGGGAAAAGGGCATAGGTCTGGAATACGGTGTTGCTGTTCCTTTTTTCAGGAGGAAGCGGAAGTATGTTCCTGTCGTCGAACATGACCTGCCCGCAATCCGGGCTGTCGAATCCCGCTATGATCCTTAAAAGCGTGGTTTTGCCACATCCCGAAGGTCCGAGAAGGGAGAAGAACTCTCCTTTCTGGATCTCAAGGCTGACGTCGTCCAGGGCCTTGAAATCCCCATAGCTCCTGGTCACGTTCCTGACCAGGACGGATACTCCTTTCTTCTGGAGCACGGAATCAGATTGAGCGTCCAACGTCTATCCAATCCTCCTGAGCATATCAAATGTCCGGCGGGAAAGCATTCCCTTCCTTCCCGCACTATGGAACAAAAAACCCCGCAAGTCAATAAGAAAAAATACAAAATATCCGGTTTTAAAGATAATTCCTTTTACTATAAGGAGTTGGATATTCAATAAAATATTAGTGCGTGGTGTTTGCCCCTGAGCCGTCCACGTGCTATGATATATGGCATGTCGATTCAAGCTTGGATGCGCTCCAACGCACGTCTCTTCAGACATGCCGGTACCGCGCTGACGTACAGGAAGGATGTCGGTCGGATCCTGCTTGCAGGTCCGTTCGCCGGAGCCCTTTACCCGTTTTTCCATACATTCGCCCCTGATGCCCGCATCGATGTGCTTTCCACCGCCGTCCCGCTTCCCGCGGCCATAGGGGAGGATGAATGCGGAGAGGTCTCCTTTCCCGTAAAAGACACGTATGATTTCATCGCGGCGCCGCTTCATGTGATGTTCCTTTCATCAAAAAGCCTCGCATCCTTCCTTCTGGACTGTCATGATGCCCTGGACTGCGGCGGGATACTCTACATCTCGTTTGCGGATTCGCCGGCGGCCACTGTCGGAATGGTCGATTATCCCAGCTGGTATTCGGACGAAATCCTCCGCCTGAGGTTTCATTTCCTCCCTGACATGCTCCAGGCTCTCGGATGCGCCGGTTTCTCCGTCAGGGATCTGCAGATGGACAGGTGCGACGGTCTCGGACGTGTTGTCACCATGATCCTCGGAAGGCAGCAGCGGGACGTTTGACGTGGGGCTCCGTGCACGGATGCTCTTTCCATACCTTTTGAGGAAACCGTTTGTAGTATGTTGTAGTTTTTGTGAAGTCTGTTCACTTTTTCCCGTGCGCGTATTAATGTTGTAAGCGTGTAAGGAGAATCATCATGAGGAAGAATTCTATAGTTGCATTGGTTTTCTCGATCCTTTTTCTGATAGCGGGGGTCGTCCTGCTGACCATTTCGGTCCAGGTCGCGACATCGGGTTATTCATATTCGCTTTCCGACAGCTTCGGTCGGTTCTCGTACCGTGTCCTCTATTATGGTACCAGCAGCTACCAGCAGGGGCTTTACAGTTCGTTGATGGTCCTTGGTGCCACATCCTTCATAAGCGGCATGATACTTCTGGCGCTTTTCGTCCTGCTTTCGAAATCCGAATGCCGTCCCGCGCATCGCTGCCACAGGCATGGGTTTGCAAAAGAGGCGATAGATGCGCAGGCCGAGGATGTTTCCGCCAGAGGCGGATTTTCAGAATCATCCTGCTCCGACGGCGGGGAGAAGACCGAATGAACGGCGGGGGAGCTCGGGCTCCCCTTTTTTTCATGCGTCTTCAAGGGTGGCAGCTTCGATTCTGTTCTTGACGAGCGGATGATGAATTTGCTATAGTTTCATGGTAGCGAATTTCAATAAGGAGAACACTAATGTCCAAAGCACATAGGGGAACGGGAATCAGAGACCAGTTCAACAATGGTAGGGCGGAATGTCCGGTTTGCAAGAGGACTGCGGTCAAGTGCCTGTACGAGAGGGAAATCGACGGGGCGAAGGTCAAGGTCTGCAAGCAGTGCAATTCCAAGCTTTCCAAGTAAGAGCTAAAAACCATTTTGAGTCTCAGCCTCCCAGCGGGGCTGATTTTTTTAATTCCCTTCCTTTCGCGGTTTTGAAGGAAAGCGACATGGAAGGGGTAATACGCTGATGGTGGAATTATTGGGTGCCTGTGGCATCAGGGGCGGACAGCGGGTGATTTCCTTGTTCTTTTTTCAAAATGATGCCCGCTCCGGTTGCCAGAAGTCCTGCATGTGTTTACGCTGTAGATGATTTCCCGACGGCTCCGGACTGATTCACATCCGTCGGTGTGGGCGATTTTTCCCGTGGAGGTTTGACATGAAGAGCATGACCGGATATGGACACGGTGTTTTCAAAGGTGAGGATTACCATCTCGAGATAGAGATCAAGAGCTACAACAGCAGATATCTGGAGATAGTGCACAGCATGCCCTACATCCTATCCTGCTATGAGCAGGAGCTGGACGGGCTCATAAAGGAAAGGGCCGGAAGAGGGCACGTTGAGCTTACCGTCAGGCTGAAGGTGATTTCGTCCTCTCCCGAGCTTTTTGTCGACGAGGGTGCCCTGGCCTCGTATGTGAAGGCCTACGGGAAGATCTCGGAGATCACATCCACCGTCCCGACTTTCTCGGACTATGCCTCCATAGAGGGGATGGTCCAGATTGAGAAGGGTGAGGATGCCGGCCGTTACCGCGACACACTTTTTTCCGTGATGGCCGTGGCGTTGGACATGTTCGAGGCAAGCAAGCTCCGGGAGGGGGAGGCGACCAGGAAGGACCTTCTCAGGCTCGGAGGAATCTTCCGCGACAGTCTGGAGGCGGTGAAGGCGGCCTCCGTGCAGATGCCCGGATATTTCCGGAACCTGCTGACGACCCGTTATGAGGAGCTGCTGCACGACAAGGGGCTGGACGATGCCAGATTCATGGAGGAGGTGACCCTCCTTTTGGTGAAATACTCGATAAACGAGGAGATCAAGCGGCTCGATGCCCATGTCTGCGAGTATTTCAAGCTCGTATCTTCCGACGAAGCGGTCGGCAAACGCCTGGATTTCCTTTGCCAGGAGATGAACAGGGAGAGCAACACGATCGGCTCCAAGAGCCAGATGCTTGAGATCAGCCGTTGCGTGGTGGACCTGAAGGACAGCCTTGAGAACATCCGCGAGCAGATAAGGAACATAGAGTGATTTTGACAAACGCCTCGCACGGCATTACAATTTTTTCAATCAGGAGGATTCGATGAGGATAGCTATTTCCAGCAAGAGCGGCTGCGGTAACACGACGGTGACCACGCTCGTGAGCAGGAAGCTCGGATATGCGATGATAAACTTCACCTTCCGCCAGATGGCGGCCGAAAGGGGGATCGATTTCTGGAAATTCTGCGAGATGGCCGAGAAGGACGACAGTATTGACATCGAGCTCGACCATAGGCAGGTCGACATGGCCATGGCGGAGGAGAACTGCGTCCTTGGCAGCCGCCTTGCAATCTGGATGCTCGAGAAGGCGGATCTGAAGGTCTATCTCAGGGCCAGCGACAAGACAAGGGCCGAACGGGTCATGAAGAGGGAAGGCGGATCCTTCGCTGAAAGGTTCAAGGAAACCAAGGAAAGGGACGAGCACGACAGCGCGAGGTACAAGAGGATCTACGGCATCGACAACAACAGCCCCGAGAAGATCGCGGACCTCATAATAGACACCGACTACAGGAGCGCCGAGGAGATAGCGGACATCATCGTCAAGCAGGCCATGCTTGCATCTCGACAAAACTGAATCTTTGTTCTATAGTGTAAAAGCTTTAATGATAAGGAGTCTTTCGTGAGCATTCCATTGGATACATTGATCGACAACGATCAGAACGTTTATGAACTCACATGCGTGGCCATCAAGGAGGCCAACATCTATTCGTCCACGGATGTCAAGGACGAGATAGAAAAAAATGGGGACAAGGTGGTCTCCTATGTCCTTGACAAGGCTCTCAAGGGTGAGATCAAGTACGGAAAGGATGAGTGAAAAACAAGCTCGTCGTGCTTTTTGGTCCGACGGCGGTCGGTAAGACCGCCCTCACCAAGAGTCTCTTCTCCTCAGGCTTTGAGATAATCAATTCGGACAGCATACAGGTTTATGAATATCTGGACATCGGGTCTGCGAAGCCCGATGCTTCGCTTTTGTCCATGATCCCCCATCATCTTGTATCAATACTCAAGCCGTGGATGCAGTACACGGTGGGTGATTATTGCAAGGATGCCGACAGGATCGCGGGCGAGATTTCCTCCCGCGGAGCCATTCCCCTCCTGACAGGAGGGACCGCATACTATTTCAGACAGTTCCTTTTCGGTGCCGCATCGACACCGGAGGCGGATCCCGAGGTCAGGGCACGCGTTGCGTCGATGATTTACGAGAACGGGAGGCAGTGGGCCCATGACGAGCTTTTGAGGGTGGATCCCGTCAGCGCAGCCCGCATAAACGTGAACGACGTCTACCGCATCTCCCGGGCCCTGGAGGTTTATCTGCAATCCGGACGGCCTCTTTCAAGCTTTGCGGTGTCAAGGACGGTGAGGCCGGACATCTCGCCCCTGGTGATCGGACTGGAAAGGAGCAAGAAGGAGCTGGACGAGAGGATTGCCATGCGCGTCGAGCAGATGTTCTCAGCCGGGCTGGAGGAGGAGGTGGAGGGCCTGAAGAGGATGGGCGCGGTACCTCAGTGGCCTGCGATGCAGGCGATAGGATACAAGGAGTTCTTCATTCCCGGACTTACCCGCAGCGAGATAAAGGAGAGGATCATCACCGCCTCGAGACAATACGCCAAGAGGCAGATGACATTCTTCAGAAGTTTCGGAGATCTCGTCCATTGGTTCGACCCCCGTGACGAGGAGGGTATACGGAACCTCCTGTCAGGTAGCGGGTATCACAGGGACTGAGATCTTGTCAACGAGGCTGCTTTCCGTTATCGGGGCGTCGATTATGTTCCACCAGCCCCTGTCGTTCCAGTTGAAGGTGAAGTCCTGCACCACGGAGTATACGTAGACCGTGTTGTCCTGCTCCGTTTCCTCGGCGTCCGACTCGTCGGCGGCGTACGGGGTGTACCAGGTGGTGTATGCCCTGAGCGTGTTATCGTCGATGCGCTCGGTCCTGTCGAGCACCACTCCGTATACCATCGTGTATTCGGGAACGGCCGGCATTCCTTTTTCAAGCCATGTGTTGACGTTCAGTATCGGGTCGATGTTCTCGTATGCCTGCCTCATCCTTCCTGTTACGTAAAGGTTCGTGACCTCGCTCTCCTGCGGTATCGACGCACCCTTGACCGCATCCATCAGTCCGGTCGGGTCGATGTTGCTCTGGGCGTCATAGAAACAGCCGACCACGGCCTCCTGCTCCATCCCCGCTGTCACCGGAGGTTCGAGGAAGGCGGAGATGTAGTCATAAAGGAATGCGGCAACAAGCACGCCTGCTATGGCGCAGACGGTGATTATCGTCCCCCTGCGGCGGAAGAAATTGTGCCTCCTCGCACCATCCACCGAGCGTTTTGCGAATCTGGAGTATTCCCCGGTATCCTCGTATGCTCCGATCATGTCGTCGGACCCTTCCCCCAGATTCCATTCCAGATCCCGGCTTTTTTCCAGGAACCATACAAGGGCCTTGCCCCCGCTCCTGTTTCCCATTATGTCGCGCATCTCCCTTCGCTTCGAGTGGAGGATGAAATTGATGAGGCCGACCGTCCTTTCATCCAGCTTCTCACCGTTCGCTTCCAAAATGTTCGCAAGAGGGTATTCCTCGTATTTGTAATGCCTTATGTCCTGGTCCTGGTATGGAAGCCGTCCTGCAACGGCATAGTAGAGCAGCTCAGCCATCTCCATGATGAGCTTGAACTGCTGCTCGCTGTCCCTCCTGATCAGCACGTTGACCTCTCCCATCCTCTCCTCGTCGTTTCTGAGGATCGAGATGACGTCTCCGATGTCCGGTGGCAGAAGCAGCACACCCGACCCCTTCAGTAGGAATATCCTGTAAAGCGGGAACACCCCGGTCTCGAGGTTCAGGAAGGATTCCGGGGCGTTTTCCAGTCCGATGGCTATGTTCCTTACTATTTCCAGTGCCAGCGGGCGTTTTGAATAAAACAGCTCCTCCAGGCTCCAAAGCTCCATCTCGTCGAAATAAACGTATCTTTGGTCGTTCTCGAATGTTATCGAATCCCACAGGAAGGGGCGGGGTATGCCGTTCTCGACGATCACTCCCTCCTTCTTGCCTCCTTGCAGGATGTGGGAGGGCAGGCTGTCCTCCTTGGATCCTATCCTTATCGCCGACCTGGTCCTGCCGTCGACCGTGATTTTTGCGATGTCACCGGCTCCGATCATGTTTCATCCCCCTTTTCCAGCAGTTTCCTGACCCTGTCCTCATCCGCTGAGACCGTCAGGTTCTTTTCCTGTGTGGCAAGTACAAGGCCCGTCCTGCCTTCCTTGACACGTCTGAGATATTTGACCTGGGTGTAATACAGGTCAACTTTCTTTTCATTTTTAGCTTTCGAGTAATGTATTGCAAGCACGGCCGCATCCAAAAGGACCTCGAGAGGCACGCTTTTGTCCCTCTGTGCCTTGATTATGACATATGATCCGGCAAAATCCCTTGTATGCACCCACCAGTCGCTTCCCCTCGTGTGGCGCCGCAGGATCTCGTCGTTTTCCCTGGAGTTCCTGCCGACGAGGATCGAAAAGCCCCTGCTTGTCAGAAGAAGGCCCGGATGATCCTTTTTTTCTCCCTTCCGTCCAGGCTCATCCGCAGCCTGCCTGAGACGCGCCAGATTGTTCCCCGGATCGGAGAGCAGGGTATCGAAATACTGTCTGGCCTCCTCCAGATCCTTCCTTAGGTCCAGGAGCTCCTGCCTTGCCAGGGTCAGTGTCCTCTTGTCCTTCTGGTATCTTCCGTACAGCCTGTCGAGGTTCTCCCTCGCAGAGAGGGCGGGGTCGAGAGGAAGCGCAATCCTGCCACCAGTCCGCCAGTCGTCGAGCGTTATGCGGTCCATGCCCTTTCTTACAAGGTGGAGGTTGGAGGAAAGAAGGTCCGCCATCATTTTCGTCTCCTCGTATCCGCTGCAGGCGGACACCTTCTGCTCCGCATTCCTTATCATGCGTTCCTTCTCGGATATGATGCGGTCCCTCTTCCTTTCTATTCTTTCAACCAGGTCCCTTGTCTCGGCTTCTTTGTCCAGACTGCTGTAGTACCTGTCTATGAAGCTGTTAAACGAGGATCCTGTGTAAGGCCTGATGTCAAAGGTCCTTCCGCCTTCCTCCGTCCTTTCCTCGATCACGAGCCTGCATCCCTGGGTCTCCATCCTCTTCGGACGCCGGAACATGAGTTCCTTTATGTTGTTTTCCCCGTCGAGGACGATCACGTTCGCCCCGGGGCCCGAGTAGAACCGGAAAAGAATCCCCGATGCCTCCCCGTCCTTGACGAGTTCCATTATGAAGGCCCTGTCGAAGGGGAGCTGGCGGACATCGGTTATCCTGGCCCCCGTGGCATGGCTTCTGAGATACTGCACGAAACGTTGGGTTCCGCTGCTCTTCCTCCTCATCCTGTCCGTCCTGCAGAAATGCGAGCAGGAGGTGGCTATCTCCACATAAAGCAGCCAGGCCTTCTCATCCTTTTCGAAAAGGGACAACGTGAAGCTGTGGTAGTCGTGTTCTGTTATCTTCTGGATGTACGATCCCTTGAGCGGAAGCTCCGAAAGAAGGAGCCCGACCTCCTTGTGGTTCAGCATGCGACCTCCTTCCTGAAGTTTCCGACGAGATAGAAGGATCCTGTGACCAGGATTATATCCGCATGTCTCTCCGCCGTCTCGAGCGCCTTGTCCATGTCCTTTTCAAGCAGGAGGAGGGTGCGGTTTTCCCCGGCAAGATCCCCCGCAAGGGAGAAAAGCTTGTCGGGATCTGATTTCTTGAAGCCTCCTGTGCTGGTGACGACAACCGTTGGAAAACCGGAGACTATGGACTCCATCATCGATGCATGGTCCTTGCCCTCGACGGAGGAATACACGCATGCGGTCCTGCGGCCGGGAAAGACCTGCTTGAAGGTTTTTACGGCGTTCTCCATGCTTTTTTTCGTATGGGCCACCTCGAACACCACGGTTTTGTCCCCGAGCCTGCGGATTTCGAAGCGTCCCGGCATCTCGAGTCTCTCCAGGGCCTTTATTCCTTCATCGGTGAGAAAACCCTCCTTCTTTGCGATCATCACGCTCAAGGCGAGGTTTTGGGCCATTGCTTCACCCCTCAGCGCCGTCCTGAGCAGAAAAGCCTCACCGCCGGCATTGAAACCGGTGACGGAAGACAGCGCGTGCTCCTCATGGAAAAAACCGGAGACCTGCTCATCGAAGAGCACCGCGTCGCTGCAGGTGGCGGAGGCCTCTGCCAAAAACACATCCTCCGCCTCCCTTGCCATGTGCGCGATGTAGCACCGCGTGTTCCTTTTGATTATCTTGCTCTTTTCAACGGCGATCCTGGCGATGGTGTCTCCGAGCAGGTCCTGGTGCTCCAGCTCTATCGGGGTGAGCACCTGGAACTCGCTTGAGATCGTGTTCGTTGCATCAAGCCTGCCTCCGAGTCCTGTCTCGATCACGGCATATGTGCATCCCGCGTTCCGGAAAAGCATGTAGGCGAATGCGGTGTAGAGCTCGAACGTGGTCGGGGAAAAGGAGAGTCCGGATATTTTTTCACCGAGCTCGCCGAGGGTGGAGGCGTACAGCCCGTCGCTGAAAAAACGGCCAGAGAGCGTGAAGCGCTCCCTCACGTCGTATACATGCGGGGAAAGGTAGAGCCCGCATTTCTCCCCCGATGCCTCGAGAAGCACCGAAAGCATTGTCGACGTGCTTCCCTTGCCCTTGCTCCCTGCAACGTGGATCTTTCTGAAACCGTCCTCTGGATGACCCAGGATGGACAGCAGCTCCATCATCCTGTCAAGCCTCGCCTCACGCAGCCCGGTGGTGCCGGAGGCTGGCATGTGGGACATGAAAAAGTCATCAAGCATTTCTTCGATTGCGGCCATAAGGTGAAGATACTATATTTTTCGACATTTGAAAACAAAACCGGCCTTGGCCTCACGGAATCAACCATTTCGATTTAACAGGGATTTAACAAACCGTGCATCTTGATTTAACCGACGGGCCGTATAGTACGGGCAACAGGAGAAAAAAAATGAAAAGAACATTCATGATGCTGCTTGCAGCCATTTTCGTATCTGCATCCGTTTTTGCCGGCGGGGCCAAGGAGGAGGTTTCCTCCGTCGTAAGCACCGACGGCTCGACGTCTATGGAAAAGGTGATCCTGAGCCTTGCGGAGGTTTTCGAGGAGGAGGAAGGGATCACGGTGACATATAATCCTACCGGAAGCGGATCCGGAATCACGGCGGCAATGGAGGGCAGGGCGGACATCGGGCTTTCGTCCAGGGCACTCAAGCAGGCTGAGAAGGATGCCGGACTTACGGAGACAGTGCTCGCACTCGACGGAATCGCGATGATAGTGAACAACGGCAATCCCGTCTCCGATCTCACGCTGGATCAGATTGCCGCGATCTATACCGGGGAGATAACGAACTGGAGCGAGGTTGGCGGCGGCGATGCTGCGATCGTGCTGATCGGAAGGGAGGCCGGAAGCGGCACCAGGGATGGCTTCGAGAGCATTTCCGGGACTGCGGAGAAGTGCATGTACAACCAGGAGCTCACAAGCACCGGTGCCGTCATTACAGCGGTTGCCAGCAACCCGAACGCGATCGGCTACGCTTCCCTCGCTTCGGTCGAGGACAACGTGAAGGCCCTTAAGGTCAACGGAGTAGAGGCCAGCGAGGAGACGGTCAAGGACGGATCGTATGTCGTGCAGCGCCCGTTCGTGCTTGCGACAAGGACCGATAAGGCACTTTCCTCCGCGGCACAGGAATTCTACGACTACATCACTTCCCCGGATGCCTCACAGGTCATCCTGGAAGCGGGCGCCGTACCTCTTCACTAAGTCTGAAGGGCAGACATGAAAACAGAGAAAAAAGATGATTCGATGCTTTTCCGTCTTAAAGGCGGAAAGCGTCTTATGGAGGACCTGGTTCACATCGTGTTCCTGGCCCTCGGTCTTGTCGCGGTGGGCTCGGTGCTCGTGATAACGATCTATCTTGTGGTCTCCGGGCTTCCCGCGATATTGGAGATAGGTCCCGCTGAGTTTTTGTTCGGAACAAGATGGGCCTCGACCGCAAGGGAGCCGGAATTCGGAATCCTTCCGTTCATACTCACCAGCATCTACGGGACCGCCGGCGCCGTGGTGATCGGAGTCCCCATAGGTTTCTTCGTGTCCGTGTATCTTGCGAAGATGGCTCCTGCATGGCTCAGAAACTCCATGGAGCTCATGATCGGGATACTGTCCGGGATACCTTCCGTGATATACGGTCTCGTTGGAATGACCGTGCTCGTGCCTGCGGTCAGGATCCTCTTCGGCGTCCCGGACGGGGCCGGCCTTCTTGCCGCGATGATCGTTCTTGCCGTGATGATCCTCCCCTCTGTGATCAAGGTGTCGCTTTCGTCGATCGAGGCGGTACCCGAGGAATACGAACAGGCGTCCCTCGCCCTCGGAGCGACCGAGGTGGAGACATATTTCAAGGTGACCGTCCCCTCGGCGAAAAGCGGCATTTTCACAGCGGTTGTGCTCGGTATCGGCAGGGCTGTGGGCGAGGCCATGGCCATAATGATGGTTGCGGGAAACGTGGCTAACATGCCTTCCCTGTTCAGGTCGGTGAGATTCTTGACGACTGCTGTTGCAAGCGAGATGAGCTATTCCTCCGGCCTGCAGCGCCAGGCGCTCTTTTCCATTGCTCTCGTCCTGTTCTTCTTCATCATGCTCATCAACGCACTTTTGAACGTCATAAAGCAGAGGAGTGGTAATGATAGATAGAGTTTCAGCAAAAAGAAAATACAGGGATATGCTCCTGAAAGGCCTCTGCATTCTGTCGCTTGCCGTTGTCGCGGCCCTTGCGCTCTTCATGTTCTTCTACGTGCTGGCCAAGGGCGTGCCGAAATTGCTCGAAAACCCGCGCATGCTCATATCCTCCCCGAGCGTCAGGAAGAACGTGGAGGGCATCCTCCCGAACATCCTCAATACGGTCTACATAGTACTTGCCACCCTGGTCATGGTGCTTCCCATCGGAGTAGGGTCGGCAATATACCTGACCGAATATGCGAAGAGCAGGAAACTGGTGGCAGCCATAGAATTCGCATCCGAAACGCTCTCAGGCATACCCTCGATAATCTACGGCCTTGTTGGCATGCTCGTTTTCGTGCAGTTCTTCGGATTCGGCACCTGCCTGCTTGCCGGAGCGATGACGCTTGTGGTGATGAACCTGCCGACAATAATGCGCACGACACAGGAGAGCCTGAAGACAGTCCCCCAAAGCTACAGGGAGGGGGCGTTCGCTCTGGGGGCCGGAAAATGGCGCGTGATAAGGACCGTTGT
Source organism: uncultured Spirochaetales bacterium (assembly GCA_949293595.1). Taxonomy (GTDB): domain Bacteria; phylum Spirochaetota; class Spirochaetia; order Sphaerochaetales; family Sphaerochaetaceae; genus Ornithospirochaeta. The sequence continues at coordinate 149,536 of CASFDW010000001.1, read as the reverse complement.
CCTGCCAACATGCATAAACGGAATCGTCACCGGATGCATCCTCACGGTCGGAAGGATACTCGGGGAATCGGCGGCGCTTCTTTTCACCGCGGGGCTGGCCCACAAGGTCTACGGGTTCATACAGGGACTGGAGTCATCGGGGGCGACGCTCACCGTGGCCCTGTATGTGTATGCCTCCGAACGCGGGCAGTTCGATATCGCCTATGCCATTGCGGCGATACTGATGCTGCTTACGCTGGTCATCAATCTTCTTACTTCATACATGGCGAAGCTGATGAAAAAAGGTATTGGCGAATGAACAACATGATCGAAACAAGGAACATGAACCTCTGGTATGGCAGCATGCATGCCCTTAAGAATATAGATCTCGACATAAGGGAGAGGAGCATCACGGCCCTTATCGGCCCCTCTGGATGCGGGAAGTCAACGTACCTGAGGTCGCTCAACAGGATGAACGACCTCATACCGGGGGTGAGGATCACCGGAAAGATACTCTATGCCGGCCAGGACATATACGACCCTCAGGTGGATGTGAACGGGTTGAGACGGGATATCGGGATGGTTTTCCAGAAGCCCAATCCGTTCATGATGAGCATATATGACAACATTGCGTACGGGCCGAGGACCAACGGCATCAAGTCCAGGGCGAAGCTCGACGAGATAGTGGAGAGATCCCTTTCCTCCGCCGCCATATGGGACGAGGTGAAGGACAGGCTGAAAAAGAGCGCGCTCGGACTTTCCGGCGGCCAGCAGCAGAGGCTGTGCATCGCCCGTGCCCTGGCCGTCCAGCCGAAGGTGCTTCTCATGGACGAGCCAACCAGCGCGCTTGACCCGATCTCCACCAGCAAGATCGAGGATTTGGCAATGGAACTCAAAAAGGATTATACTATCGTCATGGTCACGCACAACATGCAGCAGGCGCTGCGCATCTCCGATACGACCGCCTTCTTCCTGCTTGGTGAGCTGGTTGAGGCGGGGGCGACGGAACAGGTCTTCTCCAGGCCCGCGTGCAAAAGGACGGAAGACTACATAACAGGAAGGTTTGGCTGATATGAACCCCAATATAGATGAACAGATTTCTAATTTGACGAATGACGTGGTAAGGATGGCTTCCCTCTGCGAAAAGTCTCTCGACCTGGTCACAAAGCTGGTAAGGGACGGCTCCGGCAGCCTGCGGGAGATAGAGGAGGTGGGTGAGAGCATCGAAAAGGCTTCCAAGGATATCGGGCAGTACTGCATGATGATGCTCCTACGCCGCCATCCCGTCGCAAGGGACCTCAGATGCGTCTCATCCGCGCTGCGGATCGTGAACGACCTCGAACGTATAGGGAACAACAGCTACGACCTTGCGGAGGTACTGTCGTATGTCGGACACCGCCATGTCATCGAAAAGGCATCGATCTGCCGGATGATCATGATGGTTTCGGACATGCTCTCCGCCAGCATCGACGCATATGTCGGTGCCGACGGCGCCAGGGCCCGGCAGGTCATCGACAGCGACGATATGCTCGACAACGCCTTTCTCGAAGCGAAGTCCAAGCTCGTGGACATGATAAGGAACGGCGAGGAAGGTGACGAGGACGTTCCCGACGTGCTGCTTGCGGCCAAGTATCTTGAAAGGATGGGCGACCATGCCGTCAATCTTTCAAAGCAGCTGCTTTGGTCCATTTCCGGAGACGAATACAGATGATCTACATACTGGAGGACGATCCGTCAATTTCCAAGCTTCTTGAATACACCCTCACGTCCAACGGCTACGAGGTGGAGGCCTTTTTGACACCCTCCGCATTCTGGAAGGGATTCGAGGCCGTTGTTCCCGATCTGGTTTTGCTGGACATCATGCTCCCGGAACAGTCCGGGCTGGAGGTTCTCAAAAGGATCCGGGCCTTGTCCTGCGATGTCAGGGTCGTCATGCTCACGGCAAAGGGCACCGAGTACGACAAGGTCGTCGGTCTGGATCTCGGAGCGGACGACTACATCGCCAAGCCCTTCGGGATGATGGAGCTTTTGGCCAGGATCAAGGCTGTGCTGCGCCGGGGGGCCGTTCCCGGCAGGACGTCTGGCGGTGTTCTTGAGATCGGGGACATCCGCTTGGACGAGAGGGAGCATGTTGTCCGCGTCAAGGGCAGGGAACTGACGATGACGCTCAAGGAATACGAGCTTCTGAGGCTGCTGATGCACAACGAAGGTGCATGCATCAGCCGTGACGACATCCTGCAGAAGGTCTGGGGATATGCATATGTCGGCGAGACCAGGACAGTGGATGTGCACATAAGGCGCATCAGGGAGAAGCTGGGCGAATCGGGATCGATGATCCAGACCGTGAGCGGAGTGGGGTACAAGCTTAAAAATGAGATTGAATAAAAGATTGTTCAGGTCCATGGTGTTCATGGCCTCTGTTTCGGTGCTGCTGGCATTCCTGATATTTCTTGCGGTGGCTTATTCCGATTACAAGAACGTGCAGATCGGCGAGCTCTTCTCGGACCTCCGGCTGCTTTCCTCCTTCGACGGTGATTATTCCGTTCTGCAGTTCAAGGACAGGAGGCTCACCGTGATAGCGCCCGACGGAACGGTGCTGTATGATTCCATGGTCGGCGGGGAGCTCGAGAACCATGCATCAAGGCCGGAGGTGTCCGATGCCTTCGCCTATGGATCGGGGTATGAGATGAGAAGGAGCACGACCGTGCTGGAGAACATGCTGTACGCGGCAATCCTGTCCTCCGATGGAAACGTGATCAGGCTCAGCAGGGCCACCTCGAGCATCTATGCCTACATACTCGGGATGGTTCCTCCTCTTCTGTTCCTGCTTCTTTTGGTCATCGTCCTTTCCGCATTCATATCCCTCAGGATCAGCAGGATCATATGCGAGCCGATAAACAGCATCGATCTCGAGCATCCTGCGGAAAGCGGACGCCTGTACGACGAGCTTGCACCCCTTGCCAGAAGGATCGAGCATCAGAACGCAGAGATATCCGGGCATCTGCGGTCTCTTGAACGTGACAAGAACGAGTTCGCACTCATCACAGGAGGCATGAAGGATGGTTTCATGGTCGTCCGCAGGGGTGGTGCGGTTGTGAGCATGAACGGTGCGGCCAAAAGACTTCTGGGCAAGAATCCGGGGGAGGAGTTCACATCGATACTGGAGATAGGACGGTATCCTGAGTTCTTCACCATACTCGAAGGTGGTGCCGTCGATTCAAAGATGGATGTCGGCGGACGTGTGCTGGAGATCCGGTCGGAGCTGGTCGAGGACATCGGAAGTGCGGTGTTCATCTTTGATGTTTCCGAGAAGGAGGCCCTCGACAGGAAGGAGAGGGAGTTCGTCCAGAACGTCTCCCATGAGCTGAGAACCCCTATCACGAGCATTTCCGGATACTCCGAGCTCATCGCCTCCGGCACTGCCGACAACGAGCATGTCACGGAGTTCTCCCGCCTGATAAACAAGGAGGCCGTGCGGCTTGCCAGGCTCATAGACGACATTCTCGATCTCTCCAGGCTTGAGAGCGTGCCTGCGGATGAGTTTTCCGGCGTCGACCTTGAAACAGTCGCCGCCGACGTGGCCTCGTCCTTCAGCGGAAGGAACCTGGAGCTCGTGTCCGAGTCCCCCGTACGCGTCTCGGGTCGTTCGGATCTGATCTTCGAGGCCGTCTACAACCTTGTCGACAATGCTTTCAAATACAACAGAAACGACAATCCGGTCACCATTCTTGTGTCCGGTACGTCCATCTCCGTCTCAGACAGGGGGATAGGGCTTTCCCCGGAGGACAGGCAGAGGGTTTTCGACCGCTTCTATCGTGTGGACAAGTCCCGCAGCCGCGAAACTGGGGGTACGGGTCTTGGCCTGAGCATAGTGAAACGTATCGCCGACATGCATGGGGCGGACATATCGATCTCGAGCACGCTCGGGGAGGGGACAGTGATAACCATCTCTTTCAGGCCCATATGATTAAACTTTACTATGGAAGCATACTGGAATTTTCATGAACAAAATGACATAATCTGGAAAAGCGTAAAAAAAGAAAGGAGCCAACCATGTCAAATAAAAAATCCGATGTGCTTCCGTGGACGTTCCTCGATGAGTTCCGCGGCAAGGAATTCACTGGCAAATGGCCGACAGTGAAGCAGATGTTCCATATCTCATGCCTCAGGTATCCGAACAACAGCTGTTTCAAGGTTTTCACTCCGAAGAAGATGGAATTCACTTATTCGGAGGCCGAGGCGAAAATCAGAAGTGTTGCGAACTACCTCCTGGCCCAGGGTGTTTCCAAGGGTGACAAGATAGGCGTTTCCGGAAAGAACAGCCCGGAGTGGGCGATTGCATATCTGGGCGTGATATACGCCGGATGCATAGTGGTTCCACTCGATTATCTCTTGAAGGATGGAGAGATGGAGATACTGCTGAAGTTCGGCGGTGTGTCAAGGCTTTTCATCGACAAGGAGAGGATCCGCAACATAGATTCCGACGGATCGGTGGGTCTCGTGGAGAAGATATCCCTTGAGCCGGACGATCCAGACTACAAGTATGTGCTTGACCTCGAGGGTCCGGACGCGGAGGGATTCTCCTCCGAAAGCGACGAGGTTGCCGCCATTCTCTTCACCAGCGGTACAACGGGGACTCCGAAAGGTGTCATGCTTACCAACGAGAACCTTGTGTCGGACTGCTATCTCGCCCAGGGAAACATGCATCTCTATCCGACGGATGTGTTTTATGCGATCCTTCCGATCCATCATGCATACACAATGCTTGCGGTGTTCTTCGAGTCGTTCAGTGTCGGCGCCTGCACCGTTTTCGGAAAGAAGCTTGTTGTCACGCAGATCCTCAGGGAGCTGAGGGAGGGTGGGGTGACGATGTTCCTTGCCGTCCCGATGCTTTTCAACAAGATGATAGGAGCCCTCATGGACGGAGTGAGGAAGAAGGGCCTGCTCCTTTATGGCCTTATCAGGGGCATGATGGGCATCTCCGGTTTCATCAAGAAGGTCTTTGGCGTCAACGTAGGCAAGAAGATGTTCGGATTCCTGCTCAGGAAGCTGTCCCTGGAGAGCAACAGGATCTGCATCTGCGGGGGCGGACCGCTTCCCGCATCCACGTTCAAGATGTTCAACGAGCTTGGAATCGATTTCGTGCAGGGGTACGGCCTTACGGAAACCAGTCCGATCACCCATCTCAATCCGACATACGCCTATATTGAAAGCAGTGTCGGCAAGTCCATTCCGGGTGTCGAGGTGAAGATCGTCGATCCCGACAGCGAGGGCAACGGTGTCATCCATATCAAGGGACCGATGGTGATGAAGGGGTATTACAACAACGAGGAGGCCACCAGGGAGGTGCTTTCCGAGGACGGATGGCTCAATACCGGTGATGTCGGACACGAGGATGCAGGCCATTACCTCTATCTTACCGGAAGGGCCAAGAACATCATCGTGACGGACGGGGGCAAGAATGTGTTTCCAGAGGAAATCGAGGACCATTTCCAGCTCTACGGGGAGATCGAGCAGATCTGCATCATAGGCTATCTCGCCGATGCTGCGACCAAGGCGGAGGGTATCAGGGCGATAATCTATCCTTCCGATGCGGCCAGGAAGCAGTATCCGGACAAGGCCGGACTTGAAAGAAGGATCGGCGAAATCATACACGACGTGAACCAGGAACTTCAGAGCTACAAGAAGATCACGAGGGTTGATGTTGTGGACGAGCCTCTCAGCATGACCAGCACGAAGAAGATCAAGAGGAACGATGTCAAGGCCAAGTACGGCGACTGAGTTTTCAGGTTTTTACGACACGGGCCGGACATCCGGCCCTTTTCTTTGACTGCGGACTGAAAATGTAGTAGGTTGATAATATGGAATTGAAAAGTTATCAGAGGGCGTTCCTGCGTTCCCAGGCACAGCTGTTGGATCCGGTTGTGAGCGTGGGCAAGGAAGGCCTCAGCGACGGGGTGGTGAAGGCGCTTGACGACGCATTGACCCACCATGAGCTTGTGAAGGTCCGTTTTCAGGCCTTCAAGGACGAGGTGTCTGGAATTTCCAGACAGCTTGAGGAAAGGACGGGGTCTACCCTCGTGTCCACGACCGGGTTCACCAGCGTGTTCTTCCGACAGGATCCGGGCGATCCTGAGAGGATCTACAGGATCTAGGCACCTTCATCCGCCTTGTAAAACAGAAAACCTCCCGTCACCGGGAGGTTTCGTCATCTGAAACAAAATGATCGATCACTTCGCCTGTTCAAGTGCCAATGTCCTGGTCGTTATGTCGCACACGCTTGCAGGTCCGTAGTACTGTATGGCTCCTGGGAACGTGTAGCAGGTCTCGACGGCCCATCTGTTTCTGCGTTCGGCGAAGTACCTGAACGGCGCGCCGTCAAGCTCGACGAGGGCCTTCCTTATGACAGGCTTCTTTTCCCCATGCCTCTGTTCCATGTTCATCATCTTGGTGATGGGGATTCCCCCTGCCTTCCACTCGGCGGCAGGTCTGGAGAGGTTCGTTATCGTCGAGAGGTATCCGGTGTAGCCGTAGCTGACGAGCATGAAGGCGTTGTATCCGAGGCTGTAGCAGTAGTCCGCATCGAAATTCGACGGGAAGGCACATCTTCCCTCATATCCGAAGAAATGGTTCAGGGCGTTGAATTTCCCGCTGTATCCACCTTCGGCCTTCATCTTCCTGAGCTTCGCATCGACCAGGCTGATGATCAGCTTTTCCGTCTCGATTCGGCTGACCTGCACGTTGCCGTGCGGATCCCTGTCCATCAACAGCTGCTTCTCGATGTCGAGGGGGAGGATGCTGAAGACCGAGAAACTTTCCGCACAAAGGTTTTCCTTCATGAATGCGTATTTATCCTCCCACGCGGAGAGCGCACCGAACTCCTTCTCCTTCTTTGCCATCAGGTCGTTGAGTTCGCCGATCAGCTTCTTTACCTCGGGAACGAACTCGATGAGTCCCTCCGGGATGATCACGACGCCGAAGTTGTCCCCGTTTGCGGCCCTTGCCACAACGGATGACGCCACCTGGTCGGCTATGTCCGAAAGGCTCATACCTTTTTTCTCCACCTCCTCGCTTATGAGGCAGACGTTCGGCTGTGTCTCCAGCGCGCATTCGAGGGCGATGTGGCTGGCGCTCCTTCCCATGACCTTGATGAAATGCCAGTATTTCTTCGCACTGTTGGCATCACGCTCTATGTTGCCGATGAGTTCGGAATATGTCTTGCATGCGGTGTCGAAGCCGAACGAGATCTCTATCACGTCGTTCTTCAGGTCCCCGTCTATCGTCTTCGGACAACCGATGACCTGCACTCCGGTCTTCATCCTTGCAAAATACTCGGCAAGAACGGCCGCGTTGGTGTTCGAATCGTCCCCTCCGATGATGACGATCGCCGTGATGCCGTGCTTTTTGCATACCTCGGCCGCGACTGCGAACTGCTCCTCGGTCTCCAGCTTCGTCCTTCCGGATCCGATGATGTCGAACCCGCCTGTGTTGCGGTATGCGTCGATGTATTCGTCATCAAATTCGACATACTTGTCCTCGAGCAGTCCCGACGGACCATTCCTGAACCCGAGCAGGACGTTGTTTGCATCGGTCTTCTTCAATGCATCGTAAAGTCCGGTGACGACATTGTGTCCGCCGGGTGCCTGTCCTCCTGAAAGGATGACTCCCACGACCTGCTTTTTCTTGCTTGCGTGGTTCTTTCCCCTCTCAAAGGTGACTTCCTTCATCCCGTAGGTATTCGGAAAAAGCTTGCTGATATCCTCCTGGTCGCTTACCGACCGGGTGCTTTTCCCCTCCGTCGCCTTGATGTTTGAGATGTCGTTCTTGAGCATTTCCGGCAGCTTGGGCCGATATTCGTAACGTGCCGTCTGAAGCGGTGATAATTCCATGACTTCCTCCTGTAAAAAGCCAAAAGACTGTCTTAGCCACATTCTACAGGTATATGGGTGGTTTTGCAACGCATGAGCGTTCCATTGAAAGCGGACATGCATTGTGGATGCATGGTTTTTGGGTTAAACTCAGGGTATGTTCAAAGTATACGTCGATTCGGACAGCCTGCCTGAAAGGCAGAGGGCGCTTCTTTTGAAAAGGCTCGTCAGGGACTGCATTCCCGCATTGTTCGCCGCCGACAGGCCGCTCAAGGATGTCTCGTCGGCGATAGCCTGCCATACCGCGGCACTACGGGCCCCGATGAGGGGGCTTGCCGACGTGGAGGAGCTCAGAAGGATCAGAAGTCCTTTGGAGCTGGTCGTCGTGGAGAAGGGCAATGACAGTGCCGATGACTATCTTGTCTCGGCTGCGGAGCCCGGAGGGCTGTGCATAACCCATGACATCCCTCTTGCCGCGCGGATGGTCGGGAAGGGACTCGTCGTCATCGACGACAGGGGGAATGTGTACGACAGGTCAAACATTGCCGAACGCCTCGGAATGAGGAATTTCATGAAAGACATGCGGGAGAACGGGTTTTTCGAGGAGCGGCAGAAAAGGTTTACGGCCAAGGATGTGGAGAATTTCGCAAACGCGCTCGACAGGATGATCCACAGACTCTCCTCGAATGAATAAAAAAAACCTCCTGGCTACGATTTGATTTGGATTTCTGGGGTAGTATGGCATGACCGTAGCTAGGAGGCAAAATGAAAATTTGAATGAAGCTCCGGATGGACATGACGCAACACCTGTGGTCCCGCATCCGCCCCGATGCTTCATATTCATTAACAATATAAAAACTATTAGGTTACTTTGCAATAAGTTTTTTTTAATTTTTTTCAATTTTTTCTCTCTTCCGTGACTTTTCTTTTATTGTTTGCAACTAATGAAATTATATAAAAACAAACTGTTTTGATTAAATAAATATTGGCTTAAAGCAAAGGTTTCATGTTTTTGATTTTTTCACAGATTCAATCATGATTGCATTTTTTATTCGAGGCAAGTCGAAATATTGCAATAAATAATAATGTGTTTGTTTCTGGCACAAGTGTCGGCCTGGAGGATTGATATGATATGAAAACAAGATTCGCGGTATATGACGGTTATGATTTCTTCAAGGACATTGCGGTCGGTGATCTGGATCTGGTTGGATACGGGGTGAATCTCGACAAATCGGAGTTCCACGCCGTGCTCACGGTGGACAGAAACGTGCTTTGCACAATTGAGAACGTGTCCTGCCTGATGAGGGACGGATGGACCAACATCATCGTGCATTCGCAATCCGGAAGGCTGGCACTCATGGGCAGCGTGCTCGCGGGCAGGGCATCGGTGGTGCACGGTCCGGTTTCTCCGTCCGTCATGCTCATGGAGAAAAAGGAGGTACCAAGGTTCAGCGTGCTCGAGAAACGTCTCCTGCATTGTCTGTCGTATGGATTTTCGACAAAGGAGCTGTGCCTGTCGCTTGAAAAGAGCGAAAGGAGCATCCGGAGGATAAAAAACAAGCTGCTGGAGAAAACGGGTCTGTTTTCCTCCCAGCAGCTTGCTGTCTATGCGATACTGTCCCTTTATCAGAATTCCGCACTCTTCACATAGCGCGGATAGGGGATCACGTCTCGGATGTTTCCCATTCCAGTCACATATTGGACGGCGCGCTCGAACCCGAGCCCGAAGCCGGCATGCGGCACGCTGCCGTATCTCCTGAGGTCGAGATACCACCAGTAGTCCTCCGGTTTCAGACCGAGCTCCTTCATCCTGTTCTCAAGGATGTCGAGCCTCCATTCCCTCTCGCTTCCTCCGATGATCTCTCCAAGACGGGGTGCGAGCACATCCATGCCGCGCACTGTCCTGCCGTCCTCGTTGAGCATCATGTAGAAGGCCTTGATCTCCTTGGGATAGTCGGTGACTATCACGGGCCGCTTCGCAATCTCCTCCGTGAGATACCTCTCGTGCTCGCTCTGGATGTCCGATCCCCAGTGCACGGGGAATTCGAATCTGTCGTTCTCCTTCTCGAGCCTTTTGATCGCCTCGGTGTACGTCATGTGCTCGAACGGGCTCGTGATCACATGCTCGAGCGTCCCGACGACGCCCTTCTGCACGAAGGAGTCGAAGAAAGCCATGTCCTCGGACCTTTCATCGAGAACCTTCTTGAACACGTACTTCAAGAAGCTTTCGGCAACCTCCATGTCGCCCTCGAGGTCGCAGAATGCCATCTCCGGCTCCACCATCCAGAATTCGGCCAGATGTCTCGTGGTGTTGCTGTTCTCCGCACGGAATGTCGGACCGAATGTGTAGATGTTCTTCATCGCCATGGCGTATGTCTCTCCGTCGAGCTGTCCCGACACGGTCAGTTTCGCCATCCTGCCGAAGAAGTCCTTGGAATAGTCGATGCTCCCGTCCTTGAGCCTGGGAGGGTTTTCAATGTCCAGCGTTGTGACCTGGAACTGTTCGCCGGCGCCCTCGCAGTCGCTTGCCGTGATCAGTGGCGTGTTGACATAGATGAAGCCGTTCTCCTGGAAGAACGAGTGTATTGCGTAGCTCATGGTGTTTCTGACGCGTGTGACCGCCCCGAAAAGGTTCGTCCTTGCTCTCAGATGGGCCTTCTCCCTGAGGAACTCGACAGTGTGCCTCTTTTTCTGGAGGGGGTAGTCCTGGGGGCAGGGACCCACGATTTCGATTCCGGAGGTCTCTAGCTCGACCGCCTGGTTTCCGCCCAGGCTTTCGACAAGCCTGCCCCTGGCAACCACGGCGGCACCGGTTGTGATGCTGTCAAGGAGATTGTTGTTTGAAAATGACGCCTTGTCGACCACCGCCTGGATGCCTTTGAGGCAACTGCCGTCGTTGATTTCCAGAAAACAGACGTTCTTGCTGTCCCTTTTGGTCCTTACCCAGCCCTCGACCGTAAGAATGTCGTCAGATGGCTTTTTGGAAAGGATTTCCCTTATTCTCTCTCTCATTTCCGATCTCCTTGGTTTTTTGATATGGGTATTATCATACAACGGGTATAAATGGTCAATAATGGCGTTTCTGATTAAAATTCACTACGCCCGTGCATTATTGTAAATTTTAACTGTTTTAACCGTTTGTTTTTTATCAAAGGTTCACAAAACGTCCATGCTAAAGTAATATTTATCTCTAACGGGAATATTCGGGCGATGTTGCAAGTCATAACAAGAAACAACAGCAGGGAAGGGAGGAAGGCGGTGATGTACCTTAAGGAAAGGCGCATACCGTTCCAGATCGTCGACCTTGACCAGAGGGAGCTTTCACAGAGGGAGTGGGAAAGCATCTTTTCAAGCTTCGATGCCGGGGATCTGATCGACAGGGAGTCCAAGGCATATAGGAAGAAGGGCTACGGATACATGGTCTTCGATATCAGGGAGAAGCTCATGGAGGATCCGGACATCCTCAGGCTGCCCATCCTGCGCCACAACGGCCGGTGCTCCTTCTTTCCGAACGACAAGTTCATCGAGGATGCGCGGCAATGATCCATTATGTGATCCTTTCCAGCGGAAGCTGCGGCAACTCTTATGCGTTCCACGACGGTACCGACACGATCCTCGTCGACTGCGGCCTCACGTTCACCGGACTGTGCAAGCGGCTCGAGGCACATTCAATACCGGTCGGCTCCGTGCGCGCCCTTTTCCTTACGCATCTCCATCCCGACCACAGCAAGGGGGTGGGGGCCGTGCAGAGGAAGCTCGGGATACCCGCATATGTTTCCGACGTGAGCCATGGTTACAGTCTCGATCTGATGAAGAAATACCGTTTCGTGCTTGACGACGGGGCGCTCAGGACCTTCCGTCACGGTGAGGATGTTGTCTCAGGGGCATTCAGGCTCACGCCATTCCGTACGTACCACGACTGTCCGGGCTCCTCCGGTTTCTTCATACAGAACGGGGACGACAGGTTTTTCCTGATGACCGATACCGGATGCGTGCCGTTCGAGGCGGATGAATATGCCCGCAGGGCGGGTGTGTTCTTCATAGAGGCAAACTACGACGACAGCCTGCTTGAGGCCGGACCATATCCGGATAAGCTGAAGAAACGCATACGCGGGACGTACGGACATCTGTCGAACAGTGATGCCCTGGAGTTTGCAAGGAAGTATTCGAAGAAGGGCGACGAGCTTTTCTTCGTGCATATAAGCGACAACAACAACACCCCCGGTACGGTGGAGAAGATAATGAAGGAGGGCATCCCGAGCGGAGTGTTCATCCATGTCTGCGAACGTGGTGTGTCCTATGAGGGATTTTGCGATGAGTAAGGAACAAAGGAAAAAGAGGGCAAAGCCGGTCAGAATAACGCGGAAGATGTGTTCAAAGGTCCGGAGAAGCGACGGGCTCAGGATGAAGTTCATGACCGAATACACTTTCAGGAACTTCTACGAGGTGATAGGTTCGCGCTTCCCCAAGAAGGTGATGTACCGGGTTTTCCGGCAGGATGACGCGGATGCCATCACCTACGGCCAGTTCGTCCACTATGTCAGGGCCGTGGCCTCCTATCTGCTGAAGATCGGCATAACAAAGGGGGACAGGATCGCCATCATGGGTGAGAGCTGCCCGAACTGGATGGTCTTCTACGTGGCTCTGACCTCCATCGGCGCCGTATCCGTCCCGATCCTTCCCGATTTCACAGCCAGGGAGGCTTCTGAGATATTGAGCCATTCCGGAAGCCGCGCGGTCATGACTAATGTCAAGCAATGGCCAAAGGTGTGCTCCTATGCGGGTGAGGCCGGGCTGCTGGTATTCCGGATGGAGGATCTTTTCCACATACCCGCCAGCGTCGGCTATCCGGACGGGAAAGGGTTCGACGAGGCGCCCGGAGTCGGGATGAGGGATGCCAGGATCAATTCCCAGCAGCTCGATGCAAACAGGCCGGGGGAGGATGATCTTGCATCGATAATATACACTTCAGGAACGACAGGCGCCTCGAAGGGGGTCATGCTCACGCACAAGAACCTTTTGAGATGCGCCGACCTCAACACCGACGAATACGTGAAGGTCCGCCCAGGCTTCAAGGTCCTCTCGATCCTTCCAATGAGCCATGTGTACGAGTTCACAATAGGCCAGCTTCTGGTCCTTCTGCAGGGGGCCGAGGTGGTTTTCCTTGGCAAGCCGCCCGCAGTCTCCGTCCTCCTTCCCGCCTTGAAGGAGGTCCGGCCCCATGTCATGCTCACGGTTCCCCTCCTGATAGAGAAGGTCTACAGGAACGCCGTCGCACCTACGCTCAGGGACAACAAGAAGCTCGCAAACCTGATAAAAAAGCCGTTGATCGGATCATTTGTCTACAAGGTGATCGGAAACAAGATAATGGATACGTTCGGGCACCGTCTGAAGTTCTTCGGCATAGGCGGAGCCCCTCTCGATCCCGAAGTCGAATACTTCCTCTATCGTGCGGGCTTCCCGTACGCGATAGGCTACGGTCTGACCGAGACGTCCCCCCTTGTTGCGGGATGCGGTCCGCAGAACAGCCAGCACAAGCCGTCGTTCGTCGGAAAGATCGTCAAGGACGACGATGTTGTCCTGTTGGACAAGAATGCTGAGGGTATCGGGGAGATAGCGGTCAAGGGACCCAACGTGATGCTCGGCTATTTCGGGAGGCCGGACCTCGACAAGGAGGTGTTCACGTCGGACGGATATTTCCGTACCGGGGACCTCGGATTCTTCGACAAGGCCGGCAGGCTTGCCATAAAGGGCAGGGTGAAGACAATGATTCTCGGGCCGGCTGGGGAGAACATCTATCCAGAGCTGATAGAGAATCTCATAAACAGCCAGGAGTTCGTGCAGGAAAGTCTGGTCGTCTCGAACGACGGAGGCCTGCTCGCCCTCATAAAGATAGATGTCGAGCTCATGAGCAAAAAGCTGAAGATCAGCCTGGACGAGGCAAAGAACGAGGCCAGGAAGTATGTTAAGAACATGCGCAAGGAACTGAACAGCCAGCTGTCCGTCTATTCGCGCATATCCGAGACGGAGCTCCAGGAGGAGCCCTTCGACAGGACTCCCACGCAGAAGATAAAGAGATTCCTGTATCCGAAGAAGAAAAAGGATGCGGAAAACACGGAAAAAGATAAGGAAGAATGATATGTGAGGGGGTGGAATCCCCCTCCTTTTTATTGAATTAAAATCAAGGATGGACCATAATCGGGTTATGAAAGATTCTCAGGATTTGCGCATCAGCCGGATGGACAGCCTCAAGACTCCGGCGGAGATAGCGTCCCTGCTTCCCTTCTCGGAGGAGAACAGGCAGAGGGTGCTTTCTTTCAGAAGAGGTGTGAACGACATCATAAAGGGCCGCTCCAGCAGGCTCCTGGCAATAGTTGGACCATGCAGCATACATGACCCGGCCGCGGCGCTGGACTATGCGGCGAAGCTCAAGGAGCTGTCTTCAAGGCTCGAGGACGATTTTCTGATCGTCATGAGGACGTATTTCGAGAAACCCAGGACCAACCTCGGCTGGAAGGGGCTCATCCTCGATCCGGACATGGACGAGAGCTACGACATAGAAAAGGGGATAACCGTCGCCCGCAAGCTCCTGCTCGACATAACGTCGATGGGGCTTCCCGTGGGCTGCGAGGTGCTCGATCCGATCATCCCCCAGTACATCGACGAGATAATGAGCTGGTCTAGCATCGGGGCACGCACCACGGAGAGCCAGACACACAGGAACCTTGCCTCGGGACTCTCTGTCGCCGTCGGGTTCAAGAACAGCACCGGGGGTGATCTTTCCGCGGCCGTGAATGCGATGAAGAGCGCTTCCAAGGGCGCTTCGTTCATAGGAATAAGCAGGGATGGGCTCAACACGATCTTCCGTACCACCGGCAACGACTGCTGCCATCTCATACTCCGTGGGGGCGAGAACGGACCGAACTATTACGAGGACGAGGTCGAGCATGCATCCAGGATGCTACGCTCGGAGGGGCTGAACGATGCCATCCTGATCGATTGCAGCCATGCGAACTCCAGAAAGGATCCGTCCAGGCAGAAACGTGTGCTGCGAAGCGTCATAGACCAGGTTATGTGGGGGGAGAAGTCGATAAAGGGATTCATGCTCGAATCGAATCTGTTCGAGGGCTCCCAGAAGATTACGGGCGGCTGCATGTCGCTGAAATACGGAGTGTCGGTCACTGACGCCTGCATAGGCTGGGACGAGACCGAGAGGATTCTTGTCAATGCCTCAAGACTTCTCTCGGAATGGAAGAACAAGGGAGGAAGACAGGACGTACTATGAGCAAGAAGGTTTTGGTTTATCTGGCTGCAGGTTTCGAGGAGGCGGAGGCCGTTGTCCCGGTGGACATGTTCCGCCGTGCAGGATACGACGTCACCCTGGCGTCGGTGCAGGACAGCAGGGAGGTTGTCAGCTCCCATAACGTCACAATTGTCGCCGACAAGCTTGCCGAGGAGGTCTCGCTCGAGGAATTCGATGCGGTGTTCCTTCCCGGGGGCATGCCGGGTTCGATCAATCTCAGCCAGAGCTGGCTCGTCAACAGCAAGATCATCGACATGGCTTCGAAGGGCAGGATCGTCAGCGCGATTTGCGCGGCCCCGAGCGTTGTGCTTGCAAACGCCGGATTGCTCGAGGGCAGGCGTGCGACCTGCTATCCCGGGTGTGAGAAATACAGCAAGAAGGATGATTTCACCTCCTCCGGGGTGGAGGTTGATGGGAACATCATAACCGGCAAGAGCGCCGGATATGCGTTCGACCTCGCCATTGCGGTGATAAGAAGCCTTTCCGGTGACGAGGAGGCCGGCAGGACAGCAAGCGCGGTGTGTTTCCAGAGGGATTGAGGCCGCCTCAGATTCCGGAGGCCTTTTTCAGTAGTCCGTATGTGAGGAAGGCCTTCTGGATGAAGTAGGGGTAGAATCCTTCTTCCACGCCTTTGAGCCTGTACTCCCTCTCGAGCGGCTCAAGGACGCATTCGATGAATTCGTCAAGGGCCTTCTTGAATGAGAGCGTCCTTGCGAATTCCTTCTCCTGGTACGCCCTGTAGCATTGCACCAGTGCGTATACGGACGGTATCTCATTGTCCTTGAACAGTCTTTTGGTCTTTCTTTCAATCAGCGCTTCTTCGAGTTTCTTCATATAAAGCTCCATAAAAGAATTTCCTTTTGTCGTGCATAATATAATACACGCGGTTGATATCGTCAATAGTGCTTAAGAATTTAATATAATTTTAACAATTCTATTTATTAAAAGAAATAATCTAAAATAATTCAATAATTATTCTATTTTTGCTCCAGCCTTCAGGATATCCCGTATCTCCTCCAGCAGGACGATGTCCTGTGACTTCGGGGGGACCTTTTCCTCCTCTTTCTTCCTTGCTGCGTCGTCGGCTTTTTTCTGAATGTCCCTGAGTCTGTTGAAGCCCTTCACGATCCAGAACACCACGAAGGCGATGATTATGAAGTTCAGAACCGCATTGAGGAGCTTGCCGTATCGGATCGCCACCTCGGCTGTGGTTTCGCCAGCCTTCCTCAAGACGATCTTGAACGAACTGAAATCGGTGCCGCCGAGGACGAATCCTGCAATCGGCATTATTATGTCGTTCACCACCGAATTCGTAATCGCCGAGAACGCCGAGCCCATGATGACGCCGCATGCCAGGTCCACCACGGATCCGCGTGCGATGAATTTCTTGAATTCCGAAATAATTTTGCCCTGTTTCATATAATCTTGTTTTCCTTGATGCCTATTTTTTGTAATATATTGTCAAAAAATCAGCAGGGGGGCAACACGTCATGGTTATTGTCGACGGTTACAGGTCCGTTCTGGACCCTCATGATACTGAAAAAGCGATAAAGGCCGCAAAGGACATATTCGAGAAGCAGCTTTCCGGAGCCCTCAGGCTCAGCAGGCTCACCAGTCCGCTGTTCGTTCCATCGGGCAGCGGGATAAACGACGATCTCAACGGGGTCGAGAGGCCCGTTTCGTTTTCCGTGAACGCTCTCGGCGGGAGACAGATGGAGATCGTGCAGTCTCTTGCGAAATGGAAGAGGATGGCGCTTGCGGATTACCAGATCGCCCCGGGACGGGGGATCTATACCGATATGAATGCGCTTAGGCCGGATGATACGGTGGACGCCATCCACAGCATCTATGTCGACCAATGGGACTGGGAGAAGTCCATCAGGTTCGAGGACAGGAACCTCGATTATCTCAAGAAGACGGTGACTGACATCTTCCATGCTGTCAAGAGGACCGCGTTCCTTTTGGAGGAGCTCTACCCGCAGCTTGAGGATTATCTGCCGGACGAGATAACGTTCATACATTCCGAGGATCTGTTGAAGCAGTACCCGGACCTCGAGCCCCAGGAGCGGGAGAAGGAGGCGGCGAGGAGATACGGTGCGGTCTTCATCATCGGGATCGGCGCGTCGCTTGAGGACGGAAGACCGCATTCGCTCCGTGCCCCGGACTACGACGACTGGTCCACGGAGACATGGCCCGGCTACCACGGTCTCAACGGCGACATAATCGTTTGGGACAAGGTCAGACAGGACAGCCTCGAGCTATCCAGCATGGGCATACGTGTCGACAGGACCGCCCTCCTGAGGCAGCTGGACATCAGGGGATGCCAGGAGAGGAAGGACCTTTACTGGCACAAGAGGCTTCTTGCCGGCGAGTACCCCGAGTCCGTCGGAGGAGGAATCGGCCAGAGCAGGCTCTGCATGTTCCTGCTGCACAAATGCCATATCGGTGAGGTCCAGGCTTCCGTTTGGAGCGATGAGGACAGGGCTGAGGCAAGAGAGAAGGGCGTCTATCTCATTTGACGTACTCAAGGATTTTGAAGACAATACGTTCAGGGCGAAAGAATGTCAAGCCGGCTGCAAGTCTGATTTGCGCCGGCATCTTTTTCATCCCGGAATCCTTTCTGATGTCCAGCTCGCGCGAAAAAGCAAGCTTTCCCGATTCATAGGCCCTGACATCGTTTATTCCGGATCTTATGCCCAGCTGGGGACATGCCGCTGCGGCAAGCCTTTTCCCAAATTCCGTGTATGCGTCGAATACCATCCTGATGTTGTCGAAACGGTCGGACAGGGCAGAAAAAAGCCTGTGTACATCATCGTTGCCGAGATACATGAGGACGCCTTCCGCAATCACGATTGCACTTT
Organism: uncultured Spirochaetales bacterium; assembly: GCA_949293595.1. Classification (GTDB taxonomy): domain Bacteria; phylum Spirochaetota; class Spirochaetia; order Sphaerochaetales; family Sphaerochaetaceae; genus Ornithospirochaeta. The sequence goes on along the minus strand of CASFDW010000001.1, from coordinate 131,525 downwards.
TCCCGCCTTCTATCCCACTGATCCACGAAGTATCCGCGATGTCGGCGGAAATCATTTTGCCGCATCCGGCATCAGACAGGTATCTTCTTCTGATTCCCATGATCTTCCCCAGATCCACGTCGTACCAGGTGCAGCCTTCGGCGTGGCATCTTTCCTGCCTGTAGTCAAGCCCGCAGCCCAGATTGATCACGACCGGGTTCCCAGGCCCATCAAGCGCCTTGTCAAGGAAATTGTCGAAAACACAGCTTCGGAGATGCAGGAGACAGCATTGCGGAAGCGATGGCAGGGCGGGCATGGATCCGATGCTTTCCCCCAGCCAAATCCTTTCGGTGGTCCGGCCGCATGCGCCCAGCCTTGTTCCGATGATGTATCTTGCGTGAAGTGTCATGTATGCCGTGGGGCAGGCATTGTCCGCATGTTCTTCCATACATATGAGGATAAGACAAAACAATGCCGGAAACAAATAAAAAACCGTCCATTGTGATGGACGGCGCTCGATTTAGCGAGAGAGGGACTCGGACCCCCGACCGACCGGATATGAGCCGGTTGCTCTACCTACTGAGCTATCTCGCCGATTTGCAACATTGAGATGATACTTAACCATGAGAGGCTTGTCAATTACTTTGTTGGAAATAATGGTTATTCGAAAAAAATATTAATAAAAAAACCATATGGCATCAACCATATGGTTCGTCTGCGGCCGAGAGAACTCGAATCTCCAAGCCCTTTCAAGCACTAGCACCTCAAGCTAGCGTGTCTACCAATTCCACCACGACCGCATTACTTGGTACTCATGTAATCTACTATTTTTAAGATGTTTCGTCAACCTGTTTGAAAATTTTTTTGTATAATTTTATAACTCTTTTTTTTATAACGAGATATATGTGAAAAAAGGCTTGGAACAGGTAGGTGGTGCGTCTGTGGGCGGGATGCCGGACCATGGTGTCCCGATTTCATCCGTTCAGAAGGAACGGGGCCCAGTTGAACATCCCCTCCTTTTCCGTTTTTTCCGCCCATTCAAGCTTATCTAGGTAATATGAGATTCTTTCGGGGACCAGCGAAAGCCCTTTGTCCAGTCCTTCCTGGAATATGATGCTTGTCAGCTCGTAGATGCAGAATCCGATCGCATGGTCCTTGACGTGTATGGTGGAAAGGGCCTGGGCCACGGCCCGGACCAGGGCACGGTCCGCCCTGTCCTCGAGCTTGCCCGCGAACGAGTGGAGACCAAGGATGCACCGCCTTGCCTCGCTCATCTTCACAATCCCCTGGCTCCAGCTGCGGCACGTCTCCACCGCCTCGTTTATCGGCCAGCGGTTCGAATACCGTCCCAGAAGATATGCCGCCGGTTCCTTTATGACCTCGAAGGCCCATAACACCGCGGCCCTGCGGTTGATCGCATCGATTTTTTCCAAAACAGGTAGCAGGACGGGATCCGTTTTCCTGAACAGGATCACACGTCCCTTTTCATATCTTGCAACGATATCGTCCATATCAATATGATAACAGCATATCGGTGTATAGGCAAATCATGCGTTCCTGTTCCTGAGCCTTCCCAGTCCCTCTATGACGCATTCCACCACGTCGCCTTTCTCCATCCCCCCGATCCCCTTCGGTGTGCCGGTGAGTATCACGTCGCCTTTCTTGAGCGTCATGACCGACGAGATGTAGCTTATAAGGTGGGGTATGTCGAATATCATGTCCCGGGTGTTGCCCTTCTGACGTGGTTCCCCGTTCACGAAGCTTTCAATAAGGACGTTTTCCGGATCGATCTCGTCGGATATGTACGGTCCCATCGGAAGAAAAGTGTCGAATCCCTTGCATATGGTCCATTGCCCGCCTTTTTCCTGAAGGTCGCGTGCCGTAACGTCGTTTGCTATGGTGTATCCGAGCACATAGGTGTAGGCATCGGCGATGGGGACGTTTTTCGCATCCCTTCCCATGACCACGGCCAGCTCCGCCTCGAAATCGATGCGTTTCGACATGGCTGGATGGATGATCTCGTCCTCCGGCCCTATGGCACACGTGTACGGTTTGATGAACACCACGGGGGCCGCCGGCTTCTGCATTTCGAGCTCCTCGGCGTGTCTTGCGTAGTTCAGCCCTATGCATACTGCTTTCGAGAATTCGACGGGGCAGAGCAACCTTATGTCGTCCAAGGCGTACCTGACCGAGTCTTCCGTGTCGCCCTCGTACCATGAACCGGCAAACGGCGTCACGAAATCATTGTCGAGGATCCCGTATCTGACATTCCCATCCGGTGTAAAGAATCTTACGTATTTCATCTTACCATCTCCTCAATATATCATAATCCACCAGATATTCGAATCCAAGCCCCATATAGAGGTGGCGGGCCTCATCCGTGCTGTAGAACAGATAAAGCGCATCCAGCCCGGGATCGCTCGAGAAGGCATGGCTTATCAAGCGTCTGAGCACCTTTGTCGCATAACCCCTGTTCCTGTACTCCGGGTCGGTGCACACGCTCACTATCATGTCTCCGCTTCTTGTGGCGCTGCTCAACAGCCTCCGGCCTCCGATTGCGGCGACGGCGCGCCTCCTGTTCCTCCTGTCCTCCATGCGGCTTCCGATGAAATCCGCCCGGCTCCCGGAGTACAGCTGTGAATAGCCCTCGATGCGGTCGTAAAGGTCCGTCAGGGCAAGGAATGATTCCGCGGTTTTCAGTATCCTGGCCTGCCTGCAGTCCGAAGGACGGCGGTTCCTTGTCAAAAACATGAGGCAGCTCCTGTCGAGCTTGTCCGCCCTTATCCGGTCCGTCACCCCGCAAAGGAGCGGGGCAGGGGAGAGCAGGATCCTCCATTCGAGGCCGTTTATGAAATCCGCCGTATCCCCGTCCATGCACGGGTCTCCTGCAAGATGGACCAGAAAGCCCGCAGTCACAAGGATGTACAGCGTCCTTCCATCCGGAAACGAGCTGGAATACAGCCTGCAGCCTTCTCCCCCTTCCAGGGCGGAGATGAAGAAATGGAAAATTCCTTCCTTTCCCCTGAGATGAAAAAGCACGGACGGGTGGTCCGTGCGTGAAAGCCTAGTTATCATTTTCAACCGAATAGAGATAATCGAAATAATCGAGATCGGAGCTGAAAACCTTGTCGATGCCGGGAAGCGTGAGCTTGTAGGATTCCAGAAGTGTCCATAGCTTGAAGAACTCCGGATCCTCGCTGTAGGCATCGGCATATATCCTGGCCGCCTCTGCATCCGCTCCTCCCTTTATCTTCTCGCTTTCGGCGTAGGCCTGCGACAGGATTGTCATCTTGTCGTTGTCGGTACGGCCCTGCCATGAGGCCAGCTGTCCTCGTCCGAACGACCTGTATGCCTCCGCTATCTGGTTCCTTTCCTTGATCATCCTGGTATAGACGCTTTCAGTGAGGTCGTCCGAATACCTTATCTGCCGGATTATTATGTCCTCGAGCTCTATGCCGTAGATCATCGTAAGGTCCTTCGCCTGGGCGAGCATCCTGTTTGAAAGCCCCTCGCGTCCGATCGATATCTCCTGCTGTTTCGAGTCGGTGGCCGTCAGGCTCCTGAGCGTCTCCTTGTCCTCGAGGTCCTCGATGTTCCCGACGTCCTCCTCGATATGTATGCTGTTTATCTGGTTGCTGCTCCTGACCGCCTCGTTGAGATAGTTCTCGCTTATCACGGTCCTTATCGTCGAGTCGAGTATGTCGTTGAGCCTTGCGAGCCCTCCCTGGATGGTGTTGACCGTCTCGTAGAACTTCTTTGCGTCGCTTATCCTCCATCTTGCGGTTGCGTCGACCCAAATGAACTGGTTCTCCTTCGTCGGTATCCTCTGCGCATCTCCATCCCAGCTCAAAAGCTTCCTGGGATATTTGACAACATTGTCAATGATTGGCATCTTGAACGAGAGACCGGCCTCCTCGTCCACATCCACGATCTTTCCAAACCTCGTGATCACCGCCATCTGCCCCTCGTCGAGCACATAGAAGGGTCCGAGCACGAAGAAAATGACGGCAAGGACGGCGACTATCACGAGCGTGGTTATCAGTTTTTTCATTTTGCACCTCCCATGATGTCTGCGAACGGAAGGAAGTTGTCCAAGCCCTTGTCGACAAGCGTCAGGCTGCCGTTCCCGCTCTTGAGGACCTCCTCCATCGTCTCGATGTACAGCCTGGTGCGCGTGATATCCTTGCTTTTCTTGTACTCGTCGAGAACCGAAGTGAACCTGGCCGCGTCACCTGTTGCCCTGTTGACACGCTCGGCTGCGTATCCCTGAGCCTGGAGCACAAGCTTTTCCGCCTCTCCCTGAGCAGCGGGAATCTCCTGGTTGTAGTATTCCTTTCCTTCGTTTATGAACCTGTTCATGTCCTGGATGGCCTTGTTGACATCCTCGAACGCATCCTGCACGTCACCTTCGGGCGGAACGATGTTCTGGAGCTTGACGGTCACGATCTGTATCCCGAACTCATAGCGGTCGAATATCTCCTGCATGAGTTCTTGCGCATCGTATTCTATCCTGGTCCTCTGGTCCGTCATCACCGAAAGGATCGGAAGATCCCCCACAAGCTGGTTCATGACCGACTGCGATATGTCCCTTATGGTCCGTTCCTTCTCGTTGACGCTGAAAAGCCATGCCCGCGGGTCGCTGATGTAGTACTGCACGATCCATTCGACGGAGACGATGTTGAGGTCTCCCGTGAGCATGAGCGACTCGTCCTCCCTGACCTGGCTTCCGGAAAGCGATGTCCCGGTGGCATCGGTCGAGCGATAGCCGAACGTGAGCGTCTGCACAACCTGTGTCTGCACGTTGTGGTTCTCCTCTATGCCGAACGGAAGCTTCATCTGCAGTCCTGGGCCGACGGTGCGCACGTACCTGCCGCATCTGAGCACGACCGCGTTCTCGGTCTGGTCGACTACGAAGAAGCTGGTCATCAGCGCCACGAGGACGATTGCCGCCACGATGATGAAGACGATGAGCTTCGGGGATGGATGGAAGTCGAATCTTCTTTTTCTCCTTCCCTGAAAAATGTTTTCCTGGTTTTCCATGCTAAAGAATATATCAGCTGCCGGTCAAAATTGGAAGGACGGACATGGGGATGCATGTCAATTGAAAAGGATACCCATAAGAGTTATAATGAACAGGAAAATTTTCCAGGAGATTCATTTTGAAAAAGAGATTAGTTACTTCTGCACTTCCATATGTCAACAACGTGCCCCATCTCGGAAACCTGACGCAGGTCCTGAGCGCGGATGTGTTCGCACGTTTCTGCCGTCTCCGGGGCTACGAGACGCTGTACATCTGCGGCACCGACGAATACGGGACCGCAAGCGAGACGCGCGCACTCCAGGAAGGGGTTAGCCCAAGGGAGCTTTGCGACAAGTATCATGAGATCCACAAGGAGATATACAAGTGGTTCAACATCGATTTCGATTATTTCGGACGCACCTCCACTGAAAAGCAGACCAGGATCGTCCAGCACATATTCAAGAAGGTGGATGAGAACGGCTACATCTCCGAACGGGAGATGACCCAGCTGTACTGCCCGACCTGCGGCCGGTTTCTTGCAGACCGTTATGTCAAGGGTACCTGCCCGCACTGCGGCAGCACCGATGCAAGAGGGGACCAGTGCGACGCCTGCGGAAAGCTCCTGGAGCCCACCGAGCTCGTAGAGCCGAAATGCTCGGTGTGCGGCAGCACTCCTGTCCTGAAGAATACGAAGCATCTGTACATAAACCTTCCCAAGGCCCTGCCTCTTCTCAAGAACTGGATGGACAAGGCCAGCGTCGAGGGGTTCTGGGCCAGGAACGCAGTGCAGATAACCAATTCCTGGATCCGCGACGGCCTGCAGGAAAGATGCATAACTAGGGACCTCAAATGGGGGATACCTGTACCAAAGCCCGGCTTCGAGGACAAGGTCTTCTATGTGTGGTTCGACGCTCCGATAGGATACATATCGATAACGGCCAATGCGGTCGAGGACTGGGAATACTGGTGGAGGGATCCCGAGGGTACCGAGCTCTTCCAGTTCATCGGAAAGGACAACATCCCGTTCCACACCGTCATCTTCCCGTCGAGCCTCCTTGCGACCGGCGAGAAATGGACGATGCTCCATCACATGTCCTCGACAGAGTATCTCAATTACGAAGGCGGCAAGTTCAGCAAATCAAGAGGGGTGGGGGTCTTCGGCAACGATGTCCAGGAGACAGGCATACCCGCCGACTGCTGGAGATTCTACATGTTCTACAACCGTCCGGAAAAGAGTGATTTCACCTTCACCTGGAAGGATTTCCAGGACAAGGTCAACAAGGAGCTGATCGGAAACCTGTCGAACCTGGTCAACAGGACGCTGAGCTTCATTTCCCGGTTCTATGGCTCCGAGATATCCGGCTACAGTCTGGACGGGGATCTCTATGCGAAGGCTCTGGAGAAGGAGAAGGAGATAACAGACCTTCTGGAGAAGGCGGAGGAGCGAGATGCCCTGCATGCCATATTCGAGCTTTCGGACATGGGTAACAAGGCCTTCCAGGACGGAGAGCCATGGAAGGTCAGGACGACCGACCCGCAGAAGGCCGCAGACCTGCTTGCAACGCTTTATTTCATCATCCGCGACCTTGCCGTGATGGTCAGTCCGTATCTTCCGTCGACCGGGGAGAAGATCCTTTCCTTCCTCGGCCGGGAGAAATCGGTGTGGGGCGACATCGGCATTGCCTCCGGCGATGTCAGGGTGGCCGGGTGCGAGCTTCTTTTCTCCAAGCTCGAGGATAAGCTGATCGATACGTTGCGCGAGCGCTATTCCGGATCACAGAACGAGCGCAGCGGAAAGAAAGAACAAGCAAAAGAGGAAAAAATGAACAACAATGCGAATGAGGAATTGAGCCTTGTGGATTCCTTCAAGAAGAAGGTCATCCTCAAGGTCGCGAAAATCAGCGAAGTCGAACGTCATCCAAACGGTGACAAACTCTACATTCTCAAGCTCGACACGGGTGAGCCTGAACCAAGACAGATCGTTTCGTCGATCGTCCCTTATTACAGGGAGGACGAGCTTTTGGGACGGAACATCGTGATCGTCTCCAATCTCAAGCCCGCGAATTTCCGCGGGGTCAAGAGCTACGGCATGCTCATTGCCGCATCCGACAAGGACGACCATGAGCACGCCACATGCGAGCTCGTGTTCGCCGACGATTTCCCCGTCGGGGCCGTGATGGAGTTCGACAACGAGGAGAAGGTGGACAAGATCACCACCTATCTCAAGAGCGAGCATTTCTTCGAGATGCCGATCAGGACGATAGACGGCGAGGTGTGTGTCGACGGGCTGCCGCTCGGCTACGGAGGCAAGCATCTCAAGGTTTACAAATATGTCAACGGTAATGTTGGCTGAGGAGGAGAGCATGGAGATTTCCAAACTTGAAGGAATCGGGAACGAGGATGTCGTTCTCGAGATTCCGGAAGACGCCACCGACGTGGCCGTCGTCTGCTACACGGATGTCGACCAGGACTATAAGGAAGACGAGGATCTTTACGATGCCACGGTCACAACCTTCTTCGACGTTATTTATTCGAACGGGGATGTGGATACTGTTGAGAGCTCCACATACGATCTCGAAGGCGTCGACGAGGACGAGCTGGAGGATGCGTTGGAATCGGATGACGTCACTGTCGAGATTTCCACATTTTTCTCGATTCTTTCCCAGCTCAGGGCCGCAGGCTTCAAGGCAGGCGGGAAGTGCGTGAGGGATTTCCTCAATGATTTCTCGTCCGTTCTGTATCTGAGAAGGAAGTAGGGCTGGGCGCCTTGACGGTTGCGCCTATGCATTGATCGGACCGCTCCCGTGCCGGGTGCGGTCCTTTTTTCGTCCCGTCAGCCAAGCCTTTTCACGGCGTCCTTGAACCTGTCGCCGCGGTCGAACTCGCTGTCGAACATTCCGTAGCCCGGACTTCCTGGGGCCAGAAGGATTATCTGCGTGCTGTTCGGCTTTTCCGCAATCCTGGCCTCCGCCTCCCTCTTTGCGGCAAGTACGGCCTCGTCCATGCTGCCGAACGGTCCCAGAAACCTGCGTCCGGTCCTTTCCATGATAGCCACAAGCTTGTCGGTGAACGAGCCTGGGAGCAGTATTATTGATGATGCCATCTTGAAGGGATAACGCATTCCCGATGGATCGATGTTGTTTCTGTCGGAACCTCCACAGATGAGGTGGATCGAGGCCTGTCCTATCATTTTCATGGTGAACAGGACGGACTCGGGGAGCGTCGCGGCGCTGTCGTTTATGTAGAGTATTCCGTTTTTGAGGGCCACCTGCTCCATCCTGTGAGGGATGCCCTTGTATGAGGAGAAAGCCTTGGCGATGTCCTTCTTGTGATAACCGAATATCTTCAGCACCTCGTATGCGGACTCGAGCGGCTCCCTGTTCTTGTAAGGGTTCCATACTGTGGGGAAGACAGCGATGTTCTTCTTGTTGAAATTCACGTTTGAAACGAATGTCTGCCTTGCATCCCTGTATACGAGGGCCTTGCCGACCCAGGGACCGAATATGCGGTAGACCTCCTTCTTCTCGCTTCTCGCGCTGTCCGCCTGCCGGGTCAGCAGCACGCAGTCGAGTGTGGGCCACCGGTTGTAGAGAAAATAGTCGGTGTCGGATATCTGCCAGTTTGTCATCTCCAGCACCAGATGCGTGTAAGCGTCGTCTCCCTTTTCGATTATGTCCCTGAGGATGTGGAAGCCAGAAACACCGATCGCACCGCACATCGCGGCGCGTGCACCCATGAGGTTCAGACCATGGACGATCGCGGATGCGACGCTTGTCTTGCCCTTGCTGCCGACGATGACGACGACCTTCATCTTTTCGACCGCGGGATGCTTGAGCAGCGCGGCCAGGTCGTTCGTGACCTCCTTCGCATTGCGGAGGATGGCCAGGCCGAGCGGGATGGAGGGAGCTTTGACAAGTATGTCGTATTTCTTCACCTCCGATGCTTCGAGCTTCTCGAACCTGACGGAGATCCCTTCCTCCTCCAGCCTTGAAGCCTGTGGCAGGTAGGAATCCTTGGGCCCCTGCTCGCAAAGCACGACCTCGTGCCCGTAGCTGTTGTAGAATTCAGCAGCTTCCGCGCCTGAGGAGTGGGGACCGAAACCTATTACCAAGACTTTCATGTCTAATATCATAATAAAAAAAACGCATGATTACAAATGTGCGGTCTTCGTGCGGCATAGGCAGAAATAACTATATGCGGCGGTTTGCCCCGTCCTTGTCCGGACAGTCCGGGCACAGGAATCATTTTTTGGAATTTCCTATTGACTAATGGTTGCGAAAACGTTGATAATATCCGGGTAATTACATTTTAAATCCATATGGATAAGGAGCATTACTGTGCCTTGCGGAAAGAAAAGAAAGAAGCATAAGATTGCAACCCATAAGAGGAAGAAGAGACTCAGAATGAACAGACACAAGAAGAAGTGATTCCTCTTGCAATCGATCCGGCTACCATCGGGGATTTCTCCGGTGGTATTTTTTTTACCGGCAGGCCCGTTGGGACCTGCCGTGAAGAAATGGAGTGGAATAAAAAGAAACCGGAGTACGGGCTATGCCGGAAACGGCGTTTTCCCGTCCTCCATAAGATTAATCGCGCAAAGTTGCAATCCGTCCAACGGATTTGTTGAAAATACGGTGGCTGTGAAATATAATTTCTGCTTATGAAAATCACAGGATTTCCTTTTCAGGTAGACGGGGACTCGTCCTCGATATGGATCGACAAGAGCGACAGGGGATACGTGCTGACCTACCAGTCCCGCGTGAAGGTGTTCTACAGGATGGGCGACGATAGGGATTTTTCCCTGCGTCTGAGGATCAACGGGGTCATGTATCATTTCACCTCTACCCTGAAGACAGACATGCCCGGGGCGTCCGTGTCGCTGAAGCTTCTGGAAAATACGGAAAAGGGCACACTCTTCAAGATGACGATCCATATGGAGGGCATCGTCTTGAAGGACCTCGACGTCTTCAGCTGAGGTCCTTCTTCCTGGGATCCCATTCCCTGCGGGCTTCCAGCGTCCCGTCCCCGAGAAGGATTTCCAGGGCGAGATGCGCCATCCTCATCCCGAATATCGCGGTGACCGTGGGCAGGGAGCCAAGCATCACCCGCTTCCTTCCACGGTCCAGTATCTTGTCGTCGAACTCAAGCTCCTCGTCCTCCTCGGGGGGGATGAACCTGAAATCCACCCTTTCCGGGGAGAATACGACAGGAAAGCCGCCCTGTATCCCTCTTTTCCTAAGCCCGGTCCTCACGCACCTTGCAAGCGGGCAGCCCCAAGTATCCTCCAGTCTGGCGCACATTATCATCGACGGATCCTTCCTGAGTGCGGCACCCATGCAGGAGATGACGGGTATTTTTGATTTCACTGCGGCCTCCAGCAGGTCCATCTTGGGATTGAGGCTGTCAATGCAATCGATCACAAGATCGGCTCCGGAAAAGATCCTTTCATGGTTTTCCCTGCTCACGAAAACATTCAAGGCATCGACATCGGCCTCCGGATATATGTCCAGAACCCTTTGTGCCGCAAGCTCGGTCTTCCTTCTTCCGATGGTGGAGTGCAGGGCGAGCACCTGCCTGTTGATGTTCGTCTCGCTCACGATGTCGAAATCCGCAAGAGTGAAATGTCCGACGCCGCTTCTGGCCAGGGCTTCGAGGCAGAATCCGCCTACCGCACCCAGTCCCACGAGCGCGACCTTCTTTTCGTGGAGCAGTTCCACCCTGTCATTTCCAATGAACCTGGATATCCTCAAAAACTGTCTTTCCATAAAAACCTTCCCGTCTCGACGGCCTCTCCTGCGATGTCCCTTCCGCTGTCCATGCCGAGCCTGTCGTACAGCCCGGCCAGCGCCTTCTTCTGCGCCTCTCCTGTCTCCATGTCGGTCTCCACAAGAAATGGAAGCCCCAGTATCCTTTTGTAGTCGCGCAGATGGATGCTTTTCGGGCCGAGGCTTATGTGGTATCCGGCATTGCATATCTTTTTTGCGACCTCATGGCTGGAGTTGAAGCCGTGGAACAACGCTTTCCGGACTCCGTATTTCCTGAGCAGGCAGAGTATCTCCTCGCTTCGCCCGACGGAGTGTATGCTGATTACCCTGTCCATGTCCCTTGCGTACGTGCAGAGCCTTTCGAACACGCGGTATTGCCTTTGCCCGCCGCCGTACCTTCTGTCCAGCCCGGTTTCCCCGACACCCAGGCGGGGATTCCTTTCCAAAAGTCCGGCGATTGACTCCTCGTCGATGTCCTCCAGCCATGGAAGTATGCCGATGGAGCACCACCGGCCGCTCTCCGCAAGGGAAAAACCGCTTTCCGATACTATGTTTATGTAGGCGCATCCGTCGTCGAGGCCATGGTGCGCATGGAAATCCAGCATGGCTGGATTATAACCGATTGGATTTATAATTTCATCCCTCCTTGATTATTCCGCTGATAACTGCGATAATCCGGTTGTTAAGGGAGTAGTCAGCACCGCGTGTGCTCCAAGGTCAACAGACTGGATTTTCCTGGTCTTGGTGTAGATGACGAGACTTATCTGTGATACAGGTGGTCTGCGTCATTTTTTTTGTGCGGCCACCGGAATGGAGGGAGAAAATGGGATTGATCGAGCTTTTGCTTGTCGCCGTCGGCCTGAGCATGGATGCTTTCGCCGTCTCTGTATGCAAGGGGCTTGCCACGAAGCACGTCAGGCCCGTACACATGTTGTGTGCAGGCCTATGGTTCGGATTCTTCCAGGCTGCGATGCCGCTGCTGGGATACTATCTCGGGGTGGGGTTCCAGGGGATGATAGAATCCGTCGACCACTGGGTGGCGTTCCTTCTTCTTTGCGCGATCGGCGTGGGCATGATCGTTGAAAGCCGGAAGACGGACGAGGAGGATTCCTGCTACGGGGTCAGGGCAATGTTCCCGCTTGCCGTGGCCACCAGCGTGGACGCCCTCGCCGTAGGCATATCATTTGCCGTGCTTGATGTGGACATCCTCCGTTCCGTCGTTACGATAGGAGTGTGCACGTTCCTGCTCAGCGCCTCTGGGCTCAAGATAGGATCCGTTTTCGGGACCAGGTTCAAGAGCAGGGCCGAGATTGCCGGAGGCCTCATCCTCATTTGTATCGGCCTCAAGATCCTTCTCGGCCATCTGGGGCTTTTTTAGCGTGTCCAAATTGACTAATCACGGAAAAAAATGCTAATATCCTTAAAGCCTCTTTATCCGGGCTTGTGTCCGGATCAGAAGATTAAGATCTAAGACCACAAGGAGGAACCATGACAGCAGATTATGAGTTCACCGTCATTCTCTCTTCGGACGAGGAGAAAATGAAAGAAGGGCTCGCTTTCGTTACGGGCGAGTTTGAAAAGGCTGGTGTAGAAATCACCAAGCAGGAAGATCTCGGAGTAAAGACTCTTGCATATGAGATCGCAAAGCAGGACAGGGGACATTACGTCTATTTCGAAATCAAGGCTGACACGCAGGTCATCGTCAAGCTCAGCAGGGCTTTCCAGCTCAGCACGCTTGTCCTCAAATTCCTGTTCGTCAATCCGGAGAAGAACTGAAGATAGGTTTTTGGCCGTTTTAGGAGGTATGAGATGGCAACCGATTTGAATGTTGTGGCATTGGTGGGCAGGCTCGTAAGGGATGCCGAGCTCAAATACAGCCAGGGTGGGACGGCGGTCCTCAGGTTCTCAATCGCGGTCAACCGTTCCAGGAAGAACGCTGACGGCAGCTGGGACGACGAGGTGAACTATTTCGACTGTGTGTATTTCGGCCGCAACGCAGGAAGCGTCAACCAGTACCTTGAAAAGGGCAGGCAGGTATCCATCCAGGGTGAATTGAGGCAGTCACGCTGGGAGCAGGATGGCCAGACAAGGAGCAGGGTGGAGGTTTTTGTCAACAATCTCTCCCTCCTTTCTTCCGCCCAGAACGCCAACGGCGGCCAGAAGACATTCCAGAACCAGGGGGTCGTTGCCGGGACAAAGCCCGCACCTGCAAAGCCGGCGCCGGCGATGCGCGAGGAATACCAGCCGGGTCCTGAGGATTTTCAGGATGACGACATCCCATTTTAATTTAGGAGAAAGAAAATGCGTGAAGATAAGGATTTCAACGAAATGGACAAGAACGCCCTCAAGGACAGGAAGATGGGCGTGAGGAAGGCTAGCTTCAAGAAAAAGGTCTGCAAGTTCTGCCAGGGAGCCGCTCCCGCGGATTACAAGAATCCCGAGATGCTCAGAAGGTACATCACCGAGCGTGGCAAGATCCTTCCTGCAAGGATCACCGGAACCTGCGCCAAGCACCAGAGGGCTCTCAACAGGGAGATCAAGAGGGCGCGCGTGCTCGCTTACCTTCCCTTCGAGAAGAAGTGAGCTTTCCGAGGTTTTCATTCCATGCAGGAGAGTAGGAACAATACGTACAGGACGGCGGTCGGATTCCTGTTTTCCGTTGCCCTTTCATTCATATTGTTTTACGTGGGATTCGGACAGATATTCTTTGTCCTTCCCCTCCTGATGGTTGGTGTGTATCATAAGAGGGCGCTCTCGTTCCTTGCTCTGGCCGTGGAGACCGTGGCGGTCGTATCGTATGCGGTCGCAACGTCGCTCTACCCGGAGCATATGCCGGAGATAGCGCTGCCTCTGATACTTATCGAGCTTTATATCCCTTTGTCGCTGTTAGCGGCCGGTGCCGTATGGCTCCTGACAGGGGAAAGACGCGTGGAGATCCGCCTTGCCGGCTCGATGCTCCCCGCTGTGGTTTTTTTCATTCTCTTATTCGTGTACTTGGAGCATGACAAGGCACTTCTCGATGGGGTGAGAACCTACTATGAGAATGTGTTTGAGGTACTTCTGCCCGGGCTCTTAGGAGTGACAGGGATGAGCGAGGATTTCATGGAGATGTTTTTTCCCATCCTGTTTTCGGTCGTTCTGTCGGTCCTGCTGCCCCTGGTGATGTGCTTCGTCTGTGCGACATGTTTCTCATATGAGACCGTGTTGCATTCAAGAGAAAGCGATTGGGAAGACAAGGTGGCTTCCGTGGAGTTGGACGGAAGGCTCATCTGGCTATTCATCGCCCTTTGGGCGGTGGTCCTCTTCTCTCGTTTTGTGTCTTTGCCTTACCAGCTGGGCATCGCTCTGATCAACTTGGCACTCTGTGTTTCGATCGCCTACGCCGTACAAGGGTTCAGCGTGGTGTATTACAAACTCAGGATAAGAGGAAGAAAACTGCGGAGCTACTCCCTTTTCCTTGTTTTGGCAGCTGTGGCCATTTTCGTACCGGGGATCAATTTCATAATTGTCTTGGGACTTCCGTTGCTGGGGGTTGCCGAGACCTTCTTTGAATTAAGAAGATAGGAGAGAAAAGATGAAGATCATTCTTACACAGGATGTGGTCAATCTTGGAGAAGAAGGGGATGTCAGGGAAGTCAAGGACGGATATGCCCGCAACTACCTTCTTCCGACCGGAGCTGCCGTCGTGTACAACAAGACCAACGCAGCTGTATTCGCTTCCCGCGCCGCCGCAATCGAGAAGAGGAAGGCGGAGAAGAGGGCTCAGGCCGCAGGACTCAAGGAGAGGCTTGACAGCATAACGCTTGAGATTGTCGTCTCTGCCGGCGAATCCGGAAAGCTTTTCGGTTCCGTGACATCATCGATGGTCCAGGAGGAGCTCAAGAAGGCCGGTTTCGAGATTGAAAGGAAGAAGATCGAGGTTGCGACCCACGCAATCAAGATGACCGGAACCTATCATGTCGTCATCCACCTCTATGAGAACGAGTCCAGCCATGTCAAGCTTGTCGTCATCTCCGAAGCCGAGGTGAAGGCCAGGGCCAAGGCTGAGGCCGAGGCGAAGGCAAAGGCCGAAGCTGAGGCCGCCGCTGCCGCCGCAGAGGCTGAAGCCGCTGAGGCCGCTGGAGCTGCCGAGGAGGCTGCTGCAGAGGTTTCCGAAGAGTCTGGAGCTGTCGTGACCGCCGCTGCCGAAGAAGCCGCAGTGGAGGAGTAATCGCATATGGGTGCTGGGAATACGAGGGTTCCCCCTCATAACGATGAGGCCGAGAGATCGGTTCTCAGTGCCCTCATGATGCACAAGGAGGCTTATGACAAGATAAGCCCCCTTTTGAGCAGTCAGGATTTTTATCATCCTGCAAACCGCGTCATCTATTCCGCAATCGCGGATATGAAGCTCATGAACACCGTCGAGGTCGACCAGGTCAGTCTTTTCGATTTCCTTTCGAAGAAGAACCTCCTGGACAAGGCCGGAGGTGCGGCGTATCTTGCTGAGCTTTCGGACGTTTATTCAATTTATTCCAACATCGAGTTCTATGCCGGACTCATCAAGGAATGTGCGGTGAGAAGGGCTCTCATAGAGACCTCCACCGAGCTTGCCGTCGATGCCTTCGAGGAAAGCAAGGATGTCTATTCCGTCCTCGACGACATAGAGCACCGGCTTGGTGAGATAAGCCAGAAGACCAATCTCGTCACAAGCGACGCCTACAAGATCAACGAGGGTATAAACAACGTCATCAAGGTGCTGCTGCAGAAGATGGATGGCGAGTATGTGAACGAGAATCTGGATACTGGATACGATTATCTGAACAACTTCACCAACGGCGGTTTCCAGAAAAGCGACTACATAATCATCGCGGCACGCCCCAGCGTCGGAAAGACCGCGCTTGCCGTATCCCTTATCAGGAACATGCTGAGGAAGGGGACAAGGGTTGCGTTCTTCTCGCTTGAGATGCCTGCGGACCAGATCATAATGCGTCTGCTCTCCTGTCTTAGCAAGGTCGAGCTTTCCAAGATGCTGAGCGGAAATCTCGGACAGAGGGACATCGAGGATATCAGTGCGGCCGCAGACAGGATCTACCAGAGCGAATTCTATCTTGTGGATGAACCCAACATGAAGCTCAGCGACCTCAGGAGCAGGGCGAGGATGCTGCACAGGGAAAAGGACATCCAGTGCATATTCATAGACTACATCGGCCTGATCGAAAGCGGAATGGATCCCTCGGTTCCCCGCCATGAGCAGGTCGGAAGGGTTTCCAAAAGCCTCAAGCAGCTTGCCAGGGAGCTGAAGATACCCGTCGTGGTCCTCTGCCAGGTCTCGCGCGACACTGCGGACCAGGAACCGCAGCTGAACAACCTCAGGGATTCCGGATCGATCGAGCAGGATGCAGATGTCGTCATGTTCATCCATAGGAAGACGAACCTCTCCGACCTCAGCGAGGAGGACCAGGCCAAGCTTCAGAAGGATAGCACCGGAAAGGCCAGGGTGCAGTCGTCGAAGCTCCTGGTCGCGAAGAACCGCAATGGAAGGACAGGTACGATATATCTGGGGTACATAAGCGAGATAACCTCGTTCGAGGATATAGCACAGGACAAGAACCTGTTCATCGAGCCCAGCAAGGAAGTCAAGAAGACACGCTGATCAGGAGCGGAAGAAGAACGCCCTTATGTCAAGGGCATACATCATCACCATTATCGCCACGGCAGCCAGCATCCCGAATATCTGCAGGACCACGTACGTCCTGGGCTTCAGATTGCCCCTGCAGACCATCTCCGCGGCATTTATCAGCATCTGTCCGCCGTCGAACGTCGGAATGGGAAGGATGTTTCCTATGCAAAGGCTGATGGAGACTATCGCCAGAAGGTGGAAGAGCGTGCGCACCCCGTCGTTCGCGCTGTAGGAGAAGGCAAGCATGGAGATGTTCCCTATGTTCTGGGCAGCCTTCACCGGCCCTGTGATGACCATTCTCGCGTCATCCACGTCGAAGCAGATGAGCGCCCCAAGCGTTCTGAGCGTCGATACAAAATAAGACCACGCACCTTCCAGCCCGTATGCGACCGCCTTCATGCCTTTTGCGTCGGATGAATATGCAAGTCCGCTCTTCCATGCAAAGGGAAAGGCCCTCTCCTCGGTCCTGTATTCGAACAATTCCCCGTCCCTCGACATCGTGAGGATCAAGACGTCCCCACCGGTTGCGAACACGTCAAGTGTCGATGCGACCGGTATCCCGTTCACGGCGACGATCAGATCCCCGTCCCTGAGGGCCGGATCCGTGGGGTTTGCTATGACGGGCTTCTGATATAGTGTCAGCCCGTAGACGCAGGTTCCTCCGGAGGATTCCGGGACAAGATGCGTCCTGAGTGTTTCCCCGTCCCTCAGCAGGACCACGTCCGTTCCTTCAGGAGCATCGCCGAGCAGCGATGTGAAATGCTGGTAGTCCTCCACCTCAGTTCCATCCGCGACCAGTACCTTGTCACCCGGCTGCACAGCCTCCTGCCTTACATCGAGCCCGGGAAACACCGTCGGATAGAGATAGGTTGGGGCGATGAACGCCTCGTTGGAGATCCTTTCCACCGGCAGTAGGGAAGCGATGGCAAGGAGCAGGAATGCAAGGATGAAATTGGTGAGCGGACCAGCCGCGTAGATCAGGAGCCTGTGGAAAGGGGAGGTGGCGAAATAGGATCCGGCTTCCGAAACCTCGAGGCTGCCCCTTCCATCCCTCAGTGCCTTCGTAAGGTCGATGGAGCCCTTCATGCGGCAATATCCGCCGAAGGGAAGGGCGCTTATCCTGAATTCGGTGTTCTTTCCCTGGAATGAGAAAAGCCTCGGCCCCATGCCGTATGAAAGCACCTCGACATCGACACGCAGCAGTCTTGCGGCAATGAAATGCCCGAGTTCGTGAATGAAGACCACGAGTCCGATGAGCAGGAAACCGATTACGAAACGTATCAGATGCAGGAGCATCGGGCAAGCCCCTTGCAGGCAAGCTCCTTTGCCGCTGCCATCATCTGCTCGATCTCCGCAAGCGACGAGGCTTCGGAGGCCCAGTTCCCATCCAGCACGTCCAGCACTATTTCCGCAATCCTGTTGTACGGGATCCGCCCGTCGAGGAAGGCGTTGACCGCGACCTCGTTGGCCATGTTGAACGCAATAGGCCATCCCTGCTTCCTTTCAAGGCACATGTAGGCCGCATCAAGAAGCGGGAATTGTTTTTTGTCCCATGACCTGAATGTCAAATCCAGATTGGTGAAATCGAGCGGCTCGACGATGTCGTCGATCGAAACCTTTCCGTCTGAAAGCGCGCTGATTATTGGAAGCGTCATGTCCGGAGGGGTGAGCTGTGCGTAATACGCCCCGCTTGATACCTTCACGAGGCTGTGGACGACGGACTGCCTGTGTACGGTCACCCTTATCCGTCCGGCAGGAAAACCGAACAGGAATCCGGCCTCGATCACCTCTAGCCCCTTGTTGGCAAGTGTTGCGCTGTCGATCGTGATCTTCCTGCCCATCTTCCATGTGGGATGGTTGAGGGCTTCCCCGATTGTCACGTCATCCGTGTTGCTACGGTTGTAGAAAGGCCCTCCTGAAGCGGTTATCACAAGCTCTCTGGCGTCGGGGAACGCACGAAGAAGGTTGTACAGGCAGCTGTGCTCGCTGTCGACAGGGATGATCCTGACGCCGTTTCTCGCTGCCTCTGAAAAAAGGAAGGAGCCTCCGAGCACGATGCTCTCCTTGTTTGCAAGGGCCAGGTCCATATTGAGCGAGATGACATCCAGCGAGGCCTTCAGTCCGGCACTCCCTGCTATCCCGTTCAAAACGATGTCGGCCCTGTTCTCTTTCAGGAACTCAAGCAGCTCGCCGTCCTTTTTTCCTTTCATCAGAAGATAGGGACATGAGAAAGTGCGTGCGAGGGCGATTATTCCTGGATCTGAGAACGACACAAGCCCCTTTACCTGGAAATCAAGTTTCTTTCCGATTATCGCGTTGATGCATGTGCTTCCGATGGACCCGGTCGCACCAAGGATAATAATGCTTCTCATATGGCATCGAAGAATCTGAGCGAAAGGATGAATACCGGAGCCGCGAACAAGAGCGAATCGATGGAGTCGAGAATCCCTCCCCGGCCGGGGATGATGAATCCGCTGTCCTTGATTCCGGCACTTCTCTTGAAAGTCGATTCGACAAGGTCCCCGAGCTCGCCGAAAATGCTCACGAGCGCACCTATGACGAAGCCCTCAGCAAACGTGAACGTGAAGGCATCGGGAAAGAGCAGCGTGGCTGATCCTCCGATCAGGGCCGGGACAAGCGCACCTCCGATGAAACCCGCGACGCTCTTGTTCGGGCTGACCTTGATGATCCCGCGGTTGCCTTTTCCGAAGAGCATCCCGGAAAAATATGCGAACGTGTCGCAGCCGAAGACAAGTGCGAAATAGAGCAGTATGTGGTAGGAGCTGTTGTTCAGAAATAACAGGTCGACGATGAATATGGACAGAAGTCCCGGATATGCCAGGACAAGCACGTCCGCCCCGCATTCCGCAATCCTGGATGAGAAGTCGTCCTCCTTCGAGAAAACCTCCCTGGCAAGTATTACGGCAAGAAGGATCGTGAAAAGGTAGAACGAATAGACCTGTGAGTTGTAGAAATATCTCGATATGTATTCACCCAGTGTGATCAATGGCGCCGCATAGGCTATCCTGCTCACGCTTACCTTCTTCGATACCATGGACGCCATCTCGACGGTGCCGAACACCGAGGCTGCGAGTATGACCACCATCAGCGCGGCATGATTCATCTGTGGAAGGAATACGACCAGACAGAAGAGAAGGGGGAGGGCAACAACCGCTGTCAATACTCTTTTTGCTATCGAAGTCAAACCAAACCTCCGAATTTGCGGGTCCTTTTCAAATAATCCTGCTTGACGACATGGATCATTTCCTCGTCCCAATCTGGCCAAAGTTTATCATAAAAACCGAATTCTGAATAGCCGGAATCAAATAACAGGAAGTTTGAAAGCCTCTGCTCCCCGGCGCTTCTTACGATGAAATCCACGGGAGGGATGTCCGGATTGTCGAACCGGCTTCTGATGAGGTCGCAGGTGACCTCCTTGTAGCCGTCCCTTATCAGCGAGTTGACCGCACGTATTATCTCGTCGTATCCACCGTAGTTGATTGCAAGCTGGAGCGTCAGTCTGTCGTTGTCCTTGGTCTCCTGCACCGTCCTGTCGAGTCCTTCGAGCGCCTTTTCAGGAATCCGGTCCCTCGAACCGAGCAACCTGACCTGCACCCCGAGCTCTCCGAGCGCTCTTATTTCCCCGTAGATCTTGTTTGTGAACAGGGCCATCAGATACCTGACTTCCTCCTCAGGCCTTTTCCAGTTCTCGGTTGAGAAGCAGTAGACTGTAAGATATCTTATATTCTCGTTTATCGCACCACGGACTACCTTCTTGAGGCTCTTGAGCCCTTCGAGATGGCCTGCGGTTCTGGGAAGGCCCTTTGCCTTCGCCCAGCGGCCGTTTCCGTCCATGATTATTCCCAGATGTACAAGTTCGTTGTCCATAAAACAATGCGGGCGCAGGAAGCGCCTTGTCCACTCCTAGATGATTTTCCCCAAAAAAGAAGATATATACATCCAACTATATTGGAAAATCACGAGTAAGTAAATTTGTTTTGAGAAAAAGGAATGATGCAAATGAAAATCCGCCGGGCAAACATCCCGGCGGACAGACATCATATCTCCATGATTTCCTTTTCCTTGGCTTCCGCAACCTTGCCGATCTCGGCAATGTAGTTGTCCGTGAGCTTCTGGATCTTGGTTTCACCTTCCTTCTGCTGGTCCTCGCTTATCTCGCTCGACTTCTGAAGCTTCTTCAGCTCCTCCATTGCGTCGCGGCGGACGTTGCGGATGGCGACACGGGCGTTCTCTGCAGTCTGCTTAGCCTGCTTTGCAAGCTCCTTCCTCCTCTGTTCTGTGAGGGGAGGGAAGTTGACCCTGATGAGCTTTCCGTCGTTGTTCGGGTTGAGCCCGAGCTCCGACTTCTGGATCGCCTTCTCGATTGCGGGGAGCACGCTCTTGTCCCAGGGCTGGATCACGACCAGACGTGCTTCCGGTACCGAAAGCGAAGCAACCTGGTTGAGAGGTGTCTCCGCTCCGTAATAGTCAACCTTGATCTTGTCAAAGAGCGCGACATTGGCTCTTCCCGTCCTGAGGTTCTGGAACTCGTTGGTGAGCGAGAGGATGCATTTCTTCATCCTCTCCTCGCAGTTGGCCAGTACGTTCTGCATAATCTCCTCCGTTAGGCGGTAACTCCTGCCTGGTAGACGCAGTATCCGACAATCTTGAGAGCCGCGCCATACTTCTTTCCGATTTCCGCACAAGCCTGGGCGACGCTCTTGGTGTCATCCTTGACAAAAGCCTGGCTGTCGAAGCAGATCTCCTTGTAGAGCTTTCCAAGCTTTCCGCGGACGATGCCTTCCTTGACCTTGTCGGGCTTGTTTGCAAGCTTCTCATCCTGTGCGACCTGGGCTGTGAAGATCGAAAGCTGCTCGTCTTCGTAGCTCTTGTCGACGGACTTCTCGTCGAGATACTGTGGCTTGTATGCTGCTGCATGGAGGGCAAGATCGTGTGCGAACTCCTTCACATCCTCGTTTGCAAAGATCTCCGGCTTGTCGGAGTGGAGATTGACCAGAACCGCGACCGCTCCCTCTCCATGCACATATGTCGATGCATAGGTGTCGATGTCGAGCACGGTGAACTTCTGGATGTTCATGTTCTCCTTGATGATGGCGATGAGTGCGTCGACCATCCCCTTGAGCTCGTCGTTCACCTCGGTATATCCCTTCTCGAGAATCACCGAGCACATGTCCTCTCCGAGCTTTGCGAAATCCTCGTTCTTTGCAACGAAGTCCGTCTCGCATGAAAGGGAGAGGAGGACGGCCTTCTTGCCGTTTGTCCTCACGAAGACCCTTCCGTTCTCCGTGGCCCTGTCCTGGCGCTTTGCCACAGCCGCAAGACCCATTTCCTTGAGGATCTTCTCCGCCTGTGCGAAATCGCCGTCGGCCTGCGTGAGGGCCTTCTTGCAGTCCATCATGCCCGCTCCGGTGACATCTCTGAGCTTTTTAACGTCTGCTGCGCTGATATTTGCCATAAATCACTCCTCGTCTTCCTTGGTCTCTTCCTTCTCTTCGGGAACATAGCTGGAGAAATCCTCGATCTCGATCTCGTTGTCCTTGTCCTCGACCGGTGCCTTTGCAAGCTCCTCCTCGTCCTCGAGGCTCTCGATGATCTGGATCCCACCCTCGCTGTCGGCGTCGATCACTGCGTTGGCGATGATCTCGACGAAAAGCTGGATGGCCCTGATCGCATCGTCGTTGCCCGGGATCGGGTAGTCGATGTCGGTCGGATCACAGTTCGTGTCCACAACTGCTATGACCGGGATGCCGAGTCTCTTCGCCTCGGCGACTGCCGTGGCTTCCTTCTTTGTGTCGATGATGAAAAGTGCTCCGGGAAGCTCCTTCATGTCCTTGATGCCACCAAGGTTCTTGCTGAGCTTGAGCTTCTGTTTTGTGAGAAGGGCGATTTCCTTCTTTGTGAGCGAATCGAATGTTCCGTCGGCCTCCATCCTTTCGATTTTCTTGAGTTTTGCGACGGATTTCTTGATTGTTGAGAAATTTGTGAGCATGCCTCCGAGCCAGCGGTTGGAAACATAGGGCATGTTGCATCTCTTGGCCTCGTCCTCGATGGCCTGCTGTGCCTGTTTCTTGGTGCCGACGAAAAGAATCTGCTTCCCGTTCTTCACCTGTGCCCTTACCGCCTCATAGGCTTCGACGATGCACGCCGATGTCTTCTGAAGGTCTATGATATGGATCCCGTTCCTCTCCGTGAAGATGAAGCGGGCCATCTTCGGATTCCACCTCTTTGTCTGGTGTCCGAAATGTACGCCTGATTCAAGCAGGCTTTTCATGGTTACTACTGCCATAGTAATCCTCCCTTACGCCAGGATGTCTGCATCCTTCCTTACACTGTATCTCACCCATACGGGCGGAAATTTCGCATCCAAAGGACACGATGCTGTTAATATTATGTTTTTTGCGACAATAAATCAAGTATGTGGAAGGGGACGCCCTAAAAGCGTCCCCCCCGTGTGCTCAGCCCTTGTCCCTCATGCTGGAGGCCATGAGCCTTATCGCGTTGATGTTGATGAATCCCTTGCAGTCGATCGGGTGGTATCCGCCGGCCTTGTCCATGCTTCCAAGGTCCTCGTTGTAAAGCGATTCCGGACTCTCGATTCCCGCATTGACCACGTTGCCCTTGTAAAGCGCCACGGTCGCCTTACCTGTCACGTGCTTCTGGCTTTCATCAAAAAGCGCTGTGAGCATGTTGAATTCAGGGGCTCCCCAGTATCCGTTGTAGATCAGCTCTGCATACTTCGGGCTGAGCATGTCCCTCAGATGCATCGCCTCCTTGTCCATGCACAGTCCCTCGAGGTTGTGGTGCGCCTTCCAGAGTATCTCGCATCCCGGAGTTTCGTAGACGCCGCGGCTCTTGATTCCGATGAACCTGTTCTCGACCATGTCGACCCTGCCGATGGCATTGTCGTGTCCCATCTTGTTGAGGTAGAGTATCATTTCAAGAGGATCGGTCACCGTCGTCTTGTCCTTGAGATTTGTCACCTTGACGGGCACGCCGGCCTTGAACTCGATTTCGAGCAGGCATTCCTCATCAGGAGCATCCTTCGGGGAAACGGTAAGAGAGAAGACGTCCTCGGGACATCTTTTCGCCGGATCCTCTAGTATTCCCGCCTCATGGGAGATGTGGATGAGGTTCTCATCCTCGCTGTACGGCTTCTTGAGGGATGCCTTGACCGGGATGTTGTACTTCTCGGCATAGGCGAGCATGTCGGATCTTCCCTCGAACTGGCTGAGCCATTCCTCGTCCTTCCAGGGGCTGATGATCTTGACATCGGGCATGTTCATATAGTATCCGAATTCGAACCTGACCTGGTCGTTGCCCTTTCCCGTAGCACCGTGCGCCACGTATTTCGTCCCTTCCTTTTTTGCTATCTCTATATGCTTCTTTGCAATGATCGGTCTTGCAAGGCTTGTGCCGAGCATGTAGGTGCCCTCGTAGATGCAGTTGGATTTGAGGGCAGGGTAGATGTAGTCGGTGACGAGCTCCTTCCTCAGATCCTCGATGTACACCTTCGACGCTCCTGTTGCGTATGCCTTTTCCTCCACGGCCTTGAAATCCTCGTTCTGTCCGACGTTTGCGACATAGGCAATGACATCGAAGCCCTTGTTGCTGAGCCACTTGAGAATGACGGATGTATCGAGTCCACCTGAATATGCAAGAATGATCTTTTCTTTCATTTTATTTTCTCCTGATGTCATGTATTTTGCATAAATATAAAAATTGTTCAACTACTTTTTTGCATAAATATTCAGAAAAATATGTTTTTACCCAAAATAATGAATAAGTATGGATATTTTTGGTATTTGAATGAAAAAAAGAATCCCAGCTTTTCAGGCTGGGATATTGTTTTATTGCGTCTTCCCGTTCACAAGGAAGGCGTCTCGCGGCAGTCCCTCTCTTCTAGGCAACCAGATTGCTCTTTTAAGCCACTATATATCTTATAACATCAGAAAAAATCTTTGTAAATATGGTTTTTATGATAAAACTAATGATTCTTATATAATTCTTATTAAGAAAATCTCTTCATTCACCAAAGCCGTTCAGAGGCATTGATTTGAATCGAAAACCAGTTTCGACCGGCTTGGTTACAAAAAGCTTTGTTCAAATTGTTTAAAATATTTCCCAGGATGAAAAAGCATGCTGCAGCCCATGAGCCAGGGAGGATACCGTAATGTTCCTGCATGATGGACCGGGAACCATGTGGCTGTTTCTTTCGTATTTGTATTCTCTTTCTCCAAGAACCCGGACTTGGAACCCATATTTGACTGTAGTTTGACATCATACCGATTGAATTTGACCTTTCTTTCGTTTAGAGTCTTGGATATGAAAGGTTTTTTTCTTAAGAAAGCGTTTTTCGACGGTTGGGACAATCTGATTGCGATAGTCCTGTTCAACCTTGTTTTCATCCTTTTGCTGGTTCTTTGCTTCAGCGTGTTCTCCCTCTTGTCCAGCATGCCGGTTTTCGCATATGTTCTGCTGGCCCTGCTTCTTTTCGTGGAGTCCATCCTGATGGGAGGCATGGCCTCGAGCGCTTATTCCTGGTCGAACTATCAGAGGGATACGGTGACGGCGTTCAAGGAAGGTGTCGTGAGGAACATCAGACACTCCATATTGTATTTTTTCATACAACTTTTCCTTCTTCTGCTCGTCTTTCTTGTTCTTCCGTTCTATTTCTCGGTGGACAATGTCGTCAGTCTTGTGATAACGGTGGTGCTGTTCTGGCTTGCGATAATAATGCTTCTCGCCGTTCCATTCTATTTCCCTCTCATGTGCCGTCTGCCGGGAGACCGTCCGCTCAAGACACTGAAAAAATGTTTCATCATCGTGGCGGACAACCTTTTGTTCTCCATCTTCTTCGGGGTGTACAACATCGTATGCATCGCAATATCGGTTTTCGCGATGGGACTTGTTCCCGGAATTACCGGAATGCAGTTTGCCGCCCAGGATGCGATAAAGCTTTTGATGCTCAAATACGATTTCCTTGAGGAGCATCCGGATGACAGGAAGAACATCAACTGGGACGAGCTTCTTTACGAGGAGAAGGAGAAGGTCGGACCAAGGAGTCTCAAGAGCATGATCTTCCCATGGAAGGACTGAGATGAAGGAGATCGAGATCAAGGCCCATGCGGCCGACATGGAGTCCATTGCCGGGATAATAAGCGTCACATGCGGCCGGAATGGACATCCTGTATCGAAGCATGATCTGTATTTCCGTCGTCCGGGCGAAAAGCTCCAGGCACTGAGGATCCGCCGGTTCCCCGACCATCTGGAAGTGACTGCGAAAAAGCAGTTCCAGGGGGATATCAGCGAGGAGAACAGCGAATATGAGTTCCGGACGTCGTTGGAAGAGGAGCAGAACCTTGTCTCTTTTTTCGAATGTCTCGGATATGAGAAATATTTTATCAAGGATAAGGAAGGACTCGAATGGTCGGTCGGTCCCGTGCACGTCGAGCTGCTCAGGGTGAACGATCTCGGAGTATTTTTGGAGATGGAGTACCTGTTGGATTTCTCCTGCGGTCCGGACGATGTTGCCGCCGCCCAGGAGGAGCTGTTCCGTCTTTTGCATCTTTTCGGTCTCGGGGAAGGCGATGTGGAGAGAAGGAGCTACAGGGAGATGATTTTAGGAGAATGAACATGGAATTCAGGGCCAGCCACATACTTGTAAAGGATAAGAGCACTGCGGACATGCTTTACGACAGGCTCAGGAAGAGGGAGAGCTTTTCTTCCCTTGCATCCCAGTATTCCCAATGCCCCTCGAAATCGAAGGGCGGGGACCTCGGATGGTTCGGGGAAGGCAAGATGGTCAGGGCGTTCGAGGATGCGGTCAGACGAATGTCGACCGGCTCTCTATCGAGACCCGTCCATACACAGTTCGGGTACCACATAATCAAGAAGACGGGGGTGAGATGATGTACAGCGCATATACCGACGGTGGCTGCAGCGGCAATCCCGGTCCGGGCGGATGGGGGTACTGCATCCTGGAGGACGGTAAGATGATCGCGTCCTCCAGCGGTGGAGAGAGGCTCACGACCAACAACAAGATGGAGCTGACCGCGGTTATAGAGCTTCTGAAGTTCGCCGTATCAAACAACCTCGGCAGCATCAACATCTGCACCGACAGCCAGTATGTCAAGAACGGCATAACTGCATGGATCGGCAACTGGAAGAAAAAGAACTGGAGGACGGCCTCCGGGGATCCGGTGAAGAACAGGGAATACTGGGAGGAGCTTGAGGAACTTGCGGAAAGACTCGATGTCCGATGGACCTGGGTCAAGGGCCATGCAGGAATCGAATGGAACGAATTCTGCGACGATCTCACACAGAAGGAGATTGCGAGATTCAAATGAAGGGAGGCGATGCCTCCTTTCTTTTTTCCAATACCGTTTCAAACCTTTTTTCTGGCAGTGGGACTGGAAAAGCCGACAGCTTTTCCAGCATGTCCCCGTCGGACAGTGTGGCATAGAAACCACCCCTTCGGGAGAGCACGCGGAGGGCGTCGGCATCGTTTGGAACGTATATGATTATCATGCCGGCAATTTCCTCCGCCTTGCTGGTGAATCCGCCCCACAGGTACAGGTGCATCAGCAGCTTCATCGTCTGAGTGTCGGCCGGTACCTCGTCGAGCATCTCGAGCAACGTGGTCTCGTATGTACGCAGGTCTCCTCCCTCCCTGGCGGCATACGCCTTTAGGCCAAGGAACCTGTAGCTTCCCGGAAACAGGGAGAGAGCCTCGTCCGCGACCTCCACGGCCCTGCCGTACCATCCCTCAAGCAGAAGGGAGTAGGCCAGGTTGTAGTACAGCTTCTCCGAGCCTGTTTCCACTGCCTCCTTCCCGTACAGGGCTATGCGGGCCCCGTTGTCCAGCATGCTGGCGCGTTCGAGAACCCGCTCCACCCGGTTTGTGGAGCAGGATGAAAGTATCAGAAGCAATGAAAGCAGGCTAGTTGAGAACAGTTTTTTCAATTTCCCTCACCTGGTCCCTGTACAGGTTCACGATGGAGGTGCCGTAGTCGGCAATGAGCTGGACCATGTTTCTCGGACTCGAGCCGCTGTCGACCCCGTTGAGCCTGTCGCCTGCATCGCCGAGTCCCGGCAGGATGTAGGCCTTGTCGTTGAGCACCGGATCCATCCAAAGCGTGTAAACCTCCGCCTCCTCTATGGCCCTTGTTATCCTCAATGCGCCCTTGAGCGCGCTGATGACATTGATGAACTTGATCGATTTTGGCCTGATGCCCTCGTCCTTCAGATATTTCACGATGGTGACAAGCGACCCTCCTGTTGCATTCATCGGATCCGCGAAGATCAGGTCCTTTCCATCAAGCCCTTCGAGATCGAAGAAGGATTTGTCCAGATCAAGGATGTAGTCCATGTTCTTTTCGCTTCTCGACTCGTCCCGCTTTATCTTGAAGAGTGCGAACGGGGTTATGTATCTGTCCGAAGAATAGTCCTCGATCTCCTTGCTTATGATCATGGATGGAAGAAGGGCACCGCGGAGCATGACGCACATCACGCTGTTGTGGATCATGTCGTCGACATCGGGAATCTTGTGGACCGCGTAGTTCCTCACCGGGTTGGTGACCGGTGTCTTCTGAATCAGACTTCTCTTTTTCGGCAGGCACTCGTCCGCGAAGGTGTGTGTGAACATGAGCTCGTAGGCTCTTTGTATGTAATAAAGGAACTCCTCGTGCCCCGTTTCCGGATCCCTGAGCTTCGAGATGATCCTGGAGCATTCCCCATGCATCTCGTCGGGGGTGTCGAACGAGTACACGTGTATCCTCTTGTTCGCCTTTGCGATCTCCTCGAGCTTGTGCCCGATATCCCTCGCGCTTCCGACAAGCCTTGCAAGGGCGTCCTTGTCCGACGGGTTCCCGTCTATGAGCCTGCAGGCCGCAAGGCTCTCGTCGTACATGCTTTCAACCTGGCTCAAGGCCGTTTTATCCTGGTCGGTGAGAAAACCGTCCAGATCCGTGGCGTGGAGTATTATCTTTTTCATTATCGAAACCTCTAGGCGCTATTATATTTTATAAGAATGTCCTTTTACAATTAACTTTTTTCCCTTTAGGTGGTATCATGGGCTTACTTCCGGTTTCGAAGAGGGACGCATGTCCGTCCGGATGCCGGACCACGGTTTTTCCGATGTCCTGCAATCACGATTCCGGAGGTGGACCGGACTTGTTCCGTCCGCTTTCCGCATTGCGGAACCACACATACTTAATTTCATGGGAGAAGGCAATTGTTCCGTCCATGACATCGCGGTACCTTTGCCTAAGAAGATTATGAATCTGGTTTTTCTCGGCCCTCCGGGAGCAGGCAAGGGCACAATCGCGGCACTTGCAAAGGATGCATTCGCCATCCCTCATATCTCGACGGGAGATCTGTTCAGGGCGAATATCAAGAACGAGACCGAACTCGGCAAGCTCGTGAAGAGCATCCTCGCCGCAGGCGACCTTGTTCCTGACGAGGTGACCATAAAGATGGTTGAGAACAGGCTTGCTGAGCCCGATGCGGCCGGCGGGTACATTCTGGACGGTTTCCCGCGCACGATCGCACAGGCCGACGCGCTTTCCAGCATGAGGGAGCCCGATCATGTGGTGAACTTCGTGCTCGGACGTGACGAGATACTCAAAAGGCTTTCCGGAAGGAGGGTGTGCAAGAGCACCGGCAGGACATACCATATAATCTACAATCCTCCGAAGGTCGAAGGTGTGGATGACGAGACCGGAGAGCCGCTGATCCAGAGGGACGATGACAAGGAGGAGGCCATAATGAACAGGCTCGACGTCTATGAGAAGAGCACGGCCCCCCTGATCGACTATTACAGGAAGAAGGGTATCCTTGTCGATCTCGACTGCTCCGGAAAGCCTGAGGATATCCTCAAGGCTCTTGAGAAACTTCTCGCATGAGTTCGCACAGGCCGCATTTATGCGGCTTGTTTTCATTACATGTTTGCGCTGTTGTCCACGGGAACCCATCGATCGTGGACCGGTAAAAGGAGGTTTTGATGCTGCGCTGCTTCAGCTCGCTTTCCGCTACTTTCGTCTCGAACCTGTTTCCCAAGGGAGGTGAAGAGGTTCTTATTTCGATTGCCGTCTACGGCGATGTTTCCGGCGTCTTCCTGAGACATGACTGCGAAACCGGTCTCAACCGCACGGTGGGAATGGAACGGGTCTCAACCATGGGCAGGGCTGCCCTCTACCAGGCAGGCATGCCGGTTTTTTCAACCGATGAGAAGATCCGCTACTATTTTGTAGTGGAGGATGGAGGCGGAGACAGCTTCTATTATTCAAAATCGGGGCTATCGAGGATCGTCCCGTCTGTGAAGCACCGTTTTGAGATAATCCCGGATCTGGATGCCCCGTCATGGGTAGGAAACTCGACATGCTACCAGATATTTCCGGACAGGTTCTGCAACGGTGATCCATCCAACGATGTTTCGGCCGGTGCATATGTCTTCGACGGTGCCGCGGTGACGACCCCGTCGTTCTCGGACAGACCGAAAAGCTTCGACGAGGCAAGATGCGTGGACTTCTACAACGGGGATCTGAAGGGGATCGAGGACAAGCTGGACCATATCAAAAAGATGGGCTTCGATACCATCTATCTCAATCCGGTCAATTCCTCTCGTACCGTCCACCGGTTCGATTCGATCGATTTCTTCCATGTCGATGACAAGCTCGGCGGGGACGAGGCGTACCTGTCTCTTCTGGAAAAGGCGCATTCAAAGGGAATGAGGATAATCCAGGACATCTCCATCAACCACACAGGGAGCGACCATCCATGGTTTTTGAAGGCGAAGGAGGACCCGTCTTCCGAGGAGGCCGGTTTCTATTACAGGAAACCCGACGGATCGTTCAGGTATTGGGCCGGTGTCGGGACGCTCCCTCAGCTTAATTTCAATTCAGACAAGCTCAGAAACCTGCTTTACAGGGATGACTCCAGCGCGATGAAGAAATACCTGAAGCCGCCTTACAACCTGGACGCCTGGCGTCTGGATGTCGCGCCTGAGCTTGCCCGTGCCGGAAGCGACCAGTTGTGCAGGCAGGTCTGGAGGGAGGTCAGAAGCGAGCTGAAGAAGGTGAGGAAGGAACTTTATCTGGTAGGCGAGGACTGGGATGATTCCTCAGATTACATGCAGGGAGACATGTGGGATGCGACAATGAACTATTACGGTTCCGGACGGATCATACGCTCCTGGCTCGGGGAAAAGGACAGGTTCCTGCTCGGTGCCTGGGGCCATGCTCCCGAAAAGGCGCGGCCGTTCTCGAGCGACGAGTTCATTTGCGCGGTATACGAGGCCTTGTGCTCGGTCCCGGACCAGAGCGTGTATTTCCAGATGAACCTGATCGACAGCCACGACACGCCGAGACTGCATAACAATGATGATGTCATGGACGACGACATATATCTGGGCGGGATCGCGGCCCTGTATTTCCTTCCGGGCATGCCGAACGTGTACTATGGTGACGAGATCAAGCTGGACGGGGCCATGGGAAGCGTCGAGGGCTCCAGGTATCCGATGCAGTGGGACGAGGGCAGGTGGAACAGGAAATATCTCGAATGGTATGAAAAACTGGGAGCTATCCGGAAGACTCCGGGTTTCGGGTATTCCGCATTCGGCATGAAAAGGATCGATGACGGCTGTTTCCTGATTTCCAGATATCTTAAATCCGGAACCTACGTCGCGGTCATCAACAGGCAGGATGATCCATGCGAGTTTTGTATCGACGACGTGTTCGCCGGCTTCAATGATGTCTCTGTCGTCCTCGGTGATGTCCGGCTGAAGGACGGAGGGGTCGTTGCAACGAAAAAGAGACAATCCGCGGTATTGTTCGTCAGGTAGTTGAACTTTTGTCGCAAAATCCGTATTAATAGTCAAGGAGCGTTAATAATGGCTTTCATCTATGACGAACTGAGCCGCACATTCAGCGAGTTTCTACTTGTTCCCGGATATTCCTCATCGGAATGCATACCCTCCAATGTGAGCTTGAGAACCCCCCTTGTCAGATATAGGAAAGGCAGCGAGGACTGTCCGCTGTGCCTGAACATCCCCATGGTGTCCGCAATAATGCAGTCGGTCTCGGGTGTGAAGATGGGCGAAGCGCTGGCAAAAGAGGGTGGAATCGCATTCATCTACGGCTCACAGAGCGTGGCTGACGAGGCCGACATGGTAAGGAAGGTCAAGGCCAGCAAGGCGGGATTCGTCCCTTCCGACTCCAACATCAGACCCTCCGGCACGCTCGGTGACGTGCTCGAGCTCACCAGGAAGACCGGACACAGCACGATAGCGGTCACAAGCGACGGAACCGCGAACGGAGTTCTGCTCGGTGTAGTCACGAGCCGCGATTACCGCGTTTCACGCATGGGATTGGACCAGAAGGTCGAAACCTTCATGACACCTATGGACAAGCTCATATACGGAGAGGACGGAATCTCCCTGAGCGAGGCGAACGACATAATATGGGACCACAAGCTCAACCAGCTTCCGATAATCACCAAGGACGGAAGGCTTTCCGCATTCGTGTTCAGAAAGGACTATTCCTCCCACAAGAGCAATCCCGACGAGCTTCTTGACAAGGGCAAGAGGTATATGGTGGGAGCGGGAATCAACACAAGGGATTATGAGGAGCGTGTCCCGGCCCTTGTCGAGGCAGGTGCCGACGTCCTGTGCATAGATTCCTCAGAAGGATTCTCCGAATGGCAGAAGAGGACGCTTGCCTGGATCCGCGGTAAGTACGGAGACTCGGTCAAGGTCGGAGCGGGAAACGTTGTCGATGGAGACGGATTCCGTTTCCTTGCCGACTGCGGGGCTGATTTCGTGAAGGTCGGCATAGGTGGCGGTTCGATATGCATAACAAGGGAGACCAAGGGAATAGGAAGAGGGCAGGCCAGCGCACTGCTGGATGTTGTCAGGGAAAGGGACCGGTATTTCGAGGAGACCGGAACTTATGTGCCTGTATGCTCCGACGGAGGCATCGTGTATGACTATCATATGACGCTCGCCCTGGCCATGGGTGCTGATTTCCTCATGCTTGGAAGATACTTTGCCAGATTCGACGAGTCCCCGTCGAACAAGGTCAACATCAACGGAAACTATCTCAAGGAGTACTGGGGGGAAGGATCGGCCCGCGCAAGGAACTGGCAGCGATACGACCTCGGAGGCGATAAGAAGCTTTCTTTCGTCGAGGGTGTCGACTCGTATGTGCCGTATGCCGGACCGCTCAAGGATACCGTCGACATGACGCTTGCAAAGATCAAGAGCACCATGTGCAACTGCGGCGCGCTCGATTTGGACGAGTTCAAGAGGAAGGCGAAGCTCACCGTCGTTTCCCCGACGAGCATAGTCGAGGGAGGTGCTCACGACGTGATACTCAAGGACCATCAGAAATTCGAGATAAAATAATATTGTCCGAAGGGACGGGTCCAACCCGTCCTTTTTTTATGACCTCATCCCGCGCCTTCCCATCTTGGGAAGAGCAAGGAACGCATCTGCGTTCCTTACCATCGAACGCATGACCAGTCTCATGTTCTTCTCGTTTCCGTTGGACTGCGCCGAA
Source organism: uncultured Spirochaetales bacterium (assembly GCA_949293595.1). Classification (GTDB taxonomy): domain Bacteria; phylum Spirochaetota; class Spirochaetia; order Sphaerochaetales; family Sphaerochaetaceae; genus Ornithospirochaeta. Next base: position 98,525 of record CASFDW010000001.1, on the reverse strand, counting down.
TCGAACGTCTTGGCCAGAAGCTCCATCTTGGCAATCATCTCCCCTGCCTTTTTTATTTCGGTAAGGGACGGGTCGTCATAAAGCGTCGCATCAACGAGCCTTCCCGCACCTGCAAGATGTTTCCTTATCCTTTTCTTCTCAAGGCCGGACAAGAGACATTTGTTCCTTTTGGAAGCCCTGAAAGCCATTCTCCTGACTTTTCTGATTCTTGGAAAAGCGGAATTGAAAGGGGAGGAGAAGCATTTGAACAGGAAAAGCAGCAGGACGAGGACGAAAATGAGGACAAGCCATCCGGTCACGGTCGGAAGCAGTGTTGCAAGGAGTTTCTCCGCGACGTTCATGAATTTTTCCATGCATCACCTCCCTGTTTCGCCGGATTTTACCACATCCCCGGACTTCTGCCGGACCACCTGGGTCCTCTTTCTCGATGTCCCGCCCGGGCGCTCGGATATCACGAGCTGGTCGAACGGGATAGTTATCCTGCTTTCCTTATAGGCGTTCCAGACAGCCTTCTTGATTTCGAAGAACGCGTCGTAGTAATCATGGGAGTCTATCCAGCACCAGGCACTTATTGTCAGGCTGGAGGATGCCATGTCGTACAGTTCGATTCTCGGAGCCGGTGAACGAAGCACCTTCCTGCATGACAGGCATGCGCTTTTCGTCGCCTCCAGCGCTTTGTCGACATCGGTCTCGTAATCGACGGAGAAATAAAGGTCTATCCTTCTTATCGGATTCGTGTTGTAGTTCAATATCCTGGACGTGGACACATGCCTGTTCGGAAGAATCAGCTTCTTGTTGTCCACGGTCGAGAGTATCGTATTCATGAGCCCCAGCTCCTCGATCCTTCCTTCGTCGGATCCTATCTGCACGTAATCCCCGACCTTGAACGGCCTTGTGCCTATCATTATGAGGCCGTTGGCGACGTTCGCTATCGAATCCTGGATGGCCAGTCCAATCGCGACGCCGAATGCGGATATGACCGCTATCATGGACGTAAGTGGGATGTTGAGCAGGGAGAGGTCGTACAGGACCAGCAAAACCGAGAGTATTATCTCGATCCCGTGGGTGAAGAACCGTACTACCGCATTATCCATGCTCGAGATGAGCAGTATGCGCTTGAGAAGCTTTATGAAGAGCTTTATCGATATTATCCCGAAAACCAGGGTTGTCAGGAACAATGCAAGCTGGCTTCCGCTTGCCTTGAGCACCGCCTCGAGAGTTTCGTTTTCCATGAATGCATTGTAACACATGCCGCCATCATGATGCAGTGGAAAAAACGAATGAAATGAAAACCCCTCTTTCGAGGGGTTGTTGCAAGAATCCTATACAAGCCATGAGCTGCGCAGCAGCTCGGGATGGCCTTCAAGATGGGCATGGTCATTCAGCCTTTCAAGTGAATGGAGGCCGTCATCCTCGTCGTAAAGGATTTCGGTGATGCTCGTGTTCTCCAGGCTGGATGCGAACGCAAGCTTGTGCTTGAACGGCAAGCCGAGCAGCCCAGCGATCACACAGCGGATCAGGCCTCCATGGGTCACGGCCAGAACATTCTCCGCATCCGATTCCGCCACTTTCTTGAAGAATGGTGCGGCCCTTTTGAATACGTCCTCGCCGTTCTCGCCTCCCGGAAACGGCAGGTCCGAGGTCCTCTTTGCCCTTTGCCTCTGAAAGTCGCCGAACATCATGTCCTTCTCTTCGTTGGACAGGCCTGTGAGATCACCCCAGTCGATCTCGTTCAGGCAGGAGAGCCTTTCGAAATCCATCCCCGTCCTTTTGCCGATTATGGCTGCAGTCTCCTCCGCCCTCAGGAGGGTGGAGGAGTAGAAGGCATCGAAATGGAAATTCCCAAGCCGCTGCGCAAGCAGCTCCGCCTGCGCCACGCCCTCAGGGGAGAGATGTACGTCGAGATTGCAGAGCAGCGACTCCTGGCGGCCGTGCCGGATCAGAAAAATCCTTTTCATGCTATCTCGATGCTGAGACGATCCTGCATCTTCCTATCGCCGTCCCATCCTCCCCGAACAGGTTGTAAAGCCCCTTGAAGGCAATCTTCTTGCTTGCTCCGACTTCATAATCGGCATCACCGAACACGACCGAGTTGAGATGAAGACCGCCTATGCTGACACGGACTATCGTCTCCATGCCTGAGGGGAGCGAGGAATAGATTTCTCCCTCGACGGTTCCATCATCCTCGATCATCACATATTCGGGCCTCATTCCGAGAATGACCTTGCCGTCCTTCCTTGTCTTCGTTTTGTCGAGCATCTCGATCTTGAGCGTGAGTCCGTTCTCATGCCTGAGCACGTCTCCATGCATCTCAAAGTCCACGAGGTTGATGTTCGGAGAACCGACGAAATCCGCAACGAATGTGTTTGCCGGCTCCCTGTAGACGGTGAGGGGAGGCGAGTACTGCTGCAAAAGACCGTCCTTCATGAGACATATCCTGGTCGAGAGCGTCATTGCCTCGAGCTGGTCGTGCGTGACGTACACGAATGTCGAATCCGTTTCCAGATGAAGCCTCTTGAGCTCGGTCCTCATCTCCATCCTGAGCTTCGCATCGAGGTTTGACAGCGGTTCGTCCATGAAAAGTACCTTCGGACCGGTCGCAAGCGTCCTGGCAATTGCAACGCGCTGCTGCTGTCCTCCGGAAAGCTCCGCCGGATAACGGCCCCGGAATTCTTCGATCTTCAGCATCGCAAGAAGCTCGCGGACCCTGTCCTCGATCTTGTCCTTCGGCCATTTGAGGTTCTCAAGGCCGAAGGCGATGTTCTTCTCGACGGTCATGTGCGGCCAGAGGGCATAATTCTGGAACAGAAATCCGACATCCCTTTTTGCCGGGGAGATATCTATCTCCTTCTCGGATGAAAAGACTATCTTGTCGTTTATGGTTATTTCACCTTCCGTCGGCGTCTCGAGTCCTGCGATCATCCTGAGCGTCGTTGTTTTGCCGCAGCCAGAGGGACCGAGCAACGTGATGAACGACCTGTCCTCGATTTCCAGGTTGAGGTTGTCGACGGCGACGAATTTTCCGAATTTCTTCGTTATGTTCTTCAATACTATTTTAGGCATTTCAAAATACTCCTAGTTGTTTGTTGAACCTATTCCCTTGTCGATAGACGCTCCAGTAAGCTTGTTGATCGCTATGTTGAAGCTCACGACTATGACAATGATTATGAGGTTGATTGCGTTCGCATACTGGTTCCAGCCTTTTTCGTTGTACTGGAAGAGCAGGGTGGTGAGTATTCTTGTCGAGGGCGTGACGAGAAGGATGAACAGCGACAGTTCCCTCATGCAGGAGATGAACGGAAGCAGATATCCCGACAGGAAGCTTGTCTTCTGGATCGGTATGATTATCTTCGTCATCCTCTTGAACCACGATATCCCGACTATCTCGCCGGCTTCCTCGATTTCTCCTGAAAGCTGGAGCATCGCATTGATTCCACTTCTGGATGCAAACGGGAGGTACTTTACCGAGCCGACCAAAGCCAGCAGGGCGAATGTGCCGTAGAGCGGCGGGATGAACCCCTTCCTGACCGCGAACATCGACAGATAGATCGCGCCGAAGGCCATTGCAGGCATGAGATAGGGGAAGAACGTGAGGTTGTTCACGATCGTCGACAGCTTCGAGCCTCTCTTCTTCGCAATCGCGTATCCTGCGAGGATGCCGACGGTGCCGGCAACCAGAGAGACCACGATCGACAGCTTGAGCGAGTTCCACAACCCGGTGTAGATCGATTTGTTCCTCAGGATTCCAGGTTCGCTGTTCGCGATGTCCGGACTTCCTTCGCCGATCCAGAACTCAGTCGTGAAGTTGTCCAGGGAGTAGTCTCCGGGTGCCATTATGAACGATTCCACCGCAAAGGAGATGAGTGGGACGATCGCGACTATCAGCAGAAGCACGATGAGGAGTACCGTCACGGGCGTCCTGGCACCCTTGAGGTTTACAAGGGCGATGTTGCTGCTCTTTCCGGTAACGGTGGTATAGTTCTTCCTTCTTCCTGTTATCCACTGGTTCAGCATCAGGATTCCTACGCCGATGACTATCATTATCAACGCCATTATGTATCCGTAACCCGGATTCATTCCGTTGAGCGTCCTGTACATCTGCGTCGTCAGAACATTGTAGTTGACCGGGGTTCCCAGGAATGCCGGTACGGCAAACGCGCTCATTGTCGACGAAAAGACGAGAAGGAACGTGGAGAGCAGTGCCGGACGAACGATCGGCAGCGTGACCTTTGTCATTATCTTGAAACGGGATGCATGCAGAAGCTGTGCCGCCTCCTCGAGGTTCGCATCCATGTTCCGCAGTATTCCTCCGATGAGGATGTATGCGAAGGGGGCATAATGCAGTCCCTGCACCAAAACTATCGGAAAGAGTCCGTAGGAGAACCAGTTGGGCGGTTCAAGTCCGGTCACGACCGAAAACAGCCCGGGAGCGCCTCCGACCCTGGAGTTTTTGAAGAAATTGAGCCATGCCATGGCGAGCGTCCATGACGGCATGATGTATGGAAATACGAAAACGGTCGAGATGAAGCCCTTTGCCTTGACATTCGTCCTGGTGATTATCCAGGCGAACGAGCCTCCGAGGAGGATCGCCACCATGCAGCTTAGGAAGGCTATCTTCATCGTGTTCAAAAACGGCTCGTAGAACACCTTCTGGCTCGTGGCGCCGGAGGCGAACATCTTCGTCCAATGATATAGTGTGAAGTCGCCGACCGATGAGCCCTTGATGGCCCTCATCTCGCTCCTGTGGACCGTGAAGGTGTCCTGGACTATCGAGAAGAGGGGAATGAGCGTGAGGTATCCAAGAACAATGAGCAAAACAACCAATATCACATTCTGCGGCTTTCTGAGCCACCTTAGGGCAATGTTTAGCTTTTTTTTCATTTCAGATCCTACTTGAACCGCAGGGGCGGCGTACCGCCCCGCAGACCTTTGCGTCAATAGATATAGAGATTCAGGAATTCCTCAACCTCGGCACGGTTGTCGAAGCACCATTCCGCATCTTCCTTGACAAGCAGCGGCTCCCATACTGCGAACGGGTAGTCGATGTCTTCCTGGATCGGGATGTTCGGGTTGGAGCTGTATGTGCCGCAATCGCTGCCCCAAGGCTCGAAACCCTCTTCCGTGAGCAGGTACTCGATGAAGAGCTTTGCTGCATTCGGGTGCTTGGCGTTCGTCGAGATGAGCGCATAGAGGCTGTAGTAGAATCCGCAGAACGGCTCCATGTCCATGGCAGGCTTCAGCGCAAGGTTCTTTGTCGTGGCGTACCTTGCCTTTGAGAACACGAAGAGTCCGACGGGTGTGTTCTCCTTCTTCTGTCCCTTCATTCCGACGTTCTCCGCGATCGTCGTATCGCTTGTGCCGGAGATGAGGTCGTTCTCGTAAATGGCCTTGATCCATTCGTAGCCTGCGTTCGGAGTTGTCAGTACTATGTCCTTGCCGAAATAATCCTTGTATGCGGCTGCGATCTCGTCTGCGATCTCAGGCTTCGTGATCATCGTGAGGAAGTTGGAGTTGACACCTTCCTGGAACGGGTTCTTGAAATTGAGCGTGCTCTTGTACTTCGGATCTGCAAACTGCCAGATATTGTAGTACGGGCTCTCCTGCGTGTATTCGTCGTTGTAGATGAATACCTTGTTTATCGCACAGATCTGGAGCGGATTCTGCTGCGATTCAGGGATGATGTCCTTGAACGTGGGCGGGACATAGTTGTAGAGGAAACCGGGTTCGATGAGCTCTCCGAAGAGCCTTCCCGCATCCTGGGCCACCACGAAGTCCGCTCCTACGACGCCGGATTCGGCTTCCTTGGACACCTTCTCGATGAGCTCGAAATCCTTGAGGTTGGATGTCTCGCATTCAATCCCGTACTTTGCAGTGAAGTTCTCCGCGGCCTTTGCTATGCGTGATGTCGTTGCATAGACGACGACCTTGCCCTCGGCCTTTGCGGCTGCGACGAGTTCGTCATGGGTCATCGGAACCTCTTCAACGGGTGCCGCCGGTGTTGCGGCCACGGTTTCCTTCCCACCGCCGGCGAAGACCGGGACGAGAAGCAGAAGCATCATCAAACAGGCTAGAATGATCTTCTTCATTTTTTTTCTCCTTTTATTTTTGCACCAGACAGCAACGAATGGTGTCTAAGATTTTTGATTCAGACATCGAATCTTTCCCTGAGCTCCTCGAGCTTCTTCATGTTCATGAACACATCCCCCCTGTGCTTTGCAACTTCCAGGGCAAGGCATTCGGTGAACAGCACGGGAATGCTCATGGAGTGGAAGAACTCCAAAGGTCCCCTCCTGACTTCGATCACATGACCGGCCTTGTCCGCCGAAACACCGACGGTGAAATCGGTCACAAGGATCGACGGGGTCTTTTTCTCCTGACAGAAAGCAAGCAGCTTGATAAGCTCCCTGTTTTCCTTCCCGAAATTGAATGCGAAGAACAGGTCGTCATCCCCTGCGAATGCAAGCGAATCGAAAATCCTGTGCCCTGATCCGGGGACGCTTCTCACATCGAGCCCGAACCGTGTCATCCAGAACATGAATGTGGAGTAGGGTGCATCCGTCGCTCCTCCGGGGGTGAACAGGTATATCCTGCGGGCCTTGGAAATCATCGAAGCCGCCTGGGAGAAGTCCTTTTGCTTTATTTCGTTGATATAGCTTATCTGCAGATCTATGAACCTGTTGAAATTGTTCTCGTCGTTTTTCAGATAGAAAAGCTCCATCCTTCTGGAGGGACTGAACTTCTCTGCGACCATCTTCTTTAGCGAGTTCTTCAATTCCTGGTATCCGGAGTATCCGAGCCTCTTTGAGAACCTGATGATCGTTGCCTCGCTGCTTGACGTCTTTTCCGCAAGTTCCTGGGATGTCATGATCACCGATTCGTTGAGATGCGAGACAAGGAATTCCGCAATCTCCCTTTCCGTTTTGGAAAAGGCGTCCTTGTTTTCCGATATCCTTTCGACAATCGAGCTCTCAACCATGGATTCAGTATAAATTACATTGACTATTTTGCAATAAAAAATTTATTTTTAAAATTTTTTCAGTCATTTTGCAAACTAAAAAAAAGGTTGGCTGTGGAAAATAGAAAGAAATCCGAAAAAAATATATGTTTTTTTGATAAAATAATCCGGATTTCATGAAATATTTCTTGAATTCATCATTATAAGGCATGACATGGACGCATCGTATGCCGGAACGAATCACCGCAACAATTTCTGTCAGAGATTGAAAAGCCTTGCGGCATTGAGATAAAAGATTTTTTTTAGTATGCCGTCATCAAGAAGACCTTCGTTTCTTTTTTCCTCAAGATATTCCTTCAGCGGGTATTTTGTATGCTTGTCGGCCGTATCTGTGGCAAAAACGAGCCGGTCCCCGAACTCCTTGAGAAACCAGAGGCCGTATTCAACATCCCTCATGATGGCGCAGGAGCCGGAGTTGGCGGAAAGGTCGCCGTAAAGGTTGGGGTAGGTGCGAAAAAGCTTTTCCAATCTGCCATGCCTCTTTACAGGCCCCTTCCCCCAGCTGTTGCGGCCTTCGTCGCTGTCGGGGGCGTCGGCCGATATCTCTGTCCAGAAGCATTGGCTGTGACCGAGTATCACAAGCCCCGGATGCTTTTCCAGCGTCTTTTCCAGAAGCGGCAGACGTGGCTCGTCAACGATCCCGTATCCAACCCCCTCCCGCGGACTTATGTGTATGGTAACGGGCATCGAAAGCTTTTCCGCTGATGAGAACACCTCCTCGAGGAACGGATCGTCGATCCTTTTGTTGATTATCAGCTCCCCGATGCCAAGCGCCCCTGATTTTTTCCATTTCGAAAGCCGGTCGTACACGGATGCGATATCGTAGCAATCGATGTTGCACATGAATCTGAACCTGTCGGGATGGCGTTTGGCGACAAATCTCATCTCATGTGCGGAGGACTCGCCGTTTTCCGACATGCTCATCAGAAGCGCCATGTCGATGCCGAGGAAATCCATGCGTGCAATCATTCCTTCCGGATCCAGCAGGGTGGACCCTTCCTGTTTTTTTCCTGTCAGATGGACATGCGCATCAAAAATCATCCCGTATTCCCCTCCTGTCATGAAACCTTGATGCATTTGATACCCGGTGTTGCATATGTCGGGATCCACTGTAGCAGATTATCACAAGGATGGTGTGCGGGGGAACATGCATGCTGGAACCGTCCGTGTGCCTAGCCTCGTTCTTTCTTGCCTTTTTCTTCTTTATCATCGCTTGTCCAGGCAGAAGACGCATGAGGAGTCGCCATGATAAAAAAAATATGCCCATCCACTTTACAAAACACTCTGAAAAGTTATATAAGGAATAAGGCGCCGGACGGCCGGCGCATGCCAAGAGGCCTCGAATGTGTTTTTTCCATGAAGCCGGTTGTTTTCAGCTTTGCGGATTAATATATTCAAATGGTACTTGGTGCATTATGGAGGATTAGCTCAGCGGGAGAGCGCCTGCCTTACAAGCAGGATGTCACAAGTTCAATCCTTGTATCCTCCAGAGGGTCAGGTATAGCCTGACCTTTTTTTATTTCAGGAGGACCGATGCCGTCTTTTGATTTTCTTGCCGTAAACTTCTTCATATATTCTGTTATTGGATATCTGTCGGAGGTGCTTTACTGTTCCGTGATAAAACGCCGGATCGTGAACAGGGGGTTCCTGTACGGCCCTTATTGCCCGATATACGGTTTCGGAGCTTTGATGATCATCATCTTCCTAAAGCCGTTCAAGAGGAATTTCATCGTTGTTTTCGTGCTCGGGATGATTCTGGCCTCCCTGCTGGAGTATTTCACCTCCTGGGCGCTTGAGAAGCTGTTCTCAATCAAGCTGTGGGATTATTCCAAGCACCGTGTGAACATCAACGGGAGGGTATGCCTGCTCAACAGCACGCTTTTCGGGATCATGGGTCTGCTAGGGGTCTATCTTGTCGACCCGTTCCTTGCGCCGCTGGTCATGGGCATGGGGACGAGATGGCTCCATCTTGCGGGTGTGGCCGTCGTGTTTGTCTTCACCTTGGACACCACGGTCTCCGTGATGCACCTCAAGAGCTTCCAGAGATCCCTCATGCTCCTGCGCGAGAGGGCGGACGAGATCAGGAGGATGGATTCCGCGGAGCGCAGGGCCATGCTCGTCGAGGAGCGGGACCGCATCAGGAATTATGCATTTCTCAAGGCCCGCCATTTCATCACCGCAAACCCGAGCCTGAATGCCAGAAGCGCGGAGATGAGGATGGAGCTGGATGCGTTCCGTATTTATCTTGACCAGAGGGCGAGGATAAGAAGAGAATATAAGAGCGCTCTGAAGGAAAACAGGGAAAACTACAAGAAGAACAGGATGAGATGATATGGGTTATTCCGAATTGAGAAAGACTATTGGCCGTAATGTGTTCCTGCTTCCCGTGAGCAAGACAAAGAGCTATGACGCCATCCTTGGGGTTTATGCGCAAGGCGCAAGGGCCTTCGGGGAGAACAGGGTCCAGGAGATAGAGAGGAAATTTCCTGCTCCCGGACAGAGACCGGATGGCATGCAGGTGTTTCTCATCGGACAATTGCAGAAGAACAAGGTCCGCAAGGCCGTCCGGCTTGTCGACAGGATAGAGAGCGTGGACTCGCTGGAGCTCCTTCAGCTGATCGATGCGGAATGCCGCCGGATCGGCAGGAGGATGGATGTGCTTCTTGAATTCAATTCCAGCAACGAGGAGAACAAATCGGGTTTCAGGACAGAGGAGGAGCTTAAGGAGGCAGCCTCCGCCGCCTGTGGGATGGATAATGTTTCCCTGCTCGGGATCATGACCGTGGGCCCCCTCGGGATGGACGAAACGAAGAATCGTGCCGCCTTCGAGCGTACAAGGCGCCTTTTCGATGCGGTGTCATCCTCAATATGTCCTTTGTCCGTCCTTTCCATGGGCATGTCGTCCGACTATGTCCAGGCAATTGATGCCGGAAGCACGGAGGTGAGGATCGGTACGGCGATTTTCGGAGGCCGGATTTGAAAAGGTTGCTGGCCGTCGTCCTCATATTCGCCATTTCATTCTCCCTTTTCTCCGATCCCATCGAGTTCGAATACGAGCCTTATGCCGAGGACGAGTTTCCTCTTTGGACATATGAGCTGAGAAGGGCGGAAAGCATATTCTTTGGCTCTCTTGTCATAACCTTTCCTTTGAGCATGGCCGCATACAACATTGCGGCGAATCTGGGTATGAACACCCCGGATGAGGCATACAAGCAGGTTCTTCAGCAGGCTTTGTGGGCATCCGGGGCTTCATTGGCAATAGTCCTCGTCGATTGGATAATCGGAAAAGCAAGTGGTTAGGAGCGAGGAACGGTCTTTCACCTGCACCTCGGCAGACAGGGTGGACAAGGCCGCATCGGAAAACGGGGTGCAGAGAAGCGTGTTCTCTCGTCCTGACACCAGGATCGAGGTGAACGGACGGATTGTGAAGAAATCATGCAGGGTGGTACCGGGAGACAGGGTGCGGGTTACCTACACCGAGGATGTGTTCCAGGGGCTCGAGGCCCAGGACATCCCGCTTGATTCGATATACGAGGACGGGATGATGCTTGTGATCGACAAGCCGCAGGGCCTGGTGGTGCATCCTGCTGCCGGGAACTGGGACAACACCGTCTGCAATGCCCTTTTGTACAGGTATGGTGATTCCATCCTTTCGGATGACGATGACATCAGGCCGGGAATCGTCCATCGTCTCGACAAGGATACCAGCGGAGTCATGGTCGTCGCGAAGACTCCTGCGGCACATGCCTTCCTCTCCGCCCAGTTCAAGGAGAGGAACACCAGGAAATATTACATCGCGGTCGCCGAAGGCATGTTTGAAAAAAGGCACGGGATCATCGAGCAACGGATTGCGAGAAGCATCCGTGACAGGAAGCTGTTTGCGGTGACAGACGATCCGGGAAGGGGCAAGGAGGCCAGGACCGAGTACTCTGTTGTCCGTCAGATGGACGGATGCGCCCTTCTTCTGATAAGGATATATACAGGCAGGACGCACCAGATCCGCGTGCATCTGGCTTCAATAGGCCACCCGATAGTAGGGGACGTGCTTTACAACAGGAGAAAGAGCTCTTGGCCCCTGATGCTTCATTCAGCCCTTCTGTTCATAAGAAATCCAGGGGACGGAAGGATGATGTCCCTACGCTCGGAGGTTCCACGGAGGTTCAGGGACTATCTAGCCGAATATGGTGATGCTGGCCTCGAGGATGTCCTGGTTGAACATCTTCTCGATCCTGATTTTTGAAAGAGGCCCGTGTCCTGGAAAAACCAGCGTGTTGTCGTCGAACGAAAGGAGTTTCTCCTTTATTCCCTGTATCAGCAGCTCCTTCTCCACAAGGGTGTTCGTCTGTCCGACAGACCCGCACATCAGGGTATCTCCGGTGAACAGTGCGTTTCCTATCTTGTAGCAGAGCGAGTCGAGGCTGTGCCCCGGCACGTGCACGACCTTGATGGACAGCCCTGCAAGATCAAGCTCGTCCCCGTCCTTGAGCTCCTTTGCCCCGTATCCCCCGATCGACGGGAAAAATGAATAGACTGTCGGATTATAGATCTTGAAAAAAGTTCCGAGGCTGCTCGAATGCCCCTCGTGCGAGTGGGTTATGAGGATGTGCCTGAGTATTATCTTCTTCTCTTCGAGGATTTCTATGAGCTTCCTGTCAAGGCTTGGTGTGTCGATGAGGATTCCATCCTGGCTGTCCTCTGCCGTGACGACATATTGGTTGACCATGTGGTGCGAGTCCAGATGCGTTATTATCCTCATATCTCCAGCCTCTTGAAAAACGCCTCCTCGGGATTGGAGTATTTGAACGACACGCCACGTATGATTACGGAACGGAAATTGCAGCGTTTGAGGTTGCAGTCCTCGAAACTGGAGTTTATGATCTTGCTGAGCGAGAAATTGGAGAAATACAGGTCGCTTGACGAGAAATCGCACCTGTAGCAGTCTATGCCCATGAATGCCGAGTGGATCATGGTGCTCAGCGAGAAGTCGCAGTTGAGGAACGAGGAGCCGGAAAACACCGAATATCGGCTTTCAACCTCCCTGAAACGGCAGTTCTCGAATATCGCATAGTCGAAGAAGGCCGTATGGAGCACGCTGGATGAGAAATCGCAGTTTCGGAAAACACAAAATGCAAAATTTGAATACCTTATCCTGGCAAGACGCATGTCGAGGTTTTCAAACTCCGCATTGACTATGCTGACGTTCTTGGCCTTTTTCGTGACCGTAAGAAGCGCCTCGAATTCGTCCAGCACCTTTTTCTTGTCCTTTGTGTGGTGGTAGCACAAGTCGCTGTTTGGAAGGGCATAGGTGTGGCAGGTGGGTATTACGCACTTTCTGTCTTCGAACATATTTCGATGATATCATCAAAACATTGGTGCGGACAACATGATGCATTGTTTTTGTTTTCATCGATCTGTGGTATCATCTGCTCATGCTTGCAGAGGTGAGAAGATCCATAAACAACATTTACAGGCTTTATTGCCATGAGGACGGACATACATATCAGGCACGTATCAAGGGCAAGGTGCTCAAGGATGTCAGGGGTGAATACAATCCACTGACGGTGCTAGACCTCGTGGAGTTCGTTCCCCACAGCAAGGATGAGGGGCTCATCGTTTCCCGTTTGGAAAGGAGGAGCTCGTTCTGCAGGTGGAATGCAAAGAGCTCGACGAATCAGACGATATGTGTGAACATGGACCAGGTCGTCATCGTGGCAAGTGCGCAGAACCCGCCATTCCGCCCCAGGTTCATCGACCGGGCCATCTGCTGTGTCAGGGGGGCTGATGTCGTAATTGCGATCAACAAGACCGATCTGGGGCTGGATGAGGAGGGGCTTTACTATGAGAAACTGTACGGATCCCTCGGCTTCAAGGTCGTTCGCACAAGTGCCGGGACCGGAGATGTCGGAAGGCTCGAGGAGCTGCTGAAGGGAAAGACCACGGCTTTCGTCGGACAAAGCGGTGTCGGGAAAAGCAGTCTCGTCAACGTTCTTACCGGTTCTTCCGAGAGGGTCGGGGAGATAAGCCTGAAATACGACAGGGGCAGGCATACGACAAACCACTGCTCCTATATACAGTCCGACGATTATGCAATAATCGACACCCCCGGTGTCAGGGAGATAATGGTTCCTTTCGAGGAGAAGGAGGAGGTCGTGCGTTCCTTCCCGGAATTCGCCAAGGCCGGATGCCGTTACGACGGATGCCTGCACCAGGGACAGGAGGGATGTGCCGTCCCGGCGCTGGTGGAAAGCGGCGAAATCGACGGACAACGCTATCTCGGCTATCTGAGGATTCTTGAAAGTCTGGATGAACGCAGACCCGTCTACATGAGGAAGAAGCTTCTTGAAAAATGACGTCTTTGAAAACATAGAGCTGGACATCGTCCTGGAGAACATTTCCAAGCTTTGTCTCTTTCCCGAGACCGTGGACAGGATAACAGCCGGTCTCGTATCTTCCGACGAACGTGTGATATCGTCCCGCCATGCGGTGGTGGAGGAATACAGGGAAAAACTCAAACAGCCTGCAGAGCTGTCTGCATTCCCCCCGATAAGCGGGATTTTCTCATTCGTCGAGAACTCGCACATGGACATTCCATCCCAGGATGTGTTCAAGGTGGGCGAGTTCCTTTCGTCACTATGCAAGATGCTTGTTTTCCAAGGCAGGCAGGACGGACTTCCTGAAGAGGACGTTTCACTCATGAACGGGATCCTCTCTTCCCTGGATTGGGAGGGAAATGTCGTCGAGGACCATCCACGGCTCCTGCCGCTGAAGAGGGAGCTCGACTCGAGGAGATCCAGAAGGGCTAGGTTCTCCGCCTCGTTCATACGTGAGAATGCAGCCTCGATGATGAATTCGAATCCTGTGTTCCACAACGAGAGGATCGTACTGCCTATAAAGGCTTCAGACAAGAACCGTTTCGAATGCTACGTGCAGGGCTCGTCGGCATCAGGGCAGACGCTGTTCGTGGAACCTTTCGAGCTTGTCGACATGAACAACGACGTCGTGCTTGCAGAGGAAAGGATCAGAGCGGAGATACTCAAGATCAAGAGCGAATTGAGCAATGCAGTTAGGATGCGCATCCCGGAGCTGAAGGGGTATGTGGACCTTGTGCTTGATTTCGACCTGCACTATGTGTTCGCCCTGTATGGACTTAAAAACGGGTGGTCCCATCCGAAAAAGGGGGAAGGGGTCAGTCTTGTCGCGGCGAGGCATCCGCTTCTCGGCACTAAGGCCGTGCCCATAGATTTCTCCGTTCCGAAGGATGTTCATGCGGTCGTGATATCGGGTGCGAACGCCGGTGGAAAGACAGTCACGATGAAGACGCTTGCATTGTGTGCGGCCTTGAACCAGATATCCGGCTTCGCCCCTCTGGACGACTCCTCCGAGCTTCCGTTCTTCGATTCCTTCTTTGCGGACATAGGAGACGGACAGAGCATAGAGGATTCGAGCTCGACCTTTTCCAGCCATATGGAGAAGGTTTCGTTCTTTGCACGCAACGCCGGTCAACGCTCTCTCGTCCTTCTCGATGAGCTTGGTTCCGGCACAGATCCCGACGAAGGGGCTGCGCTCAGCATCGCTGTCCTTGATTATTTTATGACCCATTCAAGACTTACCCTTGTAACCAGCCATTATTCGAAGGTCAAGAACCATGCATATCTTTCGGCCGGGATGGAGAATGCGAGCATGGAGTTCGACGAAAGGACGCTTCAGCCCACATACAGGGTCATCCCCGGCATTCCCGGCGACAGCCATGCAATCGAGACTGCACGACGGATGAGGGTTCCCGAGCAGATAATACGACAGGCCGAGGCCGACCTGGGCGACGATCGTCTTACCGGTGCCTCGATCATTTCATCCCTGATGAAGAAAAGCCGGACGCTGGACAGGAAGATAGGACAGGCGGAGGAAAGGAGGCGCGAGGCCGAAAGGAAGCTTGCCGATCTTGAGAAGAGGATTGCGGAGGTTGACAGAAAGGAGTTCGAACTGGAGAAATCAGGTTCCAGAGAGATATCCTCGTTCATATCCGCCAGCCGGAAACAGCTTGAGAACCTCATCCGCGCGATAAGGACCGGCGAGCTTGACGATGCGAAGATAAAGGATGCCAAGCGTTTCATCTCACAGATCGAGGCCGAGGGAGGAAGGATCGAGAAGAAGGTGGAGAGGAAGGAGGATGAATATGACAGCCTTGACTCCAGGGTCTTTTCCGTCGGGGAGAACGTGTTGTGCGGCAGCAACGGCATTTGTGGAAGGATTTTGTCCAAAAATGGCAGAAACGGTTATCTCGTCATCCTCGACAGCGGTATGAAGCTCAACCTCAAGGCTTGCGATCTCAGGCCGGCATCCGAGCCTTCGAGGCAGACATGGACGGGATACAGCACACCTGCCAGGGCGGAATACCAGATGGATGTGCGCGGGCTCACGCTCGAACAGGCCCTGTCCCGCCTGGACGACCAGATGGAGGCCGCGGTCCTTTCCGGATTGAGGTCGTTCTCGATCATACATGGCTATGGGGACGGAATCCTCATGCGGGGTATCCATGATTATCTCAAGAGACGCAGGGAGGTTTGCGAATACCGGTTCGCACGCCCAGAGGACGGAGGGATGGGGAAGACCTACGTGGAGCTGCAGACATAAATCATTTGTTTTCCCGTCCTTCATGGTGTAGAATCTGAAATCTGAACCTAGGAGGTTTTATGTCCGATTACATGAACGGAACCGGAATCCAGTACCATCTCCGCATAAAGGCCGGAGATGTCGGAAAATACGCCATACTGCCCGGAGATCCAAAGAGGGTCGCGAAGATCGCACGGTATCTCGACGATGCGGTCCTGGTCGCGGACAGCAGGGAGTATGTCACATATACCGGATATCTCGACGGCGAACGCGTGAGCGTGACCAGTACCGGAATAGGTGGTCCGAGCGCCGCAATCGCGGTGGAGGAGCTGTTCAAATGCGGATGCACGACATTCCTCCGCATGGGGACATGCGGCGGTATCGCCCTCGATGTCAGGGGAGGTGATGTCGTCGTTGCGACCGGAGCCGTGCGCGCGGAGGGAACGAGCCGCGAGTATGCCCCGATAGAATTCCCGGCCGTCGCGACATTCGAGGTCGTCGATGCGCTGAGAAGGGGGGCTGCATCCCTTGGGCTCAAGGTACATACGGGTGTCGTGCAGTGCAAGGACAGCTTCTACGGGCAGCACGATCCTTCAATAATGCCGGTAAGCTATGAGCTCGAAAGCCGGTGGGAGGCATGGAAGAGGCTCGGGGTGCTGGCATCGGAAATGGAATCCGCGGCAATATTCACCGTCTGTGCAAGGCTTGGGGCCCGTTGTGGCTCGACATTCTTCACCGTAGGGAACCAGGAAAGGGAGAAAATGGGGCTGGACAACCCGATACTCCACGACACCGATGCCGCGATAAGGGTTGCGGTCGAGGGACTCAGGAATCTGATCAGGATGGACAGGGAGTCAATATGACTCCTTCCCTTTTTCCATGAGGATGGCCGCCTGCTGTCTGAGAAGGTCGTCCATGTCCTCCTCCTTTCCTGCCTCGGCGGCGATTGAGATGTCGAAAAGCTCCAGACCTGTCTGCGTGTAATCGTTTTGGAGCGCCTTGTGGCTGAATGTCCCAAGGTCGAGGGAGAAACGTATTTTTCCGCAGTCCGGTATGCAGTCGTTGCTTTTTACGAGGAGAAATCTTCCTGTCAGCATGTTTTCAATCTTTATTATCCCGACGATCCTGTCTTCCCTCAGGAAGAGGTCGGGGCCGTTTGTTTTCGCCATGTATACAGAATATACACGAAACTCCACATTTTCTGAATACAAATGGAAGGAATGCTCCTAATTTTATAATGGCAAATAAACATCGAATCTGTTATACTGACTCACAGTTTTGTATTGTAGGTGGTTGATACATGGAAATGCAGATTCAGGATTTGATCGCTTCCATCAAGAAAGATGGTCTCGATCAGGCTAAGAAGGAAGCGGACGAGTATCTTGCCAAGGCCAGGGCGGAAGCCGATGAGATCGTGAGGAAGGCCCAGGTCGAGAGGGAGAAGCTTCTTGAAAGTGCAAAAAAGGAAATCGATCTTGAACGCCAGAGCAGCAGGGCCAGTCTCGAACAGGCGGCCAGGGATGCCTCGCTTACGATAAAGAGGAGCGTTCTTGATCTTTTGGAGTCGATCTTGAAGGAATCGGTCAAGGCCGAGCTTTCCGGAAAAGCCCTCGAGGAACTCATCTGCCAGGTTGTGGCCTCGGACGCGGTTTCGGATGGAAGCGCCGTGAATGTTTCTCCCGATGATCTGAAGACACTTTCTTCCGATCTTGTCGCAAAACTTGCACAGAAACTCAAAAAAGGCATCGTCCTCAGAAGTTCCGCTTCTGTTTCCGGCGGTTTCGTTGTCATGGAAAAGGACGGTTCCGGATTCATCGATCTTAGCGATGAGGAGATTGCAAAGCTTCTTTGGCCGTATCTGTCGGAGAATCTGAGGAAACTCTTTTAAGGAGGACGTCCGGTGGCAGAACATTATTATCTGATTTCAAGTCTGCCCATGCTGAGCCTCGACAAGGGGCTCCCGTTTTCCTATGCCGAGTTCATGGACATATGCAGGGACCATCTTGGCAAGGCCGAATATGCGGAGCTGGAGAGCGCCGTCCTTGAGGCTTCAGGAAATCCCAGAAGTCCTTTGATGAGAAAGTGGAAGGCCTATCTTGAGAAGGTTGCATCCGTGTTGAAGGCTCAGAGGTCGAAGAAACTCGGTTGGAATGGCGGGGATGTCGTGCCGGTTGGCAACGATCCCGTGCTGTCGGAGAGGATCCAAAGGGCGGTTGATGTCATGAATCCGCTCGAGGGGGAGAAGGAGATACTGGCGGTCTATTTCGACTTCCTTCAGTCAAATTCCTCCCTTTCCCCATTCAGCATGGACAATCTCCTCCTGTACGCCCTCAAGCTTCAGATACTTGAACGTCTCGGGTCTTTCGACCAGGAGAAGGGACGTAAGGAATTCAGAAGACTCTTTTCGGATCTTCAGAAAGATTTTGTAACTAAGGAAGGTTAATATGGAAATAAAGACTGGACACGTTGTGGGAGTCAACGGAAACCTGGTCGATGTTGAATTCGATACCACGGTCGTCAAGAACGAGGTGGGATACATCGTCGTGGGTGATACCCGTCTCAAGGGTGAGGTCATCAGGATCACCGACGGCAAGGCCTCCCTGCAGGTTTATGAGCTGACCGGTGGCATCAAGGTAGGCGATCCGGTTGAATTCTCCGGCGAGCTTTTGAGCGTGGATCTAGGACCTGGTCTCCTCACACAGGTCTTCGACGGACTCCAGAACCCGCTGCCGGAACTTGCCGGGAAATGCGGCTTTTTCCTCCAGAGGGGTGTGTATCTCGATCCCATACCCAATCTTGATTGGGAGTTCACCCCGTCGAAGAAGATCGGTGACGTGGTTGTCGCCGGTGATTCGTTCGGTTCCGTTCCCGAAGGCATATTCACGCACAAGATAATGGTTCCGTTCTCACTTGCCGGGCAGTGGACCATTGCCGCCATAAAGGAAAAGGGCGTATACAAGAGCCATGACGTCATTTGCACCATCGAGAACAGGAAGGGGGAAAGGAAGGATCTTACCATGATCATCAGCCAGCCTGTGAAGAGGGCGATCGGAGCCTATGCAGAACGTGTGCGCCCAAACGAGCCAATGGTCACGAAGATCCGTCTGATCGATACGTTCCTTCCCGTGTCCAAGGGAGGTACATACTGTGTTCCCGGACCGTTCGGGGCCGGAAAGACCGTTCTCCAGCACCTTACCAGCAGAAACGCCGATGTCGACATAGTGATCATAGCCGCATGCGGGGAAAGGGCGGGCGAGGTTGTCGAGATCCTCAAGGAATTTCCGGAGCTGACCGATCCGAAGACAGGCAGGAGCCTTATGGAGAGGACGATCATCATCTGCAACACCTCGAGCATGCCTGTTGCGGCAAGGGAGGCCTCGGTATACACCGCCGTCACCATGGCCGAGTATTACAGGAACATGGGGCTTGACGTCCTTCTTCTCGCCGACAGCACGTCACGCTGGGCCCAGGCGATGAGGGAGATGAGCGGAAGACTCGAGGAGATTCCGGGGGATGAGGCATTCCCTGCATATCTTGAATCAAGGATAGCTGAATTCTATGAGAGGGCTGGAAAGGTCAGGCTGAAGGACGGAACCTATGGTTCTGTCACAATCGGCGGCACCGTGTCTCCCGCGGGAGGAAACTTCGAGGAACCCGTCACGCAGGCCACGCTCAAGGTTGTCGGTGCGTTCCACGGACTTTCAAGGGAAAGGTCCGATGCGAGGAAATATCCTGCAATCGACCCGCTCGACTCCTGGAGCAAATATGACGGCATAATCGACAGGAAGCTTGTTGACGAGACATATTCCTTTGTCCTCAAGGGAAGCGAGGTGAACCAGATGATGAAGGTCGTCGGAGAGGAGGGAACAAGCCTCGATGATTACATCGTCTATCAGAAGGGTGAGCTTGTCGATTCGGTATACATGCAGCAGAATTCGTTCGATCCTGTCGACGCCTCGGTTTCCGTAGACCGTCAGCGTTATACTTTCGACATGCTCCACGACATCTGCATGTCGGAATACAACCTCAAGGACAAGAAGGATGCGCGTCTGTTCTTCAACGAGGTGCGCCAGCTGTTCCTTGACTGGAACGGCAGCGTCGAGGACAGTCCCGCGTTCAAGGAGAACGAGGCCAAGCTCAAGAAAACCGTTGACGGGAGAAGAAGGTAGGTCCAGCAATGCAGAAAGTATATACAAAGATTGAATCAATAGTCGGTAACGTCATTACGGTACGCGCATCCGGGGTCAAGAACGGCGATCTCGCCGAGATCACTTCGGGAGGACGTACCAGTCTTGCCAACGTGATCAAGCTAGACCATGACAAGGTCAGCCTCCAGGTGTTTTCTGGCGCGCAGGGCATCAGCACCGGCGACAGCGTGCGTTTCTTGGGAGTTCCCATGAAGGTCAGCTATTCCGAAAACCTTCTTGGCAGGATCTTCAACGGAGCGGGGGAGCCGAGGGACAACGGTCCGGTGCTCGATGAGAACCTCATCGAGATCGGAGGTCCTTCCGTAAACCCGAGCAAACGTATAATGCCGAAGAACATGATACGTACAGGAATCCCGATGATCGATATGTTCAACACCCTTGTCGAGAGCCAGAAACTTCCGATCTTCAGCGTGTCTGGAGAACCGTACAACCAGCTTCTGGCCAGAATCGCGATGCAGGCGGAGGTCGACATAATCATTCTCGGAGGAATGGGGCTCAAATATGACGATTATCTGTATTTCAGGGAGACGCTTGAGAAATCCGGAGCTCTTTCGAGAACCATCATGTTCGTACATACTGCAAGCGATCCGACTGTCGAGTGCACGCTTGTCCCCGATCTTTCGCTCGCAGTCGCCGAGCGTTTCGCATTGGACGGCAAGAAGGTCCTCGTCCTCCTTACGGACATGACCAACTTCTGCGATGCTCTCAAGGAGACCGCGATCACCATGGAGCAGGTCCCCAGCAACCGCGGATACCCGGGAGACCTCTATTCGTCCCTTGCCAGCCGATATGAGAAGGCGGTTGATTTCGAGGGAGCCGGATCCGTCACGATCCTCGGTGTCACCACGATGCCGGGCGATGATGTCACGCACCCGGTCCCGGACAACACGGGATACATCACCGAAGGCCAGTATTATCTCAAAAACGGGCACATAGAACCGTTCGGAAGCCTTTCAAGGCTCAAACAGAACGTCAACAAGGATACAAGGGACGACCATCGCGCCCTCATGGACGGCATGATCAAGCTCTATTCCTCATATAAGGACGCCCTTGAGAAGAAGAGCATGGGATTCATGATGAGCGATTGGGATGAGAAGCTTCTGAAATACGGGCAGATGTTCGAATCCAAGCTGATGGACCTCAGCGTGAACATCCCGCTTGAGAGTGCTTTGGATCTTGGTTGGGAGATTCTTGCTGATTGTTTCGAGCCGAATGAGACCCTTTTGAAGACCGAACTTATCGAAAAGTATTGGCCTAAGAGGAAGTAGGAGGCTTTTGTGGCTGTAAAACTGACGAAGAACGAGCAGAAGAAGCAGAAGGATGCCCTGAAGCAGTTCCAGCGCTATCTGCCGACCCTGATGCTCAAGAAGCAGCAGCTGCAGCTTGTCATAAGACAGGCCGAAGCCGAGATAGCGGAGCTGAGGGTGCAGCAGGAGAGGGCCATAGGCAATCTCGACAGCTGGATCGGCGTCTACGGTGCGAACACGTCCTTTCCCGAGGAGAAATCCATAAGGAACCTTGTAAAGGTCAAGGAGGTGAAAAGGACGTATTCCAATGTCGCAGGCGTAAGCGTCCCGGTGTTCGATTCGCTCGAGTTCGAGGACATACGTTACGACCTCGATTATTATCCGCTTTGGGTCGATGGTGCGGTTTTCGCACTCAGGGACATCGCGAAGTTCGATGCCCTGATAATGACCCTCGAGGAGGAGATCCGCCTTTTGGAGAAGGAGCTCCGGACAACTAGCCAGCGTGTCAACCTCTTCGAGAAGGTCAAGATCCCCGAGGCAAAGGAGAACATCAGGGTCATAGGCATCTATCTGCAGGACCAGCAGACCGCTGCGGTCGTGCGCGGAAAGATAGCCAAGAAGAAATTGGTCAAGGTGGGCTGATCATGATTGAAACAATGAAGAAAGTCACACTTTTTGCTTCAGAGAAGGACCGCCTCGGAACAATCGGCGCACTTCGCGGGTGCGGGGTCATGCACATCATCGATCTCGCGGCGAAGAGCGAGGAGGCGCTCAACGAGCAGAAGACGCTTGCCGGATTGGAGCAGGTGCTTGCCGCACTGGACGAGAAGGCGGGAAAGAAGGAGAAGGATGCGGAGGCGTCTTTGGACGGTTCAAGATTCGACGAGATGGTTTCATCCGTCCTCTCCGCCCTTGGGGAAAAGAAAAACCTCCAGGACAGGCTTCTGCGGCTCAAGGTGGAACGCGACAGGATAGCACCGTACGGCGATTTCCTTCCTGGGGATATCGCCGAGCTTTCCGAAAAGGGGGTTCCGTTGTATTTCTACACCGCAGGAAGAAAGGAGAAGGAGGCTGCGGCGGCGGATGACGGCAACATCGTCATCACGCTCAAGGACGGCAAGCAGGTGTTCTTCTGCACCGTCGGCAAGCCTTTGAAGAAAGGCAGCGGCGCAAACATGTTCATTCTTCCGGAAAAGGGACTGTCGGAGATTTCTTCCGAAATCCTTTCTGACGAGAAGAGGATCGGAGAGCTCGATGCGCTTGTTTCCTCCTTTGTCCCGTACAGGGGTGCGGTCAGAAGGGCCATTTCCAAGTGCAAGGAGAACATCCTGTTCGAGAGGGCGAAAAGCACGCTTTCGAACGAAGACGGGATAATACACATCACGGGATATGTTCCGCTCTGCCATCTGCAGGAGTTCAAGGATTGCGCCAAAGAGAACGGATGGGCGTATCTCATAGACGACCCGTCGGAGGAGGACAATCCGCCGACTTTGATCAGATACAAGGGATTCGTCAGGATCGTCAAACCAGTGTTCGACATACTCGGAACCGTTCCGGGCTACAGGGAATATGACATATCCACCTATTTCCTGCTGTTCTTCAGCCTGTTCTTTGCGATGATAGTCGGGGATGCCGGATACGGCCTGATATTCCTTCTTGCCGCCGTGCTGATGAACATCAGGTCGAAGAAGGCTGGGGACCTCAACATCCTGCTGTACGTTCTCAGCATCACAACCATTGTCTGGGGGGCGCTTACCGGGACGTGGTTCGGATCTGCCGCCATTCTCGAGAGGTTCGCGTTCCTCCAGCGCTTGGTTGTTCCCGCCATCACCAACTTCCCGGAGGTGATGGGGGTCGATGCCGACTGGGCCCAGAACATGGTGATGAAGTTCTGCTTCATCCTCGGTGCCGTGCAGCTTTCTCTGGCCTGCGTGCTCAACATTATCCACAAGGTGCCAAAGAAGGATCTTTCGTGGGTCGCGGATCTCGGATGGCTGATCGATGTCGTACTGCTTTATTTCCTGGTGCTGTACCTCGTCATTGGTGCGGAATGCAACTTCAGGATTGTCGTGGCAGGTGTTGCGACAGGCTTTGTCCTGGTCTGCGTGTTCGGAGCCCAGGCTCCGGGTGTCCCGTTCGTGCAAGGGCTCAAATCCGGGCTTGGAGGTTTTTTCACGACCTTTTTGAACACGGTTTCATGTTTTTCGAACATAATGAGCTACATAAGGCTTTTCGCGGTCGGCATGGCATCTCTTGCGATCGCTCAGAGCTTCAACGACATGGGTGCCGGTCTTCTGGGAGGACTCACGATCCCTCTCGGTCTTCTGGTGATCCTTGTAGGACATGCGCTGAATCTTGTCATGGGGCTGTTGTCTGTCGTCGTGCACGGCGTCAGGCTCAATCTTCTGGAATTCTCCGGCCAGCTCGGGATGGAGTGGTCCGGATACAATTACGAGCCGTTCAGGAAGACGGCTGAATGAATATTGGTAATCAAAGGAGATAGGATATGATTTACCTCGCTTACATCGGTATGGCTTGTGCTCTCGCTTTCTCGGCTCTTGGATCCGGCTTCGGGGCCGGCATCGCTTCCCAGGCTTCTGTAGGGGCTTGGAAGAAGTGCTATGCCGCAGGCAAACCCGCACCATTCATCATGGTCGCCTTCGCCGGCGCGCCGCTCACGCAGACCATCTACGGATTTTTGCTCATGAACTTCATCCAGAGCGCGATCGCGTCCGGTGATGTCAATCCGGCCCTTTGCGGTGGAATCGGCATCTTTGGCGGGCTTGCGATAGGCATTTCGGCCCTTTTCCAGGGAAAGGTGTCCGCTTGTGCGGCGGACAGCCTCGGAGAGACTGGGAAGGGAACTGCAAACTACTTCATCGTCATCGGTATCGTAGAGACTGTCGCACTCTTCACTCTCGTTCTTTCCCTGCTCGTGCTTTGAGCTGCGGGAACGCATATCGCCCGGAATTTTTTCCGGGCTTTTTTTATCCCGTCACACATGTTTTTGCATCGCCCCTGCAGGCTGGAGGAGACGAGGACAAAGGATGATGCCCGATATTCATCCCTGGGTAGGAAGAAAAAAAATGATTTGCCGCGCAGGGTGCATGCATATGACCGGACATGCAAACAGATTGACCATAAGGCATGGGCCGGTATTTATGAAAAGGCTCTTTTGCATTATACTGTCGGCATGGTCAAGGATAAAAGCAGGAACCTGGCCGGGCTTTCAGGATTGGAATGCGGGCTCGGCAGGATAAGGACCATGGAAGGAACCCCGGTTTCGTCCATGGCTTCTTTTTCCACGGACGGGAAGAACAGCTATTTCTACACCGTGCTCTCCGGCTCGGCGCTTTGCGCCACCACATGGAGGGAGATGCCGGACAACACCGAGATAACCGGTGCCTTCACCGCGAAGGCCGGTGAGGCCGTCCTCTACCTTCCAGGGGAACCCAGGCTGGTCAAGGTTTCGGACGACGGGGAAGTAAGCGTTTTTGTTTTGGAGAATTGAGAATGTACAGCAAGAAGGTTGCAAAGGTCAAGGATGTCTGCATCGGCGGTGACAACCCTGTGAGGGTGCAGACCATGTGGGACTCGTCGCTGCAGGGTGCGGATGTCGATGGCATCGTTTCCAGGATAGCAAGGCTTTCCATGATGGGCTGTGACATAATCCGTTTCAGCTATGTCTCCAGCGACGATTTCATACCGTTCCGGGAAATCTGCGCAAGATCCGTCATGCCTGTCGTGGCGGACATCCATTTCGATTACAAGATGGCCCTGGAGGCTCTCGAGGCCGGCGCGGCAAAGATAAGGATCAATCCAGGAAACATCGGAGCGAGGTGGAAGACAAGGGAAGTCGTGGAGGCGGCTCTCGACCATGGCTCGGCCATCCGCATCGGACTCAATTCCGGAAGTCTGCCAAGGAACGACGGCAATCTGGAGAAGGACGATCTGATGGTCGCTACCGCACTTGATTATCTTGATGATCTCGAGAGCTGGGGATTCACCAATACTGTCGTGTCGCTTAAGGCCAGCGATGTTGGCCTGACAATGTCTGCTGCGAGAAAGTTCAGCGCGGCATCCGGATATCCTGTCCATCTCGGGGTCACGGAGGCCGGAAGCCCTGTCGTGAGCTCCGTACGTTCCACATGGGCGCTCGGAAATCTGCTTTCAAACCACATCGGCGACACGATCAGGGTTTCGATCACGGGCGATCTCGAGGATGAGGTCGTGTCTGCGAACGAGATACTCAGGACCCTGGGACTCAAGAAGGGCGGGGTTAGGCTTGTCTCCTGCCCGCGCTGCGGCCGGCATACGTTCGACAGCCGCAGGATGGTCTCGATCCTCGAGGATGATCTGAGAATGATCGACAAGGACATAACCGTTGCGATAATGGGATGCCAGGTGAACGGTCCCGGTGAGGCGAAGGATGCCGATTTCGCACTGACAGGAATAGGGAGGAAGGCCTTCCTCTATAAGAAGGGAAAGCTTTTCAAGGAAGTCGACATGGAAAATGCGGGGAAGGAACTCCTGGATGCGATCAATGAATGACAAGCTTGTGATAAAAGGGGCCCGGGAACACAATCTGAAGAACATTTCGATCACTCTTCCGAAGAACTCCCTCGTGGTCATGAGCGGGCTTTCGGGATCAGGAAAGTCGTCACTCGCCTTCGATACGATCTTTGCGGAGGGGCAGAGACGTTACATGGAATCGCTCTCCTCGTATGCCAGACAGTTCTTGGGCAGGATGGAGAAGCCCGATGTGGATATCATCGAGGGGCTTTCCCCGGCCATCGCCATAGAGCAGAAGAGCACAAACCGCAACCCGAGGTCCACTGTGGGGACCGTGACCGAGATATACGACTACTACAGGCTCCTGTGGGCCAGGATCGGGCACAAGTTCTGTCCGAAATGCGGACGCGAGATATCCGAGATGTCCGTCGACCAGATCATCGACATCATCTTCGGACATGGTGGGAACGGAAGGATAATGGTCGCCAGCCCCGTGGCGCGTGGCAGGAAGGGGGAATTCAAGAAGATTCTTGAAGATGCGGTCCGTCTCGGATATTCCAGGGCCATCATCGACGGACACGTGTACAACATGGACGAACAGATCCCGGACCTTGACAAGAACGTGAAGCACAACATCTCGATCCTTGTCGACAGGCTGAGGAACAATCCGGAGCACCGCATGAGGCTTGCCGAGGCCATCGAGCGCTCGTGCGAGATGGGCAACGGCCTTGTCGAGGTCGTATACATGGACGAGGGCGAGGCGGTGGAGATATACAGCGAGAAGAATTCCTGTCCTGACTGCGGTATAACGATCGCGGAGACGGAGCCCAGGCTTTTTTCCTTCAACAACCCGTTTGGTGCCTGTCCTGACTGCAACGGACTCGGATACAACAAGGAATTCGACATAACAAAGATCATCCCGGACATGGGGCTGAGCTACAACCAGGGTGCGATAAAGACATGCAGCACCACCGGGAATTTCGACAAGGCCAAGTTCAAGGCCTTCTTCGAATACTACGGCTATACTCTCGACACCCCGATCGACAAGCTCGGCAAGGATGTCTTCGACAAGCTGGTGTACGGGACCCGCGACAAGATTCCATACCGACTGGAGCACAGGACCAGGCCCGGGCATGTCGAATACGAGGAGGCCTTCAAAGGAATAATCCCGGATCTGGAAAGGCGGCTGAGGGAAACCTTCTCCATGAACATCCGCATGTGGCTCGAGTCTTTCCAGTCGTTCAACATCTGCAAGACATGCCATGGCGACAGGCTCAGAAAGGATGCGCTGAGCATCCGGATCAACGGGATGAACATAATGGACTGCACGAAGCTCAGCGTCCGCAGGAGCCTTGATTTCTTCAACGGCCTGGTCCTTACGGAAAGCGAGGGCAAGATAGCCCAGCAGATCCTCAAGGAGATACGGAGCAGGCTGGAATTTCTGAACAATGTCGGTCTGGGATATCTTACATTGCACAGGGCTGCCAGCACACTCAGCGGAGGGGAGGCCCAGCGCATCCGTCTGGCAACACAGATCGGAAGCGCCCTCACCGGTGTCATGTATGTGCTTGACGAGCCATCCATAGGACTGCATCAGAGAGACAATGCGAAGCTGATATCCACGCTTGAGAGCCTCAGGGATCTTGGAAACACCGTGATCGTCGTAGAACATGACGAGGATACCCTCAGGGCGGCGGATTACCTTGTGGACATCGGTCCCGGTGCCGGAAGCCTTGGCGGGAATGTCGTGGCCGCAGGTACTCCCGAGGAGGTCGCGGCCTGTCCCGACTCGATCACGGGGCAATACCTGAGCGGCAGGCTGACGATACCTGTTCCGATGATACGCAGGCCCGGCAACGGAAAATACATCAGGATATCGGGATGCTGCAAGAACAACCTCAAGAACATAGATGTCAGGATCCCACTTGGCTGCATGACCGTGATAACAGGTGTCTCCGGATCGGGCAAGTCGACCCTTCTGAACGAGATACTGCTTCCTGCGATCAACGACAGGCTTGCCGGAAAGCAGGAGCGCTTCGACGGCTATTCGTCGCTCACCGGACTCGAGGCAATCGACAAGGTGATCAACATAGACCAGAGCCCGATAGGCAGGACCCCGAGGAGCAACCCTGCGACATATGTCGATCTCTTCACTCCGATAAGGAACCTTTTCGCATCGATGCCGGAGGCCAAGGCAAGGGGGTTCACCCCGTCCAGATTCTCCTTCAACGTCGAAGGAGGGCGATGCGAGAACTGCCAGGGGGACGGACAGCTCAAGATAGAGATGCATTTCCTTCCCGATGTGTTCGTCAGGTGCGACGTGTGCAACGGCAGACGTTACAACAAGGAGACGTTGATGGTCACCTACAAGGGAAAGAACATCTCCGACGTGCTTGACATGACCGTCAGGGAGGCCCTGGAGCTTTTTTCCGCGATACCACAGATCCGGCGCAAGCTGGAGACCCTGATGGACGTCGGACTGGATTACATCCATCTCGGGCAGAGCGCCCTGACTCTCAGCGGCGGAGAGGCCCAGAGGGTGAAGCTTGCGCTCGAGCTTTCGAAGAGAAGTACGGGCAAGACCCTCTACATTCTCGACGAGCCCACGACAGGTCTCCATTTCGCCGATGTCAAAAAACTGCTCGAGGTCCTTGATTCCCTTGTCGGACAGGGCAACAGTGTGATATTGATCGAGCATAATCTCGATGTGATCAAGATGGCCGACCATGTGATCGACCTGGGGCCCGAAGGAGGTGACGAAGGCGGGCGTCTGGTTGCGGAAGGAACGCCGGAGGAAATCGTCCAGGTCCCGGAAAGCCATACCGGGGAATTCCTCAAGAGGTACCTTGTTTGAAGTTAAAGAGCCTGCTGTCCGTGTTTGCAATATCCGTTTTCTCGATATCCGGCGCTTTCTGCATAGGTGCCGGGGATATCTATCATGCGGACACACAGGCTTTGGACTCCATGCTTGCCTTGAGAGGCCTGGAGGTGGAAGGCGGGGATGACGAGAAGAGAAGGACGCTCTACGAATACGAGGGGCTGGAGGCATATTACGAGGATGCCGGCGGTTTGGGATCGGAATACACGGTCGACATCGTCAGCGCGGATTATCTCGGCAACAGCGGTGATTCCGTCATATTGAAGGGAAATGTCGAGCTCGGGCTGACCTATGGCGGGGGAACGAGGAAGCTCAAAAGCGACGAGGTGGTGATAGATCCCGGAGAACGCATGCTCACCGCATTGGGGGATGTGTCGTTCATACAGGATGACGGAGCCGGGGACATCGATGCCGACATCGTCGCATTCTACTGGGACAAGGGCAGCCTGTATGTCGAGAACGCATCCACCCGCAGCGACAAGACGAACAGCGAGGACGAGAAGGTCACCGTGTACTCCGTCGGACAGAAGCTGACATTCCTTGACAACGGGGCCGTTCTCTACGAGGACGGCTACATCGCAAGCGAGGAGGAGGATCCGCTTTCCTCGATAAGCGCCTCGAAGATCATGATGCTTCCGGGTTCGGACCTCCTGATAGAGAACGCGGTACTCAAGATCGGAAGGGTGCCGATATTCTATTTCCCCATATTCTTTTATCCTGGGTCCGTGATGAACGGAAATCCCTCGTTCGGTTTCAATTCCGCAAAGGGTGCCTTCCTCAACACGACATTCGAGATCCTCGGACACACAGACAGGATGGACGATGGCGGGTCCTCGTCGTTTTTGTCCATCTTCGAAAGCGACGAGGATCGGACCAAAATGGTTCCCGACGGCCCGTATTACTCATCCTCGGCAGAGCTTTCTCCGGCGCAGAAATGGGCTTCGGACACCCAAAGCCACATTGCCGTCATGGCCGACGCATATTCCTTATCCGGAATACATCTCGGACTTGACGCAAAGATAAATCTTTTTGACAGGAAGTTTTCCGGGTCCACCTATTCAGGTATCGGGTTTTCCGGGCCATCGTCCTCAAGAAACGGCAACCTGAGGTATTATTCATTGAACAAGGTTGATTATTCCGACCATGGATTCACTTTTTCAGCCGACATACCGTTCTACAGCGACAACAGCGTGATGTACGATCTCGGCAATCGTCTGACAGGGTTCTCTATGGATGCGCTCTTCGGCCTCAGCCAGAACTTTCCAACCGACTACTCGTCATCAATTTCCTCGTTCAAGCGTTCGATCGAGCTATCCTACAGGCTTCCGTCCTCCCTGCGGACAAATCTCCTTTCAAGCCTGACCATATCCGATCTCGACATCACCAGCACGCACCGGTGGAGGCGTTCCGGCACGGTATACTCGTATGTGCTAGAGGAGGTGGCGCTTCCAAAGTTCTCCGCATCCGCCTCCGGCCGCCTGTTCGGCCTGGAGACGGAAAGGCTTCCGGATGCCGGCACGGGCAGAAACGGCGTGGAGACGGACGCGCTTGATGCGTTCATCCTTTCCGATCCGCTTCTTTTCCCGATGTACCAGCCTTCAGTCTCCCAGTCGCATTCAAACAGCGGTGAAAGGTACTATTTCAATTACGACTACAGCATATCCGAAAGCCTCGGGAACACATATGACTTCACGAACGGGGTGTTCGACGGCAGGAATCTGGACAACAGCCTCTCTGCCAGACTGACTGCATCCATCAAGCTTGCGGACTACTTGGAGATAAGCCATGTCCTTAGTCCGTCCCATTCATATTCCCTGTCCGAGGAGGAGGGGAGGAGGGTGGAGGAATCCGATTTCCTTTTGAAGAACAGCCTGACCGTCTCCATCCCGTATGTCGGGCTCACGTACAAGCTTTCAAACACTCTTTTCGAATATGGACGAACCGACAAGAACGGCACCGTGACCACAAAACGGTCGCTTTTCGAGTTCGACAAGAACCATGTCGGCACGCACTCGCTTTCCCTGTCGAGGTCCATAAGGACAGAAGCCGGGGTCATCACCCCGAAGCTGACCTACACACTTCCTCCTCTCACGGGAAGCCTGACCCCGGAGGTCGCCTACAGCCTGCCTCCGTTCTCGGTGGCGATGAGCTACAAGTTCCAGGACGACGGGGATGGAAGCTACAAAAGCGATCTTGTGAAACTCTCACTGGGCTACAACGGCACGTTTTTCGTCACATCCTGGGCTTTCGAATACCAGAGCAGGGATTTCAGGAGCTCGGACATCCTGCTCCCGCTTTCCTTCACGGGCCAGGTCGGCCTGCGTACCGCGGACAAGAGGTATTCCATAAGCGGCCTGGTGGACTATTCCGTAATGTCCTCTTCCGGAACGAGGAACATGTTCGACTCGCTCAAGGCAGTGGTTGCAGTACCCCATCTCGAACTATCGGTTGACTTCACCGGGCCTGCGGACGGCCTCGAGCTCGATTCCATCAACACGAGGGTGTACGTCAGGAATGCTTTGTTCAGGGCATGGAAAGGTAGGATCTACATCTCCCTGGGACTTGATTCGGAGCTCGAGCTGGATGTGAACGACATCGGTGCATCTTCCTTCACGTTCGAACCGAGCATAATATTCAGCATCGCCGAATTCCTTGATTTCAGGTTCTCGTTCACAACTGTGAACAACAATTTCAGCGATTACGAGAAGGACGGTTCCTTCTCCCTGCCGCTGCTGTGGGAGGACCTCATGCGGAGCCTCGATTTCTTCGGGGATGGAAGGCGGAATACAAATTTCAACCTTTCATCCGTATCACTGGAGGCCGTGCACTACATGCAGGACTGGAACCTGCATTGCAAATACTCCGCCTCCGTTGTATTATCTGATTCGAAATACCAGTTTGTCCCTCAGTTCAGTATCTACTTGAGCTGGAACACCTTCCCTGATCTTAAAATCGACGAGAACTGGAAGAGGAGGGGGGATTCCTGGATCAGGAGCGACACGAATTGAAAGAATCATATGCGTTCAAAGACAGCCGGTCCGCGGGACTCGTGCTTGGAGCGAACGACAGGAACCTGGGGTATCTCGAACTGTTGTTG
Organism: uncultured Spirochaetales bacterium; assembly: GCA_949293595.1. GTDB lineage: Bacteria > Spirochaetota > Spirochaetia > Sphaerochaetales > Sphaerochaetaceae > Ornithospirochaeta. The sequence continues at coordinate 66,958 of CASFDW010000001.1, read as the reverse complement.
GGCACGGAGCTTTTTCTGAAAGGCACCATGGTGAGCGCCTCGGACCCGGCCGTTCCCATGGCCGCCCTGTTCACGCGGCTCGAGATGGTTGCGGAGGAAAGGGGCGGTCTGTCTGAGGCCGAGATATTCATGGAACTCCAGGCCCTGGGTGAAAACCGCCCTGTGCAGCACGGCCCCGACAGCCTCTGCATCGCCGTGGCCGGTCGCACCGTATGGCCGAAGACAGCGGCACAGGAGAGGTACGTCCTTGCCCTCAGATCCTCGCAGGTTGTCGTCTCAAGCGGACCTGCAGGAACCGGAAAGACATTCCTTGCCGTGGCCCATGCCCTTTCGATGGTGCTCGGAGGTAAGAAGAACAAGATCGTCCTCACCCGTCCGGCGCTTGAATCCGGGGAGTCGCTCGGATTCCTTCCCGGAGACCTGTCGCAGAAGCTGGATCCATACCTCAAGCCGCTGTACGATGCGATGGAGTACCTTCTTTCCCCCGTGCAGGTCAAAAGGATGGAGGAGGGAGGAATCATTGAGATATCCCCGCTTGCCTACATGCGGGGCAGGTCCTTGAACAACGCGGTTGTCATCCTTGATGAGGCCCAGAATGCAACCAGGGGACAGATGAAGATGTTCCTTACACGTCTGGGGGAGGACAGCCAGGCCGTCATCACAGGCGATCCCAGCCAGGTTGACCTTCCCAAAAGGTCTGATTCAGGACTATTGGAGGCGTTGCAGGTGCTGGAAGGGGTGGATGGCGTGGAAATTCTCCAATTCAGTGCGGATGATACGGTCAGGAGCCGCATTGTCCGTGATATAATCAAGGCATACGGGAAGGTGAAGGGTGATTAACAACAACGTCGCAACCGAGAGCTGGAAGTGTTTTTCCAAGGCGGGCAAGATTGCCTTCGTCCTGCTTTTCATATGTCTTGTTGTCGTCGGGATCGCAGTTCCCGTCCTTCTGCCGTCCGCAAGCCTGCAGAGCGTGAAGCTCGGCAAGCAGTATGTGGCAGGCGAGCTTGTGGATGATGATATTCTCTCGCCGGTCGACATTGTTTTCATCGACGAGGTCGCAACGAAGCAGATGAGGGACGATGCGATGGAGGCCGTTCTTCCTGTCTATTCGTATGACCTGACCTCGACAATATTCATGCGCACCCTTCTTGATACCTATCTGGACACGTTCTCGGAGAACGGCAGGAAGGAGGCCGAGGCTCTTCTTTCAGCCAACGATCTTGAGGATACCAGGAATGTCGGCACAAGGCTCGGAATGCTTGAGGAGGATAAGCTGTCCGAGATAGGCGAGCTTGCGAGGGAATCACTGGCCGATGTCTTCTGCAGGGGGCTGTTCAAGGATGCCGATCTGCAGAACTCGATGCTTTCCGGCTATGACATGATAAGCGCAAACCTTCCCAAGGACATGTATTCGTACGATCTCGCGACAAAGGACGTTGCCATATCCGGCCTCCTTTCCTCTTCAAACCTTTACGAATTCCTTCTTGACCAGGGGCTGGCGAAATATCCGGTGCTGGGATATACGAACATCCGTCTTATTGCCGACATCGTCTCGATGTTTGCCGTACCGAACGTCTCATACGACAGCTTCCGCACCGCCGAAAGCAGGAGCAGGGTTGCCGAGGAGGCCGGATCCGTCATGGTTTCGATTGCCAAGGGCGATGTCATTGCCGCAAAGGATACGGTGATCACCGAGCAGCAGCTCAGGATCATTGACACGATAAACGGCACCAAGGTCCCAATACGGTTCCAGAACATCGTCGCGCAGACCCTGTTCCTCATAACAGTGCTGTGCTTCTCTCTGTTCTTTGTCATTTATTTCATACCGTACAAGTTCAGGGTCCCCCTGTATACCATCATGCTCCTGGTCGGGCTTGTGGTCGTTCTGATCCTTTCATTCCTGATGATCCTTTATGTGAGCGCGAACGGTGCTTGGGTCGCATTCGAGCCCACGATGCCGTTTCTTCTGCTTCCAGTGCTGTTCACATTCATTACGAACAAAAGGAGGATAGGCTTCTCTGTCGGATTCGTCTCCGCCGGATTCGCCGTCCTTTTCCCAAACAGCGGAAAGTATTCTTTCTTCTATCTGCTTGTGATGATCGAGGCCTCCGTGCTTTTCATACGGCTGGGAACTAACAGGATCGACGTGATCTACGAGGCGTTCTATTCCGCCCTTACTGCCGCGCTTGTCACGGTGATCTTCTCCATCCTTAACGACTATTCGTATGCGGTCATGTTCAACAGCATAGTGGTTGTGGTCCTCAACGTTGCGTTCACATATGTTGTTGTGAGCGTGCTGCTTTCGATAATGGAGAAGCTTTTCAACATCCCGACCTCGTTCCGACTGCACGAGCTTTCCTACACCGACAACCCGACGCTCAACAGGCTCAACCAGGTTGCGCCCGGAACTTTCAACCACGTCAGGAACGTGTCTGACATGGCCTATCTGGCATCAAAGGCGATAGGAGCGAATGCGGAGCTTGCCAGGGTCGGTGCCCTTTATCATGACATCGGTAAAAGCGAGCATCCGGAATACTTCATAGAGAACCAGGCCGGAACGAATGCCCATGACCTGCTCAACAGGAACCTTTCGGCCGCCGTCATCAAGAGCCATGTCAAGCTCGGTGTGGAGAAGGGAAGGGAGATAGGCCTTCCCCAGGAGGTCCTTGACATAATCGGCGAGCATCATGGCAACGACATCATCACTTATTTCTACAACGCCGCAAAAAAGGAGGCCCAGGGCAAGGACATACTTGTAAGCGAGGAGGATTTCAGGTATACGGGCCAGATCCCGCAGACCCCCGAGTCCGGAATCGTAATGCTCGCCGACTGCGTGGAGGCCGCGAGCAGGACGATCAAGAACCCGAACACGCAGAAATACGACAGGCTCATCATGAACATAATAATAAGCAAGATCAATCATGACCAGCTTTCCGATTCGCAGCTCACGCTCACCGACCTGTTCAAGATCAAGGACACCTTCATAATCACCCTGGTCGGCAGGGACCACCAGAGGATAGAATACAACAACGACAAGGATTAGGAATGTACGATATCTATTACAATGACGAGGAATACAGGCGGGAGGCGCCGGAGGACAAGGTTTCGCGGCGCCTCGACATGTTCGTCAGGGAGCTTTCCCTCGAAGGAGATTTCTCCCTGACGTTCGTCTCCGACGACGAGATAAGGTCTTTGAACCGGGAATACAGGAACAGGGACGAGGCGACGGACATACTTACCTTCGCCCTGTCCGATGGCGAACAGTTCCCGCAGCCGGACGGCGGCAAGGAGCTTGGCGACGTGTTCATCAGTCTCGATGCGATGAAGAGGAATGCCGCCGCTTTCTCCTGTCCTGAGGACGAGGAGCTCGGACGGCTTATTCTGCATGGTTTGATGCACCTTCAGGGATATGACCACCAAAGCAATGATTTCACTTCGGAACCGATGCTTGTGAAACAGGAGGAAATCCTTGCAAAGCTGGCTTTTGATTGCTAAAACATGCTTTACTAAATACGAAAAAAATGGTATCTCTGTAAAAGGAAATCAGATATAATATTATCGATTGGAAAATCGTAGAAGGAGAAATTCGATGAAAATTGGTATCAATGGATTTGGTAGAATCGGACGTTTCGTATTCCGCGCTGCTATGAGCCGCCCGGAGATCGAAGTTGTAGGCATCAACGATCTTTGCCCAGTTGACTATCTTGCTTACATGCTCAAGTATGACACGATGCATGGACAGTTCGATGGCACGATCGAGGCTGATGTCGAGAAGTCCCTTCTCATCGTAAACGGTAAGAAGATCCGCGTGACCGCATGCAAGGATCCCAACGAACTCAAATGGGACGAGGTCGGGGCCGAGTATGTTGTCGAGTCCACTGGTCTCTTCCTCACAAAGGAAAAGGCACAGGCACACATCAACGCCGGAGCTAAGTACGTTGTGATGTCCGCTCCTTCGAAGGACGATACTCCGATGTTCGTTGTCGGCGTGAATGAAAAGACATATGTAAAGGGAACCCAGTTCGTTTCCAACGCATCCTGCACGACCAACTGTCTCGCACCTATCGCAAAGGTTCTCAACGACAAGTTCGGAATTCTCGACGGCCTCATGACAACTGTCCACTCCACGACAGCAACACAGAAGACCGTTGACGGACCTTCGATGAAGGACTGGAGAGGCGGAAGGGCCGCATCCGGCAACATCATTCCTTCCTCCACCGGTGCAGCAAAGGCTGTCGGCAAGGTCATTCCTTCCCTCAACGGAAAGCTTACCGGCATGTCGATGAGGGTTCCCACACTTGACGTATCCGTCGTCGACCTCACCGTCAATCTCGCAAAGCCTGCAAAGTATGCGGACATCTGCGCAGCCATGAAGGAAGCCAGCGAGGGCGAGCTCAAGGGTATCCTCGGCTATACCGAAGATGCGGTTGTGTCCTCCGATTTCCTCGGTGACACAAGGACCTCCATCTTCGACGCAAAGGCCGGAATCGCTCTTACCGACACCTTTGTGAAGGTTGTTTCCTGGTATGACAACGAGATCGGATACTCCAACAAGGTTCTCGACCTCATCACATACATGAAGAAGGTTAACGGCTGATATTCAGCTGAAAGTTTGAAATCCGGCTTTATGCTCGGAAATCACGGGCCTGCCGATCAAGCAGGCCTGTTTTGATACTGGAGGAAATACTATGAAACTTCATACCATCAACGAAGCGGACCTCAAGGGAAAGAGAGTTCTCATCCGCGTCGATTTCAACTGCCCTGTCAAGGATGGAAAGGTGACAGATCCCACTAGGATCCTTGCCGCTCTTCCGACGATCAACTATATTCTCGGCCAGGGTGCCAGCCTTGTCGTCATGTGCCACTTCGGCAGACCGAAGGGCGAGAAGAAGCCCGAGTTCTCGCTTGCGACCGTAAAGCAGGAATTCGAGAAACAGCTCGGTAGGCCTGTCACGCTTGCTCCGGATGTGATCGGGGACGAGGTGGAGAAGCTTGCTTCCGCACTCAAGCCCGGCGATGTCCTCATGCTTGAGAACGTCCGCTTCTACAAGGAGGAGGAGAAGAACGATCCTGAGTTTGCAAAGAAGCTTGCAAAGCTCGGAGACGTATACTGCAACGACGCATTCGGAACCGCACACCGCGCACACGCATCTACAGAGGGTGTTGCCCATTATCTTCCTTCCTATGCTGGATTCCTCATCGAGAAGGAGGTCAAGTTCATGGCACCTCTTCTTGAGAATCCGGATCATCCGTTCGTTGCGATCATCGGAGGAAGCAAGGTGTCCAGCAAGATCAGCGTGCTTGAATCCCTTTCCAAGACCTGCGATACGATCGTCATCGGAGGCGGAATGGCATACACATTCCTCAAGGTGCAGGGGCACGAGATCGGCAAGAGCCTCGTCGAGGATGATTTCCTCGAGACTGCAGAGCATTTCCTTGCCACAACCAAGGAAAAGGGCGTCAAGGTCATTCTTCCCGTGGATCATGTCTGTGCCGCATCTTTCGATGAGAACGCATCTCCTGTCGCAGTCGACGGAGTGGACATCCCGTCCGATCTCATGGGCATGGATATCGGTCCCAAGACCGTTGCTCTCATAGTCGACGAGCTCAAGAGCGCCAAGAGTGTCGTGTGGAACGGCCCGATGGGGGTCTTCGAGTTCGCTTCCTTCGCAAAGGGGACCGAGGCCGTGGCAAGGGCTCTCGCCGACAGCGATGCCACAAGCGTCGTGGGAGGCGGGGACAGCGTCGCCGCAATCAACAAGTTCGGTCTTGCCTCGAAGATCAGCCATGTCTCCACCGGTGGTGGTGCCTCCCTCGAGTTCCTCGAAGGAAAGACCCTGCCCGGAATCAAGGCATTGGAGAAATAAGATGAGAAAAGCATATATCGCAGGAAACTGGAAGATGAACCTGACCCCGAGCGAAGGCGCGGCTTACGCCTCCGCTCTCAGGAAGGCGTGCGAGGAGGCAGGAGCGGATGTCAAGATAATGATCGCTCCTTCCTTCGTGTCGATTCCGGCCGTGCTCGAGGCTGTGAAGGGCTCTTCGATCATCGTGGCCGCACAGAACATGGCGGACCACAAGAGCGGTGCGTACACGGGTGAGGTCGCCCCTTCGATGCTCCTGGATCTCGGCGTAAGGACCGTCATCCTCGGACACAGCGAGAGAAGGCAGTATTACGGAGAGACGAACGAAAGCATCAACAAGAAGATCCTTCTTGCCCTCGAGATGGGGATGGATGTCGTCTACTGTGTCGGTGAGACACTTGAGGAAAGGGAGGCCGGCAAGCTTGAGGATATCCTATCCGCACAGCTTTCCGTTGGTCTCAAGGGCGTTTCCGGCGCGGACATGGACCGCATCACCATCGCCTACGAACCTGTTTGGGCAATCGGCACCGGAAAGACGGCAACACCGGAGGATGCCGATGATGCCCACAGCTTCATAAGGAAAACTGTGGCGTCTTTGTACTCAAAAGATATTGCAGAAAAGCTCATTATACAGTATGGTGGTTCTGTTAAGGCAGGCAATGTGAAGGCTTTGATGGCTAAAGAGAACATAGATGGTGCTCTTGTCGGCGGAGCTTCGCTTTCTGTGGAACAGTTCCTGCCCATAATAACCTATAACAAATAACTTTCGGAGTTAAGAGAATGGGAATTTTGAGTATCATCCTTATGGTGCTGTTCATCATCGTATCGCTGCTTCTGATTTTTCTTGTGGCGATCCAGGATGAGAACAGCGTTGGACTCGGCGGTATTTTCGGTGGCTCGAGTGATTCTGCCTTCGGCAGCAACACATCCAGCTTCCTGACGAAGGCTACGACGATACTTGCCATCGCTTTCATGGTTCTTGCCCTCGGCGTCGCCATCCTCAACAAGGGGACGGGCGGGGACCTCGCAGCCAAGGCCGGAACGGTTCAGACCGAAGCCGGAACCAACTGGCTCGAAACGGAAGAAACGGTCACCGAGTAAGTCCGAGTTTGAACATGAGCCGACCTTGCCAAAGATCCAGGGTCGGCTTATCTTTTATTAAAGGGGGATTTTCGATGAACATCGCAATCGTATATGCAGGTAATTCGAAAGATAACCAGAAGCTGAAGGATATTTCAAAGGGTCTCTCAAAAGGCCTGGAGGCGCAGGGGCATGTGGTCAGCATCTTCAATGCCTGGACCGACACCGACGCGCGTCTCACTTATTTTGATTTTGTCGCCGTTGGAAGCTGTTCCGCCGGATTCATGTCCGCCAAGATAAATGACCAGCTCAGAAAGTTCCTCAGGGAATGTCCGGGTGCATCCGGAAAGAGGTGTTTCGCTTTTGCCACTCCATCCCTGAGAAGCAACAAGACGCTGCTCAACCTTATGAAGATCATGGAGTCGGAGGGGATGATGCTTTCCGTCTCACAGGTCGTGAAGAACGCAAACGAGGCAGAGGCTGTTGGCAAGCATCTGATCGTTGAAAGGAAATGATGATGAAGAAGAAGTTTTTGATTTTTGTGTTTGTCCTTGCTTTGGCTCTTTCTGACGTTTTTGCGGTCCAGCTTGTCGGTTCCCCTGCGGCGACCGTCAACCTGATCAGGAACAAGGCAATATCCAACACGGAGGTGGATGAGGCGCTCAAGCAGTACCAGGATGCGGGGTTGAGCATCGACAGGGCACAGGTGCTCGACGTTCTCATCAACGACGAGGTTTTCCTCCAGGGGGCCGAGCGTGACGGCATCGTAATAACCGATTCCCAGGTTGATGCGGCCGTGAAGCAGACACGCGCTTCGATCGAGCAGCAGATCGGACAGAGCCTGTCCGACGAGCAGTTCGGACAAATCATCCTCCAGCAGACAGGAATGGACCTCGATGCATACAGGCAGGCATTGAAGGAACAGCTCATCGTCAACCAGTATCTCATGCTCAAGAAGGGTGCCGAACTGGAGGCCATGGACTTCACGCCGTCCAAGACCGACGTTGAGAACTATTACAGGAAGAACAAGCAAAGCTTCTATTCTCCCGAGAATGTCAAGCTTGCGCATGTTTTCAAGCAGAAGACAGGGGACGAGGCCGTGGACGAGGCCAACGCTTCCATGATGATAGGGCTTGCATCCGACATAAAGAGCGGCAAGACAACGTTCGAGCAGGCTGTGGTCGATCATACCGACGATGCGGAGAGCAAGAGTGTCGGTGGGGACATCGGCTGGCTCACGATCGACAACCAGACGGCCCGCGCCGGATTCGGGGATGCATTCGTCGATACAGTTGTTTCGATGAAGGCAGGGGAGATTTCTCCCATGCTCGAGAGCAATGTCGGCTACCACATAGTGAAGATCAGCGTGCACAACGATGGAAAGCTTCTCGGCATCGACGACCCTGTCAGTCCGGTGGACACTACGACAGTGCGCGACTACATTACTGCGCTTCTTGCAAACCAGAACATGCAGACTGCGACCAACAACGCGCTCAACAGCCTGATAAACGAGCTCAGGAATCAGGCAAGGATCAGGATCTACTGATATGAATACCGGTTTCAGGACTCAGGCGAGACAGATAGCTGTCTCGACACTTTACAGCCTCGATTTCAACAACCAGCTCGACGGGGAGGTCGATCTTTCCGTTTTCCCTGGAATGAGCGAGGAGGAGATGGGTGCGCTTGACGAGGAGGTTGTCCTTTTCGCGCGCTATCTTGTGCTCGGCACCCTTGAGAACAGAAAGCATATCGACGACCTAATCGCAAGATATGCCATAAACCGTCCCCTTGAGAAGATCGATTATGTGGACAGGAACATTTTGAGGATTTCATTCTTCCAGATCGAAAACCTCAAGGACACACATCCGACAATCATCATCGACCAGGCTGTGAAGCTTTCACAAAGTCTTTCCAACGATGTTTCTTACCGTTTCATCAACGGGATACTCGATGCTTTTGTAAAGGACGGCAGACGTGATTCAACTGAAGAACAGGCATGAGATTGAAATGATACGCTCAAGCGGACAGCTCCTTCATGAGCTGTTCGACGAGCTTGACACGAAGATCTGCGCCGGGATGAGCACCTACGACGTCGACAAGGTATGCCACGATTTCATCAAGCGGCATCATGCCGGAGCCCCGTGCCTCGGCTACTGCGGCTATCCTGCCGCAACCTGCGTGAGCGTGAACGACACTGTGATACATGGGATCCCTTCCAAAAAGATCATTCTGGAGGAGGGGGACATAGTCAGTGTCGACATAACCCTCGACAGGGACGGATACGTATCCGACAGCACCCATACCTACGAGATAGGGAAGGTCACGGACGATGTGCACAGGCTCAACATGGCGACGAACAAGGCCCTTTATCTTGCAATCGAAGCCGCAGGAAGGCCGGGGGCCAGGGTCCATGACATAGCAGCGGCCGTCGAAGGATGCATCAAGCCGTTCGGATACGGGATTGTCAGGGATTATTGCGGGCACGGAGTCGGATTCGAGATACATGAGGATCCTCTTGTGTATAACTATGTCTCGGTACGCAATCCGAATCCGAAGCTGAGGGAGGGGATGGTGATCGCGATCGAGCCCATGATCAACATGGGCACCTACAAGATCATCACGCTCGATGACGGCTGGACCGTCAAGACGGCGGATGGAAAGCCCGCATGCCATTGGGAACATACGGTAGCCATTACTGAAAACGGCGCCGAGATTATGACTTGAGGAGTTTTTTGTGAGTAAGGAATTCATTACCTGTGACATGATCCGTGATGCGGCTCTCAAGCTTGTCAGAAGAATGCACATGGAGGACGGATTCGTCCCCGACATAATCTATGACAGCCTCAGGGGTGGCGCGTACATGGCGAACGTGATGAGCGAGTATTACAAGCTCATGGCAATGAAGGAAGGCAAGACGCCGGTGTTCTACGCCGCGGTGGTCGCCAGAAGCTACGGCGAGCTCAGGGAACATTCGAACCATGTCGATATCGACGGTTGGACGGTGAGCCCCTCCGCCTTGAAAAAAGGCATGAAGGTCCTCATCGTCGATGACATCTTCGATACTGGAATGACCGTCAATGCCCTTGTCGAGACAGTCATGAAATACGGTATTCCCCGCGAGGACATAAAGGTCGCCGTGTACGACTACAAGGTTCCTCTCTACAAGGGTGAGGACGAGAAGCTTCCGATCCAGCCTGACTACTGGTGCCGCAGGCATGTCCTCAACAGACCCGAGGACTCGAGATGGATACATTATACATGCCATGAATTCATCGGACTGACACATGACGAGATCGACGAGGTCTTCAAGGACGGGGAGGTGAGAAGCATCCTCCACGAGATACTTGAATAGGTTTCCGACCAGATACAATATCTATCACTGATCACGGTTTGTCCCTTGCCTGGCGTTTGCCAGGTTTTTTTCTGACAAATTTTTTCGTTACGGATTGCTTTTCCATTTGCCTGCCATTCATCTTCTGCATCACCGAAGGATGGTTTCCATGACTTCCTCCGGTTTCTTCTGGTCGTTGTGGACCTCGACTTTTCTTGTAAAAAGTCATGCTTTGATGGGCATCCATGTTTTGTGATTCACCTACTATGAAAAAAGCACCTGCATGCAACAGGTGCTTGAGAAAAACAAATTTGCAAAACTCAGAGGTTGCTCTTGTTGAAAGTCTGTATGCTGTTTTCGGTGGTTGCCACCTTATCCGCATTGATCATTCCTACATAAAACATATTGGTTGATTTCTCATAGCTCTTGAATTCATTTGTTGCTACATCATAGCTGAACGTGAACTTATCGGTGATCCCGTAGATTTTTCCGGTACCATCAGCCGTCTCCTTGACATAACCGGCGGCCAAAATCGAGTTTGCGTCATAGTGTGTCAGACTAACTGCAGCATATTTCTTATTCAATCCTTCATCGACAGAGTACACATCCCCGTTTTCAAGAATCAGGAGGCTGTCGAACCAAAGCCTCGGCCTGCTTGAAACTGTTCCGGCATTCCCGATTACCCACGTTTTCTGCTCCTCATCATTCTGGTAAACGGCAAACGTGTATTTCCCAGGTCCGATTATCTGCGGGACACCTTTTTCTTCCGGGATTCTGTCAACCTTGTTTGCTTCCACATCGGCGGTGGTGGAGAAAATCAATGAAACCCCATCGTCTCCTTTCTTTGGCTGTGCTCCATAATAGAGGAAATAGGCTGTGGAAGTGTCCGATTTTGTCCTGAGCACAAGAGTCAGGACGCTCTTTTCATCACTCGGCATCGGATTGAAGTATGCGCCCTGTACTACTGCTTCGCTTCCGTCTACCGTGATAGTAAGCTTCTGCTCTGTCTTGCTTTCAAGATTCACAAGATAGTACGTGCTTGTCCCGGAGATTGAAGAGCAGACAGCCTCACCGTCGCTTGTCATGAAACGGATAAGACGGTCGGAAGGGGAGTAGACGTTGTCGTATCCTGAATATGGACTGGAAGTTTTTGCTATCCCGTTGGTGTCTGTCGAAAAGAATATCTCCTCGTTGCTTTCTCCGACCATGTAGCTCACTTTAATGCTGTTTTTCTCTGTTTCACCATAAATCTGCTGGAAAATACCGTCAGAATCGAGATTGCAGGAAGAAAGTAAAAACAAGAATATGACAAAAAATATCAGATGCTTTTTCATATGTGCTCCTCAATGTCTGTAGGCAACTGAAAGCGTTATCGGAAGATATGTCGCCAGATAGTTTGAATTTGGTTTTTCATTCTTGAGGTAGAACTCAGGTATCACCTGTATTCCGACATGAAGCCCGACGCCCCATTCCTCGGAGAAGTAATATCTTGCTCCGATGTCCAGCTGGGTACTGACGGTGAGCTTGCTGCTTTCGTTGTAAGAAATGTAGTTCAATCCGACTCCGAGAGAGATCGGGAGTTCGAAATTACCCTGAACAGGGAAAGCGGTCACCTTGAACTGGATCGGAACGCTTGTGAAAACCTTGTCTGAAACGACAAAGTTGAAAAGGTATCCGAGTTCTCCGCCTAAGGCGAAATAGGGACTTGCGAAAACCTGGTAGCAGATGGAGCCATAACCCCCGACGGTCTGCTTTTCAAGTCCGCTTATCGTTCCGTTTCCGTTTCCCAATCCTGTGATTGATGTGGGTATGACCGGTCCTGCATTGATTGTGAAAATCTGGCTTCCGGTATCATAATAGGGGGCGCCGAATGCAAACGATGCGAAAAGCAGCATCAGCGCTGAAAAAAGGCATAAAAACTTTTTCATCTTCACTCCTTCTAAGATGATACCCAATTAGGCGTTATTATTCAAATAGATTGTTTTAACATGAAAAATGAAGTAAAAATATGACTTATGGAAAGATTAGGTTGCAAAATCATCAAGGAAAAGCTTCTCGCAGACCTTGCAAAAAGGACGCAAGAGTTTGTCGCCAAAGGAAATAGGGCTCCATCCATTGCCGTCATTCTCATCGGGAGCAACGGAGCAAGCGAAAGTTATGTCGCGACGAAATGCAAAATGGCCGCCGAGCTCGGATTTGTGCATTTTGATTATAGGTTCGATGAAGATTACACGCAGGATGAGCTTTTATCGCTGATCGACAGGCTGAATGCCGATCCCGAGGTCGACGGGATACTCGTGCAACTGCCTCTTCCAAAGCACATTGACGAGGAGAGTGTCATAAACCGCATTTCCAAGGACAAGGACGTGGACGGATTCTCCCCGTACAACATCGGACGCCTGATGCTCGGACAGGAATGCTTCGAGCCATGCACCCCAAAGGGGATAATGGAGATACTCAGGTATTATGGAATTTCTCTCTCTGGAAAGAATGTCACCGTGATCGGAAGGAGCAACATCGTTGGAAAGCCGGTTGCGGTAATGTGCATGCAGAAGGGTGTCGATGCCACGGTGACGGTATGCAACACGAAAACACCGGACCTCAAGGCCCATACCCTTTCTTCCGATGTCGTCATCGTCGCAACCGGCAGGCCATCCACCATCGACGCATCGATGGTCAGGGACGGTGCAACCATCATAGACGTCGGAGTGAACAGGATTACCGACGGGTCCAGGCCAAAGGGCTACCGGGTCGTGGGGGATGTCGATTATGATTCATTTAATGGCACATCCTGCCGCGTCACACCGGTTCCGGGCGGTGTAGGGCTTATGACCGTCGTCATGCTCATGGAGAACACCTATGCGGCGGCATTGAGGAGAGCAAGATGAGATTTTTGATCGAGACATATGGCTGCCAGCTCAACGTCGCGGAAAGCGGGGCTATCGAAACGATTCTCCTGGGGAGAGGGCTGGAAAAGACCGACAAAGCCGAGGATGCCGATGTCGTGATCATCAACACCTGTTCCGTAAGGAAGACGGCAGAAAACCGTGTCTGGGGCAGGCTTGGTTTTTTCGGCGCGCTCAAAAAGAAAAGAGGGGGAGGCCTCAAGATCATAGTCACCGGATGCATGGCCGAGAGATTGAAGGATGATCTGAGGAAGGATGCTCCGTTCGTCGACGAGGTCGTCGGAACTAACAGCAAGAACGACATTCCGGACATGATCCTCGGAGTCCGGCCAGGGGATGAGGATGGCTATTCGTTCCTTTCCTCATACTACAGGGAAGGCTCTTGGTCGAGCTATGTCCCGATCATGAACGGATGCAACAATTTCTGCTCATACTGCATTGTTCCGTATGTCCGCGGACGCGAGGTCTCAAGGGATGTTGGATCGATAATCGACGAGATTGTCTTCCTCGATTCCAAAAAAGTAAGGGAAATCACCCTCCTTGGACAGAATGTCAACAGCTACAGCTCGTCATATGATGGCAATAAAGTCGATTTCCCAACTCTTTTGGAAAAAATCGTCCCATATCTGCACAATATAAGGTTCGTTCGTTTCGAATCCCCGCATCCCAAGGATTTTTCGGACCATCTGATAGATGTCATCGCTGAAAACGACAGGATATGCTCGCACATCCATCTGCCGATGCAGGCCGGTAGCACGAGGATATTGCAGCTGATGAACAGACGGACCACAAGGGAGGACTTCATCGCCCTTGTCAAAAGGATGAGAGGGAGGATAGAAGGACTCACCCTTGCCACGGATGTGATGGTTGGATTCCCCACCGAGACCGAGGAGGAGTATCAGCAGACCCTCTCGATGATGGAGGAGATGGGCTGTACGGAGGCTTTCATGTACTATTTCAACCCACGGGAGGGGACGAAGGCTGCGTCTATGGACGGACAGATTCCGGACGAGATCAAGATCGCACGTCTTGAAAGGCTCATAGCGGAGCAGCTTGAAAGGGCCCAGAGGATCAGGAAGGCACGCCTGCCGTTTTCTTCCGATGTGGTCGTTCTCGGGACGACCCGGGACGAGAAGGACAGGTATCTGGGAAGGAACAGCCACAACGACATGGTTTCCTTCTCCTCTCCTTTTTCACTCGGGGAGGGTGATGTCGTCCACGTCGACTTCAAGGAACTGAGCGGAAACACGTACAGGGGGGATTGCAATGGCGGATGTAGATGATTTCATTTCACTCCTTTCGGACAGGAAAAGGATAGTCGCCCTCACTGGCGCGGGTGTTTCCACGATGAGCGGAATCCCCGACTTCAGAAGCAGCGACGGACTTTACAGCAGGAAATACGGCAGGCTGGATGTCGAGACGATCGTTTCGATAGACTTCTTCAGGTCCCATCCCGACATCTTCTATTCCTGGGCCCTGCCTTATTGGTTCAACATGGAATCCTTCCGTCCGAATATCGTTCATACGACTCTCAAGAGAATGGAGGACAAGGGACTTCTGTCTCTTGGAATTTATACCCAGAACGTGGATTATCTTCACGAGAGGGCCGGAAGCAGGAAGGTCTATCCCCTCCACGGAAGCCTGGAGAGGGCGTACTGCACGAATTGCAACGCATACCACACCTACGGCGAGATCGCTCCGGTAGTGAGGGCCGGCAAGGTTCCTGTGTGCAGGGACTGCGGCTCAGTCGTCAAGCCTGACATAGTATTCTATGGCGAGAATCTGGACATGAGCATGCTCCAGAGGGCCGAGAACGCCTTTGCCAACGCGGATCTCGTGCTGGTGCTCGGGACCAGCCTCATTGTTAATCCTGCCGCGGCCCTTCCTTATATTTCAGTACAGAAGGGCAGGGATGTCGTCATCGTGAACAGGAGCGAAACCTGGCTGGACAAGTATGCTTTGATGCATTTCGATGACCTTGGGACATTTTTCAGCGAGGTGGATTCGAAAATTTAGCTATTGCTGTTTTCGACCTATTCTATTATATTTAGTCTGTCTGAAAGCGGGGGTGTTCCGGTTTCGACTGGCTCTGCCAGGTCGGAGACTGCGGGCCAAGAGCTGACTTGTAAAACCGGCACAAAAAAATAACTGCAAAGAAGAAAGAAGACGAAGTCGTCGAAACTCTTGCATTTGCTGCTTAATTAAGCGGCATGGCGAAACCGTACGCTGTTCCTAGGACGGTCCAGCCATCAAAAACAGGGACTTGCCGGTGCGTACGGATCCGACGTACCGGGACTTCAAGGGTCCTGCCGTCCGGCGACGCCTGCCGTCTTGCCGACCCGGACGGGAGATTTGAAGGACGGCTACGTCCGTAGACGTTTTCGGATGGATTGTCAGGACGGGAGTTCGAATCTCCCCACCTCCATATGGGGGACACCAGGTGTCCTCCAAATTTTTTAAGGCTTGGTATGGATAAAAGGGTTGCGCTCACTAAGGAGAAATTAAGGATGAATCTTCTGCAGCTTCTCAAGGAGAGGCCGCTGGACCAGATATCCATATCGCTCATATGCGCCAGGGCTGGAATCAACCGCAACACCTTCTATTCCCATTACCAGTCCGTCGGACAGCTTATGAAGGAGATCGAGGACGAGTTCCTGATGAAGCTGTTTTCAGAAATCAGCGAATCCTTTTCAATAGAGGTTTCAAAGAGCGTGAAGGAACTTCTTGTGAAGCTTCTTTCCCTTGTCCGTGAGAATTCAGAGATGTGCGCCCTTCTTTTCTCGAAGCATGGCGACAAGGATTTTCTGAACAGGATAATAGAGCGGATCCTTCCTTCCGCGACCGGGATGTGGAAGGATTTCTTCAATATAGAGGAAAAGACCGCCGGCTGGGTCTATGCGTTCATTGTCGGCGGTGCGATCAGCATAATAGAGCAGTGGGTGGAGAAGGGTTGTGTGGAGCCTGTCGACGAGGTGGCCGGTTTTTTGGACATGGTCATAATCAACGGACAGAGCGCGTTCCTGACCAAGGTCAGTAATTGAGCTCGCGGAGCTGCCTGCGGGCGTCCATGTTGAGATCTCTTTCCTTTATCGCCTCTTTCTTGTCCCTGACGTTCTTGCCCCTTGCAAGCGCTATCTTCATCTTGACAAGGTTTCCTTTGAGATATATTTCGGTGGGAACGAGCGTGAAGCCCTTCTCGTTGACCTTCCTTTGGAACTTCTTTATCTCCATCCGGTGTGCAAGAAGCCTTCTCGGACGGTCGCTTTGATGGTTGAATATGTTGCCGTGGCTGTACGGCTGGATCAGGAATCCGACGAGCTGGAGCTGCATGTCCTTCACCTGCACATAGCTGTCGGAGAAGGAGCATCTGCCCTCGCGCACGCTTTTGACCTCCGTACCAACGAGCTCGATGCCGCACTCCAGCTCCTCGACGATCTCGTAGTTGAAATAGGCCTTCTTATTTTTCTGGATCAGCTTGAAATCTTCTTTCATTTCATCTCGACAAGACGGAACCCTGCATACGGGCTTGTCGCCTCCTTGCTCATTATTCCGACGGTGTCCGCCGTCACGAGAGACGACGATGACAGGTAGCTTCCGCCTTTCACGATGATGTCCTCGTCAAGATTGCCGGAAAGCTCCTGCAACGTCTGGTAGTCCGTTAGCCGTGAAAGTGGTATGTAGCTCGAGCCGGTCATCTCCCACAGACCACCGAACATCATTGCTGGAACCGAGGGATCCGACTGCGTGATGGCCAGGCTTGATGCGTACCCGGCATCTTCCGCGGAGACCGCCGCATAGGTCCAGACAGCCTCCGAAGGAAGGACGAGGTTCTTTCCTGTCTTCTCGGAAAGCCATCCGGCATAGGCCTTTGCAGCATGATAACTTATATTCCTTATCGGACGGGTCGACCTGAACGATGTTGAAAGTATGATCGACGAGAGGTAGTTTTCGTCGGCCATGCCGTCGGCAACGATGTTTTCAATGTTGCTTTTCGCCCAATACGGGTTTTCCTCGATGAAGAGTGCGTATTCGTACTCGCTGACCGGATACCTCATGATGGAGAAGGCTGGCACCGTGACATCCATCTCCGCCTCATTTGTGAGCGGATAGGTGCTGCCGTCGTATGAGCCCATCGTGAGACTACCCCCGGCATAATCGATCCAGCCCTCCGAAAAACCTTCCGGTTCGACAGGATCCCTTTCGACATGCTGGGAAATAACTGATTCTCCGGAGAACCCGAGACCGGAGAGGAACGAATCGTCGAAGCCGATGTCCTTTCCCGCCTCCTCGAGCAATCCTGTTGCAAGGATGTAGTCATCCAGCATGTCCTGCGAGCTGATGTGGGCCGCGGCTAAAAACAGCTGCTCCGAATAGTCTTCCATGTCAAGAGCAACGATGTCCTTGGCAAAAGATGAGAAAAGGGGAGGAAAGGAATATATTGTCCCGTCGTATTGCGTGTTCTTCGACCAATCGACCACCTTTGTGACGAAGTTCTCCCTTATGCTGTCCTCAAGTCCGGCGACGGACACGGCTCCGATGTCCAGATCCATGGTCCGGTGGAAGAGCAGGGTGAAGAAAACGGGATGCGGGATCTCGATCGTGGTGCGGGATATCTCGAGCCCGTCCTTGAAAAAGACGAACTCGTGCCCGCCGTGTTTGACGAAATACCTTGTTCCCTCTGTGGACCCCAGATATCTGCCGTCCATGTACACGCCCACATCCGAGAGACCGCTTTCGAAACCGATGTACACCCCGCCGTTTTTTATGCCGGGAAGCATGAACACCAGAAAAAACAATATGGCAAAAACAAGGACAAGCCCGATCAGTATGGCCAGACCGCTCCTCATTCCGAAAATCTTCTCAGGTAATACTACCGGATCAACCTCCGGTAGCCTCTCTTTCTTTCTCATACCATCTAAATTAATCTTTACACCATTGACTTGTCAACTTCCGCCAGTTGGTGTAATTTTCTCTATATGGACGTTTTTCTGACAAAGATTGAAAACGCCGCTTCCAGGTACCTCACGCATAGAAAGAGGGTCAGGGCCTATAACAAAAGCAAGCCCCGGACACTGCTGAGGGAGATATGGTCCTGGATCGACGCGCTTATTTTCGCCGTCTTCTGGGTGATAATAATCAACCAGTTCCTTTTCCAGTTCTTTCTCATTCCCACTCCGAGCATGGTTTCGACCCTGAATGTCGGCGACCGTGTCGCAGTCATCAAGAACGCCTATGGCACCGAGCTTTATCCCGGTGGCAAAAAGATATCCTCCGCATCAAGAAAGGTCGAGAGGGATGACATAATAACGTTCTACAATCCCGAATACACATCCAAGGGGCCGGTGTTCGACCTTCTGAGCCAGATAGTCTTCATGGGTACCCTTTCACTTGTGAACATCGACAGGAATCCGGACGGGACCGTCGCTGAGCGTCTCTATGTCAAAAGGGCCGTGGGGATGTCGGGCGACACCGTGAGGTTCGAGGATGGCAATGTGTTCATCGAGCCTGCCGGAACCGACGGCTTCGTCAGCGAGGATGAGTTCAGGAAGGAGAACGGCCTGTCGTCGGGGCCGCACAGGTCCGTCGACATGAGCCTCTACCCCGGACTTGACGCATATGCCGATCTGCTTGCGTACCAGGACTACGGAATCATCAGCCTCGCCCCTGCCGAGATAGTGGACAGGTACGAGAGCCTCGACAAGTCCACGAATGTTTTCGACATGTACGAGGTGGAAAAGGAAAAAGCAAGGATGACAACGCTGATCGATCCGTCCGACATGGCCGCACGAAGCGCATACAATGCAGCCGAGAACGGGATCTATGTTCCCGAGGGCAGGATCCTTCCTTTGGGTGACAACAGGGACAACAGCCGCGACGGCAGGTATTTCGGTCCTGTTTCCGAGGATAAGATAAACGGAAGGGTTGTCTTCAGGTTCTGGCCTCTGGGTTCGATATCGGTGCTTTCCGGCAAATGACGGGATATGTGGATCCGGACCGGCCTCTTTCTCTTTACGTCCATGTGCCGTTCTGTGTGAGAAAATGCTCATACTGCGCATTCTATTCCGAGCCATGCGGGGTCTGGAACGGAGAGGTGCTTGACAGATATGCGGATCTTGTCTCGTCCCAGATATCATCGTTTCTTTCACTTTACAGGCATCCGTTCGACACGGTTTTCATAGGAGGAGGCAATCCTGGCATCCTTGGAGTGGACAGGCTTGCCAGGATATTATCCTGTGCCTCCCGCTTCGGAAAGTGGCGCGAATGCACGGTGGAATTCAATCCCGAGCAGGTCTCTTCAGGACTTGCCGCCCTGAGCCCATGGATCACGAGGATCAGCGTTGGAATACAGAGTCTGAATGCGGACATGCTTTCATTTCTCGGACGCAACAGCAGCCTTGGGGAGAACCTCAGGGCACTCGATATCCTGTCATCCCTCGGCATACCGTTCAACACAGACATCATTACCGCGGTTCCGGGCTTCACCGTCGGGGACACTCTTCGTGACATAAGCAGGACGGCCTCCTTCGGTCCGGACCATGTATCCTTCTACTGTCTCAGCTACGAGGAGGGTACAAGGATGTGGGATAACAGGCATCTGGCCAGCGAGGAGGAAGAGGCAGAATGCCTCCGCGAGGGCTGGAAGCTCCTTTCCTCGCTCGGATACGAGCATTACGAAATTTCGAATTTTGCCAGAGACGGCGCATTCTGCCAGCATAATCTCAATTATTGGAAGCTCGGACAGTACATCGGATTCGGACCGTCCTCAGAAAGCAGCCTGGGATACAGGAAGGTCGTGGGCATCCGGTACGAGCAGGATCTCGCATCGTACCTTGAGAAGCCCGTGGCCTCCGTGGAGCATCTGGATGCCCGCGAGGCGGAGGAGGAGTTCCTCATGGTGTCGCTCAGGACGAAATGGGGGGTTGACAAGGCCGGATACAGGGACAGGTTCTCCCGTTCTTTCGATCAAAGGTTCTCCAAGGCGGTCGCACAGCTTGATCCATGCCTGTATTTGGACGACGAGGCAAGCTTCCGGCTCACCGAGGAGGGGTTTTTGATTTTGGACCACATTGTTCTAAAGCTTTTTATGTGTGTTATTGACTGAAAAAGAGGGCATGTGATAAATTTTACAGCGTCATAAATTCAATTAGCAAAGAGGTAAATATGTCAGGCCATAGCAAATGGGCAACCATCAAGCACAAGAAAGGCGCATTGGACGCAAAGCGCGGTCAGAAATTCACGAAGCTCATCAAGGAAATCTCGGTGGCGGCCAAGATGGGTGGTCCCGATCCCGATTCAAACGCCAGACTAAGAACAGCTATCCTCAAGGCCAGGGCGGAGAACATGCCCAAGGACAACATCGACAGGGCAATCAAGAAGGGAAGCGGTGAACTTGGTGCAACATCTTTTTATGAATTGACATACGAGGGATATGCTCCGGGTGGTGTCGCCATCATCATCGACACGCTCACGGACAACAAGAACAGGACTGCGGCGGACGTCAGAAGCACGCTCACGAAGCTTGGAGGCTCCCTTGGTGCCACCGGATGCGTCAGCTACATGTTCCAGACAAAGGGAATCATAACCTACGATGCATCGAAGTATACCGAGGAGCAGATTTTCGAAGCTGCTCTCGAAAACGGGGCAGAGGATGTCTCGACGGACGACGGAATCATCGAGGTCACGACGACGGCCGCTGATTTCGCATCCGTCCTCGAGGCGATGCAGGCTGCTGGGTTCGAGCAGGACAGCGCCGATATAAACAAGGTCGCGGACCAGACGGTGACGCTCGACAACGAGAAGGCCAACAAGGTTCTCAAGATTGTCGAACGTCTCGAGGATCTCGACGATGTCCAGCAGGTTTCGACGAACCTTGATCTTCCTGATGATTTCCAGGAGGAGTGACAAATGATCGTCCTGGGAATTGATCCAGGGCTGGCGATGACAGGCTGGGGCGTTGTTGAGTTCGGCTCGCAAGGCATCCGGCCTGTTTCTTTTGGCGTTGTGAAGACAGGCGCCGGGGAAAAGCTCGCGGACAGGATCCATACGCTGGCGGAGGATGTTTCGTCCATCGCGCTCAAATACAACGTCGAGGTCTGTTCGATGGAGGACATATACTTCGCCAAGAACATCTCCAGCGCCGTTCCCGTAGCAAAGGTGATAGGGGCGCTGACGTACAAGCTCATGGACATGGGCATACGCGTCGAGTATTATTCCCCCCTTCAGATAAAGCTTGCCGTGACCGGAACCGGAACGGCGGACAAGCATCAGGTTCAGGAGATGGTCAGGCTGCAGCTCGGACTCAGGGCCGTACCAAAGCCCGACCATGCGGCGGATGCCCTTGCCGATTGCATATGCCATTGCAATTACAGTTCGGCGGACGAGAGGTTTAAAACAGGAAAATGATCAATGCAATCCATGGAAAGCTGATATCATCAGGCATCAATCATGTCGATGTGCTCACCTCCGGAGGTGTCGAGTACCATCTGGAATGCAGCACCAACGCCGTTATGGCCTTGAAAAAAAGGTCGGTGAAGGACGAAGGCGGGGATATCCGCGTCCTGTGCACGCTTGTCCATCGCGAGGATGCCATGCTGCTGTACGGCTTTGCGGATGAGAAGGAGAGGCTGTGCTTTTCCGAGCTCGTGACCGTCAACGGGATAGGACCGCGTCAGGCGGTGAAGATCCTGAGTGCGATCACTGTGGAGGATTTTGTAAGAGCTCTTGATGCACAGGATGTGAAAAAGCTTTCCAAGATTCCGGGAATCGGCGCAAAAACCGGACAGAAGCTCATCCTCCAGCTAAGGAACGTCCTCGTGCTCGACGAGGAGGGTGAGGATGCCGGATCCGGCGGATCCTCACATCCCTGCGATGAATTTGCCGACATCGTCCAGGCTTTCGTCGAGATGGGGCATGACAAGAAGAGGGTAAGGGAGAAGATCGACCGTCTTCTCTCCGACAACCAGCTTCTGCTTTATGGAAAGAGCCACGAGGAGAAGGAGACGTTCCTGTTCTCGACGCTCATCAAGGGGGTCTGATGGTAGTCGATTACGAAGCCGACATAAAGGAGCTCGAGGAGCTTGGGAACAACAGCCTCATGAGGAGGGAGTATTCCGAGACACAGGACCGGCAGGAGAACATCCTGCGCCCGCAGATGCTCGAGGATTTCCAGGGACAGAAGACCATAAAGGAGAACCTCGAGGTCTTCATCAAGGCCGCACGTGCCAGGCAGGAGGTTCTGGACCATACCTTCATCGTCGGACCTCCCGGACTTGGAAAGACGACGCTTGCGAGCATCATTGCGAACGAGATGCATTCCGAGATAAGGATGACCAGCGCACCGGCCCTGGACAAGCCAAAGGATCTTGCCGGAATACTCACGAACCTGAACGAAGGCACGGTATTCTTCATTGACGAGATCCACCGGCTCAAACCGGCAATCGAGGAGATGCTGTACATAGCCATGGAGGATTACGAGATCGACTGGGTCATCGGCCAGGGGCCGGCGGCCAGGACCATGAGGATTCCGTTGCCGAAGTTCACGCTCATCGGTGCGACGACCAAGGCCGGATCGGTCTCCAGTCCGCTCTCATCCCGCTTCGGGATCAACCTTCACATAGACTATTATGATCCGGAGGAGCTTTCCTCGATCATCAAACGCAGTGCGGGGATATTGGGCACCGAGATCGACGATGCGGCCATATATTCCCTTGCCTGCTGCTCGAGAGGGACTCCCAGGATTGCAAACAGGCTTCTGCGCCGGCTGAGGGATTTCGCCTATTTCATGTCCGACGGGATAATAACCGAAAAGACCGTGCGTCTGGGGCTCGACAAGCTCGGCATAGACATACATGGGCTTGAGAGGATGGACAGGACCATACTGAGGACGATAATCGATTTCTATGGTGGCGGTCCGGTCGGGGCCGACACCCTGAGCATATCGGTGGGGGAGGCGGTCGAGAGCCTTGAGGACTATTACGAGCCGTACCTCATACAGCAGGGATATCTGAAAAGGACCCCGCGAGGCCGGTGTGTGACCAGAAAGGCATATGAATTATTGGATATCGAGGTGAAGGGAGATGCTGACCAAGGACTATTATTTTGATCTTCCCGAGGAGCTGATAGCACAGTATCCGTCCAAGGAGAGGGGTAATGACCGTCTTCTCCTGCTGGATAAGAACACGGGGGAATACAGGGACATGCAGATAGGAGACCTTCCTTCCCTGATTGATCCGTCAACCGTTGTGGTCGTCAACAACAGCAAGGTCCGGAAGGCCAGGTGTTTCGCCCAAAGCGCGACCGGAGGCATTGTCGAGTTTTTGTTTTTGAAAGAGTTCGATGACGGAAGCTGGATGGCCATGGTGTCGAAATCCAAGCGCCAGAAGGTGGGCAAGAGCTATGAGTTCCGCGACAGGGATGGCAATGTGGCGGCAACGTGCATCATTGCCGGTGACCTGGGCGACGGCAACAGGAGGGTTGTGTTCGACAAGCGCATAGGGGAGGATTTCTTTGCGCGCGTCGGTCATGTCCCTCTCCCGCCATATATAAAGCGCGAGGACGAGTTTTCAGATGAAAGCAGATATCAGACGGTGTATGCGAAGAAGGAGGGGTCCGTTGCGTCGCCTACGGCAGGCCTTCATTTCACTCCGGGCCTGATGGACGAGGTCAGGAGGAAGGGTGTTCCCATTTACGAGGTAACGCTGCATGTCGGACTCGGAACATTCCTTCCTGTCAGGAGCGAGAACATCGAGGATCATCACATGCATACGGAGCACTTCGAGATTTCAGACGAGGTCTTCGATGCCTTGAACAGGGCAAAAAGCGAGGGCAGGAGGATACTTGCGATAGGGACGACCAGCGTCAGGACTCTTGAAAGCGCCGCGGGCGAGGACGGTTTTCTGAAAAAAAAATCGGGGGATACCGATATTTTCATCCGTCCCGGATACCGCTTCCGGTTCGTCGACGATCTGCTTACCAACTTCCATACACCCGAATCGACCCTGCTTATGCTGGTGTCCGCATTGGCGGGAAAGGATAATATCTTTTGCGCCTACCGGCATGCGGTCGAACAGAGGTACCGGTTCTTCAGCTACGGGGATGCGATGCTGATCAAAGGTTGAGGGCGGCAAAGATCCTGTCCCTTGTTCCTTCTATGTCCAGCACGCCCTCCACATGGATGAAATCCACGTCCCCGTCAAGGTCCTCGAAGCTTCTGAGATAGTTTTCCCTGACCTTGGTCAGCAACTCCCTCCTCTCGAACAGCTCCCTTTCCCCGGACCGTTTCGCTATCCTCTCGAGACAGGTGTCGACGGGAGGGTCGATGAATATGAGATGTTCCGGAGCGGGATAGGGGTTGAGGCTTCTTATGAAGCCGTAGTCCGCATCCAGCATCTGGTAGGCGAACGAGGAATAGAAATACCGGTCGCTTATTGCAACATACCCCTTGGAAAGCATTTCGGATATTCCTCCCTTTCCGTAGAGATGCTCGTACCTGTCGGCGGAATAAAGCATGGCCAGAGCCTTTCTTTCGATGTCGACCTCATGTCTCAGCACCCTTCTGATGAGACGGCCTATCTCTCCGTCCGTCGGCTCGAAGGTGCTGAAGACCTTTCTTCCCGTCTGCTCGAGTTTTTCTGACAAGATTCCAAGCTGGGTCGTCGTTCCGGCCCCGTCGAGGCCTTCAATCGCGATGAAACCCTTCAATATGTGACTCATTGGCTCTCCCTTTTTTTCTTAAACAGGTGAAAATATGGTTCATTTGAATTATAATTGCGATGAGGCAAAAATGAAATACCATTCACCGATAAGAATAATACTGATCGCATTCATTGTTTTCCTGGTGTTCGTTTTTGCTTCTTTCTCATCCGTCCTGCTCTTCAACATCCCTTCTCCCGCGGCCATTCTGGTGGACAAGGTCCTGGCATCCTTCTCCGATGGAGTGGATGGATACGCCGTTTCCTTCGCCTCCATGGACAGGAGACTTCTCAACAGGGTCAGGCTGAACGACGTCGTGCTTTCGAAGGACGGACGCGATATACTGCATGTGGACGAGCTCGACCTAGGAAGTGGTCTCTTGGACATGGTAAGGGATTTTTTCGACGGTAATGCCTCCTTCACCATTTCAATGGATGGTGTCACTGCTTCCTCGTCCCTTGAAGAGATCAAGGGACTTTCCGCGGTTTTTTCCAACTTTGATGCGGAATCTGGGGATGGATCCGCCAACGGGATCCAAAACCTCGATTTCAATGTGCATGTGTATGATTTCGATGCCAGCATCGAAGGGTTGACGGATTTCGAGGATGTTGAATTCTTCATTTCCTTCTCGACTTCCGGAGGACTTGCCAGGCTTGAGGCGCGCATTCCCGGTCTCAACCTGTTTTATGATGGTATCGATGTGGAGCTCTCCGGCCTCAATGCCGAGGTCACCGGTTCGGGAGGTGCCTACGGCATAAGGTTCTCGGTTTCCTCCGCAGATGCCGCCAAGGACGGTTATTCGCTTTATGTCGAGGATCTTGCGGCTTCCTCGTCGGTAAGCGGCTTTTCCACCGAAGATCTTTTTAAAACCCCGTTCAGCCTCTCCTTCATGCAGCTGGAGGCGGGCAAGGGGGACGAGTTTTTCATGAGACTTTACCCGGCATATCTCGAAAGCGACGGGGATATGCTCTCCCTTTCCCTGTCCATGATGATAAGCTCCTACAGCGAATATGCCCTGAGCGTCTCGGACCTCAGCGCATCGTATTCGATCGGAAACGGGGATGTGTCCGTCGGGTTCGTATCCGGGCTGGCCTTCTTCCGGACGAGGCAGATTGCTAAATTGTCAGGAATCGGCATTTCGGGAAATCTGCCTGACAAGGAGTTCCAGCTTCATGCGAACAACATGTCAAGCACGATGATAGCCGATTACACCAAGAAGATATATTCATCCATCAGTCTTGACGGTCTGGATGCAGGTGTCAGTCTTGGAGACGGCTACGAGGTTTTTCTCTCGTCCTCCGTGGGGCTTGCAAGCCGGTTCGAACAGCTGGACGGTATGGACTTCCTCCTCGGTTGCAATCTGGTCGGAGGATCGTTTGGTTCGCTGGATTTTGCCGATGTGGAGATATCCGATGTAAGGCTTCCATCACTGAGCCAGGATTTCCTGGTCAGGGCGTCCTACGGCCCGGACGGGGTTTTTCTGCAGGCGGGCTACGGAACCATGCTTTCACTTAGGGCCGAGATAAGGGAGGATGCGGACATCCTCCTTGCGCTGACCGATCTCAGGGTTGCGGATTTCCTCCCGTTCATCAACTCCTATGCACCATCGCTTGTCTCTTATGTGACCGATGAGACATTGCTCAACGGGAACCTGTCGGCCGATCTTGTGTCCTCACCAGGATCCGGGCTTGGCTATACCGGCAACATCGACTATGCGTTCGCACTTGGTAATGTCAACCTTCTCGGTCTGGATCTCAATTTCGGATCCTCATGCAGCTCCTATCTTGCTTCGGACAGTCTGGACGTGCTTTCCTTCAACCTGACATCGGATCTGGTGAGATTCAGCTACAACGGCAGCTTCGATCTGCACAGCCTGCTTCCGGACGGGGTCCTGTCGGTCGAGAAGACCTCGGATGGACGCAAGCTGGCACTTCTTGAGCTGAATCTGGAGAACGGAAACAAGTACGATTTCAATCTTTCATTCCCGCCGGTTCCCACCCTGAGCCTTTCCGGACTGTTCAATTTCGAGGATGTGAAGCATCTGATGAGCCAGGCCGTGCTCACGACCAGCATGACGGACTACGATTTCGACATCGACATGGATTTCACGACCTCCGAGGTCAAGGTTTTGAACGAGAGGGCGGGACTGCTGATCGACTGGAAGGACGATTTCGACATCCAGCTGACATTCGACGGATTTGCCCTTCCTACGCCCTCCGCGGCCGTCAGCCCCTGCATCCTCGACGGTTCCCTGCGATTTGTCTTCGATTACGAGAACCAGCTGATAAAGGCCTGGACCGAGGATTTCAGCGTAGACAACATGTGGCATCTGCCCGGTGCGCCGGACCTCGTGTTCGATTTCCAGCTGGAGAATGAGAAGATTTCGGTTTCAAACATATCTTTCGAGAGCCCGCTTTTTGCCACAATGACGGGAAACCTCTTTGCGGATTTGAAGAAGAAGGATCTTGCCCTCGTGCTCGAGAGTGCTGAAGAACGGATACTTCTGAGCCTCACCGGATACGAAAGCTTCTACAGCGGTCTTTTGAAGCTCGAATCGTTCAGTCTGGCAAGGCTGAATCTCGGATACGGACTTCTGGACGTATCCCTCACCGGAAGAGGCCAGACGCTCGAGGACCTTTCCTTCAGCGGAGGTTTCAGCATGGTCTCCTCCGACAGCATCAACCATCCTGTGGATTTGTCCGGATCGATCTTCATCAATTCAAAGGAACTCGAAATAGACGATCTCGAATACAGTGTGCCATCGAGCAGCCTCTCGATACCTTCGTTCAGGATTTCCAGCACGGACGGGATTTTCGAGCTTCCTCTGACATTCTCCCATGTGTTCGATAACGCCGACAGGCCTTATCCGTTCTTTGCGGACATCGGAGTCTCGATCAAGGCGGAGCAGAGGGACAACATCTACCTTTTCCTCAAGGATCTGTATCTCTCCGGGTTCGGTGACATGACAGGAACGGTCAAGGTCAACAGCCTGTCGATGGATCAAAGCCTCGACACTGGGTTCAGGTCCTCCAATTTCTATTACGACGACGGTTCCCTCATATTCTCCGGCAGCCTCATCTCCGGAAAACTCGAGGTCTTCAACGGTTTTGCCGACCTTCTTGTCAATCTCGACCCGCTTGTGAACCTGAAGATAGCCGGGCGTTACAAGGACGGCCTCGAGATGGATATCGGAATAAGGGATTTCAATTTCAGCTCGATAAACTTCGTCTTCGGTTCCCCGATACTTGTTTTCGGAAGCAACACCCTTGCAAGCGGCGACCTCAAACTTCTTGGAGAGGTCGGCGACATGCATCTTTACGGATCGCTGTGGACCGACCGCCTCGATCTCGACATCTTCTGGCTTCCGAAGGACCATCTGATCGCGCATAACGCCTATTTCCTTGTCTGGGACAACAACATCAAGAGCATGATGACCGCCGTGACGTCCGTGAACACGGACACGCAGCAGCGCAAGGAGGGCAAGGTCAAGGTGGAGTTCAATCTTTCACCTACACTTGGCTTCGAGGATTACAGGGTCGATGCGTATGTCGAACCGGGCAACGAGCTGACCTTCCGGCTTCCGATGACCTCGCAGAACATTGACATCATCGGCGACATAAACGGATATTTCAGGATCTATGGTGTGGACAGGACCGCCGACATGTACGGCGAGCTCGATGCCTACAACCTCCAGCTGTCGGTCGGCATGTATCCTCTTCCGGAATGGTGGCAGGAGGGGGCGGCCTCGAAATTCGATTTCAATCTCAACCTGAGGAAGAACGTCTCGGTCGTCTATCCTCTGGGACCGAACCCGATCCTCACCGCATATCTGGCCGAGAACCAGCAGATAAGGTTCTACTCCACTTCCAACGGCGGATTCTCCGCCTCCGGAAGCCTCGAGCTCAGGGCGGGGGAGATCTACTATTTCCAGAAATCCTTCTTCATCCGCGAGGGGGACATCACGTTCAGGGATACAGACGGTGCCGGATTCGAGCCTACGGTCAACCTCAGGGCCCAGCTCAGGGATTTCGATTCCTCCGGCGACAAGGTCGATATATACCTTGTGCTCCGCGAGGCCAGGCTGGACAATTTCAATCCGTCCTTCGAATCCTCTCCGGCAAAGGATCTTAACGAGATAATGAGCATACTCGGACAGTCGATCATTAGCAGCGAGAACGGGCAGTCCAATCTTGGAAGCGTGGTATCCCTTGTAAGCACGGGCGTCGACGTGCTGAGCCGTATCGGATACATAACGACAAGCGATGACAGCCTGCAGAAATCGATAAGGAGCTCTCTCAACCTCGACACGTTCAGCCTTCATACGAACATAATCGAGAATCTTGTCTACGACGCCGTGGTGTTCTCCGATGATTCCAGGGCCGATGTCAGCCCGCTTGCAAGATATCTCGACGGAACGACGCTCTATGTCGGCAAGTACCTCACTCCCGACCTGTATCTCGAGGCCCTGGCCCATTTTGCGGCACAGAGGAATGACAGCGATGACGACGGAAGCTTCCTTACGGACGATCTGACCCTCGATGTCGAGGTGTCTCTGGAATGGGAGAACCCGCTTTGCACCGTTACATTCTTCACCCAGCCGGACAACCTCAATTTCTACGAGGTGATGGACAACATAGGATTCACATTGAGCAAAAGGTTTGTTTTTTAATTTCTATTCTGCTATGCTAGCATAAGGAGTTGTAATGAACATTTTCAAGAAAACAGCACTATTCCTTCTCATCCTGCTTTTCGTTTTTCCGGCGGTTTTCGCTGCGGAGGGGCAGTGGTGGATCGGGAAGCAGATCTCAGCTTTTGAATATGACGGTCTCATGAATGTCAAGCTGAAGACCGTCGACGATGTTCTTTCCGGATATGTCGGACAGGATTTCACAAACGAACTATTCAATGAAATATACAACAAGCTTTATGCCCAGGACTGGGTCGAATACATTTCCGCGGAAGCGCTCGAGGGCGGTCCGGAGGGACAGGATCTCATAGTCAGGTTCAACTTCGTGGAAAATCCCATGGTTTCCTCCGTTTCGATCGAGGGCAATTCCAGCATCAGCTCCAGGACATTGCTCGATGTCCAGAACTACGGGAAGGGCGATTTCATAAATGCAAACGACCTCGATGCAAATGCCTCTCTGATCGCGGATCATTACCGCTCGAAAGGGTACAAGGATGTCGTCGTCACCCCTTCGAGCACGTTCGATCCCGATTCCAACACCGAGGCCATTGTGTACGATGTTGACGAGGGGGAGCAGTACAAGATCCGCAGCATCCTTTTCGACGGGGTGACCGTATTCAGCGCCAAGGATCTCAAGAAACTGCTTACAAGCAGGGAAAAGAGCTTCTTCAACAGCGGGAATTTCGTCCAGTCCAACATAGAGAACGACAAGGCCCTGCTTGAACAGCACTACCTTGAGAACGGGTACATATATGCAAAGGTGGGGGAACCGGAGATCACCGATGTCACGACACCTGAGGACAAGAGCCGGTTTCTTGAGGTCGTCTTCAACGTGGATGAGGGAGAGCAGTGGTTCTTCGGCAACGTCACATATTCCGGAAACAGTGTTTTTTCTGACAGCAGCATAGACGAAATCCTTTCGGCGAAACAGGGATCGGTGCATGATGTCATAAGCCTCCAGAACATGTTCAACGATCTTGCCTCCCTCTATTACAACAACGGATACATCTCCGCCCAGATAATTCCTGTTCCTACGTACAACGAGGATACCCACACCGTCGATTATGCCATCACGATCGAGGAGGGGACGCAGTCGGTGATCGAGGAGATCCGGTTCGAGGGGCTCACGAAGACCAAACCCTATGTGTTTGAACGGGAACTCACGATAAAGGTTGGTGATGTGTTCAACAGGGATGCGGTGATCAGGAGCCAGCAGAACATATACAACACCTCGCTTGTGAAGAACATCCGCCTGAATCTCCTCCAGGGCGAGACGGAGAACGGCGTTGTTGTCGTGTTCGAGATCGAGGAGGGCAACCAGATGGAGCTCCAGTTCGGAGCCACGTTCGGCGGTACCGTCGACGGCTTCCCGATCTCCGGTTTCCTGCAGTGGTCGGACAAGAACCTTGCCGGCACAGGAAGGGATCTCGCGCTCAGCACGACCCTCAGTCCGGATACCCAGTCCGTATCGATAAGCCTTTCCGACGATTGGGTCGGATCCAAGCGCTGGTCCAACGGAATCTCCCTTTCCGTCGAGAGATCGGTGAAGGACAATGTTCTCCAGAAGCATCCGGACAGCGGATACTATGACGGCAGGGATCTCGGTCACGTGACATATCCATGGGGGTATGATTCGGCTGAAGACTGGTATGGCTCGGAACAGGAGCTTCCTGATTCATCAAAACTCATGACCTACAATTACTATCGTATCGCACTTGGATACAACACCGGATACACGTTCACGTTCGACGCCGGATCCCTGACTGTCGGCGGTGGAATATCCCTTGGTGTGAACAGGGCCTTCTATGATTCCAGATACGAACCGTACGAGGAGCTCATACGCAAATACCACGACCGCTGGCAGTTCTCAAACAAGTTCTCACTTTCCCTCACATGGGACGGAAGGGACCTCAAGACGAACACGACCAGGGGCTATGTCCTCTCGGCCGGCTACACATATGCCGGAGGAATCCTTGGAGGATTGTCCAACTACAACAGGATAAGCCTCTCCGGGGCCGCGTACCACTCGATCTTCCATCATCTTGATTCCGATGAAAGGGAGAAACACCTCGTCCTGAGCTTCTCCTCGAATGTCAGCTTCATGTTCGACCAGTATTGGAAGAAGGACGGCAGATGGGGATGGTACGACGCCCGTTACGGCGCAACCATCTACGAGATGCTTTATATCGACGGAATGAACACGGGCAGGGGATTCAATCCCGAGACCGATCTCTCCTTCCTCTGGCACAACCAGCTCGAACTCAGCTATCCTCTCGTGCTCGACGTGCTCAACGCCGAGGCGTTCATCAGTGCAACCGGAGTGACCAAGACGCTCAAGGAGCTTTCATCGTTCTCGAACATCGATTGGTATTTCTCGGCTGGAGCAGGAATAAAGATGAGGATTCCCGGATTCCCGCTCGGGTTATACCTTGTGAAGAATGCGACTGTCATCGACGGAGTCTTCGATTGGACAAGCGGATACATTCCGGGCGGGCTCAAGCTGGTCCTCGCCATCAGCACCTCGATATACTGATTTTTGGTGGGATATGGAAGAAAAGAAGAAAGATGAGCTGACGCCGATGATGCGCCAGTATCTCGAGATAAAGAAAGAGCACCAGGACAAGGTGCTCTTCTTCCGTCTGGGCGACTTCTACGAGATGTTCTTCGACGACGCGGTGGAAGTCTCGCACCTCCTCAACCTGACACTGACCCACCGCGGCTCATCCCCGATGTGCGGGATACCGTACCATGCTGCAAAGAACTACATCAAGAGGCTTCTCGAGCTTGGAAAGAAGATTGCGATCTGCGAGCAGCTCGAGCTGAGCGACAACCCGAGGGAGATCGCAAAAAGGGAGGTCATCAAGGTATACACACCGGGGACGGTGATAGAGGACGAATACCTCGACAGCCGGAATTCGTCGTACCTTCTCTGTCTTAATGCGGACAGGCACGGACTCGAGGTCGCATATGCAGATGTCACGACCGGATCCTTCTTCATCCGCTACTTCCAGATCAAGGATGTGGCGCAGAAGGTGGAGGATATTCTCTATTCCATATATCCAAAGGAGATAATCCTTTCTGACGATCTTTATTTCCAGGACAAGCGGTTGAAAAGCCTGCTTGATGGAAGCGGTATATTCGTGACAAAGCTTCCAGCCTGGTATTTTTCAATCAAGACCGCACGGACGCTTGTGGAGCAGCAGTTCGGGCCCGGCTCCCTCTCTCTTTTCAACATCGACGCGAAGGATCCGGTGCTCCAGCCCGTCGGGGCGTTGCTGAAATACATGCAGGACATGAGCCGCTCGGAGCTTCCTCAGTTCAGAAACATCGAGTGGCTCACCGACGAGAGACACCTCGTGCTGAACGCGGCAACGATAAAAAGCCTGGAGCTTGTCGCAAACAACAGGGACGGACGCAGGGACCTGACGCTTTTGAAGACGATAGACAGGACCCTCACAAGCTCCGGTGCCAGATACCTGAAGGAGGAGCTTCTCAATCCTCTTTCCGATGTCGGAAAGATAAATGAGCGTTATGACTGGATAGACAGGTTCATAAACGACCCTGGGGAGCTCTCAAGGGTCAGGAAGGCGCTTTCCGACAGCTCCGATCTCAGCCGTCTGGCCATAAAGATGAGCATGGAGAAGACCCTTCCGAGGGATTTGTGCGCCCTTTCCACCACGATCGGTGCGGTCATGGACCTCATAACCGGCCGGGACGATTATCTGAGCCTGATAGGAAGCGGCGAGAAAATCGCCTTCGACAACGTCATCGGTTTTTCCATCGAGATCGAGAAGGGCATCAATCCAGAGTGCACGAACATCAACAATGAACAGACGATAATCAAGAGCGGTTTCGACGAGAGTCTCGACGGAACGCGCAACCTGATCGAGAACAGCTCGTCGGTCCTTTCCGATTATCTGGAAAAGGTGAAGCAGGAGACAGGAATCACAATCCTCAAGGCAGGGGAGAACCGGATAATCGGCTATTATCTCGAGGTGCCCAAGGGCCAGCTTTCACGTGTTCCCGAATACTTCATAAGGAGGCAGACCCTTGTCGGTGGGGAGAGGTTCACCACTCCCGAGCTGGAACAGATCCAGTCCCGGATATATTCGGCAAAGGAGGACGGGGCAAGGCTTGAGCTCGGCATATACAGGCGTTTCGTCAAGAAGGCTAAGGAGCTTTACCAGGATGTCGAGAACATCGGCAGGATAATAAGCCGCCTTGATTTCTTCTCATCTTTGGCCGTGCTGAGCATGGAGAAAGGGTACGTGCGTCCCGTATTGATCGAGGACGGAGAGCTTGAGATCGTGGACGGACGCCACCCTGTCGTCGAGGACCAGATGGATAAAAACAGCTACGTCGAGAATTCCTTTTTCTCCTCCGACGGACGTTTCGCGCTTGTCACAGGTCCCAACATGGCTGGTAAATCCACATATCTCAGACAGATAGCCCTCATTGCCGTACTGGCCCACATGGGCTCGTTCGTTCCTGCCTCGAAAGCAGTGATACCGCTGATGGACAAGCTTTTCTGCAGGGTTGGTGCCAGCGACAACCTTGCAAAGGGGGAATCCACGTTCCTTGTCGAGATGCTTGAAAGCGCGCAGATACTCAGGAGTGCAAGCAGAAAGAGCCTTGTGATTATGGACGAGATAGGGCGGGGCACCTCCACCGAGGACGGCATGGCCATCGCATACTCGATAATGCAGTATCTGAAGGATCTCGGTGCAATAACGCTTTTTGCCACCCATTACCACGAGCTTACGAGCTTCGACACCTACGGCATGCAGCTTCTGACCCTCGAGGTCGCGGAGGAGAAGAACTCGATCGTGTTTTTGCGCAAGGCAGTCAAGGGAGTTGCCACGTCAAGCTACGGGATCCATGTCGCCAAGCTCGCCGGCATCCCGAAGGAGGTTGTCAGAAACGCCGTCGCTTTCCAGAAGAGGCATTTCGAGGATTTTTCCTCATCGCAGCAACAAAGCCTCTTCACAAGCGACGGACCGGAGGAGGTTGCTTCGGACGACGGGGACATCGCAGGAAGGATCAGGGATTTCGACATAGAGAACTCGTCGCCGCTTGAGGCCCTCCTTTTCCTTTCCGACCTCAAGAAGGAGCTCGGGTAGTTTTTCTTGTTCCAAACCTGTGCGCTGCCATGGGTATGAGGAACATCAGCATGAAAATCCAGCCTCCGGCACAGGCGAGCGGGATTGCGGTCAATCCCATCCGCGGTACGAGCAGATAGGTGAATACGACACGCAGCCCGGCCTGTATGGATGTCGCCACGACGGTGGTCCTCATCCTTCCGACTCCGCGGAACATCCCCTGCATCCCGTTTGTCATCGCCGGAAGCACATAGAAAAACGACATGACTGCCAGATACTTCACAGCCTCAGCCCTCGTCCCGGCCTCTTCTGCGTGGACGAAAAGCATTGGAATCCATTTCCTGAGCAGGAATGCAGCCAGACCTATCGCAATGCCATATGCGGCCTCGATCATCAGTCCGCGGCGTATTCCTTCCCTTATCCTTTCCGTTTTCCCCGCGCCCTCGTTCTGTGCGATGTACGTGGTGATTCCCGCCGCGATGCTCTGTTCGGGTATGAATGCGAAATCATCCACACGCGAGACTGCGTTGAACGCCGCGATGGCATCGACGCCGAGAGCGTTCACGGCGCTCTGTATGAGCAGCTTGCATACAGGCTGTATCGACTGCTGCAGCGCCGTTGCCGACCCGTAGGACAATGTTGAGGAAAGGATCCCCATGTCGATCACGAACATTTTCCTCTCCAGCCTCAGCTCCGGGACTTTTCTGTATATGTACAGGGATGCGAGCCCGGCGCTGACAGCCTCGGCGACGACCGTCGTCAGGGCCGAGCAGGATATCCCATAACCGAGGATTCCGATGAACACGATATCCAGCAGAAGGTTCAAAACAGATGAGAACAGGAGGAACTTCAGTGGTGTTTTTGAATCTCCGACGCTCTTGAGACCCGCCGAAAGCGCGTTGAAGATAAAAGTGAAGGGGACTCCGAAGAATATTATCCTCATGTATGACGATGCCGTTTCCAGCAGCTCCTCCGGGGTGTTCATCAGTTCGAGGATCACGGGTGTTAGGACAAGGCCTGCTCCGAGTATCAAAAGCGAGAGCAGCACTCCCAGACAAAGCACCGTCGACAAAGCCTTTCTGAGCATGTCGTATCTTCCTGCTCCGTATTGATGGCTCATGATGACGCCGGAACCGATGCAGATTCCGGATACGGACAATATGATTATGTTCGTCACCGGCGTGCTCATGCCTATCGCGGCAAGGGCGTCCTTGCCTATGAAGCGTCCGGCTATGACGCTGTCCGCTGCGTTGTACAGAAGCTGGAACATGTTTCCCAGCACGATAGGTATGGAATAATCCAGCAGAAGCTTTGTGGGACTGCCCACAGTCATATCCGTTCCGGCCATGAATACGGTTATATGACAAAGCCGGCCAAATATCCATAGCCTGTGGCTTTTTTTTGCTTCAGCCCTTGACAATCATCCATTATCCTGCTAGATTACAATCAGTTTCATTAAAGTGATTTAAGGGACCTGACCAAGGTCCCTTTATTATTGGTCGGGAGGAATATGCTAACCAAGGACGCAAAGGACAAGGAGCTTTATAAGGATGTGTCATCCCTAGTCGCTCCGATGGGTTACAGGCTTGTGGAAGCCTCGAGGACGGACCATGCCGGGGGAGTGACGCTCCGCGTGGTTGTCAAGAAGGACGGCGGGGACGTGACCACGGATGATCTTGAAATGATCTACAACGTGGTTTACCCGAGGTACCAGGTAAGCCTGTCCAGGGATCTGGAGCTCGAGGTTTCCTCGCCCGGACTGCAGCGCACGTTCAAGGACGTGCTCGAGTTCGGGATCTTCGCCGGTTCCGCCGTAAGGGTCTATTCCGTTTCCCGTTCCTCCTATATCATAGGGGTGGTGGACCGTGCGGACATGGACAGCGTCGTCCTGTCGGACTATCTTGTCGAGGATGGTATGGAGAGGGGTGGCAGCATCGTCATCCCCGTTTCCGATATAAGTAAAGCAAAACTTGAATATGACTGGGAGGCTAAGCGATGAGTCTGGATTTGAGAGTCGAAATAGACTCGATGATTAACGAACGTAACATGAGCGAGGAGCAGGTGCTCTCTCTTATAAATGACATGATAAAGAGTGCTTATAAAAGAAAATACGGCACGGATGAGAATTGTCTGATCGAATTCGACGACTCCAACAGGGTCATGAGCGTTTATCAGATTAAGAAGGTTGTCGCCGAGGAGAACTGGTATTCCGAATCAATGGAGATACCTCTCGACGAGGCCCTCGAGCTTGTCGACGACGTCGAGATCGGTGACGAGCTGAAGATCGAGATGGATCCCAAGACCTTCGAAGCCTCGAGCGTGCAGAGCGCCAAGCAGCGCAGCCAGCAGATTGTCAAGGAATACTACAACGACAAGCTGTATGCAGACGCAAAGAGGAAGGAAGGCAAGCTCATCTACGGCGAGATAAAGAGAAGAAGGGACAACGGGGATTATGGCGTGAACCTGAACCTGGATGTCGAGGCAACCTTCCCTGTAAGGAGCCAGAGCCCCCGCGAGACATACTCCATACAGCAGAAATACAAGTTCCTGGTCGAGCGTGTCGACAAAGCTGACAGCCAGAGCGACACCCAGAGGAAGGGAAAGGGGGCCAAGGGCGTCAGGATCTATCTGACCAGGGGAAGCAAGGATTTCGTCAAGGCCCTGGTCGAGAACGAGGTCCCCGAGATCTCGTCGGGTGACGTCGAGATCAAGAGCATCGCAAGACAGGCGGGTGTACGGACCAAGATAGCAGTGGACACCCATAAGACGGATGTCGATCCTGTAGGTGCGGTCGTCGGTGCGAAGGGTTCGCGCATACAGACGGTCATGACGGAATGCGAGGGGGAGAAGATCGATGTCGTAAGATATTCCTCCGACCCGCTTGTGTTCGTGGCCAACGCCCTTATTCCGGCCCAGGTCCAGCGTGTAGTCACGATCGATCCAGCAAGCAAGCACATCGTCGCAATCGTGGATGACAACCAGCTTGGAATCGCAATCGGGCAGGCGGGAGTGAACGTCAAGCTTGCAAAGATGCTCTGTGACTGGAACATAGAGGTCAAGACCCCCGCCCAGTTTGCGGAGATGGAGGAGACCCAGAAGATATACGAGAACGTGGAGGATCTTTTCTCTCCCGAAGTTGTCGGGGAAGAGGCTGTGGATGCCATCAGCAACGACCAGATCGGCATTGCTCCGGATGACACGCCGATTTCCGACATCGGACTTTCCGACGGACTTGTCGAAAAGCTCCATGCGAGGGACATCTGGTCCGTCGAGGAGTTCTTCGACTACACTGAGGACGAGCTTGTTGAGCTTGGCTTCAGCGCGGATGAGATCCAGGAGGTCAAGTCCAATGTCGTAATCGAGGAAGAGGAGGAGTATTCCTTCGAGTGTCCAAACTGCCACAGCATTCTTGCGGCGGGCACCACGGTTTGTCCCAACTGTGGCGTAGAGTTCGAATTCGAGTGATAATAAGGAATCATATGGAGAAAATTGAAGAAAAGAAGGCACAGGTGATCAGGAAGGCCCCAGTCAGGGAGGAGATCCAGGCCCCAGTCCAGAAGACCGAGGAGATCATCAAGAAGAAGGTGGTGATCAAGAAGAAGCCAATGGTCAAGGTCAAGATAAAGGAAGAAAAGGACGAGGTGAGGGAAGAGAAGGATGCAGCTCCTGCTTCCTCCCCCTCAACCGCATCCAAGCCTTTTGTGCCGGATGAAAGACCTGCGGTTCAGAAGCAGGGCAACGTCATCGCCTCTTCGCCGAACATGCAGAACGGGGCAAAATCAGAGGATAGGAAGAATTACGGTGCAGTCATCGGAGTCAGGAAGATCGAGCCGAGGAACGACAACAGGATGCCCTCATCCCGCATCTCCTCTCCGCTCCATAACGGTCCCGTGATCATAAAGAGTGCGAATCTTCCTCCCGTCCCGGGACAGAAGACGGATTCATCGTCGCAGACGCCCGCAAGGCCGAGGGTCGCTGGAATAGTCGGAGGCAAGCCGGCAGGAGGACGCCCGGGGTTCAACCGCTCCAGGGATGGCAGGCACGACCAGAGACCCGGACAGATGCGCGACGGACAGCACCAGATGAGGCCGGGTCAGTCCTATGTCCCAAACAAGGATGGTGGACGCCAGCCTTTCCAGCGTGACCATCAGGGAAAACCCGGGTTCGGGCAGAGGCCGTTTGCCGGCAAGCCGGGAGGTACCAATGTCCCGGCAATGGATCTCAACCAGAAGAACAAGAGGAATCCGGGAGCGAACAAGAAGAAGGATTACGATAAGAACGTCCGTCAGGAAGAGGAGATCGATTTCCAGTTCCAGAAGAAGAAGAGGGAGGACAGCAGGCTTTCCTCCGTTCCCTCCAGGATCGACATCATGGAGAACATCACTGTTGCCGATCTGGCCAAGAAGATGAACCTCAAGGCCAGCGACATCATCTCCAAGCTCTTCAAGATGGGCATGATGGTCACCATCAACCAGATGATCGACCACGACACCGCCGAGATAATCGCGAGCGAGTACGGATGCGAGGTGCACCTCGTTTCCCTGTACGACGAGACGATAATAGAAAGCGAGGAGGACAGGCCCGAGGACATGAGCCCCAGGGCCCCGATCGTCACCATCATGGGCCATGTCGACCATGGTAAGACGAAGCTTCTCGATGCGATCCGCAGCAGCGATGTCGCGTCCGGGGAGTTTGGTGGCATAACCCAGCACATCGGCGCGTACAAGGTTTCGGTGCCCGGCAAGGGGAACGTCGTCTTCCTCGACACCCCGGGTCATGCCGCATTCTCGATGATGAGGGCTCGCGGCGCACAGGTCACGGACATCGTCGTCCTCGTGGTTGCCGCAAACGACGGCGTCATGCCCCAGACTAGGGAGGCGATCGACCACGCAAAGGCGGCAAAGGTTCCAATCATCGTTGCGATCAACAAGTGCGATCTGCCGGAGGCCAATCCTGAAAGGGTCATGCAGCAGCTTTCCGACCTTGGGCTCATGCCTGAGGAATGGGGCGGACAGACGCTTTACTGCAGGATATCAGCATTGAAGAAGGAAGGCATAAACGATCTTCTGGATACCATCCTGCTCCAGGCAGAGATGCTCGAGCTTACGGCGAACCCGAACTGCAGGGCGGTCGGAAAGGTCCTCGAATCCAGGATCGACCAGGGCAGGGGCACCGTTGCTACGGTCATAATCGAGAAAGGTACGCTCCATCAGGGCGACTACTATGTTGCAGGCATCTATCCAGGCCGCGTCAGGGCCATGTTCGATGACAAGGGCAAGAAGATACAGGTTGCAGGACCGTCAGATCCCGTCGAGATAATCGGTTTGTCCAACATCCCGTCCGCAGGCGATCCGTTCCAGGTCACCGAGGACGAGAAGCAGGCAAGGATGGTCGGTGCGAAGCGACAGGAGCTCGAAAGGCTCGGTGCCGGAGACGGAAGGAACAAGATCACGCTTGAGAATCTCAACGAGAAGATCAAGGAAGGCGAGGTCACCGATTTCAACGTCATCATCAAGGGTGACGTGCAGGGATCGGTCGAGGCGTTGCAGGGTGCGCTTGAAAAGCTCAGCACCGACGAGATCAAGCTTCATGTGCTCAGGGCCTCCGCGGGTGCGATCATCGAGAGCGACATCACCCTTGCAAGCGCGTCGGATGCCATCGTGATCGGATTCAATGTCCGTCCGACTCCGAAGGCCCAGGCCCTTGCCGAGAAGGAGAAGGTCGAGATCAAGAAGTACAACATCATCTACGACGTCGTGGACGATATCAAGAGCGCCATGGAGGGCATGCTTTCGCCTGAAATCAGGGAGGTCGACATTGGCAAGGTCGAGGTGCGCGACCTGTTCAAGGTTCCCAAGGTCGGCGTGATCGCGGGTGCATACGTCACGGAAGGAAAGGTCAGAAGGAACAGCCTCGTGCGTGTGATCAGGGATTCGATACAGCTCAACAAGGATCTGATCAGGATAAGCAGCCTCAAGAGGTTCAAGGATGACGCCAAGGAGGTCAACGAGGGTTACGAATGCGGAATCGGGCTTGACAACTGGCAGGATCTCCAGGTGGGCGACATGCTCGAGATTGTCGAGACCGAGGAAATCAGAAGGACGCTTGAGACAAATGAGTGAGTTTTCAAAAAAGCGGCTTGAAAGCAGGATTGTTGGAATAATCTCCACTCTGATCCTGCAGGGCCAGATAAAGAATCCCAATCTCAGCACACTCACTTCGGTGACCGACGTGGAGCTGAGCAGCGACAATTCACATGCCGTCGTCTACGTTTCATCCGTACTCGGTGATGCTTCGCTCGAAAAATCGGTAAAGGCCCTCCAGGGGGCGTCGGCCTTCATCCAGTCGCGCATTGCGCAGAACCTGAGGACCAGGAACACACCCGTTCTTGTTTTCAAGGCGGACCGGTCCTTCAGGGAAGGCGAGAGGATAAACAGCCTCATCAGCGAGGCGATGAAGGATGTGAGGGACGATGGAAGCGAGGACTGAAATCCTTCTGATGGACAAGCCCGTCGGCGTGACATCGTTCCGATTCCTGGATTCGGTGAAGAAAAGATACCCGGAATCGGTGAAGGTCGGGCATGCCGGGACGCTTGACAGGTTCGCATCCGGGCTGATGATCGTCCTTGTCGGAAACGCAACGAGGCTAAATCCCTTGTTCTCGTCCATGGACAAGAGCTATGAGGCCCTTGTTAGCTTCGGTGCCGAGACGGATACGCTGGACCCGGACGGGTCCGTCGTCCGGACCGCACCTGTCCCTGATGAGCAAACCGTGGACAGCGTCCTTCCTTCGTTCACAGGTGTCATGATGCAGCGCCCGCCCGAATATTCGGCCGTGCATGTGGGAGGGAGGCGCGCCTACCGGAATGCGGTGAGGGGGATTGATTTCGAGATGCCGGAAAGGCAGGTCGAGGTGTTCTCGCTTGAAAAGCTTTCCTTCGACGGCAGTGGCCTCAGGATAAGGGTACATGTGTCCAAGGGCACCTACATCAGGAGCCTGGCCCGTGACATCGGGCAAAGCTGCGGGAGCGCGGCCCATCTCCAGGAGCTGAGACGCATATCGATAGGGCCGTACGAGATCGGCTCGTGTCTGGGATACGACACAGCCAGGATCCTCGACGAGACCGGGCTCCTTGGCACCGTCGTCTATTCGGACAGGTTCGAGAAGGAGATATCGAACGGCATGATTCTTGATGAATACATCGAAAGTATCTCGCCGTCCGCATCCGGTTTCTACAGCATGTATCTGGGAAAACGTCTCTATGCCGTCGCAGAGAAATCGGGAGGCAGGACGAAGGTTCTTGCGAGGTTCTGAATGAGGGAGTTCGATTTTGCCTCGGTTGTCGGGGATGGAAGCCTCAGAAAAAAGGATCTGGCTGTTGCCATAGGGGTTTTCGACGGAGTCCATAAGGGGCATAGGAAGATATTCGGAACCCTTGCGGGGCTGGTTGATGGAAACCCGGGGCTGGAAAGCGTCGTGGTCACGTTTTCATCCAATCCAAAGCCGGGGAACACCGGCAGCCTGGACACGCTCCGCCTGAGAAAGGAATATGTCTCCACTTTTGGAATCAATTCTTTCTGCGTTATTGACTTTTCTGAAATATTCAGTAGAATTTCTGCTAGTGGCTTTGCACACATGCTTGCATGCATGGGCAATGTCAGATACCTCGTGCTCGGCAAGGATTTCAGATGCGGTAGTCCTGAAAGCAGCACGGATGGTCCGGGGCTTGGCTTTTTGCTTAGGGCGGAGGGTCTTGAAACGGAACTAATACAAGTTGATCATGTCTTGATGGAGGACGGGGAGAAGATATCCTCGTCGTCGTTGAGAAGAATGATAGGAGAGGGGGATTTCAGGTCTTACCTGGAATACTCCGGCCAGGGCTACAGGGTCGACCTGATGACGATCCCTTACAGGTTGGATTGTGGCGTACTGGTTTTCAGCAGGGATCCCATCCAGCAGCTTCTGCCGCCACCAGGAGCCTATGGAGCCGGATTGATGCTTTCTGACGGGGAAATCCTCGGATGCACGTTGATGCCCGGGTCCAGCGACCTGCGCGTCGTTATTGACGGGACATCCGGAAACCCGGTTCGGAAGGTGTCCGCCCGGCGGTCGTTGCAAATTGATTCAATAATTATTTATGGAGAGGTTTATGGTAACCGGTGAAATGAAGAAGGAAGTCGTCGTCAAGTTCGGCGGAGATGAGAAGAACACGGGGGACAGCAAGGTCCAGGTAGCACTTTTGACCACGAGGATCAATGATCTTCAGGCACACTTCAAGGCAAACCCGAAGGATCATGCATCCAGAAGAGGCCTTCTGAAGCTTGTCGGACAGAGAAGAAGGCTTCTGAAGTACATCAAGAACAGGGACATCAACGAGTACAGGCAGCTCATCGCCGAGCTCGGTCTTAGAAAATAACGAAAGCAAAACGTGGATGCGGAAGGCCTGTATTGCGCTTTCCGCATTTTTCTATAAAGAACAATAAAAGAACTTAAAGAAGGAATCAGAGAATGTTTGATGTTAAAAAGGTATCCGTCCAGATCGGAGACGGAGAGCTGGTTTTCGAAACCGGCAAAATCGCGAAACAGGCCAACGGTGCTGTTTATGCCCATTACAAGGGT
The DNA here is from genome assembly GCA_949293595.1 of uncultured Spirochaetales bacterium. Taxonomy (GTDB): domain Bacteria; phylum Spirochaetota; class Spirochaetia; order Sphaerochaetales; family Sphaerochaetaceae; genus Ornithospirochaeta. The sequence goes on along the minus strand of CASFDW010000001.1, from coordinate 23,677 downwards.
TCTGCGGTCATCGCGACCGTATGCTGCGGCGAGCAGCCCTCGGAGCCCATCGACTACGTACCTGTTTCTGTCGAGTACAACGAGAAATACTATGCGGCAGGAAAGATCCCCGGAGGTTTCCTCAAGAGGGAATCCAAGCCCAAGGACAAGGAGATTCTTGTCTCCCGTCTTATCGACCGCCCGATGAGGCCGCTTTTCGACAAGGCGTTCGGACGCGAGATCCAGATCGTTCCGACGGTCGTATCCTCGGACATGATCAACACCCCTGACATCATCGCAATCAACGCGGCAAGCTGTGCTGTCACTATTTCAGATATTCCGTTCTACGGACCGATTGCGGCCGTACGTGTCGCCCTCATCGACGGAAAGTATGTGATCAACCCGACTTTCCAGCAGATTCCGTCTGCAAGCCTGGACATAGTCGTTGCCGGAACCCATGATGGAATCACGATGGTCGAGGGAGGTGCAAAGGAAGTCAGCGAGGATGAGATGCTCCAGGCCATAGCAACGGCACAGCCCGTCATCACCAGAATCTGCGAGGCGCAGATGCAGATGAGGGAGATTGCAGGAAAGGAGAAGCTTCCCCTGATGGAGATCGAGCAGGAGGACACCCAGTGGCTCGATGAAGTCGAGAAATTCGCATATCCACTCATCAAGGAGGCCTCCTTCGTCAAGGGCAAGCAGAACAGGTATGCCGCACTCGAGGAGGCTCACGAGCAGGTCAAGGCTCGCTATGCCGATCTTATCGCGGAGGATGACAAGAGGCCCGCGCAACTTGCAAAGCTTTTCGAGGACATGGAATACAACATCCTCCGTTCCTCCATATTGAACGACGGCATCCGCACCGACGGAAGAAAGGTGACAGAAATCAGACCGATCACCTGCGAGGTCGGTGTCCTTCCGTCTACCCATGGCTCGGCGCTTTTCACACGCGGTGAGACCCAGTCCCTCGCGGTAACAACACTCGGTACGGTCCAGGACGAGCAGCTCTTCGACAATATCGACGGGGACAAGACGTATTCGAACTTCATGCTCCACTACAATTTCCCTCCATACAGCGTCGGTGAATGCGGAAGGCTTACAACCGGAAGGCGTGAGATCGGTCACGGACATCTTGCGCAGAGGGCTCTCGAGGCCGTTGTTCCCAAGAAGGACAAGTTCCCGTACACCGTGCGTGTCGTCTCCGAGATCATGGAGTCCAACGGCTCTTCGTCGATGGCTTCTGTCTGCGGTGGCTGTCTCAGCCTCATGGATGCCGGAGTGCCGATCTCCAAACCTGTCGCTGGTATCGCGATGGGGCTCATAACCGAAGGAGCCGATTACTCCAAGTACGTCGTTCTTTCCGATATCCTCGGTGAGGAGGACCATCTCGGCGACATGGATTTCAAGGTCGCAGGAACCAAGGATGGAATCACTGCATTCCAGATGGATATCAAGATCGCAGGTGTGACGCCCGAGATCATGAGCAAGGCGCTCGACCAGGCAAAGGAGGGAAGGATGCACATCCTTTCCATCATGTCCAAGACCCTCGAGGGGCCGAGGAGCGAGATAAGCGAGCTCGCACCCAAGATCCTCAGCTTCCATGTTGAGGACGACAAGATAGGCGCGATAATAGGAACAGGCGGCAAGACCATCAAGGGCATAAGCGCACAGAGCGGCGCAGAGGTCAACATCAATGATGACGGCGAGGTCATGATCTATGGAAGGAACAATGCTTCCGCACAGGAGGCCAAGCGTCTCATCATGGCGATCATTGAGGAGCCCGAGGTCGGACATATCTACCATGGAACCGTCAAGAGGATCGTTGATTTCGGTGCTTTCATCGAGATACTTCCGGGCAAGGAAGGTCTCTGCCATATCTCCAAGCTCAGCAAGAAGCGCGTGAAGAACGTCACTGACGTCCTCCAGCAGGGTCAGGAGGTCGATGTCAAGCTCATCGAGATCGACAGGATGGGCAGGCTCAACCTCTCGTACATCGACGCCCAGCCGGAAAGCGAAGAGAAGACAGAGGAGAAATGATGATCGAGATAGGCTTCAGGTGCAGGGAGGGGGCGGTGCCCCCGGCTTATGAGACCTCCGGCAGCGCAGGGTTGGACATCCGTGCCTGTCTGGAGGAGGAAATAGTGCTTGGAGCCGGATCGATCGTCTGTGTCCCGACCGGAATCTTCATGGAGATTCCGGATGGCTATGAGGTGCAGGTCCGCCCAAGAAGCGGGCTTGCGCTCAAAAACGGCGTGACCGTGCTCAATTCCCCCGGCACGATCGATTCCGACTACAGGGGGGAGGTCAAGGTGATCCTCATCAACCTGTCAGACAAGCCGTTCGTGATAAGAAACGGAGACAGGATCGCGCAGATAGTTCCGTCTGCGGTCACAAAATGCTCCTTCAAGGAGAAGGATGAGCTGGGAAGGACCGGCAGGATGTCCGGGGGGTTCGGTTCGACAGGGGTGTAAGTTGGCAAAAGGCCTGTTGTTCAAATACATTTCCAAAGAGTATCTGTTGAATTTCCTTGTCTCCTTCACGTTCTTCTTCCTGATATTTTTTGTCAATTCCATACTTCTTCTTGTCCAGAAGATAATGCTCAAGAACATAACCTTCACGACGATGCTCGCGATGGTTTTCCTTTCGATGCCGCAGTTTTTGATATACACCATCCCCTTTGCGACCCTTTCGGGCACCTCGATGGTCCTCGGCGATCTGAATTCCTCGAACGAGCTTCTCGCACTTCGCAGCAGCGGGGTCGGCCTGAGCCGGGTGTTCCGTCCGATAATACTCTGGGCGCTCGTATTCTCCCTGCTCACTTATTTTGTGAGCGACTTTCTTCTCCCTTGGTCCAACATCATATACAAGCAACGTCTTACCGAGCTGATGGTGGACCTCCCGACTTTCGAGATAGAGAGCAACGGTATAAACACGATAGGGGATATCGTGCTGAGCAACGGGGAGGTCGAAGGCGACAGGATAAAGGACATAATCATGATCGGCACCTCCGATGGGAAGGATGAAAGGACGATAGCATCACCGGAGGGAAGGATAGGCATGGTGGATGTTTCGTCCTTCCTGTACAGGATCGAGCTTTCGGATCCCGAAATACTCATGACCGATTCCACCGATGGATCCACGAATCTTGTGGCGAGAAGCCGCAGTGCAACGCTCTATCTTGATTTTTCAAACCAGGTTCCGACCCTCACGAGCACAAGTCCTGCAAACCTGTCGTCCAAGGAGCTTCTTTCCTCAATCAGGGAGCGAAGGGTGGTCGAGGAGGATCAGGTCGGGGCATGGTCCGACATGCGGGAGGACTATCTCCTCGACATCTCGTCGGCTGTCAGGAGGCAGATCTGTAGCGGAGTTCCGATGGACGACGAGATTGACGTTGCCCTGAGCGGTCTGGACGCCACGTCTGTTCGTCCGATAGATTTCTATGCCCAGTACTACAAGGCCGAGCTTGCAAAGAAATCCGCCCTGTCCCTTGCCTGCCTGTGCCTGAGTCTTTCGGCCCTTCCTTTCGCGCTTCTCAAGCTCAAGTACGGCAGGCTCACCGGATTCGCGATATCGCTTTTGGTCGCTGTTTCCTACTGGTACATACTCTTTTTCTCGCAGCTCAAGATATTCGATGTCTCCTTCAGTCCGTATCTGCTGATCTATCTGGCCGACATGTCGGTGCTTGTGCTCGGGGCGCTGTTCATGTTCCTGATGAGGAAGGCGAGATGAGGATATTCACGCGTTACACGCTTGCCAGGATTGTTACGACGATGGTTTCGACATTTCTGATATTCGCATTCCTCGTGATGGCGGTCGAGACTTTCATGCATCTTGATTCCTACATCGCCGGGGACGGTTTCGGCCCTGCGGAGGTTGTGGCATACGCATTCTCGGCGCTCTCGAACTACTATATTCTGCTCTTGTCCGTCTCCTGCCTTTTCTCGGTCAGCTATTTTCTGTCGGACATGAGCGCGAACAACGAGCTCATCGCGATCTACGGGGCGGGGACAAGCAGGACTCGGCTGGTGTTTCCTATCGTCCTTTTGTCGGTTGTGCTGTCCGTGCTGGTTTTTCTGTTCAACGAAACCGTTGGAACAGCATGGAAGGATGCCAACATACGCCTCGGCGCGGAGTATTTCGGACAAAGCGGGACAAGCGATCCGACAAACATCAGCCTTTATGACGAGGGATCGGGCTATTTGGTTCATGCGCGCAGCTATGGCAAGAGCGACATGCGGCTGTATTCCCCGACCGTGGTGAAAAGTCAAGACGGCGCAATCGGGATGAGGCTTGATGCACGCTATGCGGACTACAGACCGGAGGGATGGACATTTTATGATGCAAAGGTGGTGATTCCCGGCGACGGAGGGATTTTTTTGACATTTTATCCTGTTTATGTCGAGGAGGGCTTTTCCATCGAGCCAGAGCTTTTTGAAAGCAGGAACATGAGGATGGAGACGATGGATGCCTCGAGCGCTCTGGATTACCTGCAAAGGCTGGAGAAGGTGAACCCCGCATCTTATCAGGAGAAGATGACAGAGTTCCTTTCCCGCTTCTTCGAGCCTCTTTCCGTTTTGGTGATGTCATCGATCGCACTCATGATGAACTACACATTCAAGAAGAACATCCTTCTTTTCTCCATAGTTCAGTCGCTCGTCATTGCTGTTGTATACTATGTTTCCGATATGATATTCTCAATTGTCGCGAGGCAGGGGATGGTTCCTGCATGCACCGTCGTATTCTGTCCGCTGCTGCTGACCGTGCTCCTCAGCCTCGTGATATCCAAGGTTGGTAAAAGGATATGAGTGGGATTTTCACGCTTTTGAAGAAGGACGGGGAGACAAAGGCCCGTCTTGGAACAGTCCATCTGCCACACGGGGACGTTGTTACTCCGGCGTTCATGCCGGTAGGCACTAACGCGACCGTGAAGGGGATCTATCATGACAGGCTCAAGGAGATCGGATACACGATGATCCTTGCAAACACGTACCATCTCTATCTCCGGCCCGGGGTCGAGGTCCTGGGAAAGTTCGGCGGTGTCCACAATTTCTCCTCTTGGGACGGTAACATACTCACGGACAGTGGCGGCTTCCAGGTCTTCAGCCTTTCCGGACTTCGCAAGATCAGCGAAAACGGCGTCAGCTTCCAGAGCCACATAGACGGTTCCAGACACATCTTCACTCCGGAGAAAGTCGTTGACGTGCAGGCGGTCATCGGATCTGATGTCGCGATGTGCCTGGATGTATGCACCCCTCCGGAGATAGGATACAGGGAGGCGAGGAAGGCATGGGAGATCACGAGAAGCTGGGCAGAGCGGTCTATTTGCGAGAGAAACAGGCTCGGGGATGCGTTCAAGGGGAACCTTTTCGGCATAATCCAGGGTAATTTCTACGAGGATCTCCGGCGCGAGAGCGCGGAGACTCTCAGCGATATGGATTTTCCCGGAATCGCGATAGGCGGTCTTTCCGTGGGTGAGGAGAAGGAGAAGTTCAATCATTTCCTCGCCTTCACGGCTGAATACACGACCTACGGGAAGCCCCGGTATGTCATGGGAATCGGAAGTCCCGACTACATCCTCGAGGCGGTGGAGAACGGAATAGACCTCTTCGACTGTGTCCTCGCCACCCGCATGGCCCGCAACGGCACCGTTTTCACCGACGATGGTCCGCTTGTGCTCAAGAAGGCCGTGCACAAGTTCGACATGTCCCCCGTCATGGAGGGCTGCAGGTGCACATGCTGCCGCAAGTACAGCAGGGCGTACATGCATCATCTTGTGAAATGCAACGAGATGCTTGGTGGAATGCTCGCAACGGAGCACAACCTCACATACCTGTTCGACCTCATGGTCAGGATAAGGCGGAGCATAGAAGACGGCACCTTCAGGAGCTTCAAGAAAAGCTATCTTGAAAGGTATTATGGAAAGTAGGAAGGAAAAGGCGGCGGTCGCGCTCATGACCGTGGCCTCGCGCCTGCTCGGGCTTGTAAGGAGCATGCTCTGCGCCTTCCTCTTCGGAACCGGTGCGCAGGCGGATCTTCTGAACTACACGTTCGGCGTTCCGAACCAGGCACGCAAATGCCTTGAGGAGGGTACGGGAAACATAGCCGTCATAACCCGCACGGGCCGTGTTGGCAGGAACGTCGTCGTCGGCAACATAATCCTCGTCCACGCTTTTTTCCTCGCGGGCGTGCTCATCCTCGGATTACCCATTGCACTTCTTGTTATGCGCTTTTCCTCTTTCGGGGAACATCTGGTGCGCCAAGGTACGTGGATGCTGCTCCTTTTTTTCCTTTTTCTTTTCTTTTATTCGCTCTCCTCATCGCTTGCCGGTGTGCTGATGGCAGAACGCAGGGCAGTGGCAGCAAACCTGCTTCCTCTCGTGCAGTCGGTGCTTTCGGTTGTCCTGCTCGTGGTTTTGCAGAAAAGATCCGGTGTGCTTTCCTTCCCTGTGGCGATGCTTCTCTCGTCAATAGCGTTCCTCATATCGGCATCAACCGTCCTGTTTGCGGTGGGAAAGGGGATCAGACCGGTGCTCCGGCCCGACAGGAGGTTCATCGGACCGTACATGTCCAATCTCGCGGTGCTGGTGCTTTCCGTACTTGTCAGTTTCCCTTATTTCCTTTCCTCGACAAGACATGTCGGGAGTACAACGTTTTTTTCCAACGCTTATCTGCTTGTGATGCTTCCGTACGGATTCCTGCTGTCTTATGTGAACAGCTTCTTTCTTCCGAGCCTGTCCAGACTCGGCGGGAAGGAAAGGGACAAGGAGATCGGGAAGGTTTTCTTCCTCTCATCATTTTTCATGATTGTCGTGTCATGTGCGTTCCTTTCATTCGGTGGCGAGATATGCATATTCCTTTTCTCCGGAGGAAGGTACGACGTGGAGGATGCGCTCGTTACATCCTCATTTCTGACCCTTATGGTCCCCGGTGCGTTCTTTCTGATGGTGTTCTCGATCCTTGAGCGGCTCATGTTCGTCGACGGGGAGGAGAAAAAGGTCAGGACGGTGCTGCTGTGCCAGCTTGTTTTCTCCTATGCGGTGATGCTTGTCTCCGGATCCGGAATGTATGCCGGTGCGCTCACCTATACTTTTTCAAATCTATGCTGCCTGGCTGCATGCCTTGCAGCATACGGCGGAGGCAGGAAGGTGCTTGCATCGTCTTTTTCAAAGGCGCTGGCAGCATGCCTTCCCGAGCTGGTATTCTGCGTTGCATACCTGGTATCGGGGACAAACATGTATTTTGTGCTTGGGTCGAAGCCTGCCACCGCAGCCGTGTGCATGACGATGTATCTCATACCTCTTGCACTGTCTTTTGGCATATGCCTGGCAATGAAAAAGCCCCGTCGTACGGGGCCTTGATCAGAAATCCACAATCTCGATCTTCTTGATCAGATAGTCGTAGCTGCGGTTGTTGATGCTGAACACGACACGCTCACCGACCTTCCTGTTTACAAGATTCTGTCCTAGAGGGGCGTTGAAATCGATGATTCCCTCGCCGGGGTTGCTCTCCCAGCGCCCGAGGAAGGTGTAGCTGATGTCCTCGTCTGATGCATTGTCGTGGAGCAGCACCCTGGTGCCGAAGCCGACCATGTCACCGAGCACATCCTCCCTTGTGACGATCCTTACGGTGTTCAGGTCGCGGTTGAGCTCTGCGACACGCCTTTCCAGCTCCCTCTTGTGCTCCTTTGCATACTGGTATTCGCTGTTCTCCCTCAGGTCACCGAGTTCGCGTGCGGTGTTGATCTCCTTGAGTATGTTCGGCATGTCCACCGTGTTTATCTGCTTGAGCTCCGCCTGTTTCCTGTCGTAGCTGGACGAGAGACAGAGGAAACCGGAGATTGTCCTAACGACCTTTTCGCCCTCGGCCTTCTTCTCCTCGGCGATGTCCGGCCACTTGTTGACAAGCGCCTTCCTGAGCCCGTTCTTCTCCTCGGTGTCCAGCCCCTCGTTGAACAGGATCACGGCCTTGAGCTCGTTCTTCTCGTCGTCGCCCGCTGCCGCAATGAGCGAATATGCCTTACCAAGTTCCAGAAGCTCCTTCTTGAGCGCCTTCACAAGCTTCCGGTTTTCAGCGACGTCGGGAAGCTTCGATGCATAGGAAAGCGCCATGAGCTCCGTCTTGGTGAGGTCCTGGACTGTCATCCCGATCTTCTTGAGGTCCTCAGGTTCCACCTCTACCATGAAGAAGACGAATTCCTGGAGGTTCTCCCTGTAGAACTCGAAGACCTTCTTCAGATAGTCGTAGTAGTCGCGCCCCTTGTTGAGCCTCTTGAGCTTCTCTGGAACATAGGTGATGTAGTAGGGGATGAGCTCGACCAGAGTATCCGCTGCAAATCTGTCGACCTTGACTATCCTGTCCACGAACGTCTTCTTGAGCACGACCCCCTGCATGTGGCTGAACGCCTCGACCCTTTCCTCGATCGAAAGCTTCCTGTATTCCTCCTCGAAGCTCCTGACAACCTGTACGTTGATGTCGCCGTTTTCTGTGACGATCTCGAGGACTATGCATGACGACAGGATCTCGTCCGATGGTGCAGTGTTCTTTTCGAGGATCGATGAGAAGAACTCCGCCATTTCAAGCATGCTGTCGGAATCGCGGTCGATCTCCTTGCTCTTGTATCCTTCGAGCAGGCATGCGCACTTGTCATAGAAATTGTGGGCGGTCTTGAAGAAATAAAGCATCTTCTCCTCCGGAGTGCTCGGATAAGCGGTCAGCTCGTAGTATTCGGTGGGACCGGGGATCGTGCGCACATACTCGTTCCTGCGGAGCTCGGCCTTGATCTGGTCGACGATCCTCTTCCAATCGTCCTCGGAAAGGATCTGTGGTACGACCTCGTTCTTCATGTCCTTGAGGCAGCATCTGTTGTTGTCGGCGGAATAGAGGAGTGTGCGGACAAGCCAGGCGGCTCCTCCTTCCCCCTCGATCTTTGCCTTGATCCTTGCTGCGGGGACGCCCTTCTTTATCGCCTTGATGTTCTGGTTGGAAAGGGGTACCAGGGCGTTGAACGCGCTTTCGAGCCATATTACCTGCGGCTCCTCCGTTCCGGAGTAGCGCACGGTCACGTTGTCGTTGTCTATCGCGATGATGAGCCCGACGCGCCTGGTCGCCTTCTGGTAGACGTACGTGCCCTTTGAGTACGATATCTCCTTCTCGAATTCGTCCAGGCAGGAGATGATGTCCGCGCATTTTCTGAAATTGTATTTCTTCAGACATTCACCGAGCCTTGACGAGCCGCTGTACTTCTGACGCAGGCATGAGACAAGCGCATCCCTCATGCCGTCCTCGTCCGGCCTGATGGAAAGTATGTCCCTTAGAACGAGGATTATGTTGTCGAGGTTCTTCCTGCTTTCGCTGACCTTCGTCTCCTTGTCCTTGTCGAGTTCCGCCTTCTCCTTGTTCAATGCCCCGAGTATCTGCTTGTAGAGTCCGAGCGCGAACATGGCGTCGCTTTCCTGGACGCGCGAGGCGAAGGAGAAGAAGAACGGGAAGTCCGTCCTTCCGTTGGCGATCATCGCTGAGAACACGGATGATATCTTGGCCTGGTCGTCGAGGACGTCGAGGCGCAGAATGCCCCTCTGGAAGAATTTTGCGGCCAGCTTCTTCTCCCCGGTCTCGTCGTAGTGCTTCGCAACCTGTATGATTATGTCCTTGTCCCTGTTGTCGATCGAGACATAGCGCTCGTAGTACCTCCACATCTTCGCATCGTCGCCGTCCTCGTGCGCGACGTCGCCGAGGATGCGGTATGCAAGGGGATTGGAGGATTTCGAGACTATCAGTTCACCCAGATGCCTGACGACATCCCAGTTCCTTGCGTCGTAGAAGCTGAGAAGCGTGTTGTTGAGGTCCATGTTGAATTCATGCGGCCTGAGCTCGAGCTTGATCCTTCCGGCGATGTAGTGGAGCATTATGTTCGTGCCCTGCTCGTCGTTCTGGAACATCTGTATGGCCTCCTGCCTTGTCTCCAGAAGGGCCTCGTCGGTTTTTTTCTTGGAGAAGAGGGATTTGTCGACCTCCTCGAACGAGGAGACCCTGTATTGCATGCACGGGTTTTTCCCAAGTGCCTTTTCTTCCTGAACAATTGATTTGAGATCCATGAAAAACACCTCCATGATTTGCAAGGTTCAGAGAAAAAGAAAACCGGGCAGAATCGGTTCATCTGCTCGGAAAGTCCAAAATATTCTCCATCACTGAATATAGCACAAAATTTTCCGGAATGCAAATCATAATGCACCTGCAGGTGAAATCAAGGGATATGGCCGAAGCTTGTTTATAAAACATCGTTTCTATGTTATATTCTATGGACATGAAAGAAAATTCTCTTCTTGTCAGCCCCAGCATCCTGGCATCCGATTTCTCGGACCCGGTTTCCGCGCTTGAGAAAATAAGCCAGAGCGGAGCGGACTACGTGCATCTGGACGTGATGGACGGCATGTTCGTTCCGAACATCACCTTCGGTCCCAAATACATAGGGGATCTGAGGAAAAGGACGGACCTTGTCTTTGACACCCATCTGATGATAATGGAGCCGGAAAGGTACATAAGGCAGTTTGCCGAGGCCGGGTCGGACATAATCACGGTCCATCAGGAGGCAACACGGCATCTCCACAGGTGTCTTGCAATGATAAAGGAGGAGGGAAAGGAGGCCGGTGTTGCGATCAATCCTGCAACTCCGGTCGAGGAGATCGTACCGGTCCTCGACATGGTCGACTACGTCCTTGTCATGAGCGTTGATCCTGGCTTCGGGGGACAGAAGTTCATCAGGTATTCCTCCAGAAAGATCGGGCAACTGGACAGCATCAGGAGAAGGGAGGGGTACCAGTACCTCATCAACGTGGACGGAGGGATAAACGAAAACACCGTACATATTGTGGCCAAGGCTGGTGTTGACATGGTTGTGACAGGCTCTGCCTTCTTCTCCAGTCCGGATCCCGCAGCATTCGTGGAGAATCTGCTTGAAACCGCGGGCGGTGCCTTATGAGGGCGGTCATACAGCGGGTCCGTGATGCCAGTGTAAGCGTCGAAGGGACCGTGACCGGAAGCATCGACCAGGGCATGCTCGTGTATTTCGGTGTGGAGGAGGGCGATGACGAATCGATGACTTCACCCTTTCTCGAGAAACTTGTCCGGCTGAGGATTTTCGAGGATGATGCGGGAAAGATGAATCTCAGCCTCGACAAGGAGCGCATGGGGATTCTTTTCATAAGCCAGTTCACGCTGGCCGCGGATCTTTCACGCGGCAACAGGCCTGACTTCGCACATGCCATGGAGCCGGGAACCGCGAAAAGGATCTACGAAAAAGGAATAAGCATTTTGTCCGGCATGGGCTATAATGTGCAGTGTGGTGTCTTCGGTGCGCATATGGAGGTCGGCTACAGGAACATGGGGCCGGTGACCTTCATTCTGGACAGCAGGGACCTTGGATGCTTCAGGAAAGTTGGGCACACGGACACTTGACAGGATTAGATAGGTATAGGAATTCATTTGATATGGCAAAAAACACTTCAGACAGCACTACGGATTTGAAAGGCAGGAACGAGGCCCTGGAGGCGGCAAGGCTCCAGATCGACAAGCAGTTCGGAAAAGGGTCGCTCATGCGTCTCGGGGACAACAAGGATTTCCTCGACATAGACGTGATACCTTCCGGAAGCATACTTTTGGATGAGGCGCTCGGGGTCGGAGGCTACCCGAAGGGAAGGATCATCGAGATCTATGGCCCCGAATCAAGCGGCAAGACAACCCTGGCCCTCCATGCGATTGCGGAGGCGCAGAAGAAAGGCGGGATCGCGGCGTTCATAGATGCCGAGCATGCCTTGGACCCCGTTTATGCAAAAAACCTCGGTGTGAACATCGACGAGCTCTGGATAAGCCAGCCGGATAACGGCGAACAGGCCTTGGAAATCACCGAGTCTTTGGTCAGAAGCGGTGCTGTCGACATAATCGTGATCGACTCCGTTGCGGCGCTCACACCGCAGGCCGAGATCGAAGGGGACATGGGCGACAGCCATATGGGCCTTCAGGCAAGGCTCATGAGCCAGGCTTTGAGGAAGCTCACCGGCATACTCTCCAAGGCCAACACCACGATAATCTTCATCAACCAGATCAGGATGAAGATCGGCGTCATGTTCGGCAATCCTGAGACAACCACCGGAGGAAACGCACTCAAGTTCTATGCCTCGGTGAGGATGGATGTGCGGAAGAGCGAGAGCATAGGCAAGAGCAGCGACGACATCTCGGGAAACAGGGTGAAGGTCAAGATAGTGAAGAACAAGGTCGCTCCTCCGTTCAGGAAATGCGAGCTCGACCTCATGTTCGGAACGGGAATCAGCTACACGGGCTCGATCCTCGACGCCGCGCTGAAGTACAACCTCATCGAGAAGTCCGGTGCGTGGTACAGCTACAACGGCGAGAAGATAGGCCAGGGGCGTGACAAGACATTGGAATATCTCGATTCGAACAAGGATTTCCTTGCCGAATTGGATGCAAGGCTCAGGGAAATCATGTTTCCCAAAAAAACCGAATAGCAAATAAAAACCGAAACTGTTATAATCGTTAGTCATGCAGAGCCAGAACAACGGAGAGACAGCGAAGAAGGAGAAATGGCAGTTCAAGGGGGAGAAGTTCGAAGGCCCCCTCGATCTGCTTTTGTATCTCATTCAGGAAAACAAGGTCGACATATACGACATCCCCATCGCCGAGATCACCGAGCAGTTCCTGGCATACATAAATGCAAACAAGGCCGAGATCGAGGAGGTCAGTGATTTCTATCTTCTCGCCGCGGACCTTCTTCTGATCAAGAGCAGGATGCTCCTTCCTGTTGAGGTCGAGTTCGACGAGGAATACGAGGATCCGCGTCAGGAACTCGTCGAAAGGCTCATTGAATATCAGAAATTCAAGAAATACACGGACCTTCTGAGCGGAAACACCACAGACAGGTTCTATATTCCCAGGAAGGACAATCCGTTCATGGTACCGTTCGACGACCAGGAGCTTTTCAAGGATGTCACGATAAACGATCTGTTCGCCACATTCCGGCTCCTGCTTGAGAAAGTGAGCCCGAGCAAGGTGTTCAACATCTACGAGGAGGTCTCCGTAAATGAGAAGATCACCTTGATAAACGAACTGCTCGAGTCGAACGAGAGGATAACGATAAGCGACATAATAATCGATTTCAACAATCCGTTGCACATAATCTGTTCATTCATGGCGATCCTGGAGGCGACCAAGCATAAGATGATCCTTATCAGGCAGGATGTGCCGGATGGGGAGATATACATATTCCGGCGTCCGCAGGATTGGGATGAGAACCTTGCGGAGCTTTACGACAGGCAGTACGACGAAATCCTTGAAAAGGGATCGGACGAGGAGGACATACGTCCGGACGACTCCGGCTTCGTCGACGACAGCCTCGATGCGGATGACGGGGAAGACGATGATGTCTTCATAGGCGACGAGGAGGAGGTCGACCTGGAGGATGACGAGGATGAGTAGGTCCAAGATGATGAGCGAGAACGCCCGGCTGGTCGAGGTTGTGCTGTATGTGGAGAATGCAGCGGTCACGGACGAACGGCTATGCGATCTCACGGGGCTGGGCATGCCCGAGGTCAAGGCGGCCCTCAAGGAGATCAAGGAGATATGCCAGGATGAGAACCGTGGGCTCGTCCTTCTCGAGGAAGAAGGCAACTATACATTCATACCGGCCACGGACCTGTACGACAGGCTCAGGAAAAGCTATGGCAGGAAGGTCGACAGAAGGCTCAGCAGGGCCAGTCTCGAGACATTGTCCATCATAGCGTATTCCCAGCCCATAACAAGGAAGGAGATCGACAAGATCAGGGGTGTCAGCAGCGACACTATCGTCCGCATACTCAGGGAAAGGGAATATATCAAGGTTATCGGCAGAAAGGATATACCCGGACATCCGTGCCTGTATGGAACCAGCCGTAAGTTTCTGATAGAATTCAACTTGAAGAGCATCGCCGATCTCCCCAAGCTCGGCGAGATCGACCAGCTCAGGTTCAAGAAGGACGAAAACGAAGAAGATGACAATGACAACGGAGAGGATGAAGATGAATGATTTCCCGATGCGCCTGCAGGCGTATCTTTCAAAATGCGGGGTCGCCTCGAGAAGGGGTTCGGAGGAGCTGATAGCCTCCGGACGCGTGATGGTGAACAACGTTGTCGTCAGGCAGATGGGGGTCAAGGTCGGCATGGACGACATCGTGCAGGTCGACGGGGAGACCGTCGAGCTGGCGGACAAGTTTTACTATATCGCCTTGAACAAGCCCAGGGGCTATGTATGCACTAACTACGATCCGAACGAGACCATGTATGCCCGTGATCTGATTTCGATGAGGGACAGCAACCTTCTTTTCAACGTCGGACGTCTGGACAAGGAGTCTAGCGGACTCATCCTTTTCACAAACGACGGGAAGTTCGCTAATGCGATGATGCACCCAAGATATGAGATAGAGAAGGAGTATCTGGTGAAGATCGACCGTCCGGTTTCTGTGGATGATCTCAACAAAGCGCTTGACGGCCTGTATATAGACATGCCGAAACCTTACAGGATAAAGAGATATGATTTCGTTCCCAGAACCAAGCTCTTTTTGAGGATCACTCTTACCGAGGGCAAGAACCGTGAGATAAGGAAGATATTCTCCTTTCTCGGATACGATGTCAAAAGCCTTACGAGGATAAGGGTGGGGTGTGTCGAGCTTGGCGATCTCGAGGTCGGCCAATGGCGCAATCTTAAGAAGGATGAGATAGACGGGCTTCTATCGGGCAGGCAGAGCCTCAGGAAGCAGACGCGTCCGAAAAAGGAGAGACGTACGGATGGTAATCGCGATTGACGGACCCGCCGGGAGCGGCAAAAGCACGATTGCCCGCATGATTGCGGACAAGCTGGGATATTATTTTCTCAACACAGGTTCATTCTACAGGGTGTATACCCTTGCGCAGCTGGAGGCTGGCGGGGATCCTTTGGACAAGGATGGCGTCCTGAAGACCGCAAAAAGCGTTTGTGTGACCGTTTGTGATGGCGATATCTGCCTTGACGGAAAGGATGTTGAGAAACTTCTGCACACGCCGAGGGTGGACAGGTTCTGCTCCCAGGTATCGGTCGATCCACGTCTCCGGGAGTACGTCAACCTTCAGGTCAGGAAGCTTGCGGAGGGGATGGACATAGTCACAGAGGGAAGGGATACGACCACCGTCATTTTCCCTGATGCGGACTACAAGTTCTACTTCGACGCATCGGCGGAGGTGAGGGCGGAGAGACGCACCGCGGAGCACCCGGACGGACCTTCCTACAAGGAAGTTCTCGAGGCTATAGTCAAAAGGGATGAAAACGACAGGAACAAGGCCTTCGGAGCGCTTAAAATAGCCGATTCGGCCATATATATAGATACAACTCACTTGACCATTAACCAAGTTTGTGAGAGAGTGATAAAGGCTATTGAATTATAGTTTTAATCTAGTACTAGGAGCATGAAAGTGGAAAATGAAACTCAGATGACAGAGTACCTGAAGTCATTTGCTGGAATTGAAGACGGTCAGATCGTAACCGGAACTGTTGTGCAGTTAAATAACGAATTTGTATTGGTTGATGTAGGCTACAAGAGCGAAGGAAGGATTCCTGTTAACGAATTCATCGAACTTCCTCAGATCGGCGACAAGGTCAACGTTACAATCATCAAGAAAGAAGGAAGCGGTGGACAGGTAATCGTCTCCAAGAAGAAGGCCGAGGCCAAGGAGAGGACGGAGGTTCTCAAGAAGGCTGCGGAGGAGAAGACACCGATTCTCGGAAAATTTGTCAAAGTCATCAAAGGCGGCTATGAAGTCGACCTTGGTGCAGATTATAAAGGTTTCTGCCCGCTTTCAAAGGCAGATGTCAACCGTGTGGAGGATCCTGAGAGCCTCATCGGCAAGACCGATTATTTCATCATCGACAAGTTCCATGCAGGACAGAAGCTCAAGAGCGTCGTCTCCAGAAGGGAATACCTCGAGAAGAAGATCCAGGAGAACAAGGACCAGTTCTTCAAGACCGTTCAGATCGGAGATGTCGTCGAAGGCGAGGTCAAGAGCTTCACAAGCTTCGGAGCTTTCATCGACCTCGGAGGGTTCGATGGTCTTCTCCATATCAACGACATGAGCTGGGGACATGTCACCAGACCCAAGGATTTCGTTAAGAAGGGCCAGATTGTACAGCTCCGCCTCATCAACATCGATCCTGAGACACAGAAGATCAATCTTTCTCTCAAGCACATGGAAGCGGATCCTTGGACATCGTTCGAGCAGCGCTACCAGGTCGGAGACGTCATCACGAAGCCCGTCACGAAGATCACCAGCTTCGGTGTGTTCATCGAGATCGAGCCCGGTATCGAGGGACTTGCACACGTCAGCGAGCTTTCATGGACAAAGAAGATCAACAACCCCAAGGACATCCTCAACATCGGAGATGTCGTTTCTGCAAAGATCCTCGGATACGACCTCGACAAGAAGAGGGTATCACTCGGTCTCAAGCAGCTTCAGGAGAATCCCTGGGACACCATCACCGAAAGGTATCCTGTAGGCAAGGTTCTCAAGGCTCCGGTTGTGAAGGTTACCAACAGTGGTGCGTTCATCGAGCTTGAGGATGGGATCGACGGATTCTTGCACATCGACGATGTGTCCTGGACCAAGAAGATCAAGAACATGGACCAGTTCTGCAAGGTCGGCGATGTTCTCGAGGTTTCCATCTCCAAGGTTGAACCGGAGCACAGGAGGATCAGACTTTCTGTGAAGGCGCTTGGTGGTAATCCCTGGCAGACTCTCAAGAAGGATTATCCGAAGGGATCCCTCATCACTGGCACGATCACAAGCGTCACCGACTTCGGTGTGTTCGTGAAGGTGATCGGCGACATCGAAGGTCTTATTTCCAAGTTCAACCTTGTCGGGCCGGACGAGGAATACAAGGACGAGGTCCTCGAGAGCTACAAGAGCAAGATTGGTGAACCTGTCACGGCGATGGTTGTTGACATCAATCCTCAGACACAGAAGCTCAATCTCTCCATCAAGGAGATGATCCGCAAGAGCCAGGAGTCGGAGATGGCCAAATACATGGCTGACGACAAGGAAGAGGAAGATACATACAATCCGTTTGCCGACATGCTCAAGGGCAAGACTGAAAACTGATTGCAGGCTATAATTCAAAACATATTGGGGGGAAGGGTGAACCTTCCCCTTAAATAAAGGTTTTCAAATGAAGAACAACGAGAAAGAACTAACCAAGACACAGATAATCGCCGAGAGGGCGAACAAGTTCCTGCAGAAGAATGCGAAGAAGCTCATAATTCTTCTTGCTGTGGTTGTTGTCCTTTTGATCGGATTCTGCATCTATTACGTTGTTGCCAACAACAGGTTGCAGGACAGCTATGCAAAGCTTTACGGACTCGAGGAGAGCTATTCCGGACTCCTGTCCATGGACAACACCACGGACGAGTACACCGATGCATTGACAGCCTTCGAAGCGGACGTCGATTCCTATCTTGCAGATAACAAGATTTCTTCCTACCAGGGAAGCAAGGCGACAATGCTTCTTGCCCAGGTTGCATACCTCGAGGAGGATTGGCAGAAGGCATATGATCTTTTCATGGCTGTCGCGGAGGAAAACAGCGACAACTATCTCGGATCGCTCAACTATGCCAATGCCGCAGCCGCTGCGGAAAACAACGGAGATCCAACAGAAGCACTCAGACTCTACACAAAGATCTGGGATGATTACGGTATAAGCGCCGCAGAGGCGCCGAAGGCCCTCTTCAATCAGGCACGTCTCGAGGAAGAGGCTGGAAACATCGATATCGCAAAGTCGATCTACGAGCAGCTTGTAGGACAGTTTGCAAGCTCTTACTATACTGCAATCGCCCAGGCCAAACTTCTCACATTCTGATCTGAGCGTTTCAGATACGTGTCAAGGAGGGAAGGAATGAAGAAAAGGATTGTTTTACCTGTTCTCGTTCTTTCCCTTTTTTTATTTATCATTTCATGCGGAATTCCAACAATCTTCACATTCTCAGATGCAAACGATGTGCTCACGCTTAAGAGTGGAAGCCTTTCGTTCAGCAAGGACGACGGAGTATTCACCGGAAACCTGATGTTTCTGTATTTCGCAACAGATCTGACCGGAGATGATCTTAGTTCGGTTCAATCGTCGCTGATTTCTAACTTCAAATCATCCTACATCGTAAACAGCTACAACTCGACGAACATAGCAGACAAAGGTAAGTCGCCTGTTTCAACAATCACCAGGACTTCAGACGGAGTATCAAAAGAATATAAGCTCTATCAGCTCAGGGTCGACACTAATTCTGCAGATAACATCGACTGCAACAATCAGAACTGGGCTAGCAGCTACATGTTCACCCTGGAAGAGGGTTCATATTCAATAAGCTACAGTATTAATGAAGATAAGAATCTTATCATAAGCATTTACAAGGATTCGGATGATGAGAATGTCTTTAAACAGGCTGTGACTCTCAGGTGCGACAATTCTGTTTTCAATTTCAATGACACGAACACCGTAAGGGACTATACACTTGCAACCGGTCAGGACACAAGCAATATCGACCTTTATATCCTTCCTGTGATTGTCATTTCAGCTCCGGGATACAACAACAAGCTGATGTACGTATCCTCTGATTTTGCTACAATCAATTAATGATTTATTATTCTTTATTTTCAACCAGAGCTATATCACATTATAAATCAGCTTGAATCTTAAAACAAAATAGCCAATTCAAGCATCAAATTAGACTGTGGATTAAAATATCGATTAAAATTATACAGAATCCTCTGTCAGAGGAATTTTGACGCATCGATACATCAAGTAATAATATTTCTATCAATAGATACAAAATCATTTGAAAAAATCATTCTTTTTTCTGCAAATCATGTAATTTATTCCAATTTATACATATCCTTGTCTGCAATAGGAATCGAATATTCTGTATGCATTACTAATTCGCATTTTATGCATTGCAGGATTTTTTCAAAAAAGTGAAAGTAGTGTTTAAAAATTAAAGTGTATTAAAATTTCATGCATGATATTATTTATATTGAATTATAAATTAATGTAAATTAAATTTTAAAATATAAAAGAAATTATAATAAATTAAATTGTATTTTATCTTATAAATAAATATTCTTTAAAATTTATTCCATTATATATTTATATGTAAAAAATTTTATATAGCACTTTAAATTTTAGTGCAGAATGTGAAAATTCTTTTCATGTATATAATGTATATTCTGTCAACTAGCATATAATTTTTCTTTAATTCGACGTATATCTGGTCGAAAGGAGGCGGGTGATGCCAAGATCCAGGTCGTCATATGTCTGGTCAAAGTTTCCGGTGTACCAGGGATCGGCCACATCGCGCTCATCAAGCATCGGGTAAAGCTTGTCAAGATTCTCCTTGAACATGATACGAAGGTTTCTCAGGTTGTTTTTGTCCATATATATTATCCTGTCGAAATACTCCATATCATGCGATGTTATCCGTCTTGCACGATGATCCTGCACAGGAATGCCCATTTTCTCCAGTTTGCGTCGTGCCGGTGGATAAATAGGGTTTCCAATCTCTTCGGAGCTTGTTGCTGCACTGTCTGTTTCATATTGATCGGCAAGGCCAAGCATTGAGATTCTATGCTTGAAGATGCATTCGGCCATGGCCGATCTGCAAATGTTTCCATGGCAGACAAAAAGAATCCTTTCCATGATCAAAGTATGCTTTGCAATCAGAAATAATGCAATATGTCCCCCTACTCCGTTTTTCTACCTCAATTTCCCATATCGCCACACGATTTTGTATCTATTTATAGTAACTGAATATTTATGCATTTTGGTCTCTTCAGATGAAAAAAAGCATGATTGGGGATATAATCTTTTTCATGATAAAATACGAACTGAAAAAAGCCGGTAGCCTTTGTGAAGGCATAATGAACCTATATGAAATCATCGGACTGCTCCGGAGCCCGGAAGGCTGTCCCTGGGACAGGAGCCAGAACAACAAGACTGTCACCGAGGCTCTTATCGACGAGGCATACGAGTACATGGACGGGGCTGTGAAAGCCGACGTGGCCAGCATGAGGGAGGAGATCGGAGATGTGATGATCAACGTCTTCATGAATTTGCGCATAAACGAGGAGCATGGTGATTTCTCTCCAGTCGAGGCATTGAACGAGGTCTGCGAGAAACTCGTCCGAAGGCATCCCCATGTCTTCGGGGACATGGTCGGAAGGAACAAGGAGGAGGCCCTGGGCATCTGGAACAGTGTCAAGGAGAATGTCGAGGGACATGTGTCCGACAGCAGGGATTTCTTCGAGCATATCCCTTCCGTGCTGCCTCCGCTCGAGACAAGCTACGAGATACAGAAGAAGCTGAGGAAGGTCGGCTTCGACTGGGAGGATGCAGGAGGTGTCATCGACAAGGTCAGGGAGGAGCTTTCCGAGGTTGAGGAGGCCATGATGGAGAACGATATGGATCATGTCGAGGAAGAGATCGGGGATCTTCTTTTCAGCGTCGTGAATCTCGCACGCTTTCTGAAGGTGCGTCCTAACACGGCATTGTTCAGATGCAACGAGAAGGTAAAGCGAAGGTTCCAGAAACTTTTCGATCTGGCTTCTGAAAGAGGAATCCCACTCGACAGGGAACACTTCCGAGAGATGGACGGGCTCTGGGAAGAAATCAAGAACACCGAGCTCGTATAGAAGGTCCAGGCCGGCGGATTGCATCCATCAGATGCTCTAAAGCTCCCTGATCCTCAGGTCGGTCTGTACAGGGAATGCCTCACCCGCATCGCTCCAGAATCTGCGGGCAAGTTCCGGTTCGTTGATGGAATACATCAGGTCACCAAGGCTTAGTGCGTAGGCAGGATCTCCACCATCCCCATGCCCCGCCAGATCGTACAGCATCATTCCATCCCCCCGGTTTATGAAGAGCGGGATTGCAAGCTTCATCGCATCCATGAATGCCGCAGAAAGCCCCTGTGACCCGTAAAGGCTTTCAAGTGAGGAAAGTATCTTTCCGCTGGGTGCCTCGGAGATTATGTTCATCATGGCAATCTCGTTGACCGAAAGGCTTCCGGCTATCGACTGGAAGAATTCTTCCGCCGCATTCATGTCACCTGACGATACGAGCTCCTGATAGTATTTGATGGCGTTCTGCTTCAAAAGCATGTTGTTGTCCTCAAGCAGTCCTCCTGCATCAAGGGCGATGTTGTTATACGGAGAAGTGTGAAGGACTATCCTCAGGGAATCATAATAATTCGCTGACGATTCGTCGTTCAGAAGGAAATACAGGAAGGAGGATCTGAATGCCTCGTCATACCGTCCGAGCTGGTAGAGGGCTGCGGCCTTGTAATAGAGGGCCTCTCCCTCGATCGTATCTGACAGTTCCTTTTCTGCCGCATCAAGTATCCCCTGGTATTCACCTTGCCTGAATGCGGACGCATAGTCGTATGAATCCTTTGAACAGGAAATGAAAGAAAGGAGGATCAAGACGAAAAAAACACAAGAAATCCTTTTCATCATGATCCTCCCGTATATGAACCAGGTTTCCGATAAGCCGGGTTCTGTTTATGTAATCATCTATCTCGGACTACGGTTGCCCGCAGTCTCAAGCGGCCTACCCGCAATTTCGGACGGACAGCCCTGTTGCTGCTTGGCCTTGCACCTGACGAGGTTTGCCATGCCACAACCGTTACCGGTTGCGCGGTGGGCTCTTACCCCACCATTTCACCCTTGCCCGAAGGCGGTTTGCTTTCTGTTGCACTTTCTGTAGCATTGCTGCTCCCGGCCGTTAGCCGGCGTCATGTCCTGCGGTGCCCGGACTTTCCTCTGTACTACAGCGATTACTTCGGAAACCTGGAAGAAAAACTAAAATCAGAACTCCTCGAAATCCTCGCCCATGCCCATGGATTCGTCGTAGTTGTCGCTGTCGCCGCCGGAGGACTGTCCATCCTCGGTGGATACGGACTTTCCTTCGCTCTTTGTCGGTTCAAGCTGCTCGAAGATATAGCTTCTCTCTGCATCCTCCTCGAGGTGCTCCTTGTAGATTATCCTTGAGCAGTACGGACAATACTCGATCTCTCCTGCCTCGTTCTTGAGCTCGAGATCGATCACGAACTGCATCGGAAGTATGAGGTCGCACCCGGTGCAGACCTGTCCGTAGACGGGGACGATTCCGTAACCGTCCTTCTTCTTCACTATGTTGGAGAACTTGTTGTACAGATCGTCGTCGATAACATCGCCTTTGAGAGCGAGACATTCTTCGTCAAGAACCGCGATCTCTCCTCTTATACCCTCGAGCTCTGCATCGACCTTGCCCTTCTCTTCGTCGACCTTTGCCTGTTTTTCAGCAACATCGGCCTCCTGCTTCTCGAGTTCGGATTTCACCTTCTCAAGTTCCACGGCCTTGCTGTTCCTCTGCTTGAGAAGGGACTGTTCGCTTATGCGGGCCTCATCAAGCTGCTTTGTCAGAGCTTCGAATTCCCTCTGGGTGTTTATGAACTCCATCTGCTTCTCATACTCGATCCTCTGGTTGAAAGCATCGTCATAGCGTATGGCAAGACTCTTCTGCTCGCTGACAAGGCTCTCGTAAAGGTCGTTGAGCTCCTGATATTTCTTCGCGGAAGCCTCAAGATTGGCCTCCTCGGCTTTCAGATCCGCAGGAATGGATTCTATACGGTCTTCCAGAACGAACTTCTTCTGAAGGACGACCTGCAATTTTTTCAAACACTCAAGCTTCTCATTCTTTGACATAAACCAACAATTCTCCTTGGACTATCTGATAATAACCACTTTGCCAACTTTTTTCTACTCATTCCAGTCTTTAAGCTTCTTGCTTCTGGTCGGGAATCTGAGACGTCTGAGGGCCTTTGCCTCGATCTGTCTGATCCTTTCCCTGGTGACATCGAAATAGAGTCCGACCTCCTCAAGCGTGAGGGCGTATCCGTCATCGAGACCGAACCTCATCCTGAGAACCTCCTGCTCCCTTTCCGGCAGCTCGGACAGAAGCTCCTTGATCTTGTCCTGAAGCAGGACGAAGGCAGTCTGGTTTGCGGGGTTCTCCGCATCCTTGTCCTCGATGAAATCGGAAAGGACGCTGTCCTCCTCTTCTCCGACAGGAGTTTCCAGGCTGATAGGCTCCCTTGCGACGCTCTTGACGTTTTTGACCTTGCTCTCCGGCCAATTGAGGTGTTCCGCTATCTCCTTGTCCGTCGGTTCCCTTCCATAAAGCTGCATCAGCACCCGGGATTCCCTTACGACCTTGTTGATCTGCTCGATCATGTGCACGGGAACCCTTATTGTCCTTGCCTGGTCGCTTATGCTCCTCGTAATGGCCTGGCGGATCCACCACGTTGCATAGGTGCTGAACTTGTATCCTTTCTTATACTCGAACTTCTCCACGGCCTTTATCAGACCGATGTTGCCTTCCTGTACAAGGTCGAAGAACTGGAGTCCCCTGTTCGTGTATTTCTTGGCTATCGAGACAACGAGCCTCAGGTTCGCCTTGATCAGGCGGTCCTTGGCGCTCTTGAGTATCCTCTGCCCGTACTCGATATTCTTCACGTTCTCGAGTATGTCGTCGATGGAGCACTCGAAGTCGTACTCGATGTTCCTGAGTTCCTTCTCAGTGAGCTGGAGCTCCTTGATCTCC